>CAZLAQ010000015.1:0-48951 GCA_964557695.1 uncultured Candidatus Izemoplasmatales bacterium | reverse complement strand
TCGTATTTATACTTTTTTATTGATTTTTATCTTGACTAAAGATAGTTAGTCACCTCGTATTTTATTATACATTAATGATCTGTTTTTTAGAATAAAAACTTTTCTCAAGACTTTTATCGTGAAACCGTTAAAAACATGCTCGTAATACCAAATTAATGTTTATTTGTAAGCGCTTTAATGTTATAATTTAACATAAGAAGATAAATTTCTTTTTTTTGCAAAAAATCGTTTAATCAATCATTATGGAGGCCATGTATGTACAATCATTTCAAGGGGAGAAGTCTCAAAACGCTGCTTGACTACTCAAAAGAGGAAATCATGGAGTTATTAAATTTCGCAAATAAACTCAAGGCAGACAAGCTTTCGGGAAGGGAAGCCAGACCTTTAAAAGGAAAAAATGTTGTGCTATTATTTGAAAAAGATTCCACAAGAACCAGGTGCGCTTTTGAAGTTGGTGCCTACGATTTAGGCATGAATGTTACATACCTCGGTCCCACAGGCTCGCAAATGGGGAAAAAAGAAAGCATAAAAGACACCGCAAGAGTGTTGGGAAGAATGTTTGATGGCATCGAATACCGTGGTTTCAAACAAGAAACCGTTGATCTTCTTTCTGAATTTTCGGGAGTTCCAGTTTGGAATGGACTGACAGACTTATATCATCCAACACAGATTTTGGCAGATTTTATGACAATACTCGAAAAATTTGGTCATCTCGAAGGCATCAAACTTGCCTACTTTGGAGATGCAAGAAACAATATGGGAAACTCACTCATGATCGGATCGGCAATTATGGGTTTAGATTTTCGCGCTGTGGCTCCAAAAGAACTATGGCCAAATCAGGAATTGTTTGATATATGTCAAAAACTTGCTGAAAAGTCCCATGGCAAAATCACTTTGACCGATGATCCCACTCTTGGAGGGAAAGCAGCTGATGTCATTTATACCGATGTTTGGGTATCGATGGGTGAACCAGAATCAGTTTGGAAAGCAAGAATAGAGCAGCTGCTTCCATATCAAGTAAACGCAAAAGTCATGAAGAATGCCAGCTCAAACGCAATATTTATGCACTGTCTTCCTGCTTTTCATAATTTAGAAACCAATATGGGAATTGAACTATATAACAAATTTGGATTAACTGCTTTAGAAGTGACTGAAGATGTTTTTGAATCGTATCAATCGGTAGTGTTTGACGAAGCAGAAAATCGTCTGCACACAATCAAAGCAGTCATGTATGCGACGATGGTGAAAAAAATATGAAAACAATCGTCGTAGCTCTAGGAGGAAACGCTCTAGGAAACAACCCAGAGGAGCAAAAAGAGAAGGTTGTGTATGCAGTTAAACCTATCGTCGATTTGATTAGACAAGGCAACGAAGTCATCATCGCTCACGGCAACGGGCCTCAAGTCGGAATGATAAACCTAGCTTTTGAAACTAGTTCAATTCATGATCCAAACCAACAGATGATGCCGTTCCCAGAATGTGGGGCAATGAGTCAGGGATATATCGGATATCACTTGCAAAATGCACTTCAAGCAGAACTTGAAAAACAAAACATGCCTCAAAAAGTTGCGACTGTCATCACCCAGGTCGAAGTCGACCCGGAAGACACAGCTTTTCAACATCCATCAAAACCCATCGGATCGTTTTATTCGAAAGAAATGGCAGAAATGCTGGTAAAATCACGCGGATATGTGATGAAAGAAGATGCCAACCGCGGCTACCGGAGAGTTGTTGCTAGCCCCAAGCCAATCGGAATTGTCGAAATCGACATCATCAAGACTCTAGTTGATAATGGGCATATCGTCATCGGTGTTGGCGGAGGAGGAATTCCGGTAATTAGAAAAGGCCATCATTTTGAGGGCGTTCCCGCAGTAATCGACAAAGACTTTGCAAGTGCAAAACTTGCGGAACTATTAGATGCCGATATGTTGATCATTCTAACAGCGGTTAGCAAAGTTAAAATAAATTTCAACAAACCAAACCAAAGTAACATCGATGAAATCAATTCCGAGGAATTGCAGGCATATATATCAGAAGGTCACTTCTTGAAAGGCAGCATGCTTCCAAAAGTCGAAGCCGCACTTGCATTTGTCAGCCATAACAAAAATCGCGTTGCAATCATTGCTTCTCTTGAAGAAGCTGCACTTGCTGTTGAAGGCAAAGCAGGAACATTGATAAGGGGTTGAAAATAAACAAATGAGACAAGAACCTATAAAAGTCGTAATCTGGGGTTTCGGAGCCATGGGCTCAGGAATGGCTAAAATGATTCTAAACAAACGAGGATTTGATTTGCTTGGCGTTTGCGACACATATGAAAACTATCTTGGAAAGAGCATTTTTGAGATTATAGACAAATATAACCCTTACGATCATGATATCATTGTCGAGAATGACATTAATAAAATATTGAATACCCACTCCCCGGAAATTGTGCTTTTGGCAACTGATTCCTTTACAAAAGCGGCATATGACAAAATTATCTTGCTGATTGAAAATGGATGCAATGTCATTTCAACTGCTGAAGAAATGGCATATCCTTTGGCAAACAATCCGGATTTGGCAAAAAAAATGGATGTCTTGGCCAAAAAATATAAAGTTACTGTCCTTGGCACCGGTGTAAATCCTGGTATGATGATGGATTTTTTGGCTATCGCTTTGTCGGGAGTGATGACTGATGTAACCCAGTTTGATATTTCTCGCATCAATAGTTTGTCTCCTTTCGGCAAAACTGTCATGGAAGAACAAGGCGTCGGTTTGACACAACTGGAATTCAAAGATAAAAAGATTTGCGGAGAAATAGCGGGTCATGTCGGTTTCAAAGAATCAACCATGATGATTGCCGATGCAATCGGCTTAAACATCAATAGATTCGAACAATCAATGGAACCGATAATCACTGATGTGAATCGGGTTTCTAAATATGGAAAAGCCAACAAAAACAATGTCTGTGGAGTAGCGATGAAAGCTAAAGTCACATTGGAAAACGGTCTGGTCATCAACATGAACCATCCCCAACAAATAGAACCTGAACTTGTAGGAGTCAAAACAGGAGATTACATCAAAATAACTGGCACTCCAGAAATAAACATGTCGATTACACCGGAAGTTGAAGGCGGCTTAGGAACAATTGCCATTTGTGTTAACATGATTCCTTTGGTTTTAAATTCTCGCCCGGGACTAAAAACCATGCTTGATCTGCCTGTTCCCCGCGCTATTGTGGGCGATGTAAGAAATCTGATCGAAACGGAGTGAAACGTATGGTTAACAAAAATGCTTGGGTTCAAATTCACAAAATCATACTCAAGCCCGAAGAAAGAGCCCAAAACCTGCCCGAAGACACCAAAAAGGTCCCTTTGGAAATGTGGGTTAAAGGTTACTTGCTTGCCGATGCTTGCATAAATGACATTGTATCAATCAAAACAACAACCGGAAGAATCGAAACCGGTGTTTTGATTCATGAAAACCCAGCATATATGCACACATACGGAAATTTTGTTCCAGAAATCTTAAAGATCGATCAAATTGTAAAATCTGCTTTTTCAAATGGTGAAGCCGATGAGTAAATCCATGTCCTATGAAGCTCTTATCTCCCGAAAAAATGAAATCATGAAAAAATCGGTCGGAATCGATTATTCTTTGTACGAAAAAGGATTGATTGCCTTCGATTATGAACGGCTTTTATCAGATCCTGGTTATACAACTGCACAAATCAAAACAATTCAATCTGACAGCGGTGTTGGAAACACGCCCCTAAAAGAATTGAAAAACATCAGTCGCCTGGCCAGAAAGTTTTCACTTCCAGGTTATGGAGCGAGAATTTTCATCAAAGATGAGGCCTTGAATGATTCAGGAAGTTTTAAGGCTAGAAGAGCATCCATTTCTTGCTACCATGCCAAAAATATGGGGTATGAGGGGGTTATTGCTGCTACTTCAGGAAACTATGGAGCAGCAGTTGCGTCTCAAGCTGCCAAATACGGATTAAAGTGCATAATTATCCAGGAATGTTTTGATTCTAAAGGAATTGGACAACCAGAAATCATTGAAAAAGCCAGAGCTTGTGAAGCCTATGGAGCGGAGGTTATTCAACTTTCCGTTGGTCCCGAACTATTTTACACTTTCCTAAAACTATTAGAAGAGACTAATTATTTCAATGCTTCTTTATACACTCCCTTTAGTGTTTTAGGCATTGAAACATTGGGAATAGAACTTGTAGAAGACTCATTAAGAATTACTGGTAAAACCCCAGATATGGTCGTAATCACAAATGCTGGTGGAGGAAATGTCACCGGTACAGCAAGAGGCATACAAAAGGCAACCAATAAGAAAATCCAAATCGTCGGTGCCAGTGTTAATCTTAAGGGATTACATATGGCAAGCGATCATGATTTCAACAAAAAAAGTTTCACAACGGGTCACACCGGTTTTGGAATTCCATTTATCACAAACCCGGATAGAAGTGACGTTCCCCGCTCTGCCGCTAGACCTTTAAGATACTTAGACCGCTATGTAACTGTCAATCAGGGACAAGTTTTCTTTGTCACAGAAATGTTGACTATTCTCGAAGGAATCGAACGAGGCCCTGCAGGAAACACTTCTCTTGCGGCGGCTTTTAGCCTTGCACAAAAGATGAAAGAAGATCAAATTGTGATCGTTCAAGAAACAGAATACACCGGAGCCGGAAAACATCATCAAGCCCAGATGGATTTTGCTCGACAAAATGGTATTGATATTTATTTTGGTGATCCCAGATCAGAAATTCCTGGCAAATCTATCATTCTTCCCCGAAAGATCAGTGACATATTTACCGAAGAAATCCCTTTGGCTGCGATTAAAGAGTCTTTCATAAGAAATGCTGTTAAAGACACTCCTGAAATCACACAAATCGATTTGAATTACCTTGTGGAAGAGACGAATTCTGATATTGAATTTGTTAAAAATATCTTAATAAAATACAACACTGCTTGGGAGGGATAACTATGAGCGATACTTTTGTAAGACAAGATGATTTTGAATCCAGAAGAAAGCACCTCGCCTCAATGACTGATGAAGAACTAAAAAACTATTTTTGGGCCCTTGCGGATAAGACGGTTTCTCCTCTGATCGATTTAGCCACAACCCATACAAGTCCCGCAATTGAGAGATCCGTTCTGCTAAGAATGGGCTTTTCTAGCCTTGAAGCCAAAGCAATTGTTGATAAAACAATTCAACATCATTTAATGGGCAAGGGAGCCGGCCATGTAGTTTATCGCTACTCGACATTATGCAAAACATCGATTCGTGATGCAGGATTGCATCTTATTCAAAATCTTGGCTGGGAAGATGTCGAAGCTAGTTTCGAGGTATCAAAATGATCGATCCAAAAGTAAAACTCCCGATTGAGGAGATTTTAAAAGATTTAGACAAATATGAGCCTAGACGCAGAGGATGGACTTGGAGAAAACCGGTAAAAACCCAGGAGATGCACGGATATATCTATAGCGAAACTTCTTCATCCCTAAAAAACTGTGTGCCACTTCCTGCAGCCAAATATTTCGGAAATATCGACCCACAACCACTCCAAGTAATCACGACTGAAATCGCTTCGGGAAAATTTGAAGACGATATCAGAAGAATGCGCATGGCAGCTTGGCATGGCGCCGATCATATCATGGTAATAAGAACCGCAGGACAGTCACATTACGACGGACTTATTGAGGGAACCCCTCAAGGAGTCGGCGGTGTTCCAATCTCGAGAAAACAAATCCGTGCCCAAAGAAAAGCTTTGGATATGATTGAAGATGAAGTTGGAAGACCAATTAATTTTCATTCGTATGTATCCGGTGTGGCAGGCCCTGATATAGCGGTCATGTTTGCCGAGGAAGGTGTCAATGGCGCGCATCAAGACCCCCAATACAATGTGCTTTATCGGAACATCAATATGATCCGATCGTTTGTCGACTCAGCGGAATCGAAGAAAATCATGGCTTGGGCAGAAATACTCCAAATTGACGGAGCCCACAACGCAAATGCAACAGCCATGGAGGCTTGGAAAGTAATGCCGGAATTATTTGTCCAACATGCCATAAATTGCGTTTTTTCAGTTAAATCCGGAATGAAAAAAGAAAATATCGCCCTCTCGACAGTTCCGCCTACAGCAGCGCCAGCACCAGATCTAAAAATCAACCTTCCCTATGCTGTAGCTTTGAGGGATTTCTTTGACGGCTATCGATTCAGAGCTCAAATGAATACAAAATACATGGAATCTTCAACAAGGGAAGCAACTGTAACGCACGTACTTAATATGATGATATCCAAATTAACATCAGCGGATATTCAATCGACGATAACTCCTGATGAAGGCAGAAATGTTCCTTGGCATATGTATAATGTCGAGGCTTGTGATACCGCCAAGCAAGCCCTCACTGGCATGGATGGACTTTTGGAAATGGTAGAAATCAAACAAAGCGGACCTCTTCCTGCAAAAGTTCGAGAACTTAAAGAACGGGCTATATTGTTCTTTGAAGAACTTATATCAGCTGGCGGCTATTTTGAAGCTGTGGAAAAAGGCTTCTTCATCGATTCAGGAATCTACCCCGAAAGAAATGGAGACGGAATCAAGAGACAGATTCATGGCGGTGTTGGAAAAGATACCGTCTATGAAAGAGATGCAGATTATTTTGCACCTGTCACTGCTCATTTCGGTAATAACAACATCAAGCAATATAACCTTTCAGACAGTGATAGTCCTTCATTGTTGATTGACGGATCAACGTTTGAAAAACGAGAAAAGATTCAATATATCGATGAGTTGGATGATGAGGACAATGTAAATGTTCGAATGCAGGAAAACGCCAGGTACAGGGATTCTTCATTAATACGGCCAGAGGTTCAGTGGCTTGGCGACGGAGTGTTGGTTGTCGATTTAACATTGCCAACATCTGTCAGATATGCTGAAGCTGCCGCGTTGGAAATTGCTCGCAAAATGAATTTGGTTGAAGCAGAAATCATTCATAAAGAAGTGCTTCACCCTAGCGAAGGTACAAGAATTCAATTGAAAGGGAGATTCGATTATGACATTGATTTGGATAATCTTACGCTTCCAAAAGTGCCTGATTTATTATCTGATCAGGAGATAAGAGACTACTTAACTCTTAATCCTTTAACTATTGTTGCGGGTACAGTCGGTGAAGATGAACATTCGGTAGGCTTAAGAGAAATCATCGACATCAAGCATGGAGGAATCGAAAAATACGGAATTAAATGCGAATATTTGGGTACTTCTGTTTCGATTTCAAAGCTTGTGGACGCAGCAATCGAAATAAATGCCGATGCAATTTTGATGTCGACAATTATTTCACACGATGACATCCATTACAAAAACATGAAGAAAATCCATGAATATGCAATAGAAAAAGGCGTTCGCAACCAATTGATAATCATTGCCGGAGGCACTCAGGTGATTCAGGAAAACGCTGTCAAACAAGGCGTTGACGCCGGCTTCGGCAGAGGCGCAAATGGACAGCACGTCGCCTCATTTCTCGTAAAGCGTCATAAGGAACTTCATACATTGTGAAGATCGATGCCCTGGTTGCGGAAATCGGCTCGACCACAACCATAGTCAATGCATTTGATAAGCTGTCTACTCCCAACCCCGTCTTTTTAGGTCAGGGATCGGCACCAACTACTGTGATTGATGGCGATGTCACCATCGGGTTGCAAATGGCTATAGACGATCTCAAACAGAATCTGTTTGTCGATTCTATTGATCCTGTAGAAACTTTTGCCTGTTCAAGTGCTGCTGGCGGACTCAAAATGAGTGTGCATGGACTAGTCTACGATATGACTGTCAAAGCGGCCAAAGAAGCCGCTCTTGGTGCTGGAGCCAACTTGAAATTGATTACTTCAGGAATTCTTGATCCCTTTCAAGTTGAGAAAATCAAGCAACTTAAATTAAACATTATCATGTTAGCTGGCGGTGTCGATTATGGCGAAACGAAGACCGCACTGGATAATGCCAAAACAATCGCCTCAATGCGGCTAAATATCCCGGTAATCTATGCCGGTAATATACAAAACCAAAATGCCATCAAAAAAATATTCCAAGAGGAACTTCAAGCAGATTTTCTGTTTCTTACACCAAACGTTTATCCAAAAATCGATCAATTACAAATCGATGAAACTAGAAAAATCATTCAATCCGTTTTTGAAAAACATATAGTAAATGCTCCTGGCATGGAAAAAGTCAGAAGTCAAATCCAAGGATCAATTATCCCGACCCCTGGCGCAGTCATGGAAGCATCGCTGCTTCTTCAGCAATCCATAGGTGATCTTGTAACATTTGACATCGGAGGCGCAACCACTGATGTTCATTCAGTAACAAAGGGAAATAAAAAACTGGAGAAACTGATGATCGGACCCGAACCGTTCGCCAAAAGGACGGTTGAAGGTGATCTTGGCGTTTACATAAACAAGAACAATATCATCGAATCAATTGGAATAAAGAATTTGGCTATTGATTTGAAAATTTCCGAGTCTGATTTGGATAAGTTACTTCAGGAATACAAGCCCATTCCTATCAAAGCGCATTTCCCTTTGGTCGAAAGGCTGGCCAAAGAAGCTTTGAGCATCAGTTTGGAGAGGCATGCTGGTCATTACATCTATTTGTTTGGAGCCCTGGGGAAAACCACCCTTACTGAAGGGAAAGACTTGACTGAAGTCAAATACTGTATCGGTACCGGCGGAGCACTCACCAGACTTCCTAACAAAAAGAACATTATTAGAGAAGTCCTCATGAACAAAAACGAACGCCTGCTGAAGCCTAACACCGACTCGGAAATTCTAATTGATGAGGATTATATCATGGCCGCTTTAGGTGTTCTCTCAAAAAAACATCCGGAAGCTGCTCTTTATCTTCTTAAAAAAAGTCTTAAAATAGGGTGATATCATGTATCCAAGAATCGAAATCGACATGAAAAAGCTTCTTCATAATGTAGAAGAGGTTATAAAACTATGCAAAGCGAATCATATTACTTCATCGATTGTAGTTGTGAAAGTTTTGGCAGGCTTTTTGCCTGTCGTAATAGAAATTGCAAAATGTGATTTTACTTATCTTGGCGATTCTAGACTTGATAACCTTATCAAATATAAAAACATCAACAAAAAAAAGGCTTTACTTCGGCTGCCAGCATTTTCAGAAGTCACAAAAGTAATTGAATTTGCAGATTTATCTTTAAATTCTGAACTTGATACTATCATTTTGTTAAATGAAGCCGCTGCAAAGAAAAACAAGATCCATGAGATCTTGTTAATGTTTGACCTTGGTGATTTGCGCGAAGGAATTTTCTATCAGGATGATTATTTGCCAATAATCGAGAAAATACTCGCGATGAAATCAATCAAATTGGTAGGAATCGGCACCAACCTTACTTGCTACGGCGGGATTATCCCCACCAATAAAAACTTGAATCTTCTTGTTGACATAAAGAACAGGATAGAAGCGCATTTCAAGATCAAACTGGAAATCATATCTGGCGGAAACTCTTCTTCTTTCCATCTGATGGCTAGCCATCAGATCCCAGAAGAAATCAACAACCTCCGTTATGGAGAGGTAATCTTCATGGGCAGAGAAACCGCATATGGAAATATCCTGCCAAATTTGCATCCTGATGTTTTCAAACTTCAGGCGCAAATAATAGAAGTCAAAACCAAACCCAGTTATCCAATCGGTGAGATTGGACTCAATTCTTTTGGTGAAGAACCTGTGATATTAGACAAGGGGATCATGAAAAGAGGCATCCTAGCCATCGGAAAACAAGATGTTATTTTAGAAAACTTAACACCGAGAGACAAGAACATTTCAATCATAGGCGGAAGCAGCGACCATTTATTGGTCGATCTGACAAAATCAAATTTTACATTGGGAGATATTTTGGAATTTGATCTGAATTATCCTGCATTACTGTATCTTATGAATTCCAATTATGTCGAAAAAATGATTATCAACAAATAAAAAAACCGTCGTTATCGACAGTTGTTTATTTTGCTATTTCAACATTGCGAATATGGATCACAGTGTTGATTTTCTTGACTTCAAACTCTTCCATCTTCTCGAAAAATCCGAGTGGTTTGGCGTTATTGCCATAATTTCGCGGATGGAATCCCGGAAATTTCTTTTGGAACAACTGGGCGATCAAGCTCCAATACGCCCATCCTTCATCCTCGCAATTATCTTCAATGATATTGGATAGTTCCATCTTGATCCGATTAAGTGGTGTGATCGAACTTTCTAATTTATGTGGGCTGTTTGTCTTTTTCTTCACAGCAACGACTTCTTCTTTTTTCACTTCAACCAAAATTGGTTGGTCAGCGGCCATCATTTTGTCCAAATATGCGAAAGTTTCACAGGAGTTCACAAGCGAAATCGGTGTCTTGCTTTCGCCCATTCCGAAGACAAACATATCATCTTCGCGAAGTCTAGTGACCAATTTGGTAAAATCGCTATCGCTCGACACAATGCAAAAACAGTTGACTTTTCCAGAATACAAAATGTCCATGGCATCAATGATCAAAGTGAAATCAGAAGCATTCTTACCAGAAGTGTACGCATATTGCTGGACAGGAGTCATGCCGAATTCGCTGATTCTTTGTTTCCAGGGATTAAGTTGGGGTGTAGTCCAATCGCCATATACACGTCGGTAATTGATCTTCCCGTATTTGTTTGCCTCGTCAATGATTATTTCTATGTATTTAGGAGAAATGTTTTCAGCGTCTATTAATAAGGCTATACTTTTATTTTCAATATTCATATCCATACCTCTTTTCATCTTATTATACCATTTTGCATGTAATTTGAGAATAAACATTCTAAATCGTTTCAACATACTATGAAAAAGGAGCTAATTAGATGATTCATAAAACACTTGAAACTTGGATCAAAGAAATCGACTTGTTATGCACACCCGACAAGATTATCATGTGGAACGGGACCCAGACAGAATATGATGCCATGGTCCTTGATCTGGTTTCACAAAAAAAAGCTATCCGCCTGAATGAAGTGTTAAGGCCGAGATGTATTCTATTCCGTACTGATCCATCAGATGTCGCAAGGGTGGAACACAGGACTTTTATTTCTACTATGGACGAGAGAAATGCAGGCCCGACCAATAATTGGGTATCCCCGACTGTTTTGAAACCCAAAATGCTTGAACTTTTCAAAGGTTCGATGCAAGGCAGAATCATGTATGTTGTCCCTTTCTCAATGGGGCCTGTTGGCTCGCCATTTTCCAAAATTGGTGTCGAAATCACTGACAGCCCGTATGTAGTCCTCAACATGCACATCATGACAAGGACTGGTCAAAAAGTGCTTTCTCTCTTGGGAAAAGACGGTGACTTTGTCAGATGTCTACATTCAATCGGCTATCCATTGGCCAAAGGTCAGGAAGATCCTGTTTGGCCATGCGCGCCAATAGAGCAAAAATACATTTCTCATTTCCCTGAAGAAAACATGATTTGGTCCTATGGCTCCGGGTATGGAGGAAACGCTTTGCTTGGGAAAAAATGTTTTGCTCTTAGAATTGCTTCGTATCAAGCAAAAAACGAAAACTGGCTGGCAGAACACATGCTAATACTGAAATTAACTTCTCCTGAAGGCGAAATCAAATACATTACCGGCGCTTTTCCGAGCGCCTGCGGGAAAACGAATCTGGCGATGATTAAACCTGCTCTTCCTGGATGGATTGCTGAAACTGTCGGCGACGATATCGCGTGGCTAAGATTTAAGGAAGATGGCAGGCTATACGCTATCAATCCTGAAGCAGGATTCTTCGGAGTTGCTTCAGGCACTTCCTGGACTTCAAATCCAAACGCCATGAAATGCATCGAATCTGACACAATCTTTACTAATGTTGCACTTACTGATGATTATGATATTTGGTGGGAAGACATGACTAAGGAAGCGCCAGAACACGTTGTCGACTGGCAAGGGATGGACTGGTACAGAGGATCCTCAAAAAAGGCAGCGCATCCGAATTGTCGCTTTACAACACCGGCTAACAATTGTCCTTCGATAGCTTCAAACTGGGAAAATCCTGAAGGAGTTCCGATATCCGCAATCTTGTTTGGAGGCAGACGGCCTTCAACTATTCCTTTGATTCATGAAAGTTTTGATTTCAATCACGGAGTATTTCTCGGCTCAATCATGGGATCAGAAATAACTGCTGCAACCATTTCCAATGATATTGGCAAAGTAAGACGTGACCCATTTGCCATGTTACCGTTTATCGGATACAATATCTCTGACTATATAAATCATTGGCTGGAGATGGGTAAACTATCAACAAAAGAGAAACTACCAAAAATCTTCTACGTAAACTGGTTCCGCAAAAATAAAGATGGCCAATATCTTTGGCCAGGATATGGTGAAAATATCCGTGTCCTCAAATGGATCTTCGAAAGGCTTGATAACAAAGACAATGTCATAAAAACCAGGATTGGATATTTGCCAGACCTCAATGAATTTGACTTGTCCGGTCTTAATATCGATATCGATCAACTGAATGAGCTGTTCTGTGTAGATGACTCTGAATGGCAAGAAGAAATCAACTCCATACGTGAGCATTACCAACTATATGGGGAATTGCTTCCAAAAGAGTTGAAGAAACAGCTTCAAGAATTGGAAAAAAGAATGCAAGGCAATATTAATTAGCCAGACGGCTTCCTTTAGGAAGTCGTTTTTTTTACCAATAAAATCATAGTGAATAATGTTTCATATGTATAGGCAAAAAACCAGACCCCAATTTGGTTATATTATGATATAATAACTATTATGAAACGAGGGCGAACATTTGAAACAGATAATCAAAGAGAAAAGTATGTTGTTTTTGGTTTTTTTATTGTTTTTGATAATAACCGAAGCAATAACCTTCCGCTGGGTAGACTTTAGTATTCTTCCGCGCTTTTTGTTTATCGATTTAGTGATTGCTTTTGCTTTTGGATCCCTCATCATCTTGATCAAATCAATCAAGGTATCCATAATTTATTTGAGTTCGTTGCTCGGGTTCATCATGATCCTGTTTTTGATCAATGCTACTATGTATACTGTCAATTACGACCTGTTCTCTTTCCAGCAACTTCAACTTATCGGAGAAGCGACGACTGTCTTCAATTTTGAACACTTGTCGATTTTGAGTATAATCGTAGCTACTATCGAATTTACATTATATTGCGTCGTCATGACAATCATCTATAGAATAATTAAAAAAAACAAAACTGTAATCGAGAGTTATTATCCAAAAGCCCTTTTCTTATTCGCCAGCGCTTGTGTAATTGCATTTGCTCTATTCACAAGCGACATACCAGTATTTGCTAATTACGCAGAACAAAATAATATTACTACTTTTAAACGGGCCTCTTTGGAAAAATACGGGCTGTTGGGATATTATACCAAAGAGGCGGAAATAATCATTCTCCGCGAAAAGGAAATTCCTATAATTATCACTACCTATACTACCACTCAACCTACGATCCATACAAATGACCAAACAGTTACATCATCTCCAACAACTTATGAAGTAGTTACAACTGATTCAACAGAAAATAACACCCAGGAGTTGTTTGTGCCTACAGACTATTTTGGTTTGCTTGAAGGAAAAAATGTGATTTCGATTATGCTTGAATCGATACAGCCGTTCGCTATCAACGAATACCTTACCCCAAATTTATACAACTTGACTAATTTAGGCCTGTATTTCCCCGCAAGTTACAGCGAGAATAAAACCAATGTGTCAGAAATGATTGCGATTTGCGGAAACTATCCCACCATTAATTTTATACCGGATAAACATGAATATGATTTTTCGTTTTCACTTCCGAACATTCTGAATGAAACATACTCAACATCATATTTTCATGATAATGTTCCAGAATTCTATTTAAGAGGCTCGTTGATGCCACAACTCGGATTCGAGAATACCTATTTCCACGATGATTTATATCCCGATGAAGCAATCTGGACTTGGAATGGTGATTATACCCTTGATAGTGTTACAATTGAGAAAATTCTTCCCGAGATGTTGAATTCAGAACAACCATTTTATAGTTTTTGGTCCACGCTTTCCACTCATGGCCCATACAATTACGGTCATGAAAATATTGCTTTATTTGAGGCTTTGGGTTATTTCGAACAAATCGATACCGCCGAAGAAAACGGCCAGTGGACAAATGTTTTAGCTGAAAGCACAGAAGAAAACATCGCCAGAATTCGTCATTATCAAGCTGCAACTATGGATCTTGATGTTGCAATCGGAAGATTGCTGGAAGAACTTGAAAACAAGAATCTGCTTGAAGATACTTTGATTGTGCTCTATGGCGATCACAATGTGTATTACCATGAGCTATATCTCGAAATCAATGCCGGATCAGATACGGAATATTACAATATGGAAATGTATCACACCTTCTTTTGCATGTACAATCCAATCTTGACTGATGCATATCTAGAAAGCTCACAAGCTGAATCTACTTACATCAATGATTTTGTTTCACCCTATAATATAGTCCCCACCGTTTTGGATTTATTGGGAGTGCCTTATCATACAAATCTATATTTGGGTGAATCCGTTTTTTCAGAAAACGTTCAGATTTTTTATTCAAACAAACTTACTGGAATTTTCAATGATGCGTTTTATAGCGACGACGGAACAAGCATAACCTACTATCGGGACATAACTAGTGCAACCGAAGAGAGTATCGATGCGTTTTTAAATCAATGTGAAACATTTATTTCCAAGATTGCATATATCAACCTTTGGTATTTATCTTTTGCAACAGAAAAAGAACAACCTCCAGCGGAATAATCAATCAAAAAAAGCACTTTCAATTGTGAATTTTCACAATCAAAGTGCTTTTGTTTTTTGCATCATCTGTCATTTGCTTATTTTAAATAGTAGCTCTTGTTTGTCCAGATATCTATGTAGATTGATTTTTACTAGTTCAGTCAATCTGTCCTGCATATAAGGACTTGAAGAAGCATTGTGTGGGGTAATGAAGACATTGTCGACATTCCACAACTCATTATCCTTTGGCAAAGGTTCGGGTGTGGTAACGTCAAGACCTGCCCCGCGGATCTTTTTTTCCTTTAGTGCTTTAATGAGCGCTTCTTGATCGATGATATCGCCTCTGGCGACATTTATCAACAGGGCAGTTTCTTTCATCATGTTCAATTTATTTTCATCAAGCAGGTGATATGTAGCCTCGGTCAAAGGCAATGCTACAATAACATAATCGCTATTTTTCAAGACATATTCAAGCCCTGTTTCCCCAATCAAAATTTCATCATATCCGGAAACTCGCTTTTGTTTGCGTCCATATCCCAAAATGCGAGTATTGAAAGCCTTTAATCTGGACGCTAATTCTTTCCCGATTGATCCGGTTCCCAAAATACCAACAACTGATCCTGTCAGCTCTGGTTCTTTTCTAATCGGCTTCCATTCTTTGTTATTCATTGCTATAACATAGTGTTTCACGCTTCGGTTCAAGACAAGGATCTTGGTGATTGCGTCTTCTGCGACCGATATCGAGAAAATATCTTGTGCGTTGCAGACAATGATGTCTTTGGCTTCTGCTTGGGCCAGATTAAAGTTGTCATAGCCTGCCATCAACAATTGAATTAATCGCAAATTGCCATAATTGTCGATATTTTTATCGCCAAAAAAATTAGGCATGACAATCGCCACTTCAGCTTTTCTTCCAGTTTCAACATCCTTAATGAATTTTACATATGGAAATTCGTGTTCAAGTTGATTCAGATTTGCTTCCCCTATTACTTTCCAGCTAATAAATACGTCCATAAAAATCACTCCAGTTCCAATGATAATATTATACCATTAGATAATTTCAGTCAATTACCTTGTTTTATAAATACCGCCATGCTTCACAAAAATAAAATCATAAAAAGGTTTGCGCAACTGGCAAACCATTTTTTTATTCTCCGATAATCTTCACGAGGACGCGTTTGTCGCGCATGCCGTCGAATTCACCATAGAATATTCTTTCCCAAGTTCCAAAATCAAGTTTGCCATTTGTAATGGCGCATACAACTTCTCTGCCCATTATCTGTCTTTTAATGTGACTATCGGCATTGTCTTCGTACCCGTTATGTTCATACTGGCTATAGGGTTTCTCAGGTGCGAGTTTTTCCAGGAATTTTTCGAAGTCATTATGTAATCCGGGTTCATCATCGTTGATAAATACGCTCGCCGTGATATGCATCGCATTCACAAGAACCAAACCTTCTTTGACCTTGCTTTCACGAATACAGACATTCACCTGATTGGTAATGTTGATGAATTCGCGTCTTTTTTCAGTATGGAACCATAATTCTTTTCGAAAACTGATCATTTAAAACTCCTTTCCAGCTCGGCAAAATCGTAATACATGTGCAAATAATCCTTCGTTCCCATGCACATTTCCTTAAATAACAGTCTGCACTCTGAATCAAAGAGCATCGAGCAGAGCGGCTGCTTTGCAAAAGCTTCGTATATTTTCTTGAAATTTCTTGATTTGATTCCCGAGTAAAGTATTTCTAGGTTATCCGAATGGGTTTTGATTAATTCTAAAACTTGATCAGGAAGTATATCAGCCATCAACGGAATCACATGGTCGTTATAAAACAAGGCGTTTGTCTCAACGATTCTGCCAAGTTCAAGGCCTTTCATTTGCCCATTATTGACCACGTTAACGTTCGATATTACCTGATTCTTTCCTAATAGGGCTTGAATCAGATCGATTGCTTCTTCATTAGACTTGATTAAGGAAATAGGCATATTCCCTTCGGACAACTGAATGGCTTCCTTGATTTTTGCGTCTCTTCTTTCGATTCGATATTGTACTGGAGTCAAAGCAAATTTCCAAAAGTCCGGCTTTTCTCTCGATGATAAATACAGATCAATGTCCATGAATTCTGCTAGATGTCTGTCTCCAGCTGCTGCCAACACTCCGTATTTCGAATATAGGTCCATTTTAACGCGATTGGCACAGGCAAAATAATCGGTGCGGAAAGCATCGGGTTTGCCAAATTCATTGTATCCATTGATAAAATTCTTGGCGATGAATTCTGGCAACAAGCCCAAAACATCGATATTTTGGTACGAGGCTTTACTGATCCAAGTAAAATGATTAACACCTTGAACTTCTGTGAAAAGTTGTTTTCGTTTTATCGATATTCCTTTTTCAACTTCCAAAACTTTGCATAGGAAATCCTGGGTATGGAATACTTCATGGCAACACCCGAAAGCCTTGATTTGAGGAAAAACATCGGTAAGCGTCCTTATGCAAATACTCATTGGGTTCGTGAAATTGATGACCCAAGCTTTGGGACAACATGCTTTGATTTTTTTTGCAAAATACTCAAATAAGGGCACGGTACGCATGCTTCTTATCACGCCACCGGGACCGACTGTATCGCCGACGCTTTGGAATAAACCATATTTTTCAGGCGTATGTACATCGACTCTCATTGTCTCAATGAGGCCTGGCAGAATCGAAATGGCAACAAAATCGGCTCCTGTAAGAGCGGCTTCAATTGTATCAGTCACAACATAATCCCATTTGCTAAGCGCTAAAGGATGCATATTGATTCTGTCTCCGATTTTTTTGTTTCTGATCGCTGCTTCTTTGTCGATATCATACAGGGAAATTTCTCCCGAAAGGTCGGTGGCAAGTGCGAGATCGTTCATGAACACTTTCGCCCACTCTTTAGAACCACCGCCAATATATGCAATTTTAATTTTCATTCTTCAACCTCAATTCATGAATATATTTAAATACAATGATTATTACCAAATCATATCGGAAGCCTTTTTTTATTGAAAATCAATACCCCAAAAACAAACAGAACAACCGCCAATAACGAAAAGAGGATAATAAATTGCCAGATTTCAGCTCCCATAGCGATTTCAACCGGGTCATATAATCCATAATAAGATAACTTTTTTAATACATTCAAGTCTGGAGACGTGTTTCCTAACATATTCATCAACAAGGATACGACCGTAATGGCGGAAGCTAATCCCAAAGCCTGTTTCGATTCGTTGAATAAACAGGAAAAGAAAAAGCAAATCATCATGACAAACATATTCAAAAGCATGGTAATCAAATTGAGTTTCAAGAACGCACCAACATCCAATAATCCGGGGTATATTGCCGAAGCCATGGCTACTCCCGAACCGAAAAGAACAGCGAACAAGACAAAAATCGAAAACAATGAATACAGCCCTTGGGTTATAACTATTTTCACTCTGGAGTTTGGCGTGGACAATAAAAATCCGAATGACTTGTCATCGACCATTTTCGCCACAAGACGATTCCCAAGAATTATGCAATATACCAAGGGAAATCCCGACATCAGAAGCCCATACAGCCAACCTGCCAGATAGCTGGTAAAATCTGTAATGGTGTTAGAAAATCCCATTGCACTCAAAAGCTCGCGGGGAAACAATTCCAGCATTGCGAGAATTGAGGCCATGTCTTCGGGATCATACATCGATATCATTATACTCATGTACATTATCAACACTGCAAAGAAAATCATAAGCAGCTTCCAATTTTGTTTAAGGGTTTTTTTAAACAAAGTCAGGATCATGATATCTCCTCCTGCTTTCCGTAATACTGCATGAATATATCCTCAAGCGACTGTTTAATGACATCAAAATTATCGATTTCAAATTTTGCCGATGTTTTGATGAATCTATCGATATTTTCGCCCGTGACAAACACTTGAATAATACCGCCTGCCTTGACAGAAATCTCAAAGCCGGAAGCTCGTAAAATCTTGGATGCATCATCAAGATTGATGGGCTTGATTAGAAAACCCTTCCTTTGTGAGTTTTTCAAGGTTTGAATATCCGATTTCTGCACTATTCTTCCATCTTTGATGATTATTACATTATCACAAGTCTTTTCGACTTCTTCAAAGACATGACTTGACATTAAAATCGTTTTACCTCGGGCTTTTTCTTTTAATATGAGTTCGATGAACCGGTTTTGCATCAGCGGATCAAGCCCGCTTGTAGGCTCATCAAGGACGTATATGTCGGGGTCGTGCATAAAAGCAGAAACGATACCTAATTTTTGTTTCATTCCTTTTGAAAACCGCTTGATCTTACCTTTTGGATCCAATTCAAAAAGCTTTAGCAATTCTTTCTGTCTGGTGTTGTCTTTCTCTTTGCGCATTTTTTGCATGAACTGCAAAAACTCATCTCCGTCCATATCATCAAAAAAAGCAATCTCTCCGGAAATATAACCTAGTTTCTTCTGTATTTCGCAAGCATCTCGAATCGAATCAAGTCCATCTATCGTGCATGAACCTTCATTTGGTTTCATAAATCCTAAAATGCCTCTGATGGTTGTCGTTTTCCCTGACCCGTTTGGTCCGAGATAGCCTGTGACTTCACCAGCTTTGATTGAAAAATCAACCTCAAATATACCTTTCCCGCTCGCATATGTCAAAGTCATATTTTTTACTTCGATCACAATTATGCCTCCTTGTAGTTAATTGTGTATATTCTTCATATTCAATTGTATCATTTTTCCTGAGAATTTGCGTGCTTCAGCAAAAAAAAGATTGGCAAAAGCCAATCAAATGTATATAAAAATGCTTGTAATCTGACAATGTCATACAACCAAACAACGGTAAATGTCGCTTATAGCAAATCTTTAAACAATTCCAGATTCTGCCATCTTGATTTATATTTGCCGTTTTCGATTTCGTGAACGATTTTAACTATTCGATCGTTTACCGGAGTTTCAAGGTTCACTTTGTCCCCAGATGCACAGACAACCCCGTTTATGGCTTCAATTTCACACCGTCTTCCTTTTTCAAGATCTTGCAACATGCTCGATTTCAACAAGCGATGCTTCTTGATCGCAAGCGGAATAATCATGAAGCTGATTTTCTTTTTTATAGGTCCGTTATAATCTAAAAGTTTAACGAGGTCCTTGCCTTGAATCGGTTCGATTCTGATTTTAGCTTTTTTGGTTACTTCGATACATTCTTTTGCGATTTTTTGAACAAATACACGCGATTTTTTGTTTGTGGCTATTTCTCCGAAGGTGGCACCCAAAACGGCGGATAGGCCACTAAAAGCGCTGTTGACCAATAGCTTTGCCCATCTTGCGCCTATGAAGTTGTCTTCTACTTTGACATCTCCCATAATTTCCAGCAATTTGACCACTTTAAAAAAATGTTTATCCGCTTGGGACCCTAGCGTCCCGAGACTGAAAGACAAGGTTTCGCGCGAGGCTTCAGAGGTCAGTTCGACAATGCCTTTGCCAATCATCGTCGCTCCCCACGCCATAGCACATCCTATAGTCCTGTTTTCTCCGATCACTTTGGCGACAGATAATTCGGGAAGTCCGTTTTGCATGGTGCATATAACACCATCTGATGCCAAATAATTAGTCAGTCCCTTGACGACCGCCAAATTATCCATTTGTTTGGTCATTAGGAAAATAATGTCATATTTTCCTGCCATGTCTTGTGGCAACAAGGCATTCACTTTTTGAGTGAAATCGATTTTGCCTATGATATGGGCCCCGTAATTCTTCAATCCTTCGATATGGGCCTCATTTCGACTGATGAGATCAATGTTTTCTCCTGATTTTGCCAGGTACGCACCCAAAATGGTTCCCATAGCTCCAGCTCCGTATATTGCCAGTCTCATATTATCCTCCTATAGTATAAATCTGATTTATTTATGCTTTATTTGTGCTGCTTTCTTTCTAAGAAGCAATTCCTTATTCTCTACATTTTCCCTAAGCAGGAACGCTGCCCAAGGTCTTTTTATTGTGTCAATGTTTTTTTTCCAATATTGCAACCGCTTATAAAACCATTGGCATTCTTTTTTTACAAGCTCATCAAAGATATCAAAGTTCCCGCGATGAACCATTGCCGTCAAGCCATACATTATTACGCCAATGGCGTGCGTTTCCACGTGAACCGTCCCCACTACATGCCCCATGGCTCTGGCTGCAGCAGCGGCAGCAAAATCGTCTTTGACATCGGTGGCCGCGATATGAGCGGCCAATGCGGCAGCTTTAGCTTCCGGCATCTTTATCTTTCCCGAAGCCCAATCTTTAGCCGCCTTGACAGCGTTTCTAGGGCGAAAATCTAATGAATATTTTTCTTCAAAAATCGGGAGAATTCGGGCGGAACAATCGATTGTCCAAAGCACCAAGGTTCGATGCTTTTGCAAAATGATCAAATCAAGAAGAGGCTGTAAAACAGAACTGTTTCTATCAAATAGCAGTTTTCTCATCGCATCCTCCCTTTGTTGCTCTCAAAAATATCAGTGAAATATAATCTATTTCCCATAAAAAAAGATTACACATCTATAATATCATATGTTGGTCAATCAATATTTATAAAACAAAGAAAACATTTATTAAATAACCACAAAAACGTTTTTGTGGGAATAATAAAGTGTTGTCGATCAATTTGACAAAATCTTCCTGCCAATCCTATTTGATAAAGCCGGGCTGTTATTACATTTATCCAAAGGTGTAATAATGTGTAATAATATTAACTTTTGTGGAAGAGTATTCCACATTTTTTTGTTATTTATTAATTTTGAGTTGACATTATCAATGAAAGCGCTTATAATTAGAGCAAATACAGTTATAATTATATGAAAGAAAATTTCTTATTACAACGAAGAGGTGTAACTTGTGATAAAAAATAAAGATGTTGCAACCAGATCTGGCGTTTCTGTCGCTACTGTTTCGAGGGTAATGAATCAGAGCGGATATGTAAAGGACGAAACAAAAGCTTTAGTTTTAAAAGCGTTTAACGAACTGGCAAATGAAGACAAATTGTTGGTTCAATCGATGTCAGATAGAAAGTCCGATATTATTGGTGTCATTATTCCCGATATTTCCAACCCTTTTTTTGGTGAAGTAATTAAAGGAATATCTACCATTGCCGACAAGCATTCTGTCAGTTTGTTAGTTTGTAATACCGAAGAGCAAGTTGAAAAAGAATTAAGATATCTCGACTTGTTTAAAACAAACAACATCATGGGATTGATAATCACTCCCGAAACCGATCAGGGAGGATATAATTCTAAGTATTTATATCAGTTGGAAGGCTTAGGTGTTCCAATTGTATTATTGGACCGCGGAATAAATATCTCTCATTTCAATTCAGTTTTCGTCAATAATGTATCAGGTTCGTTCAATGCTGTAAATGCATTTATAAATGAAGGCCATAAAAATATCGCAATCATCTCCGGACCCATGTCATCCAAACCAGGTCGCGAACGATTTTATGGTTATGAAAATGCATTGAAAAGCAACAATATGGAAGTAAAAAAAGAATATGTTTTCTTTGGCGATTTTAAACTAAAAAGCGGCTATGAGATTACAAAAAAGATTTTACAGCTTAAAGACAGGCCAACCGCTATTTTCGCCGCAAATAATATGATGGCTCAAGGAAGCGTCAAAGCGCTCGTTGAAAGTGGCATGTCAGTTCCTAATGATATGGCGTTTATCGGTTTTGATGATGTGGATATGTTCGAAATCATGAATCTGAATATTTCCACCGTGTCAAGACCTACAGTATTGATGGGTGAAGTCGCTGCAGAAATGCTGTTTGATCTAGTTAAAGACAAAAAGGTCAAGCACTCATCGATTAAAGAAGTTTTACTAGATACAAAACTTGTCCTTAGAGGTTCTGAAAAACTTGTAAAAAAATAAGGAGCTATAATTATGAATGACAAAGATATTGAACAAATTGTCAGAGACGAAATCATAAAAAGCATATTGCAAACGCAAGAGTTTCTTGTCGTAGGCAATTGGAAAATGAATAAAACAAAACATGAAGTTATCGCATTCTTGGATGCTGTAGCAAATTATGACTTCGGAGAAAAAAACACCGTCGTTATTGCTCCGCCAAGTCCTTATTTGTATTTATTTGAAGACAGATTGCGATATAGCAAAATTCTTTATGGCGTTCAAAATTTTTATCCTAAGGAAAACGGATCTTTTACTGGTGAAATCTCATTTGAAATGGCTCGAGATTTTGGAGCCAAATATGCAATCATAGGCCATTCAGAAAGAAGAATGATATTTTCCGAATGTAATGCGTTTGTTTCAAAAAAAGTCAGATCCTGCATCCAAAATCAAATTCTTCCGATTTTATGTATTGGCGAGAATATCGATCAAAGAAAAAGTAACGATTACAAAAATTTTATTAGTGAGCAAATTACAGAAGGTCTATCATTAATCAGTGAAAGCGATTTGAATAATGTGATAATTGCCTATGAACCGATTTGGGCTATTGGCACAGGTGAAACCGCTACTCCTGACCAAGTTGAGGAAACACATATTTTCATAAGAAAATTTTTAATGGATAAATATGGGGCCCAAATCGGCAAAGACATCCCTTTGCTTTACGGAGGCAGTGTAAATGCCGCTAATGTTAAGTCGTTAGCACTTGCTCAAAGCGTGTCGGGATTTTTAATTGGAGGCGCAAGTTTAAGCGCTCAAACATTTATTGAAATTAATGACATTTTAAATGGTAAATAAGTTTTATCCATACTTTATCTATGGAAGGATCGTGAAATATGGACGCAAATAATTTAGATAAACTCGTGAAGACCGTTACGGAGAAAATACTTGAGAATATGGATCGTAAAACCGTTTCTCAATTACATAAAAAATCATGCATGATATTAATTCCAAATATCAGTTTTGGATTTAATGATTTTATGGAATATATACTGGCGAATTATCCTGACTATAATCTATATTTGGGATCAAGTGAAGAGTTTTCTAAAATCCATGCAAACGAAATAAATAAGAAAATAAATTTCGTTAAATATGATTTAGAAGCATCTGAGTTCACTAATTTACTTGATACGGTTGAAACCATCATAATTCTGGGTTTAAAAATCAATCAGATGAAAGCGCTGATTAATACCGATGACCAAGAAGCAATAAACCATATTATATTTGGAAGATTATTGGCAAATAAATCTGTGAACATCTTGATTAATGCCAATGGATCAATTTTACAAGAGATATCCGAAATAGTATCTGACATTAGAAATATGGGAATCAATGTGACAAATATTCAACAAAACAATGTCTCTAAATTGGCTCGGGTTGATTTAATTACGGAAAGTTATGTTGAGAAATTAAAAGAAAAAGGATTAAAAGTCCTGGTTCTAGATAAAAAACAATTAATAACTCCACTTGCCAAAGACAAATTGAGTGAATGTAAAATTAAAGTCGAATATAGTGAGGAGAATAAATAATGAGTACAAATGATTTAATTGCCAAACTTACAGCCGAAATGGAACAAAAATATGGAAATGTAAATCCGCATGTCGAAAAAAAGGACAGCCGATATATTGGCGTCTTCGAAAACGTCGAAGATGCAATCTTGGCTGCAAAAGAATCACAAAAAAAACTAATGGAATTAAGCATGAAAAAACGCAATGAAATAATAACTGCCATGCGTAAAGCCAGTCTAGATAATGCAGAAAAATTGGCTGTGATGGCCCAGGAAGAAACTGGCTTTGGTCGGGTTGCAGATAAAATTGTGAAGAACATCTTGGCTGCCGAAAAAACCCCAGGAACCGAGGATTTATATTCTAGCGCATTTACTGGCGATGCCGGGATGACTTTGGTTGAACTAGCTCCATACGGAGTAATCGGATCAATAACGCCTTCAACAAATCCAAGTTCAACAATAATCAACAACAGCATAAGTATGGTCGCCGCAGGAAACGCCGTTGTATTCAACCCTCATCCAAGTGCCAAAAAAGTTACTTCGGAAACAATCTCACTATTAAACAGGGCCATCAATGAAGTTGGCGGACCAAGAGAATTGCTGACGGCTCCATTGAATCCGACAATGGATACAAGCAAAATAATAATGACGCATAAAGACGTTAGAATTTTGGTAGTAACCGGAGGCGAAGCCGTTGTGGAAGTCGCAATGAAAAGCGGTAAAAAAGTTATTGCCGCCGGACCTGGGAATCCTCCTGTAATCGTTGATGAAACAGCAAATATCAGAAAAGCTGCATATGATGTTTTTAGAGGCGCTAGCTTTGATAACAATATCTTATGTATCGCTGAAAAAGAAGCTTTCATATTGAATGGCGTATTCACTGAGTTTTTACATGAAATGGCTAGAAATGGAGCTTATGAACTTAAGCGACACGAAATAGACATTGTAACAAAAGTAGTCTTTACTACAAACGAAAAAGGTGCAACAGTCGCCAATAGGAAATATGTTGGCAAATCAGCCGGTGAAATTTTGAAAGCGTGCAATATATACGGGAATCAAGATACCAAATTGATTATCGCTGAAGTATTAGACAACCATCCATTTGTTACAGTCGAGATGTTGATGCCAGTTCTTGGCCTAGTCAGGGTATACTCAATTGACGAAGCGATTGAAAAGGCAGTTAAAGCCGAAGGCGGTCGTCACCACACAGCAATCATGCATTCGGAAAGTGTAACTAATCTAACCAAAGCAGCTAGGGCTTTAGATACAACGATTTTTGTTAAAAATGCTCCATCATTCGCAGGCCTTGGAATCGAAGGTGAAGGATATACATCTCTAACCATCGCAACGCCTACCGGAGAAGGTATTACTTCTGCTAAAAGTTTTACGAGAATTAGAAGATGTACATTATCGGGCGGATTTAGAATCATCTAATCCAATCCCTACAAGGAGTGAATAGATTGTCTGAAAATTATCTCCAAAAGATTAAGGACGCAGGGATTGTCGGCGCTGGTGGTGCCGGTTTTCCCACTCACGTTAAATTAGATTGTGAATCAGAAGTCGTAATTATCAATGGTGCTGAATGTGAACCATTGTTAAGAGTCGATCAACAACTAATGGAATTTTTCAGCAAAGATGTTGTGGAAGGACTAAAAATCGCCATGACTCTAACCAAAGCGAAAAAGGGCGTTATATGCCTCAAAGGCAAGTACAAAAATGCCATATCCAATCTCGAAGAACTTGTAAAAAATGAAAGCACAATCGAGATTAAGATCATTAAGGATTACTACCCTGCCGGAGACGAGCAACAGCTTGTCTATGAAGTCACAAACAAAGTTGTTCCTCTGATGGGGCTTCCAAAAGATGTGGGCGCGGTAGTGATTAATGTTGCAACAACTTCACAAATCGCTAAATGTATCCCCATCACGGAAAGAGTAATCACAATCGCCGGAGCTATTGCTAAGCCACAAACATTAATCGCCCCCATCGGTACTGCTTTCAGCGAACTAATCAAAGCTTGTGATGGACCGACGAATTTAAATGAATACAGTTTAAATGTTGGCGGCCCAATGATGGGATACATTGAGAACGACTGGAATGCTCCAGTCACAAAAACATCTGGTGGAATAATTGTTTTGCCAAAAAGTCACAGTCTAGTTATCAAAAAGACCCGAAAAACTGAAACGGATCTGAACTTAACAAAGGCCATATGTTGTCAATGTAGTTATTGTACCGATATGTGTCCGCGATTTATTTTAGGATTAAATACCGAACCGCATAAAGTAATGAGAGGCCTTGCCAATGAAGATCCGAGCACACTTGGAGCCATCTCTTCAGTAGTATCATGCTGTGATTGTCGCTTATGTAGTTTATATGCGTGCCCAATGGACTTGGATCCAGGAAAAATCACAAATATGGTAAAGCAAAGCTTACTTAAAAAAGGGGCGAAAACAGCAAAAATCGTTCCTTATGAAGTGGATCCATTGCGAGAAAGCAAGCAAGTCCCAACAAAAAGGCTGATAGCCAGACTTGAGTTGACTGATTATAATGTTGCTGCGCCTTTGAATCATAAGATCTTCGACACAAAGAGTGTAAAGATATTAATGAAACAACATATTGGCGCTCCCGCCTCCCCTCTTGTAAAAATTGGTGATGCTGTTTCAAAAGGAACTTTAATTGCATCGTGTAACGAAAAACTGGGCGCCAACATTCATGCCAGCATCAATGGACATGTAACTGAAATTACCCCTGAATATATCAAAATTGAGGCATAAGGAGGACTGATAATTTGGAAGCATTTGGAATGATTGAACTAAATAGCATTGCTCGAGGGATCGAAGCGGGAGATGCAATCGTCAAAACTGCTGATGTCAAACTTATCGGTGCTTATGCTTCTTGTCCCGGTAAATATGTTGTTATGATTCGCGGTGAAGTGGCAGCTGTAAAAAGCGCAATTGAAGTTGGGGCAAAAACAGCAGGAAAATCTTTAGTTAACGATATTATACTTGCAAACATCCATCCCCAAGTTTTTACTGCACTTAGTTGCTCAACGGAACTTGTAAGCAAAGGAGCTGTTGGCGTAATCGAAACTTATTCACTGGCAACTTGTGTGAAAATATCAGATGCTGCAGTAAAAGCCGCAGACGTTGAACTCTTAGAGATCAGACTGGGAAGAGGTCTTGGCGGCAAATCATTTACTATTTTGACAGGAGATGTAAGTAGTGTCAAAGCGGCGGTTGAAGCGGCTATTGTCGCCAATAAAGATGATGGTTTTCTCGCTCATACCGCTGTAATTCCAAGAATTAGCAAAGAAATGTTACAAACACTATTATAAAAAAATTGAAGAAAGGAGAATAATATTATGAAAGAAGCATTAGGGTTAATCGAAACAAGAGGATTTGTAGGAGCTATTGAGGCTGCCGACGCTATGGTAAAAGCCGCGAATGTTAGACTTATAGGGAAAGAAAAAACTGGAAGCGGATTAGTAACCGTAATGGTGCGCGGAGATGTTGGCGCAGTAAAAGCGGCAACCGATGCCGGTGCAGAGGCTGCCCGCCGTGTTGGCGAATTGGTTTCAGTTCATGTGATTCCAAGTCCCCATCCAGATGTCGAAGAAATGTTGAATCAAATGAAGACAATTACCAAAGTTACAAAAGAAACTAAATAATTATTGGTGATTTTTCAAGAGAAAACACCAAAAACGGAGGAAAGAAAATGAAAGAGGCATTAGGGTTAATCGAAACAAGAGGATTTGTAGGTGCAATTGAAGCAGCTGATGCAATGGTAAAAGCTGCAAATGTCAGACTGATCGGCAAAGAAAAATCTGGAAGCGGATTAGTAACCGTAATGGTACGTGGAGATGTTGGCGCAGTCAAAGCGGCAACAGAAGCTGGTGCTGCTGCTGCTCGTCGTGTTGGCGAATTGGTTTCAGTTCATGTGATTCCAAGTCCCCATCCAGATGTCGAAGAAATGTTGAGTCAACTCAAAACGGAGGAAAAGAAATGAAAGAGGCATTAGGGTTAATTGAAACCAGAGGTTTTGTAGGCGCTATTGAAGCTGCGGACGCAATGGTAAAAGCAGCAAACGTCAGATTAGTTGGAAAAGAAAAAAGCGGTAGCGGACTAGTTACCGTTATGGTGCGCGGAGATGTTGGAGCTGTCAAAGCGGCAACAGAAGCCGGCGCAGAAGCTGCACGTCGTGTCGGCGAGCTTGTTTCAGTGCACGTAATACCAAGACCACATGCTGATGTTGAAGAATTACTAAATCAACTTAAGACGGAGGAAAAGAAATGAAAGAGGCATTAGGATTAATCGAGACCAGAGGTTTTGTTGGTGCTATTGAAGCTGCTGACGCAATGGTAAAAGCCGCGAATGTTCGACTTATAGGAAAAGAAAAAACCGGTAGCGGACTAGTTACCGTGATGGTGCGTGGAGATGTTGGCGCCGTCAAAGCTGCAACGGAAGCCGGCGCTGAAGCTGCACGCCGTGTCGGCGAGCTTGTTTCAGTACACGTGATTCCAAGCCCCCACCCAGACGTTGAAGAATTAATCAAATAGTTTCATTAAATCAAAAAGAAAATCGAAAAGAGCTGAAAATATGGAATTAGATAAATTGATCGATAGAATTGCCGAGGAAATATTACGCAAGATAGCAAACGAAAATAACGGGGCATCCAAAAAAGAGATGCCCAGCAATATTGACATTGCATCAATTATTGATCATACTTTGTTAAAGCCAGAAGCTACTGAGGATGATATCAAAAAAGTATGCGCTGAGGCGATTGAATATAAATTCAAGTCAGTCTGCATCAACACACACTATGTATCTTTAGTCTCTAGACTTTTAGCCGGCTCCGGTGTGGTTACTTGTTGTGTTGTTGGCTTTCCTTTAGGCGCGTCTTCTACAAGAGCTAAAGTTGATGAAACATACGATGCTCTAAAAAATGGCGCTAATGAAATCGATATGGTTATCAATATTGGTGCCTTGAAATCCGGAGACTGGAACACGGTGAAAAGAGATATCGAGGGCGTCACTAACGCCTGTAAAGGCCGCGCTTTGGTAAAAGTCATTTTGGAAACATCTTTACTAAACGATGAAGAAAAAATCAGAGCCTGCACAATTGCAAAAATGGCAGGGGCCGATTTCGTAAAAACATCCACTGGATTTAATAAAGGCGGAGCCACTATCGAAGATATCAAACTTATGCGCAAAGTAGTAGGCCCGAACATAGGAGTCAAAGCTTCCGGCGGCATTCGTGATACCGAAACTGCCAAAGCTATGATTGAAGCTGGTGCGAACAGACTTGGAACAAGCTCAGGTATAAACATTGTTAAAGGTACAAAGCCTTCAACAGGGACTTATTAACACCCAGAAAAGAGGAGATTATATGTATGCTGCAAGAATAATCGGAACCGTAGTGTGTACACAAAAAGATTCCCGTATGAACAGTTTGAAAATGCAGATCGTACAACCGGTAAATATTTTTACTTTCAAAGACGAAGGAAAACCTGCAGTTGCGATTGATGCGGTTGGAGCCGGAGATTCTGAAATGGTTTTAGTTGTCAGTGGCAGCTCCGCCAGGTTGGCGGAACAAACATTGAATAAACCCGTTGACGCAACTATTATTGCGATTATTGATTATGTCGACATTGAAGGTAAAAACGTCTTCAGCAAAAATTCAAAGGAGATGTAATCATGAAAATTGCATTAGGCTGTGATCATGGTGGATATGAGTTAAAAGAAAAAATCAAGAAATTCATATCAGAGGAATTAAATCTGCAATACGAGGATTTTGGCACTTTCAATACTAATCGATGTGATTACCCCGACTATGCTTTCTTGGTATCTCGCGCAGTTTCTACAAAAAAATGCGATTTTGGTATCATGATTGATGGCGCCGGAATAGGATCCGCAATGATGGCAAACAAAGTGCCCGGAGTATTGGCCGCGTGCGCCAATGAAATCCATACAGCACGTAACAGCCGTCAACATAATGGCGCCAACATCTTGACGCTTGGAAGCATGGTAATTGGCGAAGGCGTTGCAAAAGAAATCGTCAAAGTCTTTCTAAATACCAAATTTGAAGGCGATAGAAATCTGCAAAGAATCAAAAGCATTTTGGATATTGAAAAACGAATAGTAAGTACTAAGGAGTGATACCATGCAAATGGCAAAAGTAATTGGTACTGTTACATCGACAGTTAAAATCAAAGACATAATAGGCGTTTCTCTCCTAGTGATTCAACCTGTAAATTCAAAATATGAATCACTAGGAACGCCGATTGTCGCCGCAGATAATTTCGGAGCCGGCTTTGGTGAATATGTTTTTTATGCAAAAAATAAAGAAGGTGCAATGAACCTTCCCATTCCCACTTCATGCGTTGATGCCGGAATTTGTGGAATTATTGATTATGTTCATTGTTCAGATTAATACCCTTCAAATAAGAGGTGAGAATAATGCAACTTGCAAAAGTGGTAGGTAATTTAGTTTCAACACATAAAAACGCATTATTAAAAGGAAAAAAACTATTATTTGTCCAACCACTCGATGAATCTTTAGTTCCTTTTGGTGATGAAATGCTAGCGGTTGATGGTGTAGGTGCAGGAATCGGGGACATAGTCGTCATTCTAAATGAAGGCGGCGCATGTCGAATGATTACAAATGCCAAAAGCCCATATTCTCCAATTGAATTGTGTATTGCAGGCATTGTCGATTCAATCAAAACTGAAAGCAGTTACAAAACTTTTAAATAGCAAAGAGATGATAAAATGACTCTTCTGGATAAAATTATTAATCAAGCAAGGCAGAACATACAGACAATCGTATTGCCAGAGGGTAAAGATCAAAGAATAATCGATGCTGCCAGGCAACTACAAATGCAAAATGTGGCCAAAGTTATAGTTTTGATTAATGAAGTTGATGTAAATGATGAGTTTAAGAAGTTGCAAAATGATGGCATTGAAGTCATTATTGTTGAACATTCGGATAAGCTTGAATCATACAGCTCTTTATTAGTTGAATTGCGTAAAGCAAAAGGGATGACGAAAGCCGAAGCTGATAAATTAATTCAAAATACAGTCTATTTTGGAGTAATGATGGTAAAAAACAAAGACGCAGACGGAATGGTTGCCGGTGCCATCACATCGACAGGAGATGTTCTAAGACCTGCTCTTCAAATACTGCGAACGGCTCAAAATGTAAAACTGGTGTCGTCATTTTTTCTTATGGATGTACCATCATCTATTAGTTCGCTAAATCGAGTATTTGCCTTCGCTGACTGTGGTTTGGTTGTCAATCCAAACGCGGAGGAACTATCAGAAATCGCCATACAAACAGCCAAGTCATTTGACTATCTGACAAAAGAGGAGCCACGCGTTGCCATGCTTTCCTATTCAACATTTGGAAGTGCTAGCGGAGAGCTTGTAGACAAGGTGGTTAATGCCACTAAAATTGTTCAAACCAAATATCCTAACCTTAAGATAGATGGAGAATTACAGCTCGATGCTGCAATTGTGCCTTCTGTCGCCAAACTAAAAGCACCGTTAAGTAGAGTTGCGGGTTATGCTAATGTATTAATATTTCCGGATTTGCAATCAGGAAACATAGGCTATAAACTAGTCGAGCGATTGGCAAACGCCGCTGCATATGGACCAATCACACAAGGATTAAGTAGCCCTGTCAATGATCTTTCGCGCGGCTGCTCAAGCAAAGATATAATTGCAGTCGTAGCGATTACATCACTTCAATCGCAATCAAATAGAACTGTCTAGCATAGTTACATAAACCTCTTTTTATAAGCTTCCACGAGGATCTTGCATGGGGTTCTTCCTTTGGATGCCTATTTTTTCTTGGATAGAAAAGTCAAAATTGGTAATATATCAGCTTAAAAAACTGTATATATATGTTGATGAATAACATCATAAAAGGCCACTTGAATGTCATTTCTGACTTCAAGTGGCCTTTTGGATTAAGTACTTTTTAAACAGATAGTAATAAGTGAAGATCTAACTTTTCTATATGTTTACACATACGAGATTAAATGAAAAAACGTATGTTTTCGCAATCAAAATGACATTGGAAAATATCAAAAAAGCCCGTTTGAACGTTATTTCTAACTTCAAGTGGCCTATTTCATTTGATAATATTCAAAATAATGGTATATAAACGGTATAATTAAGGCTAAAAACGGCTATTATCATCATTTTAAGGAAAGCAATGAAACACTCTCAACGTGATATGTCTGAGGAAACATATCAACCGGTTGAACTCTTTTTATCTGATAATTTGCCTTTACAAAGAATGCCAAATCATTCATCAAAGAGTCTGGGTTACACGATAAGTAACAGATCTTTTCCGGTTTCAATTTGATGATTAGATCTACGACATTTCTATCCAGTCCTTCTCTTGGAGGGTCAACTATTACTATATCTGCTTTGTATTCTTGCATAACATAATCATGTAGAAACTCCGCGGCATCTTCATGATAAAATTTGATGTTTTTTGCCTGGTTGATTCTGGCATTCATGATCGCATTTTTCACTGATTCCTTGTTCAATTCCACGCCAATGACTTTCTTGACATATTCTGCAAATAGGATTCCGATTGTGCCGATTCCAGAATACAACTCTAGAACAATATCCTCTTGTTTGGGTTTGGCAAATTCCAAAGCTTTCTTATACATGATTTCAGTCTGTCTATGATTGACTTGATAAAAGGTCTTGGGAGAAATTGTGTATTTTTTCCCTAGTAAAACATCTTCGATCCTTCCTTGCCCGAATAACACTCTCTCGAAATCTCCGAGCACAACCGAAGTCGAACGGGAATTGACATTTTGAACAATAGAAGTGATTTCTGGATGTATCTCTCGCAAAGCTTTGACAAAATTGTTCCTTCCTGGAAAAGTTTCCTCAGAAGTGACAATCACAACCAAAATTTGTTTGGCTTCATTGCTGGTTCGCACAAAAATGTATCGGACAAGTCCGGTTTTTTTGTCTTCGTCATAAGGCTTGATTTTTTGCAACTGCATCAAGTCTCTGCAAGTTTTAATAATTTTATTGGCTTTGTCGTCTTGGATAACGCATTTGTCGATGTTAACAATTTTATGCGTGTTTTCTTCAAATAAACCGCTCATGATTTTTCTGTCTTTTTCAGAAATGATCATTTGCACTTTGTTTCTGTAAAAGAAGGGTTCTTTCATGCCGATAATTGGAAGACATAGCGACTCATCAAATCCGGATTGATGCATCTTGCTTCTTACCAGATTTGTTTTCATTTCCAATTGCTTTTCATAGGGAATATGTTGCAACATGCAACCGCCGCAATCGCTGAAGCGTGGGCATTTTGGTTTGATTCTTTTCATAGAAGACTCGATTAATCGTTCGACTTTTCCATAACCACTTTTAAAAAACCTGATTTCCGCTTTTTCACCGGGAAGCAGATTAGGCACATAAAATTTTTGTTTGTCTTTTATGACGACTCCGTAGCCTTTGTCACTTAGTGATGTCGCTTCGTATACATCCATCTTTTCACTTCGCTTTCACAAATGAAAAAAGCAGAAAAACTGCTTTATTCTTTATTTGCCATACATGAGATATACAACCCAACTTACCAATCTTTTGGGAAGAATTCTTTTCATAAATAAAAATAATTTATATTGAAATCCAATTGTGAGACTGATAGGCATTGATTTTCTTTTTATGAGTCTTGAAACGGCTTTTGCGACTGTATATGGCGACTTGCCTGATTGTTCATCATGTTCCATTCTAGCAACAGATCGGTCAATTCTTTCTTTGTATAAAGAATTATTGACTTCAAGATTTTTTTCGCGGTTGATCGTAAAATCTGTTTTGGTGTCCCCCGGAAGAATAGTTGAAACATCAATTCCAAATGGCTTCAATTCGAGACGCAAAGCTTCTGAAAAAGCTCCAGTACTCGCCTTGGTCATCGAGTAGAATCCCTGGAAAGGGATGATTAGCTCTCCTGCAGCAGAACCGATGTTGATAATCTTTGCTTTGCTGCCTTTTCTTAACAATGGCAATAAAGCTTTCGTCAGAAGAAACATTCCTTTGACATTGACAGCGAATATCTTGTCATATTGCTTCTCGGATGTTTCTTCAATGGATCCGCTGATGCCCATTCCGGCGCAGTTTACCAAAACATCAATCCCGGATTGTTCTTTGGCAAGGTTTTGACTCAACTGATCGACCATATCTTGATTTGTTATGTCACAAAGAAAATATTTGAAATCATATTTCTGTTTTGGAAAAGCGCGGGACACACCATATACAGTATGCCCTTCTTTGTGAAGATATGAAGCGATCGCATATCCGATTCCGGCAGAAGCTCCCGTAACAACGACGATTTTATTTGTCATTTACTTGACATACTCCATCAATTCTTCTTCCGATTCCGGAAGATTCAATAATACATCTGCGATAATGTCGATGGCTTCATCCATAAGCGCTTTTGTATGTGTTGATGTATAACTCGTTCTGATCAGGCATTCGCCTTCTGGTGTAGCGGGCGGAAGCACGGGATTGACATATACTCCGCGGTCATAGAGCATTTTGCAGGCGATAAGCGTTCTCAGCATTGTATAGGTGTAAATGGGAATAATTGGTGCGATCGATGAATCAATTATTTTTAAACCTTTTGCCAAAAGGCCTTTTCTGACATAAGCGGCAATATCAAGTAGTGCTTTGGGTCTTTCTGGCTCGGCTTTGAGAATTCTCAAAGCTTCAAGCGCAGTGGCAGCATTCGCTGGTGTGATCGCTGCGCAAAAAATGAATGGTCTCGATTTGTGTTTGACATATTCGACGACAACTTTGTCTGCGACCATATAACCTCCAAGGCTGGCAAGTGATTTGGAGAATGTTCCCATAATGATGTCGACTTCTTTTTCCAAATTGAAATATTCTGCAGTGCCTCTACCAGATTTGCCAAGGACTCCGAAGCTGTGGGCATCATCGATCATGACTCTGGCGTCGTATTTTTTAGCAAGTCTGACTATTTCTGGAAGATTGCAGATATCGCCGCTCATCGAGAATACACCATCTGTGACGATCAGCTTTCCTTTGCCTGTAGCGGCATTTGCCAGACATTTTTCCAAATCTTCCATATCATTGTGGTCGAAACGAACCATAGTAGCGTAACTAAGTTTGGCCCCGTCATAGATGCTGGCATGATTTTCCCTATCGCAGAAGATCAAGTCGTTTCTTCCGGCAATCGCTGAAATGATTCCCAAATTTGTCTGGAATCCGGTAGAGAAAGTCACACAAGCTTCCTTGTGAAGAAACTCCGCAAGTTCAGCTTCCAAAATGATGTGAGTCGTAAGCGTGCCATTTAAAAACCTTGAGCCGGAAACTCCGGATCCAAAATGTTTAAAAGCTTCAATGCCGGCGTTGATCACACGATCATCTCCGGTAAGTCCTAAATAGTTGTTCGAGCCAATCATGATTTTTCTGTGACCTTCCATGATGACTTCAATATCCTGCTTGGTCTCCAAAGCATGAAAATATGGGTATACCCCCAAAGCTTTGAATTCATCAACTGTCGTAAAATCGACGCATTTTTTAAATAGATCCATAAATTACCCCCTGTATTGACTAATTGATTATTCTTCCGTAACAATATTTCCGTGATATACTACCAAATCCTCAACAAGCTCTGATACTCTTGCTAGATTTGAACTGAAAAATGGCTGATCAACTTCCTGAAGCATTTCATAAGCCATGTCATTCACGATGATCGGTTCGATCTCGTTTGTATTTGCATGCATTGAAAGTTTCAAGGCCGTGTTGTGAAAATCGATTCCGTAATCCTCTTCTTCGTGTTCATGACAAGCGCATTCCTCGTCACCTTGGCAACATGATATCTCTTCCTTGGGAAACGCAACCATGCCGATTCCGGCATCAATATGTGCATATTCAAGTTCTGTCAAAGCCAAGTTGTAGAGTTCGAGCATCGAATTGATCAGAACTACATTCTCGAAAGCGTGCAACACGCCTTCGCCATCTGGTGTGAAACTCGTCGATTTCAGAAAATAATCTCCAGATTCGACAACGATTACTTCCGGATCTTTCTTTAATAGGACCATGGATTCAAGAAGAAACGATTCCAGCAACAAGGCCGCTTTCGGTCTTGAATCATCTCCATAAAAGTCTTCCATGTTACGGATTGAAACATAAATGTCCGTGTATATTTCCTCGAATTCATATTCATCAAACGTCTCAATCATTTCATTTTCGCTTGAAGGCTCAGTCTGAAATGTTTCTTCGGTAGACATAAGGATTTCAGCAATTTTCTTTTTGATTTCTCTCATATTATCCTCACTTGTATTTTTGCATGATTACGTATTATATCATACAAGAACCTCAATGTACATATTATATCATGTCTGAGATGCTTTCTAGACATGAGAGTTCCATTCATTTGTCAAAAAAAAGCCAGACAAGTCTGGCTAAATTCTTATTCGGTTCTAAGTGCTACGACAGGATCTTTATTTGAAGCAAGTCTTGCCGGGATTAATCCCGCGATAAATGCCAGCGTGATGCTGATCAACACTAGGAAAATCGCGTGAAAGAATGATAGTTTAGCAACATTCGGCATATCGGCAAGATTTTCGATGATCATATTGATAGGAATGATCAACAATATGGCGACTCCGATACCGACGATTCCGGAAGCGAAACCGATCAAGAGATTTTCCGTATTGAATACACGAGAGATATCTTTTTTTCTGGCCCCCAAAGCTCGCAAAACGCCGATTTCCTTAATTCTTTCCAATACTGAGATATAGGTGATAATCGCAATCATGATTGAGGATACGATAAGTGAAATACCAGCAAAAGCAATCAAAACGATGGATATTGTGTCAATAACTCCTTTAACCATCGAAGTGAATGTCGAAGCCTGGTCAACAAACTCAATTCTTGCTAGGTCGTCTTCTGCAAACTGGTCGTTGTAATCATCAAGATAGATTTTCAAATTTTCTTTGTCATCAAAACTTTCTGGATATATGTAAATACCGCTGACTCTGCCAATTTCATCAGGATAGTTGGTTTCGATATAGTTCACTAGTGATATATCATAACCAAACCCGTTGTAGAACAAACTGACATTTGACCCATCTTTCATCCTAACAATGCCTGAAATTTCGATATCAAGCGCTTGTGAGACATCACTAACATCTGCTGCATATACACCAACATATAATTTGAAGTCAAGCCCGACAATATCTGAAAACGGAAACTCGGTTTGGGTAGTAGTATCAAAACCAAGTTTATTACCTAAAGTGGATTTATAAATTCGGTTATATTCGTCAACGACTAAAACAACTTGGAATTTACCATTTTCAGGGTCATTGGCAGGATAGTTCCCGTAAATCAGGTCATAATTATCACCAAGCACGTTGCCTTTTGGCAAGAGGGTGAAAAATTTCGAGATGAATCCAAAAGAACTAGCAGGCGATGATGGTGTTTGAGTAATGGTTTCGCGGTATATTGAAGAGTACGTTGAAGAGTCATCGTTATACTGTAGAAGTGACATGTTAATATTATGAACATATTTGACACCACTAACTGTTTCGGGAGAAATGTTTGTGACATAATCCTCAACATAATCCACATAATCTTCGGTGATGACATTTGACACAAAAAATGATGCCAAACGGTTTTCATCATATGCGGTCGCATAATCTGTATTAGGATATGGAGTCAAATCTTCAACGTCCATAGAACGCATTTTTTCCAGATCCAATCTAGAGTCGGTGATCGAAATCGGATATCCAGCCAACGTTTCTCTCTCAAAGCTAGAAATTTCCTGATCGAGCCCATTAGAAAGAGCCAATATCAAAGCGATCCCAATAATACCGATGCTGCCGGCAAAAGCTGTCAATAAAGTTCTTCCTAGTTTGGTGCGGATATTATTGATCGATGAAACAATTGCTGTTTTATAATTCATCGATGTTTTCTTTAGGGAAAATTCCTGTTTCATTTCCTTGGGTTCCAAAACAGGATTGGAATCTGCAGTCACTCTACCATCTTTGAGTTCAATGATTCTTGAAGAATATCGATGGGCGAATTCAGCGTTATGGGTAACCATGATGACGAGTTTGTCTTCTGCTATTTTTTTGATCAAATCGAGAATTTGGACACTTGTTACCGAATCTATAGATCCTGTAGGCTCATCGGCCAACACCACATCCGGGTTGTTTGCCAATGCCCTTGCAATCGCCACGCGTTGCGATTGCCCACCAGATAGTTGATTTGGTCTTTTATGAATATGGTCTTCTAAACCGACCTCTTTCAACAAACTGATGGCACGTTCTTTTCTTTCTTGGCTAGAGACACCGCTAAGTGTCAAACCCATTTCAACGTTTTGCAAAACGCTTAGATGTGGAATTAGATTGTGACTCTGGAAAATGAATCCGATGGAGTTGTTTCTATACATGTCCCATTCTTCATCTATAAAGTCCTTGGTCGATTTGCCACTGATGATCAAATCTCCATCATCATAATGGTCAAGTCCGCCAATAATGTTTAACAAAGTTGTTTTTCCGCATCCGGATGGTCCAAGAACAGTTACGAATTCGTTCTTACGAAAATCCAAATGGATATCATCAAGGGCTTTCTGCGTATAAGTCCCCGAAGTATAACTTTTACTTATTCCGATAAGTTTTAACATGTTTTTTCCTCTTTTCTTGAATATCCTTCCTGCAGTATATCCATTAATTGTATTAAATGTGCCCGTGAGTCTTCTATTTTAATATCATTGATTATTGCCTGACGAAGCGCCTCTCTTAGAGCTGCGAAACTGATTTCAACAACATTCTTGATGTATTCAGCGTCAGATAACTTGAACTGATTATTGTCTATCAGATGCATAAACTGATTTATGATCCTTAAAAACAGTGGGTTTACACGCTTAAGATTGTCATTCTTTTGAAAATTTGTGGATGAATAAATCAGAAAGTTTTTCAATAAACCGCAATTCTCCTTGTCTTTGATCTCTTGATAGACATAATCATGTATACCAATTATTATTTTTTTTAGTGATCCATTTGTGGTTCTCGCAATACTAATTATGGCAGATTGATATTGGTCTTTAAAATCATCTAGCAATACGGAAATCAAATCATATTTATCTTCAAAATACATATAGAAACTGCCTCTCGAAATCTCTGCTTCCTTGATGATTTTGTTGATTGACGCAGCTTCGAAAGGTGTCTCTGATAATTCTTTTTTCGCCGCGAGAAGAATCTTTGCTTTTTTTTCATCGGGTAGATTTAAAAACGTTGTTTTTGGCATGGTTTCACCATCCTAAATATAGACTGACTTTATTTTATATGACAGGGTGTCATATGTCAAGAAAATCAACTTGCTAAACTATCGAATTCATGAATTCATCACAAAAAAGGATGGTTTCCCATCCGTTTGCTAGATAATTTAGATTTTTCTTTTTTATTGATTCAATTTCAAGGATTCATGTATCAGCAGCATGCTTATTTGTTTAATACTGGATGCTTTTTCCAAAAGGTCATTTACTTCTGTTTGGAAATTTCTAGCCATTTTCATGTCGATTAATCCTGGCAGATTGATCTTCACATTAAGAATTGCGCCCTCGATTCCAGAAGCAAGCATCAACACCGCTACTCCGATGTCTGATAGCGTGTTTGGATTTCCATATTTGATTACTGGATCTATCAATCTCAATGCAGTGTATGCGGTCTTGGCTACCTGAAGCGGGACTTCGATCGCCTTAATAGTTGCGATTTGGATCTGTTCGTTTCGATACTTTTTTTCTGTTTCAGATTCTTTTGACAACTTGAATGCTGCCATAACCAGATTGAAGGCTTCTGTATCCTTATCAATCAGGGAAATCATTTCTTCTTTCAATCTTTCCATCTTTAGGAACGTGTTGGAAAATTCCTGTTTTGCTAATTCGTCCAAGGCCTCGTAACGTTTTTTGCCAATGGACAAATGCCCTACCATGCGTAACAAACATGCCCCCAGAGCTCCAGCCAATGCACTGACTGACCCACCTCCGGGAGCTGGGGATTTCGAATCGATTTCATTTAGGAACTCGACGAGTCCTAGTTCGGTTAATTTCATTATATCGCCTCACTATTGATAATTTGTCTGTTTTTAACAACTTGTACGCCTTTTTTGAAAACATGTCTTGCATGATTGACTCCATAATGATAAATCAGATAATCGAGATTCTTTGCTTTCATGAGGACAAAATCAGCTTGTTTGCCTATTTCGATACCGCCAAGTCTTGAAGCAATTCCCAGACTGAAGGCAGGATTGATAGTCGATGCTGTAAGAATTTCAAACGGAGTCATTTGCATTTTGTTCCCTGCCAGTTGCATTGTCAACTGGAAGTTTTCTGATGGCGATGACCCGGGGTTATAATCGCTGGCAATGGAAACCGCAGCTAAATTATCAATCAAATCTCTTGCCGGGGCATACGCTTTGTTTAAGTAAAAGGATGTGGCTGGCAAAAGATTGGCGATCGTATTTGAATGTCCGAGTTTCTTGATGTCTTCCTGACTGATTGCCATCAAATGATCCACGCTCGCTGCTTTCATTTCAATTCCCAACCGTGTTCCACCGAGGGAGGCTATTTCATCAGCGTGGATTCGCGGAATGAATCCAAGATTCTTGGCGGCTTCGAGGATTTTTTTAGTGTCCTTGATTTCAAAAATGCCTTTTTCGCAGAATACATCCACGAAAATCGCCAGGTTATTGGCCTTGATGACTTCAAGGTCTCGAATCACTTTGTCAATATATTCGGCTTTCTTGTTTTCGTATTCTTTTGGCAGAGCGTGGGCTCCAAGATATGTCGAAAATAATTCAATAGGGTGGTTTTTATTCAATTGCCTTGCGACTTCAAGTTGTTTGATTTCAGTTTCGAGATCCAAGCCATATCCGGATTTGGCTTCGATTGTGGTTACACCAAATAATAACATTTCATCCAAAGAATCATGTGCCTGTTTCATCAATTCATCAAAAGATGCTGTTCTTGTTTTTTTAACAGTATTCAGGATTCCTCCTCCGGAAGCTAAAATTTCAAGATAAGGTACTCCTTTGATCTTTTTTGCAAACTCGTCTTCTCTGGAACCGCCAAAGACAAGATGAGTATGTGAATCGATAAGACCGGGAATGGCAATCATACCTTCAGCATCTATCAGCTTAGTCTTTTCGTTTATCAACTGATGATAATCATGGTTGCCAAAATCAAGGAAATTTCCGTCCTTGATGGCAATAAATGGATTATCTATGACTGTTACTTCATTCATCTGCTTGCCTCTGACAGGAGGAATAAGATTGCATGTATAAAGCGTTTTGATATTTGTCACAATCAAATCGGCGTACATTTATTTCCTCCTTATAAATTGAATTCAATAATTTTGTATTTATCGAAGTCTCGGAGCATTAAATATTTCGTTGCTTTTTCTACTAAAGTATCAACATCAATTTCTTTGAAAGACAAAGGAATAAAAAATACACTGAAATAGTATTCCAAGGATTTGACAAGCGCGTCTTTTGGAACTAATCCGACGATTTCAGCGCCGGTGACAGTTATTTGATATCTTTTGGCTTCCATTTTTACGGTCTCAAATATTCTGTAAATCGGGTTTTTTTTGTAATCAAGGATGTTCATTGTCACTTGTACATGACCTCTTTTTTCCAAATATGCCGACCCGGCTTGAATGTATTGGAATCCTCCACTCGATTTCCGAATTGCCTTGGCAATACTATTGGCGATTTTTTCATCGGCAGTATCAAGATCTATGTTATAGGCAATCAAAGGATGTCTGGCGCCGATTGCAACCACACCAAAAGTGGGATGTATTTCTGGTTTTCCATAATCGGGATGCCAGATTGGATCTTTGATTTTTTCCTTCATGCCTTCAAATTCGCTTTTGCGGATGTCAGGCAACATAATTCTTTCTGGAGCAGACGCAGCTTCCGCATATAAAAACACAGGAATGTCGTATTTTTCATTCGCAAGCTGTGCCAATCTCTTTGCATATTCGACGCAATCCTTCAGTGTCACTTCTTCGATCGGCACAAAAGGAATCACATCGACCGCTCCCATACGAGGATGTTCTCCATGATGAAAATTGAGGTCGATCTCTTGAGAAACAACTCCGATAAATTCAAGTAAAGCCTGAATCATCGGTTCAGGTTCTCCGATAAGCGTCACGACTGTTCGGTTATAGTCTGAATCGGGTTCATAGCTGAGTAGTTTGATGTTGGGGTGTTTTGAAAAAACAGAAATGATTCTTTCGATTTTTGCTTTGTCCTTACCTTCGCTAAAATTTGGCACACTTTCTACAATTTTTGCCATTTCATTGTTCTCCGTTTCTGTAATAATCATTGATAATTTTTTTGATCTTCTCCTCATTTGTGATAAACGGGATGGTTATCAATGAGTTGTTGTCTTGAAGATTGAATTCCCTGGCAACAGATAGTGCGTTCTCGTTTCTTGCCCAGGCTCTTCGGGATACTCCCGCCATAACATCGAATGTCACAGCTGATTTCAATATTTCATCGACCCTTTCGGAACCATCCAAAACCATGCCAAATCCACCGTTTATGGCTTTTCCGATGCCGACTCCACCACCGTTATGCAGTGTTACAAGACTCATGCCTCTGGCGGAATTTCCTAAGGCAACTTGCGTTGCCATTTCCGCCATGATATTTGATCCGTCTTTGATGTTTGCTGTTTCTCTAAAAGGAGAATCGGTACCTCCAGTATCGTGATGGTCTCTACCTAGCATGATTGGACCAACTTCTTTGTTTCTTACCAATTCGTTGAACTTGAGTGAAATCTTCAGTCTGCCGGCAGCATCTTGATATAGAATTCTGGCTTTTGTTCCCACGACAAGTTTATTATATGCGGCATTTTTAAGCCACATGTAGTTGTCATAATCTTGAAATCGTCTGTTTTTGTCAATCAATTTCATTGCGGCTTGATCCGTTTTTTCAAGATCGCTATCTTTTCCGCTCAAGCAAACCCAACGGAAAGGTCCATAACCGTAGTCAAATAACAAAGGTCCCATAATATCTTCTACATAACTTGGCCATATGAAACCATCAAGATCGTTTTCTCCGTTCATGCAAATCTCATTTATGCCCGAATCGTAGATGGCTTTTAGAAAACTATTGCCATAATCAAAAAAGTATGTCCCTTTTTTGACTAGATTTTTAATAGCGACAAAATGCCTTTTCAAGCTTGCATCAACTAGTTCCATAAATTTGTCTTTGTCGGTTTCCAAGAGTCTGGTTCGTTCAGCAAAAGATATCCCTACGGGACAATATCCTCCATCATAAACAGCGTGACAACTTGTCTGGTCTGAAGCAAGATTAATCGGTATTTTGTGCTTAACAGCAAATTCCAACAAATCAACGATATTTCCATGAAAAGCTATGGCCATGGGCTGTTTGTCATTAATAGCGTTACGAGCATCTTCAAAAGCTTTTGCGGGGGCAGATTCGACTTTGCTAACCCAGCCTTGATTTTTCCTTGTCTCGATACGGGAATAATCGACTTCCGCAATAATGCCGACACCACCGCTGATTTCGATTGCCTTGCCTTGCGCTCCGCTCATTCCACCAAGACCTGATGAAACAAATAGCTTCCCTTTTAAGTCTTCTCTTTCTTTAATGCCTAATTTGCTTCTTCCAGCATTAAGTAATGTCGAATATGTGCCATGAACGATACCTTGTGGTCCAATATACATCCAGCCGCCTGCCGTCATTTGACCGTAGTTGGCGACACCAAGGGACGAAGCACGGTTGAAATGATGCAAATTGTCAAATTGTCCGATCATTAGACCGTTGGTCATCAATACTCTCGGAGCCGTTTTCGCGGATTGGTATAATCCCAAAGGATGTCCCGACATCATTACCAAAGTCTGATTGTCATTCATTATTTCTAAGTATTTCTTGACTAGGTGATACTGCATCCAGTTTTGCATGACGCTGCCTGTTTCTCCATACGTAACAAGTTCATATGGATAAAGAGCAATCTCAAAATCAAGATTGTTGTCGATCATGACTTGAAAAGCTTTACCTTCGATTATCAGCCCTTTATATTCATCGAGCGGTTTGCCAAAAATCCTGCCCTGAGGGCGGAAACGATATCCGTAGATTTTTCCTCTTGTCAGCAATTCATCGAGAAATTCTCCTGCCAGTTGATCTTGCCAGGCTTCAGGGATATAGCGCAAAGCATTTTTTAATGCCAATTCTGTTTCAGCTCTATTCAGATTGAATTCTCTTTTTGGAGCCCGCCTTATGCTAGAATTAAATTCGGGATATTCTGGAAGTTCTTGGAAAACATCTTTTAATGAAACTTGTCTTTCCAACATCATCAATATTCACCTCCGGAAAAAACATGATTAAATTTATCCGAGATAATCAATTGCTCTATTAGATGAATATATGGATACATCAAGCAATCTTCTTCAATGAATGGAATATGTTCTCTGATGGTTTTATAGGTCTTGGAAGTGATTGTTCCCAGTTTATCCGAGCCGCGAAAATCGATGGCTTGACAAGCGGTGAAAAGTTCCATACCGATGACTTTTCGCGCGTTATTCAGAATCATTGCGGCTTTTCTGGCTGAGATTGTTCCCATCGAAACATGATCTTCCTGGTTTGCGGAAGATGGTATGGAATCAACACTGGCCGGATGGGCGAATGCTTTATTTTCACTGACAAGCGAGGCGGCACTGTATTGAACGATCATAAACCCGGAATTGATTCCCGGTTTTTTGACAAGAAAAGGCGGCAGCCCATTGGAAAGACTGGAATTGACGAGTCTTTCGATTCTGCGTTCGCTGATATTTGCTAATTCGCTGACCGCTGTTGAAAGATAATCAAATGCCAGTGCCAGTGGCTCGCCATGGAAATTTCCAGCACTGATAACATCTCCGGCTTCGGCGAATACGATCGGATTGTCGGTCACGGCGTTCATTTCCGTCTCCACAATAGTTAATACATGCCTTAATGCATCAAGACAAGCTCCATGAACTTGGGGAGCACATCTAATTGAATATGCATCCTGAATCCTCAATTCACCATCTTTGGTAATAAGTTTACTGGTGGATAGAATCGTTTTGACACGTTTTGCGACATCGATTTGACCAATATGTCCTCTTAATTCATGGACTCTAGGATCGAAAGCGTCGATAATGGCCTCTATAGCCTCCATAGATAAAGCAAGTGACAACGAAGCTGTTTTTTCTAGGTTAAAAGCGTCATACAAAGTAATGGATCCGACTGAAGTCATCGCTTGGGTTCCATTGATTAGGCTCAGGCCTTCTTTGGCTAGTAGAAAATCAAGCGGAACAATGCCTGATTTTTCCAAGCCGGAAGCGGTACTCATTCTGATGCCTTCAAAAAACACTTCACCCAAGCCAAGCAGCGGAAGACTCATATGCGATAATGGTGCCAAATCTCCACTCGCTCCGAGACTACCTTGTGAAAATACAACCGGGATGACATTTTTATTTAACATCTCCAATAGTTTTTCCAAGACTTCCAAACGGATACCGCTGTACCCTTTGATCAAAGCATTTATTCTTAGAAGCATCATGCCTCTCGTTATCTCTTCTGAAAAAGGTTCGCCAACGCCACAGGCATGACTCATCAACAAATTCTTTTGAAGTTTGCTAACCTCACGCTTTTCAATTGCGACACTGGAAAGGTTGCCAAAACCGGTATTGATCCCATATACTGGTTTTTCACTTTCCACAATGCTTGTGACATAGTCTCGGGCCTTGCAAATCAAGGCTTTGTTTTTTTCGCATATGGCTACTTTTTCCTTAAATCTAGCCACTTTTATAAATGACATCAAATCCAAATTAGTTCCGTTGATTTCAATCACGATATCACCCGACCTTCCTTTTTATTATATAATAAACAGCAGTAAAAAGAAAGCGTTTTCTGCTTGTTAGAAGACTTTGACAATGGGTTTTGACAAATGAAAATCGCCATAAATCAAATTGGTTGATTTAGGGCGATGTGAATCTCGATAAACTAATTTTTTTATTCTTCTTGTTTCAAAAAAGCATAAAAATCTTGTTCTTTATCTTTGTTTGACTGAATCACAGTTCCGACTGGTGAGGCAAGGATCGTAAATTCATCTTCTGTATTCAAGCCGATAAGTGAGTCGCATTTTTTGCGGTCAAATGCACCGATGGCGCAAGTCCCTAATCCGATCGATTCACAAGCGATGTAGAGATTTTGACTGACATACCCAATATCAACCAAGATGATTCGATGGGCAAAATGAGTATATCTCCACTCCGATCGATATGGAATTACAGTCCAAATAAAGACCACATTGGCTTTTGCAGCCCATCTTTGTTCGGATAAAGCTTCAGTAAGTTGATCTTCCATATTTTCCAGTTTTGATAAGAATTCGATTTGGTGGGTCAAAGGTAAGTAATGGTACATTCCCGGAGATAATCCTTCAACATTTCTGATCACAAGGTACGTTTCAAATTCATGACGAGCACCGCCTGAAGGTACAGTTCTCAAGGTAGCGTAGTTGTTTCCTCTGATGCTTTTGATCCCTTGTGTCGCCCACAATAGATAGGCCAGCTGGGTAAGCGTCATCTCATTATCGGTGTAGACGCGGTGGCTTTCTCGATCACGGATGATACTTATAATATCGTTTTTGAGATTCAAACCTTGAAAATCGATTGGTAATTTTATTTGTCTCTGACTCATTTTTTCTTTTGTGAGCGGTGGTTGCGGTAGTTTCTTCTGTTGATCTGTGAGCTCAAATTCATCATCATCAACTGCATCATAACGAATGAATTCTCTTCCCTTTTCAATCAAGGCTTGTGTTTTTTCGGATGGCATATTCTGATTCCTCCGTTCTATATAGCGTAACTTATATAATTCATAAGGCTATTGTGCCATATCCTTCTTGAATGTGTCAATGCTTTTATGAAAATCTGATTTCAAGTGCATTTCAATTTTGTTTTGAGATAATGTTATGATATAATTATTTTGCATATATTAGGAGGACATCATGAAAAGAATTTTTATTTTGGCAATTCTGGCAATCTATATTTTTGCTCTTTCAGCTTGTCAGTTGATTATTCCCTCAACCACAATCGCCACCACCACTTCCAATCAGACTTCGACAGCCTCTGTTTCTACAACCCCGGAAGCGTCTACTACTGCAACGGGATTAGTCACATCTACAGAATTGATGACTTCTACTTCCAGTCTTTTGACCACTTCTGCAACAACTCCAATCACTAACACGACGACAAATCCGGTATTTCCGATGATTCCTAATGGCTACAGCACGCTGCAGGATGAAATGGATGTTATCGGGATTCCGGCTATAGGCGAACAAACAGTATTAGTCTTCGCTGTTGATTTTTCTGATTATCCACAGGCAACATCTGGGATCAATCTAGCACAAATCGAGCTTGCCTTTAACGGTAGTTCTGATGATCTTGCCTATGAATCTGTCAATAGTTATTATTGGAAAAGTTCATATGGAAAGCTTAACCTCAGCGCAGATGTTTATGGCTTTTACCGGGCCGATCACCCTTCCACATATTACGCGGATGAGTATGATAAATTGTATGAATGGGATTATTTGCACGATGATTACTTATATAGTGAAGACGAAGTCACGCATCCTGATTCCGATTTGATCTATGAATTATTAGTTTATTATGACGACGTGATCGATTATTCCGATTACGATCAAAATAATGACGGCTACATTGACGGTGTTTATGTAATCTATACCGCTCCAGTTACATATGATGAGAACGAAGGTTCTGACTTATGGTGGGGATACAAAGATATTTACATTTGGGAAGGCGATATTTTCGATGGTGTCGAACCTTACTACTTTGTCTGGTCTGGAAGCGACTTCTTTTTTGAAAACGATGAACCTTTGAACGCCAGGACTGTGATTCATGAAACAGGTCATATGCTTGGCCTTGATGATTATTACGATTATGATCCGGCTGGACCATATAATTCTGGCGGACTTGGATTAGCAGATATGATGGACAATACGGCAGGAGATCACAATCCTTTTTCCAAAATATTGTTGGATTGGGTTACTCCGATGGTTGCAACCGAGTCGATGACAATTGAAATCGAGCCTTTTATGTCTTCTGGTGACGTAATCATGGTCAAGAAACATTGGACATATACGATTTTCACAGAGTATTTCTTAGTAAGTTATTACACACCTTTCGACTTGAACGATGATGATCCTGATTCCTTGTTCACGGTCCCTGGCGTAGTAATCTATCACATAAGCGCAAGAATCGATAACGGATATGATAACGATTCTGCATATTATAGCATCTTCAATAACAATAATTCAGATACTATTAACAAACTAATAAAATTCATTGAAGCTGATATGGGTGGAGAAATCGATGAATACGGTTATGTCGAAAACACTGATTTGTTCATGCAAGGCGATGTCTTCAATCTAACTGTCTACCCGAACTACCTTTGGTATGACAATACTGCTTTGGGCTTTACGATTGGAGTTCAAAGCTTGACAACAGAATCAGCTATGATCATCATAGATTTCTCTTGATTAAAAAAATAGGACAGGCTGATTAACTTTAAAGTGAACCCCATTTAGTGGACACAAAATAAAAAGACATTACAAGAGATGTT
>CAZLAQ010000014.1:0-57292 GCA_964557695.1 uncultured Candidatus Izemoplasmatales bacterium | reverse complement strand
AAATATGTAGTGAGCTTCGAAAGTTCAAATCTACACTACATATTATACGAGGAGATATTAATTATGAGATTGAACAGGCTACCAAGAATGTTTGGCGCATTTGTACTATTAGCGATTACAGGATTTTTATCATCTTGTACAAATTCACAGATGCAGTATGTAATGGATAATTATGGATATGAAAACGCATATATCCCAGTAGGAGATTCGTATTTGACTCTAAAAAATTGCTCTGCCTATTACTACACAGGCAATATATCAGGAGATTATCTTACTTCTGCACAATGGTCAATTGTTAAAGCAAATAGTTCGAGCAGTAATCTGAATATCGGCACTTCATCAGTAGATACTTCAAATTTCAGATTTTATATGTATAATACTAATGATGGATACCCAGCACAGAATAGTTATGCTTATAGCAATTATCAAATCTATGCCTCATTTATTAATTATAATCAGTATTATATGACCAGCTACTCACTCGATCAAAAGAAGCATGTAGCCATTCACGAAATGGGTCACACTTTAGGCTTGGATGATATTAATGCAGATGATGTGCTTAATTATACCGTAATGTGGCATCAATACGGGACAGGTTTTAAGACATTTACTGATTATCAAGACTTCGACCTAGAAAATATTCATTGGCAATATGGAGAATAAAAAGAAAGTAGTAAAATATATGCTATTACTTAAGAACATAACAAAGAAATATACGATTAATCAAAAGGCTGGTATCAGCGTAACAGCGCTGGATGATATCAGCCTTGTTTTCCATGATTTGGGGATAACAACTATCTATGGAAAGAGTGGGAGTGGAAAAACCACACTTTTGAATTTGATCGGAGGAATTGATGCGCCGACATCCGGAAGCATTTTTTTCATGGGAGAAGATATCTGTGAATTTTCAGCAAATGATTCGGATAATTATCGAAATCAATTTGTGAGTTTTGTGTTTCAAGATTATAATCTGCTTAATGAATATTCTGTTATCAATAACATCAAATTAGCAATCAGATTACAAGAGACAGATGAAGCAATAATTCTTGCCAAAGCAACAGAGGCCTTAAGAAGTGTCGGTTTATCAGGAATGGAAAATCGAAAAATCAACACACTTAGCGGAGGGCAACAGCAACGTGTGGTGATAGCAAGAGCCCTTGCTAAAGAATCACGAATTCTGCTCTGTGATGAACCAACAGGTAATCTTGATAGCCAAACAGCTGAAGAAATAATTGAATTAATTAAGGAAATATCGAAAAAAAGACTAGTGATTCTTGTAACGCACGATATTGATATCGCCGATAGATATTCCGATCGGAAGATTTACCTAAAAGACGGAAAAGTAACAAGTGATGAAGTCATAAATGATAATAGGAATGGAAAGCAGAAAAATCTGCCTACAAAGAGTTATCGGGGATTTACTGTTAAAGATTCCTTAATTATGATTAAAGACAATATCTTTCATTCAATCCTGCTTACTGGTATTATGTTCCTACTATTGTTATCAACGTTTTCTTTATCAAATGTTTTCGGGTCTTTAGTTGAATATGATTCACTAAAGGCATATGCATATACTCTACAGGAAAATAATCAAAATGTAATTCAGATTACTAAATACATCGATCAACCTCTTATCTACATGATAGATGGGGAAGAAGAAGTAGTCAACGGACCGCAACTCTTTTATGAGAAAGTTGAAAAAGATGATATACAAGCGCTTAGCGCACTAGTTGATCAGAAAGCCGAATTCTATCCTTCATATTTTTTCAATAAGAACTTTCAAGATTTTACAGATACAACCATATTCGATAACAGCAGTAGGTTTCTTTATAAAGCCATAAGTTTCCGAGAAGCGATAGAAGTCGATAATTTCAATCAATTTCATATGGAATTACTCTACGGATCATTACCCGAAGAAACAAACGATGTTCTTTTATATGATTATATGGTTTTCTCTTTGATACAAAGAGGAGTTTTATCTGGTAGTATTGAAGACAGCATAGATACTGTCCTAGTCGATCAGCAAACAAATCTTCAAATGAAAATCGCTGGAATCTTGAAAAGCGATTATGAACTATACGCCTATATTGAAAATGAGAATAGTAATCATGATTTTGAAGAGACATATCTTGCAAGTTTACAATCCATATTTTGCAAGCCAGAATTTATTCAGGAATTATATAATGAAGGGAATTATCTCTCAGTATTTAATACTACACTTGCACACGATATAAATGGCGTGCTAGAACTACAAGATATGGATATAAAAAAACTGAGATACACCACTAGTACAAGTTACGATTTTATCGCTACGACAGATTCATATGAGTCAAAATCGGGAATCATTTTGACCAAGAGTCAGGTGTCTTCGATATTGAATATCAATCCTAACGATCTCTCGGATGCGATAATGGAAGAATTCTTGGAATCACACTATATTACTTGTAACAAGTCTCTATATGATTGGAGTATAGAAAGAACTTATATCTATAACAACAGTATGTCTATTATAGGAATCATTGAAGACATCGCTATTCTCAGTTCTACATATTTGTATTATGAGCCAAATGTTGAGAATGTAATTTTGATGAATTCTGATTTTCGGCAAATATATCTGTCTTTAGGTACAAACTGGACTGTTAATCTTGGAGTTCTAGAACAATTTAACTATGTTCCAAAAACAGATGAGTTCTATGATGAAAATCCCGAATACTATGAAGTAGGATATGTAGACTATAACGCCTTTGGTTTGTTGGTCGACAATTCAAGTTCTTACCTGGAAGATGTAAAGGATTTTGCAGTGAATATCTTAATACCTCTAGTAATAACGACTTTTATTGTATTGACATTTTTTGCGCTTTTTAGTATAAAGAAATTCAATTACAAGATTGGCATATTAAAGGCACTTGGGGCTAGAAACAAAGATATTGCACTGATTTTTGGATTGCAGATAGTAATAATAGCTTCGCTTTCATATGCAATATCCATTCCAGCGAGTTATGCGCTTATGCATCAGATTAATTATGATTTTGTAAAAGATATTCATTCAGGACTAGTCTTTTTCAAGATTGATTTTGGGATGCTGATGGTTGGAGCGATAGCATCATTTATTCTGCTTGTAGTTTCTATTAGCATACCAATGGTCATATTCATGAAGAGCACTCCCATTAATATTATTCGGAAAACAAAATGATATTTAACTTAGAAAATGCTTTCAAGTTGAATTGGTATGAAATATAAACAGTAATCATGATACAATATGCATAGAATTGAAGGAGTAAGATAGGTAAAAATCTTGCTCTTTTTCTTGTTTAAAAGCAACTGCGTATGAAACAAAGTAAAACTCCATATTGACTAACTATTCTCTTAGTGAAAAATATGACAATCGGGGTAAGAACTAAACGTTGTTACTTAGAACTTGTCAATGAAATTTTTTGGATATATTACCATTGTGCTTAAAGCTGTAAACTTCTAGTGCAAAAACAGTAAACTTGGTATAACTCCAGAGTGAAACACGCTATATTTTTAATGAATATCAAGACAAACTCCTTATGAAACAGAGTAAAACTCCTCGTATATACAATGTTTATGAGGATATAAATTAAAAAGAAGTGAATAGCATGACGGGGGTGCGTAAATTTTAACAGGGGTGCGCAAATATCAGTAAGGGTGCGTAAATTTTGATAGGGTGCGTAATTGTATCAAAATAGGTAGTCTTACACATGATTCAATCATGCGCTCTTCGGAGCGTTTTTAATTTTTATCTGTTTATAAAGCACCTAATCTACTTATGTATAGCACATGGCACCACTCGACACATGTGGAAAGCATGTCATTATTGACGCTACAAGTTTAAATAAGTTTGTTCCAATAAATGAAAAAGCATAATCATTCAAATTAAGAGTGATTATGCTTGTTTTTTTGTCAACTTATTGAAGAACATTTCAAAAATACAAAATGAAATTAGATCAAACTTATTCTTCCTTATCACAAAAATTTATTGTTTTATGCTTTTATTGCCCATCTAAGTTTTGCCGAGCGGGAACGAGGGTTAGAATTTTATTCTTCTTGTGTTGGGCGAATTGGGTCTTTTGCTACTTCTTGATAAATGCTCTCTCTAAAAAAATGCTGGAAGGACTTTTTAACTAGTCTATCTTCTCCCGAATGAAATGACAGAATGGCGACTTGTCCACCCTTGGATAATATTTTTGGTATTTTTTCTAAAAATTCAAACAATACCTCTAGTTCATGATTAACATCGATTCTTAGTGCTTGAAATGACCTTTGACATGATTTCTTAATTTCCTCGTCGCGCTCATTTTGAGGGATAAATTTCAAGGAATCCTGGATAACATTATGAAGTTGTGTTGTGGTAGATATAGTTTTTCCCTTTCGGTCTTCCCATATTTTATCCCTCCTTTGTGGATAACTATCTTAAATCACTAATTCTAAATAATTCCAATACAGACAGGATTGAATGCCTTTCAATACAAAATCTAAAACATTACATAAAGAAAAAGATGATAATAAACATTTTTACGTGTCTACTAACATCTTATCACTTCATTTCTACTATTCCAGTTTTTTATATGAATAAATCAGGCAATTAATTTTAAGTGAAAAACATGTTAACCTATTCTATTTATCTAAAAAAAACTATATAATATAAAAAGCAACTTGGGTATGTAGAGACAATAATCAACACAGTCATCTAGAATATGGAAACATGAGTAGAGTAGTAATTGAAAACCGGGAGGTGTTATTGTGATAAATGCGGTTGAATCATATTCAATTTCGTTTTTCATTTTGCTCATCATATTAATTAGTATACGACGTCAAAGTGATAAATCCCGCTTTGATAACCTTTTGTTTACAGGTATTATTTTAATTAACATGGCTTTGCTTTTTTTCGACCTTATCCAAAGCTTCGTAGACAAACAACCAGGAACCATCATGTATTTTCTCAATAATTGTTCGAGTTTTATGTTTTACTGGATTGCTCCATTTCTATCCTTGCTTTGGCTTGACTATGTCGACTTTTTTATTCATAAAGACAGAATGCGAATAAAAAAAATCCATCGATTAGTTTTAATTCCCATGATTCTATTTACTGCAACATCAATAATGAGCATGTTTGTAAATGGGTTCTTTTTCATAGATTCTTCGAACACGTACTTTAGAGGAAATCTCTATTGGCCATATATGATTTATACCTATTCCTTTGTTCTTATTGCTACTTTTCTTATAATTAAGTATCGAAAAGGAATTCGCAAATCATCATTTTATCCAATGTTATTATTCATAATACCTCCAGCTGTTGGTGGAATCATACAAGCATTTTTCTATGGATTATTACTCGTTTGGCCGATGACAATGATTTCGGTGTTCATGGTCTTTGTTTTCGTCCAATCTAAACGAGCAAATACTGATTATTTAACCAATTTATTCAATAAACGCGAATTTGACAATTATATAAATGTGATTGAAAAAATAAAAAGACGAAATTACTATTTGGCAGGAATCATCGCTGATCTTGACCATTTCAAGATGATCAACGACCAATATGGCCATTATATGGGAGATTTGGTTTTAAAGGAAACCTCCTTGCTTTTATTAAAAAGCTTTGATCCAAATGATTTCATTGCCCGTATTGGAGGAGATGAGTTTGGTGTAATCTTCAAACTTGACAACCCTGAGTCACTGAAAACAACGCTAAAAAAACTAAATGACAATTTCGATGATTTCAATAAGATTAATAAGTTTCCTTTTGAAGTGAAGTTAAGTTTTGGTGCACAAGTATTTGACAAATCAATCCATGGAAGTGTTCACGAATTTGTGAAAATACTGGATGAACTGATGTACACAAATAAAAATCATTCTGAATAATATTATAAAATAGCAGATAATTACTGGCACGGTAATTATCTGTTTTAGGGTAAAGACAAAATGCCTTTTCGAAGGAGCATAATTTAGATGTTCTCTTATATTGGATAAAAGTGGATTCAAACTGCAATTGAACAGAGGGCAACAAAGTCATATGCATACGAATTGCTTCCAGAAAAGCAACTTGAGTATGACAGGACAGTTTTCCATTTTAAACAACGCCATTACTGTGACCTTATTATTTTATGACAGGAGATGACTATAAAGTGTCTTATTCGGATTTCTTCTTGGTTTCGTGTGACATGTATATGCTTCATAATTATTTGATTCCATCAGGTGATTCTCTTCAGTATGGTTCATATTCACAAGAATTAATAGACGGAAATAAATGTGAAGATACATATTATGACATAATGCTTGAGGTTTATGATGAAAAAGATATCTAAGTTGACTAAATTCGGGCCCATTGTCACGGTAATAATGGCAATTATGCGTATTTTCAAAAAAACCCCTGTCATTATCGGAAATACAAATCTGCCAGAAAAAGCCATCTATATATCCAACCACAGTGCTGCGGTGGGGCCAATAACGCTTTCTTTGTATTTCCCCAGTCTTTTTATTCCTTGGGGAGTACACCAGATGACCGAGAATTTTCGCGCAAGATGGAATTATCTTTTCCATGTGTTCTATAGAAAACAACGCGAATACGGAAAAACCGCAGCTTTCATTCTTTCAACCCTTTTCGCCCCCTTTTCCAAGCTTGTTTTTGTAGCTATGCATGTAATTCCCACCTATCGGGATTTGCGTCTGCATCACACGATAGATATTAGCATCAAGCATCTTGATTCCGGCAATTCTATATTGATTTTTCCTGAAGATTCGGATGATGGTTACAAAGAAATCCTAGATAATTATCAAGCTGGATTTGTGTTATTGGCAAAAGGATACCTGCAAAAAAGAAACATTGATTTGCCTATTATTCCAATTTACTTCAGCAAAAAAGAAAACATCATTATTATCGGCGAAGTCGTGTATTGCAAAAAGATGTTCGAACAAGGATTGAATCGAAACAAAATAGCCGAATTCTTTTTGCATCAGACAAATCTCCTCTACGCGAATTATCTGGATTCTAAGAGTTAGTTTTTGACAGCCTTGATAATTTAATTCCGTTGCACCGCTACGAAAATTGTATGCACATTTACACCCTTATGTAGTCGATCCCGACTTTTGCAGTAAGTGAAATTAAATCCTGACATAACGGCTAGAATTTGCCTGCCTGTCGGTTTTGAAATTATTGTGTATCATTTTTGGAAATCATCACTAATTATTTTCGAAGAGTATCGAAATGGAGATATTCGTAGACAAGTTTCCTCAAAAACGCTTATTTAATTTCTTTGAAAATTTCCGTAGTGTCCTGTAATTGATTAGCACCTGTTTCCAATTTGATGGCGGTTGTCTGCTTTGATGTCTCTTTCAACTGATGGAACAGGTACGTCTTTTCTTGTTTCAGTTGGAGATGACGACACACGTTGAAACTATCATTTTGCTTGAAATGAAGTAATAATAAATTAGAATGGGAGGGCTAGTAATGAACAGAAAATACGTAAGAAAACTGTTTCGAATAAAAAAACCTTACGAACTAGAGCAATCTGATCAGTTATTTGTTCAAGCAATGAAAGAAAATGCTATCTATCATTATACTCATTGTGAAGATTATAAACGTATTTTAGATGAAGCTCATTTTGATCCAGCAACGATATCTTCCATGGATGATGTTATACGGTTACCTTTTTTACCTACATTATATTTTAAACATCACAAACTCTATTCTAAACCTTTATGTAGAATGCCGATTAAGGCAACTTCCTCAGGGACATCTTCTGGTGTATCAAGTAAAATTGCATTGAGTTTTGGTGACTTGTGGCATGGATTTTTGATGATTAAAAAAATATTTTCATATCATAAATTATGGTCTTTAAGACCCGTAACCTATTTAATCTTTGGTTTTGAACCTACAAAACACAGCGATGCAGGAATAATGAAAACGGCATTCGGATTTACTTTTGTCGCACCTGCTAAAAAACGAATTTACGCGATAAGATGGACAAAAGATGGATATAAAGTTGATTTAGATTATATGAAACAACAATTTATACTTGCTTCTATGAAAAAAACTCCGATACGTACGATAGGATTTCCTGCATATACCTACTTTTTACTAAAGGAAATGAATGATGAAGGTATCAAACTGCAAATGCCAAAAGGATCAATTGTAACTATCGGTGGTGGCTGGAAGCAATTCTATGCTGAAAAAGTAGATAAGAAAGAATTTTACAAAATGGTATATGATGTTCTTGGAATAGATGATGCACATATCTTTGAATTCTTTGGCGCTGTAGAACATCCAATTTTGTATACGGATTGTAGGAGTCATCATTTTCATGTTCCTGCATATTCACGAGTGATTATCCGAGACCCAGATACATTTGAACCAATACCAAATGGCAAATTAGGATTAATCAATTTATTGACACCAATGACGGAAGGAACACCTTTATTATCTGTCATGACAGATGACTTAGGTATTTTACATGATGAAGGTTGTGAATGTGGTGAATATTCTCCTTTTCTAGAAATCATTGGGCGTGTCGGTATAAAAGATGTCGTAACTTGTGCTCAGGGAGCAGAAGAATTACTTTTGAGTAAGGAGGAATAAGATGATTCTTTATAAAGGACAAATATTAGAAAATATAGAACAGAAGAAAATCATTGAATCTTTAAGAGAAGATTGTTATCACACACTATCATCTGTAGAACCATTGCAAAGTAAAGATGTGATTAAAGCGTGTGATGTATTAGCACAAAAAGTGAAAAATAAAGATTTTGATGACTTGATTATTCCTTTGTTACAAGAATTCGATATTCCATATGACTATTTCTTACAACATATTCCGATGTTTGAAGAACAAGCTTTACTTGAAAAAATCAAATTAGAATTAGGTACAGTAAATTCTCAATTGGAACCACTAAATGAAAAAAATATACGTTCGATTGAACCACTTGGTATTTTGTTTCATATTGCTGCTGGAAATGTAGATGCATTACCCGCATATTCAGTCATGGAAGGATTACTAGCAGGTAACATAAATATCTTAAAACTTCCTTCAGGTGATAGAGGTGTATCAGTAGCTTTATTGTCTGAATTGATTCAAATTGAACCGAAACTAAAAGAATATATTTATGTTTTTGATGTTCCTTCTACAGAAACTGCAACATTGCAAGATTTAGCAAACATTGCTGATGCAATCATTGTATGGGGGGGAGATGCAGCTGTTAAGGCAGTTAGAAGTATGGCGCCAATCAATGCAAAAATCATCGAATGGGGACACAAATTATCATTCGCATATGCATCAGTAGATGCATCAAACGAAGACTTGACAGGTTTAGCGCATCATATTGCTATGACAGATCAAATGCTTTGTTCTTCAGCACAAGGCATATTTGTTGATACAACATCAAGAGAAGAACTTGATCAGTTCGCTTCGAGATTTTTTGATTTATTTGTCGAAGCAAATAAAACACATAAACCAGTACCGTATGGAATTAGAAGCAAAAATGCTATTGAATTATATAATGAGAAATTAGAACAATCACGAACAAACAAAAAAATATGGAAAACAGATGGTATCAGTGTGATTACTTCAGATGACAGTGAATTAACACTATCGATGCTATACCGTAATGTTTGGATCAAAATGTGTCCAAACACACATATCATTCAAACTGTTAAACCACATAAAAATCATATTCAGACAGCTAGTATATTAACAACGGAAAGTAAATATGATATCTATGCTTATATGTTCAAAAAAGCAGGTGTTGTACGTATTACAAAACCATCTGAGATGTCACGCATGGTGGCAGGTGAAGCACATGATGGGCAATACCCTCTTCGTTTGTATACCAGAATTGTTGAACAATATAAATCATAAAAGAAGACTTTATCACTTCTAAACTATTATTTTAACTAAAAGAGTATGAACTATTGACAGATTTATAAATCTATACTTAAATACGATGCTTTAGTATTTTCACTTTTACATAGGTCTTGTGAGCGGAAATATATTGATTGTGAATTGCCTGATTAAATAGGAAATAATCATTATTGAAACATTAAAAACTGGAATTTTCATCATTCCAGTTTTTTATTAGTGGGCTTGAGGGAAGGAAATTATAAAAAAATAAGATAAACATCTATTATTTATGAACCAAATACAATATAATATAGACGCCATGAATATATCAAGATAAATTCATCAATAAAAACAGAAAGAGGGATTTCAGTGGATAAAAACGATAAAAAGCATAATGACAAGAGCAACAAGAAGAAAAAAGCCGACAAAAACAACCCGAAGATTAAATCTCCTCAGATAGCCGGTGGCACAACAGTCAGTTCAGTCAAAACCAAAAAAACTTATCAGTAATCTGCATTTTCAAATGACATCAGGCGTGCTTTTTTCTTCGTAGAGAGGCGCCTTTTGTTTTCATGCGTTAAAAGCCTTCGGTGTCGAATCGGTACACCTATAACGACGTTTTCTGTTCGAAGGTCGGCAATAAACAAGATCATGATTTTGAATATGAATGGAAGAGCCAGTTACGATGGCGGGATCATCGGTCAAATCGATGCCGCAACAGCTACATTATCTGACATTGATATCCAAGCTGTAATCACATCAGCTGGCGAACGTGTCGGTGGTGTGTTCGGAGAAGTCAAGAAATCGTCTAGCGCCATAGTTGAACGGGACTTTGCTATTAACCGCGCTGTTTTGCGTGTTAATCTAAACGGAACACGTTATGTTGGTGGCATTGAATGGAAACGAAAAGACAATTTCCAATCTCTCGATCAGTGCAGGCGACAGAAATGGAGTCTTTTCCCAAATCAAGGGATCCACGATTTATAATTTGACTCTCGACAATGTTAACATTGTATCGACAGGCAGGGCAGGGATTCTTGCCGGAGAAATTGACGGCACGGGCAATTCTCTTAGCAATATCACAATCAAGAATTCTTCCGTATCAGGAAATAGTTCAAACGGAGTTGGAGTATTCATTGGATATAGCACACCTGGATTTGCATCCACTATCAACAATATCACGATTCTCAACTCGACAGCCCTTAATGCAAATCAAGCTGCTGGAGTCATCTTCGGATTGATAGTAGTGTTATTACTGCTTCCGACATATACGTAAATACCGTGGAAGTAAAATCTAATGATTCTGACGGACGTGTTGCCGACGTTGCAGGAGAAGTAAAGAATGATGCATCCATTAATATCGCCAGAGTTGTTAGGCTATCAGTCATCATTGATGCAAACAACGTTGTTAGTGGCTTATCGGAAAACAAGGGTTGGTATTTGTATCAAGAACCGGCATCAGCGTCGAAAACTATTACTTCAATGGAACCTTGAAAACTACTGCGGATGCAGGTCATGTTACAGGAACCAACGACCTGACTTCTATCAGCAATGTCTATATGGTTGATGTTGTGCTCCAAGGCGTCGCTTCATACACGAAGCAGACGGTCGCAGCTGACTTTGTCATTGATACTATGGTTACCACGATAAGTCAAACTTAGTGGACTACCAATCTTGGTGCGGTCACCAGAAGTTCATTATGGACATATGATGGCACGTTGATGGTTTACAAACTAGTAAGATAGAAATACTATAGAATTAATACAAAGCAAGCATATCATAAATGCTTGCTTTTTTCTATCGAAAATCTTCAGGAAAAGTGTTGCTATTAAGTAATAAATAACATAAAATATAAATGAAATTCGTACACTGTTTATTATGGCAGACAAAGGAGAATGACAATGATTGAAAAATATTTACGCCAGACAATTGATGAATTCAACCCATATCATGAATTCAAAGGAATGTCTTATGAGGACGGAGTTTTGTTGATTGCCGCGATGAAGTTTTATCAACTTACAAATGACTCCTATTATTTTGATTTCCTGAAAAGATACCTTGAAGCACATATCGATGAATCAGGCGTAATTGTCAATTATCATTTCGAAGAATACAACATCGACAATATCTTAGCAGGTAACGTATTGTTTTTCATGTATGACTTAACCAAGGACAAGCGGTACAAGTTAGCAATTGAATCTATGCGATCCCAATTAAAAACACATCCTCGCACCGATTCCAAAAGCTTTTGGCATAAACTCCGTTACCCAAATCAAATCTGGCTTGACGGACTCTATATGGGCCAAATATTTTATCTTCGCTATGGTTATGAAAAAGAAGATGAATACATTGCCGATGATGTGATGAATCAGATTGAAAATGTCAGAAAGTTTCTATTTGATGAGAAAAAAAGACTATATTTTCATGCTTATGATGAAAAGAAAATCATGCAGTGGGCAAACAAAGAAACGGGCAGATCACCCAACGTCTGGAGCCGTTCTGTCGGATGGTTTGCGATGGCGCTTGTCGAAATCTACGACATATTCCTGTTTAAAGACAATGCCAAAGCAAAAAGGGTGGGGGCACTACTTTCAGAGCTATTGGAAGGAATGCTTCCATATCGTGACAAAACGTATTCCATGTGGTACCAACTTGTAGAATTTCCCGATTTGGCCGGTAATTATCTTGAAACAAGCGGAACGGCAATGCTTGCCTATTCGATGTTGAAAGGCGCCAGGCTGAAAATGCTTGACATAAAATATCAAAAAATCGGGATTGAAACGGTGAAAGGAATTGAAAACAAGTATCTACGCGAAGAATCTGGCAAAATTATATTAGGCGGAACGTGCCAGGTTGCCGGTCTTGACAACGAAAGACGGGATGGGAGTACAGGCTACTATCTTTCCGAAAAAGTCGTTGAAAACGAAATAAAGGGCCTTGCGCCTTATTTCTATTGCTACTCCGAACTTCTTCGAATCAAAAAATAGTTTTTTATAAAAGAGCACGTTCTGTGCTCTTTTCTTAAAAAGAAAGCGAATATTACTATGACCTCTATCATATTATCCCCCAAAGAGGAAAAAAGAAGAAATAGTATTCTTTCCGGAAATCTTTGGAAAGTGGTTCCGTTAATAACTGCACCTTTGGCGGTCTATGCTTTGTTCAATTACTTGTACGGATTTTTTGATTTGATCGTTGTTTCATTTATTGGACACAATGAAGTTGCTTCCATTGTTTTTATTGATCAAATAAAGACCGCAATAACTGCTTTCGGTGCTGGAATCGCATCAGGAGGGACTGTTCTGGTTGCCAGACATTACGGCGCAGGAAATATAGCTGAGGCGAGGAAAAATGCAGCCTCTTCATTTGCCCTTGCCGTGTTGGTTGCTTCAGCCGTTGTACTTATCGTTCTCTCTTTCGGGGATGTGATTCTTCGGGCACTCAATGCTCCAGAAGAAGTTATTGCTGTCGGTCTGGGGTATTTCAATATTCAGATGGTCACAACCGGAATAATTGCTATTAACAGCGTGTTTATCGGCCTTGAAAGGGCAAAGGGAAACACGACTTTGATCTTGTGGCTCAATATTATTGCGATGGTGATTAAACTTGTCTTGACTCTAGTGTTTGTATTTGAATTAGGAAAAGGAACTGAATACGTCGCCCTTGCGACCTTGATTGCACAAGCTATTTTGATGATAGTTGCGCTTGGAGTAATGTTCAATAAGAACAACTCTCTAAGGATCACATTTAAGGAAATGCGGTTTAAAAAAACATACCTTATTCCAATTTTGGCAATCTCAATTCCGGTTTTCACTGGGAAATTCCTGTTTAGCATGGGAAAGGTTTTCATAAACAGTATGGCCGCAATCTATGGACCGTTGGCGGTAGCTGCTTTTGGCATAGTGATGAAACTTAGCGGCGGTGCAGGAGTTCTTTCGCAAGTCTTTGAGGATTCAGAGACGAGCATCATCAGCCAAAACCTTGGCAATGATAATTTAAAACGCGCCTTTACTACCTATAAAATCGCACATATCTATTCCTTTTTCATCGCGCTTGCAGGGATGTTGCTTGTAGTTTTGAATCTTGACAGGCTGATTCCTCTTTTCACAAACGTAGAGGATACACTATATAAAGCCATGCTCTATGATATTTTCAAATGGGAGAAGTATTCGATCATCACTTCCTCCGCCATAGCTTTGATTACAGGCATGTTCATAGGGTTTAAAATGACAAAAATCGCCTTTTTCTTAAATGTGATCAGATTGTTTGTCTTCAGGTTACCAGTGCTTAGGCTAATGCAACGATTTGATGTCGGATACGTTGCCTTGGGTTACACGATGTTCATCAGCAATTTAGCAACGATGGTATTCGCATTTATCTTCATGATTGTGTTCTATAATAAAACAAAAACGTACGGATATATGAACCTATACTTAAATTAATAGTCGAGTGACTGCTAATCAATTTACACATACGATAATATATAATATATAAAAATATTTTCGATATATAAAAGGGTATTGACAACGCTTTCAAACCATGATAATATTTATTTTATAATAAACAGCGTCTAAAAATGCGTACGAGTAGATTATTTTTGTTTTGTTTATGAAATACCATGAATGTATGAAGTCAAGGAATGCGCTACGGTGATTAGACCATTCTTCTGAAAATATCGATTTCCGGAAGAATGTAGCCAATCAAAAAATTATATTATTATGCATTTTTTGAATACATATTCTAAAACTCGTCAATAGACTTTTGAAATCATTATTCAATAAACTCACGTTTTGATTTGAATCTTTTTCTATGCCTAGGGTGTGTTTTCCTTTTTCAGGTAATTATTGACATAGAATATTAAATTTTGCGAATTGCATCACTTTTTAGCGGATAGGAGATAGTATGAGCACATTCATTCATGACGACATATTGTTACACAACGATGTAGCAAAAAAACTTTTTCACGAGCATGCAAGCAAAATGCCGATTATTGATTTCCATTGTCATTTGGATCCAAAAGAAATCTACGAAGACAAACAGTTTCGCAACATTGTTGATGTATGGCTTTCAGCCGATCATTACAAATGGCGTTTGATGCGAGCTAATGGAGTATCTGAAGAATATATCTCCGGAGACAAACCGGATTTCGATAAGTTTTTGAAATGGGCAGAAGTGGTTGAAATATTACTTGGCAATCCTTTATATCATTGGACTCACTTCGAGTTGAAAAGATTTTTTGGGATTGACAAACTTCTTGGCCCGAAAACAGCAAAAGAAATATATGACAAAGTCAACCTGAAACTAGAAAAACTCACCGCAAGAAAATTAGTCGAATTAAGCAACGTCGAGACGATTTGCACTACTGATGATCCAACCGACAGTTTATATTGGCATGAATTACTAAAACAAGATCCGACGATGAAAACCAAGATATTGCCGGCATTCAGACCCGACAAAGGGATTAATATCGAAAATGGAACTTTCGTAAGTTGGGTAAATAAATTGTTTTGGAAAATGTTATTGATTTTATTGAAAAATAAATAAAATGATATATAATAACAGGTAATTTATGGAGGAAGTCCAATGACAAAACAAGCAATCATCGATCGCATCATCAAGCTGGGAATCGTGGCAGTTGTGCGTGCTGAAAATAGCGAAACAGCACATAAAATCGCCGAAAGTTGCATCAAAGGCGGCATCCCTGCCATTGAAATCACTTTCACGGTTCCAAACGCCTTATCTGTCATTGCAGATTTGGCTGCTTCGTACAAAGAATCAGAACTATTGATCGGTGCCGGAACCGTCCTTGACAGTGTTACCGCAAAAGCTGCCATATTTGCTGGTGCCAAATATATTGTGTCACCAGGCTTTGATTTAGAAACAGCTAAGCTATGTGATAAGTTGGATGTTCCATATCTTCCAGGGTGCCTTACACTGACAGAAATGATTACAGCTCTCAAAGCTGGAGCGGAAATCATCAAACTCTTTCCGGGCAGCGCCTTTGGCCCAGGATATGTCAAAGCAGTCAAAGGCCCGCTTCCACAAATTAAAATTATGCCGACTGGCGGAGTTAGTTTGGAAAATGTCAAAGAATGGTTCAAAAACGGCGTTGTCGCCGTCGGCGTCGGGGGCGAATTAACAGCTCCTGCCAAACAGGGTGATTATGCTCAGGTTAAAGAGCGCGCTATGGCTTTTGTTAAAGCGATTCATGAAGCCAGAAAATAATACGCATTTTTAGGAGATAGAATATGGATAAAATAGTAACCTTAGGAGAAATAATGTTGCGTTTGTCGACTCCCGGAAATTCCCGATTTGTTCAGACAAACTATTTTGACATAGTATATGGTGGCGGCGAAGCAAATGTAGCCGTCAGTTTGGCAAATTACGGACATGATGCCTATTTTGTCAGCAAACTGCCTTTACACGAGATTGGTGATGCCGCAATCATGCAACTAAATAAAAATGGAGTAAATACCGAATACGTACTTCGCGGTGGCGACAGGATCGGAATCTATTTTCTTGAAACAGGCACAAGCATCCGACCTTCAAAAGTAATCTATGACAGATCTGGTAGCGCCATAGCTACTGCGCTTCCTTCGGAATTTGATTTTGATAAAATCTTTGCCGGGGCTACGTGGTTTCACTGGTCTGGAATTACTGCGGCAATCAGTCCACAGGCTGCAGAACTGACAAAGAAAGCCTGCATTGCTGCCAAAAAACATGGGTTGACTGTTTCGGTTGACCTAAATTATCGCAAAAAATTATGGACACCAATTGAAGCGCAAGTTGTGATGAAAGACCTTATGCAATATGTTGATGTATGCATCGGAAATGAAGAGGATGCTGAATTAACGTTAGGATTCAAACCTGCCAATACTGATGTTTCATCAGGGAAACTGACGCTTGATGGTTATAAATCAATTTTTAAAGAAATGCATTCCGCCTTTGGATTCAAAATGATCGCAATGACACTTCGGGAATCATTTTCAGCATCCAAAAACGGATGGAGCGCCTTGTTATACGATGGCTTTTCCTTTTATGAGTCAAAACACTATATTATAGAACCGATAGTCGATCGTGTTGGTGGAGGCGATGCTTTTAGCGGTGGTCTGATCCACGGATTGCTGACAAAAGACAAACAACAAGCGATTGAATTTGCGGTAGCCGCCAGTGCTTTGAAACACACTATTCCGGGAGATTTTAATCTTGTAAGCGAAAAAGAAGTCGAGTTACTTGTAAAAGGCGATCAATCAGGGAGGGTTCAAAGATGAAAGAAAATCGTTCAGTAAATCGGATTTTGGCGATCCTGGAATTGATTGCCAAGCATGATGAAGGTTTAACGCTAGGACAAATCTATCGAATTCTAGATATCCCAAAAGCAACAGCTTATGATTTTTTGCAGACGCTTTACAAAGCTGATGCAATTTACTACAAAGATCCCAGATTAAAAAATTATGTGATCGGTTCGAAAATGTTTGCGATTGGTTCCGTTTATACGAAAAATTCCAATTTGATTGAATCATCGCAGTATGAATTGAAGGATTTTGCCAACAGACACGGGAGAACCGTGTTTATAACTAAACGCATCAACGACAAAATCGTATATGTCTACAAATATCAGCCAAACAATAGTAAAATTGTCACCAGAGAAGAAATCGGGACCGCCATTCACGATTTCCAGTCGGACCCAATCGGGCAATGTTATTCTGTGTTCGATGCCAAAGTGCAAAATCAAAATTTGCCTAACTTTGATAAAATCAAAGTGGATAAGCACGTTTTTTCAAGTTTGGAAAACGGAAACCATATTTGCACACTTGCTGTCCCCGTCTGGAATTTTGAAAATCGTGTATGCGGTGTTTTAGTTGCCTCAGCGTTGGCTGAAGAGAGTACTAATCGGGGAATACTTGCTAAGGAATTTATCGAGATCTCTGAGAGAATCAGTCGAAAACTTGGATATCTGGGGGATTTCAATGCTTGAAATAGGCATTCGAGCCCATGATCTTGGAAAAATGGACGCCGCCGCGCTTGCCAAACTTTCAACTTCCTTAGGTTTTGACGGTATACAGCTTGTTTTTCTCAAAGCACTTACATCAGCTGTTGATTTTTCCTATCTCGATGAAATAAAGAAAGCTTTTTCAGGTCTGAAGATCATGATGCTTGGAGCATATTTTAACCCTGTTCACCCAGATCAAAAAAAAGTTGTAGCCGGAGTTTCATATTTTAAAGAGCATTTGAAAATCGCCAATCAGTTGAATGCTGATTTCGTTGGGTCGGAAACCGGATCATTAATGGGTGATACTTGGGGTTATGTTCCCGAGAACCATGAAGAAGCCACGCTTGAAAGTGTAATTGATATTTTTCGGGATTTAACTGCTTGTGCTGAAAAATACGACAGTTTCGTCGCAATTGAAGGTGCATACAAACATGTTGCTTACGCACCAGAGATTGTAAAAAGAATTTTGGACAGAATCGCTTCACCGAATCTGAAAGTAACAATCGATTTGTATAACTTCCTTCATATAGGAAACTACGAACAACGTATGGAGATATTCAATCAATGCTTCATATATTTAAAAGATGATATTGTCATCTATCACCTAAAGGATTTTGTTGTTGATTCAGACGCTTTAAAACAGGTAGGGCTCGGAAAAGGCCTGATGGATTTTCCAGCCATAATTCGCCGTATCAAGCGCGAGACTCCAAATGCATATTTGGTATTTGAAGGGGTCACGGGCGAAGACATCAAAACTAGTTTTGATTACATACACCAATTGATTAGAGAGGAGTAATATTATGAAATTGGACATTCGATATAACAACCATCCAGAAGATTCAAAAAAATATGACACGGCCAAACTTAGAGAACGTTATCTTATATCTCAGGTGTTTGCTCCAAACGATATTTTAATGACGTATTCACATCATGACCGGATTATTGCCGGTGGTGTAATGCCGATTGAAAAAGTTATTCAACTACCTGTCACTAAAGATTTGGGGACGGATTATTTCCTTGAAAGAAGGGAACTTGGAATCATCAATATCGGTGGTCCGGGGTGGATTGAACTTGATGGAGAACACTATGAAATGGCGGCTAAAGATGGCTTTTATGTTGGAAGTGGCGTGAAAATCGTTAAATTTGCCTCCACAAACCAACTGAATCCTGCTAAGTACTACCTGAATAGTGCTCCGGCACATAAACATTATCCTTCTACCCACATTCCGTTTTCTAAAGCGAATCCAAATAAAACTGGGTCAGCAAAAACATTGAATGAGAGAACTATATTTCAATATGTCCATCCCGCTGTCTGTGAATCATGTCAGTTGGTAATGGGGATGACGATTTTGGCTTCGGGCAGTGTATGGAATACAATGATCGCTCATACTCACGAACGAAGAATGGAAGTGTATTTTTATTTCAATATGGACAAGGATACAAGAGTATTTCATTTCATGGGACAGCCTGATGAAACCAGACATCTTGTGATTGAAAATGAACAAGCTGTCATTTCGCCTTCCTGGTCGATTCATTCAGGAGTCGGAACATCTGATTATACATTCATTTGGGGAATGTGCGGAGAAAATAAGACATTCAACGACATGGATTTCGTTAATATGGAAAAATTGAAATAGAAAAGGAGAATAAATTATGTCAATCATTGATTCTTTCCGTCTGGACGGAAAAGTTGTTATTGTCACAGGCGCATCCACCGGATTGGGACAGGGAATGGCGTTGGGTTTGGCCGAAGCCGGAGCTGATATTTGTGGTATCGACTATGTCGACATGGATGAAACAGAAGTGTTAGTTAATAAACTTGGAAAAAAATTCTTTTCCCTGAAAGCAAATTTGATTTCAATCAAGGCAGAAGGGCTGAAAGCTATTGTCGACGAGGTCGTCGCCGAGTATGGTCACGTAGACATTTTGATCAATAACGCCGGGATCATCCGTAGAGAAGATGCCATTGATTTTTCGGAAAAGAACTGGGATGATGTAATGGCAATCAATGTAAAAACGGTATTTTTCTTTTCACAAGCTGTCGCAAGACAGTTTCTGAAGCAAAAAACTGCAGGTAAAATTGTCAATATTGCCTCGATGCTTTCCTACCAGGGAGGAATTCGAGTTCCTTCCTATACTGCAGCAAAATCAGGCGTTAAGGGAATTACAATGGCGCTTGCGAATGAATGGGCTAAATTCAATATCAATGTCAATGCCATCGCGCCGGGTTATATGGCGACAAACAACACCGCTCAATTACGTGATGATGAAAAACGTGCAGGTGAAATTCTAGAGAGGATTCCAGCAGGACGCTGGGGTTTGCCTAAAGATGTGGCTGGAGTAGCAGTCTTTCTGGCAAGCGACAATGCATCATATATCAACGGTTTTACACTTGCCGTTGATGGAGGATGGCTCGCAAGATAAATATATTTTCCATAGAATGGCCAGTAAATGGCCGTTTTCTTTATGTTAATTCATAAGAGATTCGAATGAATGAAATTGTAATATTAATATAATTGATTACATATTCACTCGTTGTCACATTTGTAATAATGTAATATAATACATTATGGGTGAATACTATGTTAAAAAACCTTTATTATTTGAAGTTGAATGCTATTTTTCAAAGCGTATATGTTTTTATATCATTTCCCATATACTTGTATGTCATGGTTAAGTTGCCAGATTTCCATGTGCTTGCGACCCTGTATCTAGTACTTTTAGTGATTCATGAAGTTGTATTTATGATTGCGCTGGTATTTCTTTGGCTTGGATACTTAAAAAAATCAAGACATCTGATCATAGTTTCGAGTGGATTAATGGTTATTGGAGGAGCTTTTGTATATATTTCATACATAGTCATTATTCCTTTTTTAGCAGTCAATATACTTTATATAAAAAAATCTAAAAAAACCTAAAAACCATTTTGTTCTTAAAATAAGAAGATGGATTTTGATTATGTGTTTACTTTAGAACGAAGGTCGACTATAATGAAAAATGCAATGCAAAAGTGTGTACAGCGGGGAGTATTATTTTGAAGAAAAGATATATTATCATGTTTGCAGTTATAGCAGCAATAATCATAATAAGTTATACTGCATATAGTCGAATCAATTCCAATCTTGAGGCTTTGCTGGATATTCAAATAACTGAAATTGACCCATCATCTCTTGAAGACGGTATCTATGAGGGAGCATATTCTTCATTTCCGGTTTCAGTAGAAGTCGAGGTCACTGTCAGTTTAGGAGTGATTACTTCGATTGTAATCACCAAACATGACAACGGACAAGGCGAACCTGCAGAGGTGATAATAGAAACTGTAATTGATCTGCAATCTGTTCAGGTGGACGCTATTGCCGGAGCGACATACAGTTCGCAAGTCATCTTGCTTGCGATTTCAGACGCTTTGAATTTAGAATAAGAAAACAAAAAAAAGATCGTTTGAGGTGATTACATGCAAACGCTTGAAAGAACCATTGCTTACGTAGATTTGGGTATCGTAGATCAAAATTGCAAATTACTGAATGATTGGGTTGGTCCAAAGACGAAAGTCATGGCTGTAGTTAAAGCTAACGCCTACGGGCATGGGTCTATAGAAGTTGCTAAGAAATTAGAAGAAAGCGGTACCGAATATTTTGGTGTTGCATCGCTAATGGAAGCAATCGAACTAAGACAATCCGGCATAAAAGCCGAGATACTGATTTTCGGAAATACAGACAGTTCATTTGCCGAATATTTAGAACAGTATAATTTGATCCAGACTGTTTCATCGCTTGACCAAGCAAAAATGTATAACGATAAAGGCAAAAAAATCCGCATTCACATCAATGTTGACACGGGAATGTCACGGTTTGGGATCTATTGCCACAACCAGCTTCAAATCGTTTCAGCAACAAGTGAAATCGAAATGATCAATATGCTGGAAAATTGCGAAATCGAGGGAATTTACACTCACTTTTCAATTGCAGAAAAGAATGATGATAAATATACACTTACTCAATTCGATACTTTCAAATCATTACTGGATTCGCTTGAAAAAATAAAGATTTCGATTCCTTTCAAGCACTGCTGCAATTCTTCCGCCACTCTGCTATATCCGTTCATGCATTTGGACATGGTGCGATGCGGAATTGCATTATATGGATTGCCGCACGTCAAAACGAATTTGCCTTTAGTACCTGCTTTGACATTGAAGTCCAAAGTTGTCGCTTTAAGAAAACTTGACAAAGGCGAATCTGTGAGTTACGGAAGGACGTTCTTTGCATCAGATAATATAGAAGTTGCCACTCTTGCCATCGGATATGCGGAAGGATATTTCCGGATTTTGTCAAATTTGGATTATGTGCTGTTTAATGGCCGAAAACTTGATGTGATTGGCGTTGTCTGCATGGATGCAATGATGGTTGATGCCACTGGCTCAAATTTGCAGGTTGGTGATTTTGTCGAGGTGTTCGGACAAACTAAAACCGCAAGCGATGTTGCAAAACTTGCCAATACGATAGATTATGAAATATTGACCAATCTTAGTATGCGGGTTGAAAGAGTCTATTTTGATTCAGTCCATGACCGATGAATAAGACATGTAAGATATGCGGATCGTCTACTAGGGAATTTATTCATAACAGGACCAAAACGTTATACTATCATTGTCCAATATGCGATCTCATTCAGCGAGATGAAGAATGTTTTCCTTCCAAAGAAAAAGAACTCTCGATATATAAATTGCACGAGAATTCAATTGATAGAGAGGACTATGTCGCTTATTTGAAGAAATTTGTTGACCAAGCGTTGATTCCATTTATAAAAGAAGGGGCTGACGGACTTGATTATGGAAGCGGACCTGTTCCCGTTCTTTCGCAGGTTTTGAAACGCGACTACGCTTTGAAGACGGATATCTACGATTACTATTTTGCTCCAGAAACAATATACCATGGTAAAAACTACGATTTCATTGTTTCGACCGAAGTTATCGAACACCTTCAGGATCCGTTGAAATCTTTTCATCTCTTCAAAGAGATACTAGTCCAAGGCGGGATTTTATCGCTGATGACTCTGTTTCATCCTCAGAGCGACGGTTTATTTCAGGAATGGTGGTATACGAGAGATGAAAGTCACATCAGTTTTTACACACCAAAGACTATCAAGTATTTGGCAAGAACTTTTTCATTTGAAATCATTTTCACTGACAATATCCGCTGTATAACCTTAAGAAAAAAATATTGACCCCCTCTAGTAGAGACGGTCATTTTTTTATTTGCACATTTCGATGAATAATCGATGGAACTTATCGTTATCGGTCAATTCAGGATGGAAAGCCGTTCCGAGTTGCGAATCTTGCCTACAGGCGACAATTTTCCCGTCAACTGATGCGAGCACATCTACAGAATCACCGACTGATTCTATGTAGGGTGCGCGGATAAACACCATGGGAAATGTGCCGATTCCTTTTACTTCAGCTTCGGCGAAAAAACTGCCAAGTTGCCTTCCGTATGCGTTTCTTTTTACGACGATTTCCATCGTTCCGATATTCGCGGATCCATTGTTTGATGTTTGTCTCGCTAATAGAATTAACCCGGCACAAGTGCCAAAAGCGGGTAAACCGTTCTCTATTTTTTCTTTTAATACTGAGAGCATATCCAACTCAACAAGCATTTTATAAATAGCTGTGCTTTCGCCTCCGGGTAAAATGATACCGTCCATATGTAATCCCAAATCAGCTTTGTTTCTGATCTCATGATGAGTTACTTGCAGCTTATCTAGCATTTTTGCGTGTTCGATAAAAGCTCCCTGCAAGGCAAGAATGCCGATATGCATAAGCTATTCTCCTCTTTTTGCCATCAACAGGTCAATTTCCTCTTCATTGATGCCAATCATCGCCTCACCAAGATTTTCTGAGATCTTAGCTAAAATATTTGGATTGTTGAAGTTTGAAACCGCTTTGACGATTGCTTCAGCGCGTTTTGCAGGATCGCCTGATTTAAAGATTCCCGATCCGACAAAAACTCCTTCGGCACCAAGTTGCATCATAAGTGCGGCATCAGCTGGTGTAGCAATACCTCCGGCAGCGAAATTGACTACAGGCAGTTTGCCATTTTCGTGAACAAATCGAAGCAAATCGATTGGGACTTGAAGTTGTTTTGCGGTTTCAAAAAGTTCGTCTTCTCTCATAGAAGCTACTCTAAGGATTTCGCTTTGGATCAAACGCATGTGTCTGACGGCTTGGATGATATCACCCGTACCGGGTTCCCCTTTTGTTCTGATCATAGCTGCACCTTCCGCGATTCTTCTCAGCGCTTCACCGAGATTTTTCGCTCCGCAGACAAACGGGACCTTAAATTTTGTCTTGTCAATATGATAAATATCGTCGGCTGGGGACAAAACTTCCGACTCATCAACATAGTCAATTTCCAAAGCTTCGAGAATTTGCGCTTCGACAAAATGCCCAATTCTAACTTTGGCCATGACAGGAATTGAGACCGCTTCCTGAATTTCTTTGACCAGACGCGGATCGCTCATTCTCGAGACGCCTCCAGCCTGACGGATGTCGGCGGGAATTCTTTCTAGCGCCATCACAGCACATGCTCCAGCAGCTTGAGCAATTATAGCTTGTTCCTTGGTAGTAACATCCATGATTACTCCACCTTTTAACATCTGCGCGAGTTCTTTGTTTAATTCATAACGACTTTTACCCATAATATTTCCTCCTGGTTGACAGATTGTGGTTGTTCATGTATATTATATATGAAACTGACATTATATAAAGCGCCAGAAACAATATATTTTACAATGTCAGATGAGGTGAAAAATGTTAACAATATATTTTGATAAGCAAAGCAAAACACCAATGTATGATCAACTATATTCTTATATAAAAACCCTGATTTTGAACGATGAACTCATCGCAAACACTAAAATGCCTTCAAAAAGGAAACTATCCGGACACCTTAAAATTAGTGTCCAAACTGTAGAGACAGCATACTCTCAACTTGTCGCAGAAGGATATTTGTATTCTGTCCCGAAAAGTGGCTATTTTGTCGAAAAAATAGTGAAACTTAACTTATCCAAACCAATCACTGTCAAAGACACTTCATTCTCTATGCAGGATGAGAAATCCTTCAAGTATGATTTTCAGACAAATGTTGTCGACCAGAAAAATTTTCCATATCTGACTTGGTCGAAAATTGAAAAAATGGCAACGGAAGAAGACATAAAAGGCTCACTGAACAAAGTTGATCTGATGGGCTACTATCCCCTTCGAAAAGAAATTTCAGCATATTTGTATCAATATAGAGGGATGACTTCAAATCCAGAAAACATCTTGATTGGATCTGGTACTGACTATTTCATCATGATCATTGCTCTTCTTGTCAAAGCAAATTCTCAAGTCGGTCTTGAAGATCCCGGATATCCCAAACTGGAAAAGTTGTATAAAGCTTATAAAGTTAAAACTATTCCAGTCCTACTTGATAAGAGCGGATTTGATATTCAAAATATCTTCAAAGAACCTGTCGATATTGTCCACGTGACGCCGTCACATCAGTTTCCCAGCGGAAAGGTAATGCCGGTAGCCAGAAGGATGGAGCTTTTAGAATGGGCCAATAAAAAAGCGAGTAGATTCATTGTAGAAGATGACTATGACAGTGAATTTCGGTTTTTAGGAAATCCGATTCCCGCTGTAAAAAGTATGGATTATTCAGGAAAAGTGATCTATATGAATTCTTTTACAAAAAGCATAGCTCCTAGCTTAAGAATCAGTTTCATGGTTTTACCCGATGCACTTTTGGAAAACCTCAAAACCAATTACGGATTTCTAACCTGCCCGGTTTCGTTGTTCAATCAGGCATCTTTGCAAAGATTTATGAATTCAGGGTTGTTCGAACGGCACTTGAACCGGATGAAAAATATCTATAAGGCCAAGCGTGATGTTTTAATCGGCTTGATAAAAAACAGCAAAATCGGAGATTATTTTCAAATCATCGGCTCCGAAGCCGGTCTCCATTTTTTGCTTGAAGCCAATAACAATATATCAGAAAATGAGTTGGTATTGCTGGCAAAGAAAAATGGCGTCAGGGTCAGGGGCTTGGAAGAATACTATCTTTCCCCAGTGACTGGCGCCAAGGCTACGATTGTGTTAGGGTACTCCTCCATTTCAACAGATGCTATGGCAGAAGCGATAAAACGACTTGAAAAGGCATGGGATATCTATTTGCATTAAGTGTTGTTTATTTACAGACGACAACTAGCATATCCAGGTTATCCAGGATAATCTCTTCGATTTTATCCATGTTGCCACTGAAAATTCGAAGCTTATTGTCTTTGATATATCCAATTGGCATAAATTCATGCTCTGAATTATCATATATGGAATGAATCAATTCAGTCTGGGAGCTGAAACTAATTGGAAACTTGTCCAGGATAAACTCTTTCACGGGGAAAGTATAGATCTCGTAGGAAGTGTTGTCCGAATCGTAAGTAAGCAATTCTACATATAACGGATAGAGACTGCGATTTTTGCTGAGTTGAGTGATAATTCTACTGATATATTGGTTGCTGATAATCGTATTGTCGATATTATATGATTTGGCGATGTCATAATGTCTAGGATTTAATAGTTCAAGAACGATCTTGGCATTATGGGCTTTTGCAATTTCCTGGATCATGAGCAAAGTGATCAATACATCGGAATCATAATCCTTGGGTTCAAGAAAGTCATCTGATAAAACCAGAATCGTATCAATTTTTGATATGCCGTCCAAATGTTCTTTGATTGTTAACGGATCATTGCCCGGAACAAGAGTCACGTTGACTTTTGTATTCGCATCTGCCTCAAACCATTTCAACGAGTCAAGGATGAATTTCAATTTATTGTTGTTGCCAAAGATAACAATTGTCGTTTCAGGATATTTTAACGCTTTGTTTATGCTGATGTTTCTTGGCATCGCAAGTTTTGTATCTCGATGCATCCGTGTATCTTTTTCACTTCCAGCCAGCAGATACAAGTAACCGTTTCGATTGAATATTGGAATCGCATAGGGATTAGATTGATAAACATCGTCAAACTTTTTTTCTTGACTACTGTAAAATTCCATTCCCTGAAAAGAAAACAATTCTTGGAAGACATTATTCAAAGCGGGGTATAAGATGGTTTGTGCGATAAGCCTTCCCAACATTTCATCGGGGAGAATCGGAATGATCTGTTCAACATGACCAAGGTCTCTTGCAATTTTATCAGTGATAAGCGGTACTGTAGCTTCGTTTCTGATTTCAACGATAATTGTCTGATGTGGCTTCAATTTGGAATTTGCGATCAGCATCAGCGATTTGATTGACAAAATATCGGGATTTTGAAGTTTATCGTCTTTGCTTTGACTTTCGCTTGAAAGAATAATGATTGTTTTTGCCTGTTCAAGACATACTTTGTCCAAATCGTGTTTGGAGTAGACATCTCCCTCTTTGACAATGATATTCATATGCTTGATAGTCGATCGTTGATTGAGGTCGTAAAGTTTGCCTTTGATTTGTGTTTCGATCAAGCCTTTATCAAGGTTTGAGAGAACGACGATATCTGTGACCAAGTCATCATATCGGTAGTCTGCAATCAGTTCGAGTGCTTTAGAGTTCCAGTTGAGAATCAAAATATGATCGTAAATGAACAACTCATTTCGACCTTGTCTTGCATGTTCGATGATTGAAGAAAACAGATTTGCCACGTAGGCGATAATCCCACCGCTGAAGGTAATCATGGAGGTTATTATCACTATAATCGAGATGATCCGGATTGGAACACCAACAGTCGGATCATAAAACCCGGGCTCAAGCATCCAGGTGATTCCCGAATTCCAAAGCGAACCCACGATGCTTCCATATAACGAAGGATCGATAATATAGGTCACAAGCGAGGACACGAACCAAAGCATGATATTAAATCCAATAATCGAAAGTAGCAGTATCATTCTTGCATTCTGGCTTTTTTTGATGCTGATCCATTTCTTCAGACGGTCAAACATTTGTATTCCTCCAAAATTCATCATAAAGGAATTGTAGCATATTAACCAATACCTGACAAGTTGGCTGGCTAAAATTTTTGAGAGGTAAAAAATTGAACTTGCAATACATTTATTGTTTGATATGTGATAAAATACAAATTGAAATAAAGAATACGAGGTGCTGACATGTCAATTATATTAGTTGAAAATCTCAGAAAATATTATGGCGTAAACCGTGGGTTGGAAGAAGCTAGTTTTGGCGTCGATGAGGGTGAAATTTTTGGTTTCATCGGACCAAACGGCGCAGGCAAGACCACTCTTATCAGACTTTTGCTCGGTCTGATACAGCCAACCTCTGGAATTGCCTCGATCATGGATATGGAAGTTAGGCAGAGTTTCCATATTTTGAACAAGGATATCGGCTATCTTCCCGGAGAAACTTTCTTCTTTCCGGAAATGAAAGGTATCGATGTATTGCGTTTTTATCAAAAAATGCACAACGTTGAAGAATTTCGTTTTCTAGAACTTGTGCAGATACTACAGCTGGATGTGAGTAAAAGAGTAAATGAATATTCATTTGGCAACAGGAAGAAACTGGGAATCATCGTGGCTATGCTTCACCGGCCGAAAATATTGATTCTTGACGAACCGACTTCAGGCCTTGATCCCTTGATGCAACAGATTTTTTTGAATCTCTTGTTGGAAGAGAAGAGACGTGGGGTTACGATTTTTCTGTCCAGCCATGTTTTGCATGAAGTCGAAAAAGTTTGCGACCGAATTGCGCTTGTCAAAAACGGAACTGTTAGCCAGGTGTATACCATGGCTGACATCCACAATGACAATCTGAAGAAAGTCATTTTAGTGCCTCCGGCAATAAATTTCGAACAAATTGGGCTCAAACTATCTAAACTTGAGAACAATGAAGCCCATTATGATTTTGATGGAGACGTAAACGTTTTGATTGAGTTTCTCGCAAAACATCAATTTCAGAATGTCAAGATCCGCGACGCTTCTTTGGAAGAGCTCTTTATTGATTATTACAAGGAGGATATCCAACAGTGAAAATTTTCAGCTCGCATTTGTTCAAACTTGAATTCAAACGCAGCTTCAAGGGATTGATGGTCTGGTCCCTAAGCTTAGGACTTACGATGTATTTGGTGGTGGTTCTTTATCCATTCGTCATTGACATGTATGCCGCCATTCCCGCTGAATTCTATGACATTATGAATAGCTTTGGAGGAATTCCCGATACCATTATGGAGTATTTTGCGACTGAAGGAGCCATGATGCTACAAATCTTTGGAGCGATTTTTGCGGTTATGGAAGGGTTCCAGGCGATAAACCGAGATGAAAGAGAAAAAATCGTCGAAGGACTTTACGTGTTACCATATAAAAGGGAAGTCATCTTTTTTACCAAATTTGTCAGAATAACTGTCAATGTGCTGATTTTTTCACTAATCAACAGTCTGTTGTCTTTAATCGGATTCTGGACTGTCTCCGAATCCGTCGAGGGAAGTCTCTATTTGTTGTTTTGCGTGTTGAATACTGCTATGTACCTTGTCATCGCTTATCTGGGATTCGCTTTGGCCTGTTTGTTAAAACCGAATCAAAAAAGCATGATTTCCATGATGATACCATTTCCGCTATATATAATATCCGTAGTATCGCTTTTGACGAACAACTCCATTTTGCAAAAAATGAAGTATCTGACGCCTTTCACTTTCGCAAACTCGGTAGAGATACTTAAAACTGATTTCACTTTTGAATGGGAGAATTTAATTTTGTTCATGATTCTTACGGCTCTATTACTTGTTTTGAGTCTCTTCAGGTTCAAAAAAAGAGAATTCATGGTTTAAGATAATATGCTATATTGAAATCAAATAGGACTCTGGTCCTATTTATTTTTTGAAAATTGGGTCTTTCTTATGAAAGCGTTTTATGTTATCATATTAGGAGTGAAAGTGGTGGGACGATGAGAGTAAAAAGGCATCCTATTATTGAGGCCAAAGAACAATCAGAAATACGGTTTTTCTATAACGAAGAAGAAGTCATAGGGTATCAAGGCGATACCATTGCCTCTGCACTTCACGCCTTAGGTTTCAAAGTGCTTTCCAGAAGTATTCAAGAGCATCGAGCTAGGGGATTCTATTGTGCGATTGGAAACTGTGGCTCTTGTCACATGATCGTCAACAATGTGCCAAATGTAAAGACTTGTATCACCAAACTGGAGCCAGGAATGGTAGTTATGACACAGAAAGATTTGGGAAAGATCATATGATCGAAAAAGACCTGATTATCATCGGCGGAGGACCCGCCGGTCTCAAAGCCTCTAAATCAGCTTTAGAAGCAGGCGCCAAAGTTCTAATCATCGAACGCAACCCCGAACTTGGAGGTCAGCTCATCAAGCAAACTCACAAGTTTTTCGGTTCCGAGAAACAATATGCGAAAACAAGAGGATTCAACATTGCCTATATCCTGATTTCAGAACTCGCCCCTTTTAAAGAACGGTTGGAAATCGAATTGGACACAACAGTTGTCGGTTTGTATAAGGATTACGTAGTCACAACGCTCAAGAATGAAATTTATCAGAAATATCATGCGAAAGCTATAATTGTTGCAACCGGCGCCTCGGAAAAGGTGCTGGCTTTTGAAAATAATGACTTGCCTGGCATCTATGGGGCAGGCGCTGTTCAAACATTGATGAATCTATACGGCGTTTTGCCGGGAAAAGAAGTCGTCATGATTGGCAGCGGAAACATTGGTCTGATTGTCAGTTATCAACTCATGCAGGCAGGAGTTAAAGTCAAAGCCATCATCGAAGCTGCTCCAACAATCGGTGGTTACAAGGTTCATGCCTCAAAAATAAGCAGACTCGGAGTTCCAATCCTCACTTCGACTACGATCAAGAAGGCTTACGGCACAGACCAACTCGAAAAAGTCGAGATTATATCTCTAGATGATAACTGGCAGGAAATAGCTGGGTCCAATAAAATAATAGATGCTGACACACTTTGTGTTTCAGTCGGACTCAGTCCGATGCACCAGCTTTTGTCGATGGCAGAAATCAAGATGGTCTGCATCAATGAACTTGGCGGGATGGTACCATCGATTTCTGCTATTCATGAAACTAGTATGAAAAATGTCTTTGTTTGTGGAGATGTGGTTGGCATCGAAGAAGCTTCAAGTGCGATGGTAGAAGGCGCTTTGACAGGACTAATCGCTGCAGAGAGAATCGGTTATACCCACCCTGAATTTAATGAATTGAAAAATGATTATTCTATCCAATTGGATGCACTACGAAGCGGTCCGTTTGGCAAAAAGAGCCGAATCGGACTCGACAGACTGAAGGTATCAGAGCATGCTTAATATAACAGGTATTCCCTCCAAAGAAATGATTCATGCTAAATTTCCTAGTCAGGCAAGTCTTCAAAAACCTAAAGCGATAATTGAATGTTATGAGGACATACCATGCAATCCTTGCGAGACCAGTTGTCTTTTCAAAGCTATTTCGATTGGTAACGATATAAATTCTCAACCGACTTTGAATAGCGATTTGTGCACCGGTTGCGGGATTTGCGTCTACAATTGTCCGGGACTTGCAATAATCGTTGCTCAAATCATGCCTGAATCGGCAAGATTCAAAATTCCATATGAGTTTGTTCCAGTTCCTGTAGAAGGTGAAATCTGGCATGGACTTGATCGATCAGGTAAAAATATTTGTGAAGCCAAGATCGTCAAAGTCCAACAGACAATTAAGCAAGACAAAACGATCTTAGTTACAGTTGATGTTGACAAAAAACAAATTTACGATTTCATAACCATCAGGTGCCCTTATGAGTGAAAAAGACATCATCCTTTGCAGGTGCGAGGATGTTTCAAAGCAAGATATCATTGACTGTATGAATCTCGGATTCATAACTTTTGAAGACTTGAAAAGGCAGTTGCGAGTTGGAATGGGGCCATGTCAAGGACAGACTTGCTCAGAACTGATCAAGAAAGAGCTGGCTACGTATTTACATGAAAATCCTGAAAATATCCAAACCCACAAGCAAAGACCACTAATTACCGGTGTGAAACTAAAATCGATTGCCGAGGCTTATAAAGATGAAAGCTGAAGTAGTGATCATCGGTGCTGGAATCAGTGGTGTAAGCATTGCTTATAATCTTGCAATAAAAGGTGTTAAGGATATCGTTGTCTTCGAGAAAGATTACCTGACTTCAGGTTCAACAGGACGTTGTGGCGCTGGAGTTAGGCAACAGTGGGGAACCAAAGCCAATTGCATCCTTGCCAAACATTCGATAGAATTTTTCGCAAAAGCGAAAGAAATTCTCGAATATGATGGCGACATCGAGTTTAAACAAGAAGGATACTTAATATTGGCAACCACAAAGGAAGAGGACGACCTATTCCGAAAGAATGTCAAGTTACAGAACAGCTTGCATATTCCTTCGGTAATTTGTAGCATTGAAGAAGCTCAAGCAATTGTCCCTCATTTGAATCCCAACGCTTTTACTAGTGCGGCTTTTTGTCCTACCGATGGACATCTAAATCCGTTTAAAATGACCGATGCTTATTTTCAAAAAGCAAAGAAACTTGGGGTCAAGTTTTATTTCCAAGAAGAAGTTCAAGAAATTCTCTTGGAAAATAATCAGATTAAAGGAATCGTTACCAACAAAAGAAAAGTAGATACTTGCAAAGTAGTAAATGCTGCTGGTGGTTACGCCAGAGAAATAGGCTTGCTTGCCGGGATAGAAATCCCGGTGTATTCGGAAAATCACGAAATCTTGGTTACCGAACCCGTTGAGAAAATGCAAGGTCCGATGGTGATGTCATTTTCAAAAAACATCTATTGCCAGCAAGTGCCTCATGGTAGTTTCCTGATGGGAAGAAGCGACCCGTTTGCCAAAAAAAATCATGATATTGGATCATCATGGAAATTTCTTGACGAAATGGCTAAAACTGTCTGTGAAATTATGCCAAAAATCGGTGAACTCAGAGTATTACGGCAATGGGGTGGATCATACAACATGTCGCCCGACAGACAACCGATAATCTGCGAAGTTCCAGAACTGCCTGGATTTTATATTGCATGTGGTTTTAGTGGTCATGGATTCATGTTTGCGCCTATGATAGGATTGCTTCTGACAGAAATCATTCTTGGTCAACCAACGACACTTTCTGTTGGCGAATACAGTTTGCATCGATTCAGTAATAATACCATTGCGGATTTTGAAAAGTCCGTAGTGTAAAGAAAGGATGATATTATGGCTATTTACGAATACCAGACAGAACCACTTACTGATTTTGCGAAACCAGAGAATCGCGAACGCTATCAAAATGCTCTCCAAAAGGTTGAACAGCAAATTGGCGAGACTTATCCCCTGCTTATCGGAGGAAGAAGTGTTTTCACGAAAGAAACAGTGACTTCCTATAATCCGGCAAACCACCAACAAGTTATTGGCATAATATCCCAAGCAGGAATCAAAGAGGCTGATGAAGCAATGGAATCGGCACTCATAGCCTTTGAAAGCTGGAAAAAAACAAATCCGTTACATCGTGCCGAGATTTTATTCAAAGCCGCAGCAATCATGAAACGCGAACGCTTTGATTTCAATGCTTTGATGACACTTGAAGCAGGCAAACCTTGGATTGAAGCAGATGCCGATACTGCCGAGGCAATCGATTTTCTTGAATATTATGGACGCCAGATGCTTTCGCTTCAGCGTATCGATGATGTCGTGCTGTCAAGAAGAGATATCGAGAAAAACGAATACAAGTATATTCCACTTGGCGTTGGTGCAATCATCGCGCCATGGAATTTCCCGCTTGCCATCTTGACAGGGATGACTTCAGCAGCTTTGGTTACCGGAAACACCGTCTTATTGAAACCCGCCTCGACTACGCAGGTGATTGCATATCGTTTTGTCGATCTTATGCGTCGTGCAGGAATTCCCGAAGGAGTATTGAATTTTATTCCCGGCAGAGGTTCGGAGATCGGCGATTATATTGTCAAACATCCAAAAACAAGATTTATTTCTTTCACCGGTTCAAAAGAAGTTGGAATCTCGATTTATGAAAATGCAGCCAAAGTCAACAAAGGTCAAATTTGGTTGAAAAGAGTTATCGCTGAAATGGGCGGAAAAGACGCTATTTTAGTAGACTCTGAAGTAGATACAGAATATGCAGCCACCGCGATTGTCGGTTCAGCATTCGGCTTCTCTGGGCAAAAATGCAGCGCTTGTTCCAGGGCGATTATTCATCAAGACGTATATGACGAAGTCGTAAGAATGATTGTAGAAAAAACAAAAAAACTCAAAGTTGGCGATCCAAGAAACGATTTCACTAATATGGGTCCAGTCAATGACGGGAGAGCTTTTTCCTCGATTACAAATTATATTGAGATTGGTATAAAAGAAGGCAAACTTGCTTGTGGAGGAACATCTAGTAAAGAAACCGGTTGGTTCATTGATCCTACTGTGATTATCGATTTAGAACCTGATGCAAGAATCATGCAGGAAGAGATTTTCGGTCCAGTACTGGCTGTCTGCAAAGTTCCTAGTTTCGAAGTCGGAATGGATGTTGTCAACAACACCGAGTTCGGTTTGACTGGCGCAATCCTTTCGAATAACCGCAAACATTTAGAAATTGCCAAGGAAGATTTCCATGTCGGCAATCTCTATCTGAATCGCAAATGCACAGGTGCCATCGTCGGTTACCAACCGTTTGGAGGTTTCAACATGAGCGGTACTGATTCCAAAGCCGGCGGACCAGATTATCTTGTTCTGCATATGCAGGGAAAATCAATTTCTGAAGCACTTTGAGACGAGGTGGATGAACATGCGACTTGATCTATTGAAGGATTTATATGATCGAAACAATCTGAAAAACGAAGATTACCAGTATGCAGAGTCTTTACTTTTAGGTTTAGAAAAAAGACATCTATTTGATGCCGCAAACTTGTCATTTGATGAAATCAGCGAGGCAAGGCTTGATTCGCTGATTGAGACGATGATAGATCATAAAGAAAATACTGTCATGGCGTTTATCGTCTTGTTAAGATACTTTCATGTGATTTCCAGGAAAGATATTTATATTCACCTGACCAAATATATTGGCGGCCTCGATGTGATTGAAAACATTATTGACCGGATGGAAAAAATGGTTGGAAAAGACAAATTAGATGTAATACTTGGAGACCTTTCCCTTCCTTACTTGGGAACTCCGCCTAAAGCCATGCCCATATTCACGGAGAAATTCATGAACAGATTGGGAAAACACCTTTCAGAATCAGAACTTAAGAAGGTGCTCACCGGAAATAATCACGGCGTATCAGAAAAAGCAATCATACCGGACAAACTTGATTATGAAAACGCTGAAAGCCTCAAGTCTTTCCTGAAGGATCTGCACAAAAAGAAAATCAGTGTTTTACAAGAATATGCGGATAAAAACAAAGTATGGTTTGAACAAAACATCACAAAAGAAGTTATTGAATATGTTCAAGTCAACCAGGAAATACTTTCTGCCACTTTGAAAGATGGCAAACTTTACATGACGAAGATTCCCTATGATACAGAAAAATATGTCCATGAAACTGACGTGAAAATGAAGCGGTATTATGCCTGCCACTGTCCTTTTGCACGAGAGGCAATACTTGATGAAAAAGTACTTATCTCTCCGCTTTGGTGCCATTGCAGCGCTGGATTTGAAAAGTTTCCTTTCGAAGTGATCTTTGGTAAAAAACTGAAAATTAAGATTTTAGAGTCAGCACTTCAGGGCGATTTGAAATGCAGATTTGAAGTTTCCCTAGCAAATGTAGACTACAAATAACGCGTCACAGACAGGCTCTATGTCACATTTACTTCGCTTTGCATAAAATTTCATTGCATGTTAGAATGAATATGTATGAGGAGGTTAACTATGAAAAAAGATTTGTTGAATAAATTGGATTCTTTTTACTTCGGTGAAGAAGCCCCAGTGAATTCGGACGGGAATTTGATCATATATGTTATCGACAGCCTGTTCAAAATAGGAATTGAACCGACGTTCCCCTATTTATGTGTTGCTGCAAACAAGATATTTCCGGAAGTATTTTCGCTTGACGAGGAATTCTTGGAAGTACCAGATGCAAGGATAGTTCAGTCAGCACTTGACAGCTTGAATGGCGAATTGACACCAACAGGATCAAAGAGTTTTCGGCTCAGCCCTGCAGGAAAAGATATTGCCAGAAATATTTCCGCAATGTTGATCAAAAAAAGAACGAGTCGAACTGAAATGACTCATAAACAGATTGGAAAGGGAGAAGTGTCGCTAAACTATTCTTCAATTCAACTTTCAAAACCTTACAGCATGTATCTGTTGGAAAAAAAGATAAGCCTTGATCTAATCTGGAAATACTTTAAAATCATGCCTAATTCGCAAATCAAGGAACTTAAGCAGTATTTCACTGATGTAAATGCCTATGCGAACACGATCGGGGACAAGACAATGATTTTATTCACTAAGGAGGTCAGTTCACAACTTCATGAAAACATTTGACATTAAGTCACACTTGCCAACTCAGGCTGAGGCAAAGGCAGAATTGCTTCAGATTCTCAATCGCTACAGGAATGAAAGAATCATCAAGATTATTCACGGCTATGGGTCTCACGGAGTTGGCGGGTCAATTAAAACCATGGTCCAAAAGACGTTGAAAATGGCACTTGCTTCTAACCAAATTGCCGATTTTATACCTGGTGAAGCAACCGTCAGTCTGATGGGATATGATGAAATTATCAGAAAATATAAACAACTTCTTCAATCTGATTCAGATTTTAAAAAAGGAAATGACGGCATCACATACGTCATTTTTTCTGCCTAATATTTATTGACCACAGCACATTTTTTGTGGCCAGATTTTTTTTGAAATCAACGATTATTTTTCTTTGAATTTCATTCAAATAGTGTTATAATATCCATGAAAGCGTTTTCCAATTTTTTTTTGGAAAATTAATATAAATTTAGGAGGAGTACTATGAACAAATTTGATTACATGGAGAAACATGGCTATGAACAACTTGTCTACTTTTATGACAGAACTACAGGTCTCAAAGGCGTCACCTGCATTCACAACACCACCTTGGGCCCAGCTTTGGGAGGCACAAGACTATGGAACTACGAATGCGAAGAAGATGCTGTACTTGACTGCTTAAGACTTGCAAGAGGGATGTCATACAAAGCAGCAGCTGCTGGATTGAACCTCGGTGGCGGAAAAACAGTCTTGATCGGAGATGCATCAAAAGTTAAGTCAGAAGCGTATTTTCGCGCTCTTGGACGCTACGTTCAAAGTTTGAATGGAAGATACATCACTGCAGAAGACGTCAATACTTCAACAAAGGATATGGATTACGTACACATGGAAACCGATCACGTTGTCGGTTTGGAAGGCAAGTCGGGAAATCCGTCTCCATTGACTGCACTAGGTGTTTTCCATGGAATTAGAGCTTCGCTGCAATATTTATATGGCAATGACGATTTTACAAAATACACATTTTCCGTTCAGGGTTCTGGTCAGACCGGTTACTATCTGATTAAAATGCTTTTGGAAGCAAAAGCCAAAAAAATCTACTTTACCGAAATCAACCAGAAACATATTGAAAGAATGAAGAAGGAATGCCCGGAAGTAGAATACGTTGCTCCGGAAAAAATATATGGACTTGATGTAGATGTATTTGCACCTTGTGCTTTGGGAGCCATACTTAATGATGACACCATTCCACAAATTAAAGCAAAAATAATTGCTGGATCTGCCAACAACGCTTTACAGGATGAAGAAAAACATGGAATGATGATCAAAGAAAGAGAAATACTCTATGCGCCAGATTTTGTTATCAACGCCGGTGGACTGATTAACGTGTACCATGAACTTTTGACATACAACAAGGAAAGAGCTGTCCGTGATATCGAAAAAATCTACGATCGTCTTTTAGAAATATTCGCGATTGCGGAATCCGAAAACATTTCCACCCACGAAGCTGCAAAAGTATTCGCTAAGAAAAGAATTGAAACCATCAATAATGTCCATTCCAATTATATTCCCAGGTAATCTATGAAAAGGATTACCTTTCTTACGGGCTATTACGGCTCTGGCAAAACAGAAATAGCACTTAATCTGGCGATTAAGAATCATGTTGATTATTTAGTTGACCTCGATATTATCAATCCCTATTTCCGATCTCGCGAGGCAGAAGATTTTCTTAAGGGATTTGGCATCGAGATCATTTCTTCGGATTTGAAAAATGGAATGCATGCTGACATGCCTTATTTATCCAAAAAAATCTATTTGCCGTTTCATCAGCTGGAAAAGACATCAATCTACGATTTGGGCGGCAACGACCTTGGTGCGAAAGTAATGCGCCAATTTGACCGAGAGGACAAGCGAGATGTCGATCTTTTCCTTGTTTTGAACGTATACCGTGAAGAAACCAGAGATGAAGCCTCGATGATTGGATTAATTAAAAAACTTGAAAACTCAAGTGGCTTTAAGGTCACAGGACTAATCAATAATTCAAATTTGTTGCGGGAAACAACATACGATGATATTATGACTGGAGAAGCTAAAATTTCATCAGTGGCTAAAAAAACTGGTATTCCGATTGTATATACAAGCATTTATGAAGAATTATATGATGAAAAAATAGCTTCTCAGGGAGAAACGCTTATCCTGAAACTGTATTTTCGTAAAACATGGTACTAAGGAGGAAAACATGCCAAAAGGAAAGACTATATTTGATTATGAGAAATGCAAAGGATGTCTTTTATGTGTGGAATTTTGCCCACAAAAGATTCTTTACCAAGATAAAACGTCACTAAACAAGGCGGGGTATAACATTATTCTGGTGTCAAATCCGGACAAATGCACCGGTTGCGGGTTCTGTGCAATCATGTGTCCTGATTCCGTCATTACAGTCGAGGTGGATAAATAATGTCAAGAATTCTAATGAAAGGCAATGAAGCGATTGCTGTTGCCGCTATCAAAGGTGGAATCGACGCATTTTTTGGTTATCCGATTACGCCTCAAAACGAAATTCCCGAGTATTTATCAAAACATATGCTGTTAAATAACAAAGTGTTTGTTCAAGCAGAATCAGAAGTTGCTGCCATCAACATGGTTTATGGGGCAGCAGGCGCCGGAGCCAGAGTCATGACATCATCTTCTTCGCCAGGAATCGCACTGAAACAAGAAGGAATCTCCTATATGTGCGGTGCCCAACTTCCCTGTGTAATCGTGTCTGTTATGAGAGGCGGGCCCGGACTTGGAGGCATTCAGCCTTCACAAGCTGATTATTACCAAGCGACAAGAGGCGGAGGCAACGGTGACTATCAGTTGATAGTCTATGCTCCAGAAACAATTCAGGAAACGATTGATATCATGAAAGAATCATTCGATACTGCTGATTTCTATCGCAATCCTGTATTAGTATTAGTTGATGGTCTGATCGGCCAAATGATGGAATCAGTTGACATTGACAAACCAATTAAGAAGCGCTCTGTTCCAAAAAAGGATTATGCAACTACGGGAACAAAAAACCATACTGGCAGAAACACCATCAACTCTTTATTTCTTGACCCTCAGGAACTTGAGAATCACAATTTGTTGCTAAACAAGAAATATCAAACAATCAAACAAAATGAAACCAAATATGAAATGATCAACGTAGAAGATGCTGACTATGTCATTGTTGCTTATGGAACTATGTCAAGAATCTGCCGCTCGGCGATTGAAAACTTGCAAAAAACAGGATTGAAAGTTGGCATGATTCGGCCGATTTCTTTGTGGCCTTTCCCCAAAGCAGCATTTGATGCCATTCCCAAATCATGTAAAGGTATCTTATGTGCAGAAATGAGCATGGGTCAGATGCTTGATGATGTCCTGATTTCCAACAATGGCAGACATCAAGTTGGTTTCTTTGGCAGAACCGGTGGAATGGTTCCTGAGCCTGAAGAAATTGTTGATGCAATTATGAATTTTCCGGACAAGGTGGTGAAATAATGGAAGTCAAATATAAAAAGTCACTAGGTTTGACTGACACTCCGCTTACATATTGTCCCGGGTGCACACATGGTATCATTCATAAACTTGTAGCAGAATCTTTGGAAGAATTAGGTCTCCTGGGTGACGCTGTTGGCGTGGCCAGTGTAGGTTGTTCGGTCTTTTCATATTTATTTTTTAATTGTGACATGCAGCAAGCACCACATGGAAGAGCTTGTGCAGAAGCAACCGGCATCAAACGTATTTTGCCTGACAACATCGTTTTCACATATCAAGGTGACGGCGATTTGGCATCAATTGGTATCGCTGAGACGATTCATGCGGCGAACCGCGGTGAGAATATCACGGTCATATTTGTTAACAATGCAATCTACGGCATGACCGGAGGACAAATGGCTCCGACAACACTAATCGGTCAAAAGACAACGACCTCACAGGACGGCAGAACAACAGCAAATCATGGCAATCCAATCAAGATTTCTGAGATTTTCTCACAAATCGAAGGCGTTGCATATCTTGAAAGAGTGGCAGCTTATGATCCGAAACGCGTATTACGCGCCAAAGCCGCGATCAAAAAAGCATTTACATATCAAAAAGAAAAACGCGGATTCACTTTGATTGAAGTCTTGTCTACTTGCCCAGTCAACTGGGGAAAAAATCCGGTTGATGCCCTTAAATGGGTAAAAACGGATATGGCTGAAGTTTTCCCACTGGGAATATTCAAGGATAAAGGTGAAAACAATGAATGATGCAAAAAACATAAAAGTTGCAGGTTTCGGAGGCCAGGGAGTTATGATGTTTGGCCAAATGCTGGCATACAGCGCAACCCATGACGAACTGAACGGTCTTTGGTTTCCATCATACGGTCCTGAGACCAGAGGCGGAACCGCCAATTGTTCGGTTATCGTTTCTCGTAAACAGATTAATTCTCCTGTTTTCAAGAACGCTGACCATCTGATTGCCTTCAACCTTCCTTCTTTGGAAAAATTCAAGGAAAGAGTTGCCGATGGCGGATTGATTATGTATAATTCCACACTTATTAAAGGCGAAGTATCGTCTAATAATGGTTTGGCAATCGGTGTCCCGATTAACGACATTGCAACAGAACTTGGCTCGGTGCAAGTCGCCAACATGGTTATGCTTGGAGCCTATATGCAACTTACAAAATTATTTTCTGATGAGACTATTAAAAAAGTTTTGGTCAAATTTCTTGGTGAAAGAAAGGCACATATGCTTGATATCAATTTAGAGGCAATCAAGGCTGGCAAGAATTTTATTGTCGACTCCGGGGTGACCTATGCTTAAAAAAGTTCAGGAATTGAGACAAATCGTTAAAAAAGTCAAGCCCAAGATAATGGCTGTTGTTTTCGCTCATGATGAATTTGTAATCAAAGCGGTTTTCGATGCCGTAAAACTCGGTGTGGTAAAACCTGTTTTGATTGGCATAGCGGAGGAGATCAAATCGATCATCAACAAACAAGGCGTTGTTGGCGACTATAAGATTATTGACGAACCTGATCCAGAACTTGCAACAAAAATCGCCATGGACATGGTAAATAACGGACAAGCAGACATTGTAATGAAAGGCTTGATTGACACAAAAGTATTATTAAAAGGCGTTGTTAATAAAGAATATGGCATTAGAAAAGCCAAGCTTCTTAGTCATGTCGGTATCGTTTCATTTCCTGACTTCGACCGTGTTCTATTCGCCACTGACGGTGCTATGAATATTTTACCTACAGTCGAGGAAAAAATCCTTATTGTGGAAAACGCTGTTGCTTTAGCCCACTCAATCGGATACGAAAATCCTTTGGTCGGCATTGTGTCTTCAGTCGAGAAAGTAAACCCCAAAATACCATCGACAGTTGACGCCGAGGCCATCACAAAATATTACACAGAAAACAAACCTCAAGGTTTCACAATTGACGGTCCTTTTGCGATTGATAATCTGGTCAGTATGGATTCTGTCAAACATAAAGGTCTGTCAAGCCCTATCGCTGGGAAGGCGGATATCTTGATATTCCCGGACCTTGACGCAGGAAACATATTTTATAAAACATCAGTATTTTTAGCCCAAGGAATATCGGCAGGATTGGTCATTGGCGCAAAGGTTCCAATTGTATTGACCAGTCGGGCAGATTCAGCCGAAGCAAAACTATATTCGATTCTATTGGCGGTGGTGAACCAAAATGGATTACTTGCAACTAGTAATTAATCCCGGATCCACATCAACCAAAGTCGCGATTTTCATCAACGACAAACTAATTCAGGAACAAGTCCTGAAACATGATGTGGAGGAATTGAAAAAATTCCCAACGATAATTGCTCAAACTGATTTTCGCAAACAGATAATCATTGATTTTCTATCAGAACACCGCTATACAGTCGATAACATAGATATTTTTGTCGGCCGGGGCGGTGTATTAAAACCACTTAAACAAGGTGGAACCTATTTGGTTACAGAGAAAATGGTTGACGATTTGAGAACATGTAAATACGGTTCTCACGCATCTAATCTTGGTGCGATTTTGGCATATGAACTTGCCAAACCGCTCAACCGGTCTGCATATATTGTTGACCCGGTATGTGTTGATGAATTCTATGAACTCTCTAGAGTATCTGGGCTGAAAGGCATCGAAAGAAGCAGTGTATTCCACGTTCTAAATCAAAAGGCAATTGCCAGAAGATATGCAAAATCAATCGGGAAAACCTATGGCAGTTTGAATCTTATTGTCTGCCATCTTGGAGGAGGTATCAGTGTCGGTTACCATGAAAAAGGAATAGTAGTTGATGTAAACAATGCTCTTGGTGGTACCGGACCTTTTTCGCCAGAACGCACTGGCACTCTCCCTTCCTTTCCGCTAGTAGAATTGTGTTTCTCAGGTAAATATACCAAGGAACAAGTGAAAAAAATGCTGGTTGGACACGGCGGACTTGTTTCATATATAGGAACATCGAATGGACTCGAGATTGACAGACGCATCAAAGACAACGACAAGGAAGCTGAATTCTATTTCCATGCCATGGCTTATAATGTAGTCAAAGAGATCGGTGGGTTATATTTTGCCGCAAAAGGTAAAATCGACGCTATATTGATAACGGGTGGACTTGCTAATAATGATATTTTCATAAACCATCTCAAGGATTACATCAATCCGATAGCTCCGATTCATGTCTACCCAGGCGAAGATGAAATGCGGGCTTTAGCGGAAGGTGCATTGCGCGTTTTATCACAAGAAGAAAAACTACAAGCTTACGAATAATGACCTAGCCTCCTTAGATGGAGGCCTTTTTTTTGCTTGAGCAAACAATTGGTAGATCGCCAGGTGACAGTCATTAGTGGCACAGGCAACAATAATAAAGTAAACCAAGTGTTTCTTGACCTGACATGTATTAACATGAAAAGACACGGATTTCCGTGTCTTTTTCTTGCTTATGTAAGTAGATGTTGCTATACTATTCAAAACGGGAGGAAAGCGATGATAAACACGATTCTTTTTGATTTAGACGGAACCCTGTTGCCAATGGATGAAAAAAAATTTACTGCATTATATTTTGAAGCCCTTACGACTAAATTCCAACCATATGGCTTGAATCCGGAGTTGCTAGTCAAATCTGTTTGGTTAGGCACTAAAGCCATGATTGATAATGACGGTGCTAAGTCTAATGAATCCCGATTCTGGGATACTTTTTCTGCATTCAATCTGGGGAAAAGAGAAACATTGGAGCCACTTTTCACCGATTTTTATGAACATCAGTTCGAAGTTGTCAAAAACTCGACTTGGACTAATCCACTTGCGAAGCAGATCATTGATTTACTTCATGATAAAGGATATATGACTGTCTTAGCGACAAATCCCCTATTTCCCCGGGTCGCAACCCATAAAAGAATCGTCTGGGCGGGATTGAAAATAAAAGACTTCGCCCTGATCACAACTTATGAAAATTCAAATTTTACGAAACCCAACGCCGAATACTACAAAATGGTATTACATACTATCAACAGAGTTCCTGAAGAATGTCTGATGATTGGAAACGACATTGAAGATGATATGGCTGCAGCTGTGATTGGCATTGAAACCTATCTTTTGACGGACTGCCTAATGAGCCATTGCAATGAGAATATAGATTCTTTCAACCATGGATCCTTCAGTGAACTTGAAGCCTTTCTTTCAGATTTGCCACACCTCGAAAAATAATCGTTTTTATTTGTCGTCATCCTTTGACAAACGTTTTTTATTTAAGTATAATGAAAACATAAAAATTACTAAGGAGGACCAAATGAGAATCGGAATTATTGGCCCAATTGGCAGTGGAAAATCAACTCTATCAAAAAAATTAGCTACTTATTACAATGCCACAATGGTGGAGGAACCTGTCGAAAAAAACGAGTTTCTTCCCTTGTTCTATCAAGATAAGGAGACATTCGCGCTTCTATCCCAGAATGCTTTTTACAGTTCTTTGTTTCTTCTGATGTGGAGAACAAAAGATTTGCAAGATGTAATCTGTGATTCTACACTTTTTTCCAACCTTGTTTTTACCGAACTGTTAAGGCTCGAAGGGATCATGTCCGCGATGGAAGTCGCCCTAACATATGCGATCGCCGACGAACACCTTAAACGATTGCCTGATGTCGATATTCATCTTGTGATTGTTCGAGATAAGGACCAGCTTTACGAGAATGTGAGAAAACGGGGACGAGAGATCGAAAAAGGTCAACAGGAATATCTGGCTTTCCATTATGCAAACTACTATGATGTACTCCGAAGGATATTCAAAGCATATAAAGTTCCTGAAGAAAAAATCTTATGGTTGCCAATCAACGATATGGAGCAACCAGATGAGTTTCAAGAAATTATCAGGACAATTGAAAAGAAATTTGAATCCCTAAATAAATAACAAGGCAAGCTTTGAAATGGCCTCCCAAAAAGTAAACACAAAAAAAGGGGCCATTTTTTTTAACCTGATTCTGGATTGTTTGGAAATAAAACAGTTGTTACTACGAGCATAGCATGAATACGCATACAATGATAAAAACTATTTTTTCCAATACGTGACAAGACATCAAAGTATAAAGACGATTTCTATAAGAGATTGTCTTTATTTATCTAATTTTATTTTTCCATGATCTTTGTAAAAAAATTGTTGAATTTTAGAAAAAATATTGTCAATAAGTACTATGCGTGATATAGTAATATCAATAATTAAAGATGAAGATGAGGAACGAAAATGAAAATAGAAGCGTTTAATAAATTTGTTTTCGGAGACAAAGTAGCGAGACTACCGATTGTCCAGGGTGGAATGGGGATTGGAATTTCAATGGCAAAACTTGCCTCCGCTGTTGCGAATGAAGGAGGCATCGGGGTGCTTTCCGCCGCAGGAGTCGGATTGTTTGATATTCATCCTGGAGGCGAGGAGAAATATGCGATTGCACTGAAAGAAGAGATCAGAAAGGCCAGGGAGATGACAAGAGGAATCCTAGGGGTCAATATTTTGGTTGCGCAGAGCAATTTCCATGAATTGGCAATAGCTGCAATCGAAGAGCAAATAGATGTTATATTCGCAGGTGCAGGGCTTCCCTTGGACTTGCCGAGTCTATTGTCTGAAGATTCAACCACTGAACTGGTTCCAATCATTTCTTCTGGAAGGGCAGCGAGATTGATTATTCAGAGATGGGTTTCAAAATACGAATATCTTCCGGATGGAATTGTTCTTGAAGGGCCCAAAGCCGGAGGACATCTCGGATTCAAAAAGGATCAGTTAAGCGATTCAAACTACACGCTTGAAAAATTGTTGCCGGAAGTCCTAGATGCTATCAAACCCTATGAAGAGAAATATCATCATAAAATTCCTCTGATTGTTGGAGGAGGAATCTATACGGGTGAAGATATCTTTTACTTTTTGAGTCATGGTGCCTCCGCTGTTCAGATGGCAACCAGGTTTGTGACGACTGTCGAATGTGATGCTTCAAATGAGTTTAAACAATCCTATATCAACGCAAAAGAAGAAGACATCATAATCATTGACAGTCCCGTTGGAATGCCCGGAAGGGCTATAAAAAATCAGTTTCTTGAAGAGGTAAATGAAGGAAAGCGTCATCCATTTTCCTGTCCTTTCAATTGCATCTCAACATGCAAGAAAGAATTATCTCCTTATTGTATTTCACTGGCACTCTACAATGCTAAAAAAGGGAAGATGCGTAACGGTTTTGCATTTGCGGGAACGAATGCTTATCTTGCAAAAGCAATAATCACTGTCAAGGAATTGATTTCCACCTTAAAAAGAGAGTACGAGGAAGCGTTTAAAAAGCAAATAGCATGCATGGTTTAAATTTACGATATCATGAATTCTTGGTCAAGATGAAAAATCTTGACTTTTTTTTGAAAATGAAGGCATAAAAGAAACAGTGTATCTATTTCGCCATAATGATATAATTAAGACGGCATGTTACTGACTGATAAAGAAAAGTATCTGTCTTGTGATACATTTCTTCTTTCAGATGATTTTGGTTTAGCGAGGAGAAAAAATGGAATTAAAAGAACGGTATTGGTATGAAAATTAATCTGACCCTATATATGCATTGAAAATGAGAGAGCGACTTATGAATAGTTTGCTCTCTCTTATGTACTACGAAAGTTAATTATAGAAAAGTAGCAATCCGAATATTCCAATGACTTTCTTTCAAAATTACATTGTACAACACAATAAATCTCAAAATATGTTTCTTCGGAACAATTAACCACAAAAAAGTCTCGTGTGTGTAAACATAAATAGGGCTAAAACTATGTTTCTTCGGAGAAGTCGAGGCACTTTTCCATAGTACTTGGCACCACTCGACACAGTTCGTGTGAGAGAACATACACAAAGAAAAAGCAACTTGATAATGTCATATAGAGCAACTTGCGTGGATTGCCTTGTTTTCATGATAAACTTGCGACTGACAAGACAGTCTAATTTGTTGATAAGAAAAAAGGACCAAAACGATGGTATGAAGAAGTTAATCTTCACTCTGTCTCAGTCCCTAAAATCTATCTATTAATTGTTAGATACATGATACTTATTCAACTTTTAAAACTTTTTTCCCAAAGAACTCAAGAAACAATCCAGCAACTAATAAAACTAATTGTAGATATACTCCAAGCCCTAAAGTCATATGAAATGCGCCAGCATTGATTGCGCCTTCTAGAGCAGGATCTAAGTTAATAAAAATTAAGTAATATACATATCCGATAACTGCTAATCCGACGACAAGAGTTGCTAAAAATGCATAACGGCTTAAATTTTCTTTATAGAACAAAGATAAACCAGCTAATGCAGCAACAATTATGAATACGACAACTAAAATTACGGGGCTGGATGCAGTTTTACCTAGACGGACTGCAAAATCCTGAATATTCCATAACGAGTCAGAAAAATCGCCAAGTTGCACATGATTTCCGGTTACAAATGGTAAAAAGAAGCAAATAACAAATAGTACCAAAACCAGAATCTTTAACACTTTTAGTAATAGTGATTTTTTCACGCTAATTTCCTCCTTTCCCTAAGTCTAAATTTCAATCACAAAGAGATATAAAACACGAATGTTATAAACTTTATAGGTTTTCCACGTGCACATCGTGAATGTTCTATTTTCGCGATTGTTACAATTATAGCACATTTACTTTTAAGTTCAAAGCATTTTTTTGATAATATTTTTCTGGAAATGAAAAATTATATATTAAAGAAGCTTTTTACTATAACATAATTATGTTTGATTGTTTAATGGGTGAATTTACAAGTCAAATTTCCGAGCACAATTAGTCTGAGAGAACATATTTCAGCCAAAATATGTTACTTCGGAACAATTAACCACAAAAAATTCTCGTGTGTGTAAACATAAATAGGGCTAAAACTATGTTCCTTCTGAGAAGTCGAGGCACTTTTCCATAGTACTTGGCACCACTCGACACACGTGGAGTCGGTCTCATTGCTTTCTCTAAAATGACCTTACTTTCCTGTTGACGACCACTTGACGACCTATTATTTTTACAATAATTGAATGAGTTAGGCCACTTGATGTTAGAAATAACGATCAAGTGGCCTTTTTTGTTACTCTTTTATTAATTTGTTGTTGCAGAAACATATTTAGCAGAATACATAAATAAATATTTTTTTTGGCATTGAATATTTCAATAGTTTTTTCAATTTTATGACGGTACTGAAAAAAATGTATTCTTTTTAAGTGAAATAACAACGAATAAGGAATATCCTAATAAATGAAAAACACAATATCAATAACGCTGAAGATTTGCAAAAATATAAAATAACTTAATATATAAACTATTGACAAATAATTTTATAAGCGTTATAATTTAATTGTGAATTCACTAATAAAAATGCTTTATTGAATTTTAATGGATATAGTTTCATTTTGTACAGTATAATATCGGTTTGAAAATCAAATTTGATGACCTATAATTTAAATATTGTCTAGCTCTTTTTTGAAAAGAAAGTAACAACATAGACATAGATAGTAGAAATAATAAAGGATTAATATAGTTTGTTATCTAAACAAAATAGTGGTAATTTTAAATATCGCATTATTCTTATATCCAGAAAAACGGTTAAAAAAGTCGTTGTTATTTTTTTTATGCAAATTAATTGTATATTTTTCCATAAAACTACTGTAACTATCAAAGTTTTGTAGATTTATAACAATTTCTACTACTTGGTATTTGAAATTACATTACGTTTTAATATATTAATTAATAGAAAAATGAAATTAAGAAAGGAGGTGAATAAATTGAAAATAAGTACAGTAAACAAAATTGTACTAGGGCTTTTTATTCTTTTTTGTAGTGTATTTGCTATTGATAGAACATTAGAATCAAGTAATTATAGGTTATTGGAGTCTAATGTATCTTCTGAAGGCGGAACTGACTACATGTTTAGATCATTATCAAGTTTAGAAGACTATTATGAAGACAAATACACATCAACTAGCTATAAATATATCGATTCTTCTGAAGTTTCTGATTCGAGAGAATCAATTTACGTTGCTGATGTATCACAGTCATCTATGAATAGTTATTATTTGGCGGAAGAGAGTATTCAAGTAACTAATACATGTGCTATTGTGGCTATTTCATCGCTTATTAACTATTATGAAGATCAGAATTTACTTGATAGTTACAACAACGGAAACTCTGTTGGAGAATGGTTTGTAAGAACAATGAATATAGCATTAGCAAACAATCTTACAACTGCAACCTCAGGAACTACACTTTCCAAGGTAGATAATATTATAACTTTTGTATTGAATTCCCTACAACTTAACACGACACTTAGTGGAGATAACGAATATGCGAACATATATTCTAAAATACAATCAAATATAGGAGAAGACGTTCCTGCTCTGTTCCATATTCCTCTTCATTCGACGTTGGCGCGAGGGTATCTTCAATATGAAGTAACTGTTAGCGAAAAATATTGGAGTTGGTTTACTTATAAGTGGAGAGAAGTTGATATCATCGAAAAAGTGCTAATTATTAATGAAGGTTGGTATAATTCTGGGTATTCATACTATCCAGTAGAATTGATAAGTGATGGTTTTCTTAATACAGGGCCGTATTGTATGACTGAAATTATTTGACTTTATAAAGAGCAAATGTGATACTATATTTTTATAAGAAAGAGAGAAATACCTAAAGAAAAATTATGAAAAAAATATGGATATTGATAATTGCATCAGTTATGATCTTAGGAATATTATCCTTTTTTATCTTTCAAAATAAGGAATCAGAAATATATACATATAGTTATGATGAACAAGATACCTTTTTATTGGGATCGTTTTTCGTTGTCGATTTAAGCGTTAATGTAGGTGACCATTACAGCGATCCATTAACAACATTTTATTTTTCGGATGTTGACAAAGAAAATGAATTCATGTCTTCAATATTGGCTTCTGAATTCTATCAAGGAGTAACTTCTTTTTTATATCCCAACAATTATAATTACACATTTTATTTGCTTGAAAATGAGGGGTATCAATACATACTATATAAGGATAGACTGGATAGATATGTTTTTCAACCTCTTTATTCGAAATACGAATTTATAAGTGAAGAAGAAGGATATAGTTTTAGATTTCCTTGTCCATTGTTCATGTATTTCAATAACAACACTAATGTAAGTAATGACCATGATTTGTCTTTGAACGAATTCATTGGTTTTTATGAATACTTTAATCTTGATTTGGTTGATATAAACTATGAAAATTATTCAGTAAGAATTAAAGGGTATAGTATATATGAAAACAAAATAAGCGAAGCGTATGTGATTGAACTAACTTATTCCGACGAAAGTATAACGGCTACTTATATAGGTGATTCTAATGAATAAATCCATATCGGTTAAATCTTTATTTAAAAGTTATAAAGAACTGAAGGTTTTAGAAAATGTCAATATGGAGATTACCAAAGGTAAAATAATCGGGTTGGTCGGTAGAAATGGTAGTGGTAAATCTACACTTATAAAAAACATTATGAAATTCATATCTTATGACAAAGGAAACATCCTTGTCGATGATATAGATATTAATGAAAAAGACATTCTTGATATTGGGTATTATATTAGTGAAGCTAGTTTTTATCCTAATTTTACTGGGTACCAAAATTTAGCATATTTCTTGAATATGAAAGAAGACAGTTTAAGGAAATATGATGAAATCTATCAAGCTTTTGAGATGAACGAAGCGTTGAATAGAAAGTATCGAACTTATTCTTTAGGTATGAAACAAAGGTTTGGGCTAATATTCCTTTTGACTCAGGAAAAGGGATATTTTTTGTTGGATGAACCTTTGAGTAGCCTTGATTATCAAGGAAAACTAGAGTTTAAGAAGTTAATCAAGAAAAATGTTGAAAATAAAGCATATGGGGTTTTAATTGTCAGTCATCAGTTAGAAAATCTTGAAGGATTCTGTGATGAAATCTGGTATATACAAAACAAGAAGATAAAATTACTGGATGTAATTAAGAAAGATATCGAATATAAATTAGTATTCGCTGACGAAGAATCATGTACTCAGACAATCAATCAATTACCTTATCTTACAAAAAAAATTGACAATCTATCTTTCAAAGTGAAAATTGACTCAGAAAATGAAATAGAAAACATTATCAAGAAAGCTTCTGAAAGGAGTTTGCGGGAAGTGGTTAAGGTGGTAAACTCTATAATATCTAAATATGAAAATGCTATAATTGGTGAACATGATGAGAAATGAGTTTTATCGAATCAGTAATTCGCATATTTTTTATTTTCTTATTTTATTATCAGTAATAGCGGTTATGCTATTGTCTAACTTTTATGTCAATAACACATATAATGATGATAGTTATTTTAATATGGAGATCAATGAGTACTCCAGCATAAATGATCTAAATACTTTGATTGATGAAGTTGAAATTGAGATAGCTAATTTGGATGTAAACTCAGAATATTACGAGAATGACCTTGATCAGCTCAATAAAGAAAAAGAGGTATATGAGTATTTAATATCCAACTATATTCCTTTTGTGGATCTATATGAATATAGTGCTATTAGGGATTTCAGAAATGATAGGATGGCATTTACGCTTTGGTCTAATGGCATGGTTTCTTTTGTATGTTTACTGGTTTCTTTCATTATTGTACTGTTTCTTGTGAATTTAGATTATTTATACAAAACAAACATTAATTTATATAATACAAGTAGGAGCAAAACAGATATACTCATTAAAAAGTACTTTAGTTATATTGTGATATCGGTATTTTTCTACATTTTAATGACTTTACTGACGAAAGTATTTGGCAGTGTATTGTCGATAGATAAAAATTATATATTATTGGTAGGAGAAAATATCAATATTATAAGTATCAACGAGTTAATGATTTATGATACTATCTCTAATTGTATTAATCTTTTATTTTTTGGATCATTGTTTTTCTTCGTAGCTGCTTTAGTAAGAGATTTTTTTATCTCATTAATAGCGAATTTGGGATTAATAGCCGTATTTGGATTCTTCATACCTTATCAGTATCCAGATAATCATTTATTGCAATTAATGCAATCAAGCTTTGACTCTTACTGTGAAATGGTTGAAGGAACGATAATTTTATGGACTATCATAATAAAAACTACAATCATATTACTAATCGGCTTTTTCAGTATTTACTCCTTCAAAAGACAAAGAGTTAAGTTTTAGTTGATTATAACCATATATTTTTTGATCTAGCATGGAAAATGAACAGAGGGACAATAGCTCATATACATACGAATTGCTTCCAAAAAAACAATTTGGGCGATTTCTATGTTTCCTCTTTCCAGGATAAGGCCTTTAACCTAGAGTTAGGGAACATATTTTTGACCTTTTTATATGTTACTGTGGTATATTCAACAGATTTTTCGAAAGCAACGTGATAGTTTCCACGCACGTGGAGTCGGTCTCATTGCTTTTCTTAAAATGACGAAAATAGCCGTTTTTAGCCTTAAATATCATGTTTTTATACCCATATTTTGAATAGTATCAAATGGGTTAGGCCACTTGAGGTTAGAAATAACATTCAGGTGGCCTTTTTTGATATTCTTTTGTTAAATTGTTAATGCGAAAATATACGATGTTTCATTTAACCTTGTATGGGTAAACATAAAGTCTTGTGTGTGAGAACATAATTGCTTGTATTGGTAAACATATAGAAAAGTTAGATCTTCACTTATTAAAATCTTGTTTATTCGTTTTGATAATTGAAATAATACGACATATCCGCGCTGTTTTAATGCGATAATTGGGCATAAAATATAAGTATAATCAAATAGCATACCTGCACAATTCGCTTGGAAAGATCTGAAAATCTTTTAGGGAGGATATGTCAATGGTAAAACATGACACTAAAAAGGGATTTATATTTCCTATTTTTTGGTGTCTTTTTCTGTTGACAAAAAAAGGAGAAATGAAAAGAATAACTGGTAGAAGCATTAGCGACGAATTCGTGTTTGCAATAGCAGAAATCAACAAAAGAATCAGGAAAGTATTGGCTATCAAACTCCAATTGAGTATCGATTAAATGTGTCTATATAAAAACTGATCAGAAAAGTGTTGCCAAACAAAAGTAACTGTTATTGAGTAAAATATTATTGTCTTTATGGATTAAATATAGGAATTGAACAGAGGTCTGTGATTTCATATGTATAGAAAATAAGAGCTATATATTTGTCTCTCACATAAAGATATTTATAAATGACTGCTCAATGTTCGCTTATTTGCTTAATTCACACGAAATGAAAGGACAGAACATATGAAAGATATGATCGATCAAAATCTATTAGCCGCGCAAAAACGACTGGCCTATTTCAAAAAGAAAAAAAGACTTCATATCGCCGAATTGCTGGTTGCCAATTCCCGCCTTGTTTCTTTGAATGATGAAATCGAAAAAATGGCATCTGAATTGTTGATTGCCAAGAGCAAGATAAAGAGTAAAGCCCAAGAAAAAGACAAACAGGTAAAGGGGTTCCTCACCGCAAAAAAAAGACTTGCCACTTTAATCAAGGACAAGGAAAAACGCGCCTTCGAGTTGTCGGAAGTGAATAAAAAACTCATTGTCACGTTAGATGAGATTGAAAAAATTGCGACCGAGTTGTTGTTCGCCAATAAAGAGCTCGTTTTTCAAAATGAAGAGAAATCCAAGCGGGCTACAAAGTTGCTCATCACCAAAAAAGAACTCACTTTTCAGAACGAAGAGAAAGCCAAACGAGCAGCGGAATTAGTCATTGCGAACAAGGAACTTGCTTTTCAAAATGAAGAGAAAACCAACCGAGCCTCGGAGTTAGTCATTGTGAACAAGGAATTGAAGTATGAACGTATTGTTGCACAGATGTACCTGGATGTCGCAGGTATTATGTTTTTAGTCCTTGATATAAATGGGGATATAACACTCATTAATAAAAGGGGCTGTGAAATTCTTGAACTTGAAGAAAAAGATATTATAGGAAAAAACTGGTTTGATAATTTCTTACCAAAAGATATTGCAAAAACAGTGAAAAAATTCTTTGAGAGTGTTTTTAACAAAGAAACTGAAATGGGAACCAATTACGAAAATGCAGTAATAGCCGCTAGCGGAAAAGAAAAAATCATGAATTGGTATAATACAGTAATATATGATATTGACAACAATGCTGTAGGTGTTTTATCTTCAGGGGAAGATGTTACAGAAAAAAGGCAGACTGAATCTGCCTTGCGCGAAAGCAATGAAAAATACATTGCAATTTTCGACCAATCGCCGATTGCCATTGAGTTTTATGACGCTAACGGTATATTGCTTCATGCCAACGAAGCCTGCATACAATTATTTGGCGTCATAAATCGAATTGAAATATTTGGGTTCAAATTGTTTGACAACCCAAACCTGAGTTTTGAAGTCAAAACCAAAATAGCGAATCACGAGAAGGTTTTTGTGGAGTCAGAATTCAGTTTTGAGGAAGTTAAGCGTCTTCATCTATACCAAACCAGTTGCTCAGGAACGAAAATTTTTAGTTTGTCTATCAGTCCATTGATGAATGAAAACACATTGAATGGATATGTTGTGCAAACTGAAGATATTACTTTTAGAAAACAAAAACAAAACGAAATTCAATATTTAAATAATCACGATTACCTAACTGATTTATTTAATAGACGCTATTTCTTTGAACAATTAAATCAGTTTGATCATGCTGATTGCTATCCTTTAGGGATTATGATGATTGATGTTAATGGGCTTAAAATTTTCAATGATGCTTATGGACATTCAATGGGCGACATTGTATTAAAAACAGTTGGCAACTTGTTGAAAAACATCTTTGAAAAAAAGGATGTAGTGGCTAGAATAGGCGGAGATGAATTCGCTGTCCTTATACCTAATACAACAATGGGAAAAATGCAAGAAGAAAAAGACAAACTAAGATTAGAAGTAGAAAAGTATCCTATAAAAAATGCTATACTATCATTAGCAATTGGATATGACGAAAAAAAGAATCTAAAAACATCTCTTGATGAAGTGTTAAAATTAGCTGAAAATCACATGTATAAACATAAAATATCTGAAGGCTCTAGTTCTAGGAGTCGTACTATTTCTGCAATATTAGCAACTTTAACCGATAAATTTGATGCTGAAAAAACTCATTCTGAAAGAGTTAGTCAATATTGTAAGGAAATTGGAAAAGAACTCAAGCTTAGAAAAGAAGAAATTACAGCATTAGAAATGGCTGGAATGTTCCATGATATAGGTAAAATATCCATCCCAGATGAAATCTTGAATAAACCGGGGAAACTTACCAATGAAGAATATGAGATCATAAAAACTCATCCTTTAGTTGGGTATCAAATATTAAGAGCCGCAGATGAGTACTCTGATTTGGCAATCCACGCATTGCATCATCATGAAAGATGGGATGGGAAAGGTTATCCAAAAGGATTAAGAGGAAAAGACATTCCATTATTTTCTAGAATCATCGGAGTAGTGGATGCATATGAAGTGATGACTGCAGATAGACCATATCGCAATAAAATGAGTGAAGAATATGCGATATCAGAAATCATTAGATGCTCAGGAACACAGTTTGATCCAAAGATTGCTAAACTATTTGTAGAAAAAGTTTTACAGACAAACTAGAAGTAACGTATGTAATAATCAAAAAAGAAGCAAGCTTCCAATTATCATATATCATAGTATTTTTCCATTTAATTTTTTGTTGTAGTTGCTTTACTTTAACTTTAAAAAACATGAAATCTACCAGAAATATGTTACTTCGGAGAAGTCGAGGCACTTTACCATAGCACTTCGCACAACTTGACGCAATTAGAATAAGAAAACATATTGGAGATTTTTATGTTCCCACTTTCCAGGATAAGGCCTTTAACCTGGAGTTAGGGAACATATTTTTGACCTTTTTATATGTTACTGTGGTATATTCAACAGAATTTTCGAAAGCAACATGATAGTTTCCACGCACGTGGAGTCGGTCTCATTGCTTTCGCTAAAATGACATAAATAGCCGTTTTTAGTCTTTAATATCACGTTTTTATGCCATTATTTTAAATATTATGAAATGAGCTAGGCCAGTTGAAGTTAGAAATAACTTTCAGGTGGCCTTTTTTGGTATTTCCTTGTGTCATCTTGATTGTGGAAACATACGTTTTTTCATTTAACCTTGTATGGGTAAACATAAATGCTTGTGTGTTAGAACATATTTGCTTGTATTGGTAAACAAATGTAAGCGTCAAACCAAACATATCTAGAAATAGAATAAATAAAACAGTATAATGAACTAGTCAAGAGTTAGCAGACACTTTAAAGCTTATATAAACCCTAATTCAGTTCTAAATTGAATTGGGGTTTTGTATTTTAATGAAGGAACTTTATTGAGGGTTTTGAAAGCACTTGATACGCTTGTTTAACTTGAATCAAATACAAAATATATATCTTGCTACTGAACAACAGATCTAACAAGTTGACTCAGAATAGATCTTCATATATTTGTAATATGTACTTTTTGACATATTGAGGATTCTTCTTGCTTCTACGCTTGATATTTCATCATTTATATGTTTTATTGAAATTTGCTCAAAATTTTCCGGAATTTGATAAATTGGTCTCCCAAACTTCACCCCTCTTGCTTTTGCTAGTTTGATGCCTTCAGCTTGCCTAGTTCGAATATTTATTCTCTCGTTTTCTGCTACAAATGATAGAATTTGCAATACAATATCACTAATAAATTGTCCAACAAGGTTTTCTGCGCGATTTCTTGTATCTAGAAGAGGCATATCTAAAACTTTAATATCAACGCCTTTTACTTTATTTATCTGATACCACTCATCCATTATCATCCTATAATTTCTTCCTAATCGATCAATGCTTTTGATAATTATTAAATCATTTTTTTTGATATCTTTCATCAGCATCTGATAATTATCGCGTTCAAAATTCTTTCCACTTTGACAATCTATGTAAATATTTTCTTCCTTGATTCCAATGCTATTCATTTCACTCATTTGTCTGTCTATATTTTGTGTTGTTGATGACACTCTCACATAGCCATATATCATATTCGTCCTCCTAAAAATAAGTACTCTATATATAGTATAGCAAAAATGACCAATCAAAAAAAAAAAAAGACACTTTTCTGCTGAGTGATTGTTCTAGTTAGATAGTGTTTGTATAAGTACACTTTTATAGAAACAGTTTTTTCTTAAGAAAATCAGATATTCTTTACTGAAAAATGAAAGTTAATCACTGTTTTTTTTGAAACCTTAAAGAAAGTATTGATTATAGTGTATTAACAATGGTAATATAGCAATAGATGTAGAATGTTTTTTGTTTGCAAAAGTGTACCTTTAGGGACCTTGGGTCCATAGTGGTTTGGCAATGCAAAGGAGG
>CAZLAQ010000013.1:0-58389 GCA_964557695.1 uncultured Candidatus Izemoplasmatales bacterium | reverse complement strand
TTTTTTTATGTTTTTTTATTTATTTATCTCTTGACATCGTTACCGGTTGCTATCAGTTGTTGGCTCTTGCAATTACCCGAGCCATTTCATTTTTCACTATCATGAATCCGGCATCGACTCCCATTCCTGGTTTTGCAAGACATTGGTTTGCCTCGCAGGCAATGGCAATATTTGTCGTTACTTCAGCGGAAATGTTTGTTTCGTTGCATGTTCCTCCGCAATACGATCCAATCTTTGCTTTATTGCAATAAAGAATGGCTTCAATGACATTATTGATTCCTCCCAAGTCGGGAGTTTTGATCTGCAACATATGTCCAGCTTTGTTATCGGCAAAATATTCGATATCTTCAAGGGTGTTGCACCATTCATCCGCAACAATCTCAATTGTGGAATGGATGGCATCAAGTTTTTCGGTAAGCACCTTCAAATGTTGCATTGTCCCTTCTCTGTCACCGGTATCTACCGGGCCTTCGATTCTTAAGAGAAATGGTTTTGCAGCTTTTTCCAAAGTCAAAAGGTAATCGATGATCCTTGTCGCATCGTTATCAAAAGCAATACCGATCGTTCCATAAACATCAATATGCAGCACAGGAGAATAGTTCTCATGAATTCTATGTTTAATGATCCTGTCCCGCAACCATTCAATGTATTTCAATAAGATTTCTCCATCGTATCCGAGCTTGGTTTTTACATTGTTGATCAACGCGTGTGGTAAAACATCGGCTTCTTTGAGAATCATTTTGTCAACATTGATATACCTGTCATCTCCGGTTTGTGTAAAGACAGGAACCGGTTTGTAGTCCTTGGTTTTGATATCATATTCTTTTCTTACAAGCTCGGCCATCGTGACGTGATGCATTGCGGCCGTCACACTCAAGATTGCTTGGGTGATGCCGTATCTAATGGCTGTATGCAGCCGTTTACCATCAATTAGCATATGATCGTATTTTTCTGCCAAAGATTTAAAATGGCCAATGTTTTCATTCATAAGCAAAGGAACTATTTTTTCTTTCAGGAAAGGTATGTATTCGTTTGCCAGAAACAACGGATCCCTTCCTCCTGTTCCTGAGTATTGAACAGCGGCACAATCGCCATAGCCGATAGTACCATCTTCAAGAATAATTTGGATAGATATAGCTTCACCCTTCTGTCGAACTTTTGTGAAGCCTTTTAGAAGAGGGTCTCCCAAGTAAAGAAAGCCATCGTTGATGGCTCCGCTTTTTATTGCTTTTTGATCATCAAAGAAAAAACCTGTGTATGCCTCTGTCAAGATAATGTTTTTTATTTTCATAGTACCCTCTACTTTTGATTTGGTCGGCCTATCAGTTGGCCCATACTTACAGAATATACGTCATCGACTGTCAACTGGAATGAAATCGGCCGGTTTTCAAATGCAGCTCTTTCAGATATTTTCTTGCGATGATATTCTTTAATCTCATCTGAAAACCCAAGATTGCCAAATTCAAGAATGCGAATGTTGCCTTCATTGTCTCTGGCAGGAAGCACTTTTCCCAAGTTATACTTGCTTGGCGCGAAAGGAATATCCAAGAGTCCTTGTTCGAAGGCTTTGACCGCACCTTGAGCAAGATCTCCTTTTCCAGCTTCAAAGACTGAATCCATAAGACTGTTGACTTCTTTCTCAATCTGTATTCTTTCCTCATTCAACTTTCCGCTTTCAACGAGTTCTTGATCCTTCAACATGTTAACTATATATTTTGACGCTTTGATTCCAGATCCATTCGCTTCCATAGTGGGTATGCCAATCGATTCATGGGATGTTTTCGTGATCATCTTCGTCGCTTTTGATAAAGCGGCGACGGTCGCGCTCATGGCAATAAGGCCCATAGCTTTCGATTCGTCTTCCGGGAAGCCTCCCATCCATTGATGGAATACAGTCGAAACAAAGACATCGTGGTATCCATATTTATATAAATAATGTTCGGTAAGCGTTTGAAGTGACTGGACAGAAGCTACGTCTTGGATGATGTTTCCGCCCATCCCATAACCAACGGTTATGTTTTTGACGCCTTGTTCAGCCGCAAGCAAAGCTTCAATAATAGCTACCGTGATGCAAAGCGATGGCGGTACCAATGTTCCTGTCAACGGTCCAAAAGGTTCACGATTTATCGAAATCCCATGCTCTTCGTAATAGCCAACAAGTCGATCGCAATATTGCCAATGCCGGATGCTGACTTCAAGTGGAACTGATTTTGCGTAAGGTATGTTGTATGATATTCCTCCGCCTTCATTGGATGTCCACCCTGAGGCGTGAATTATTTCGCTCAAAAGTCTGGCATCGGGTGTGCCGTGTCTGGCTTGAAGCGGAACGTTTACGGATTCTAAAACTTTCTTGCAACCGGGTACGCCATGATTTACAACGGGAAACCCGTTTAGAAGCGCTCTACCCAGAAGTTCGCTTTCCTTGATTCCTTTTTCTGCTTCAAGATAACGATTCTGTCTCGTATAACTGTCAATAGTGGATGGCAAAAAATCGGCCCCACATTTTTCCAGGTATTGTAGTAGTTTTATGTGTTCGTCTAAAACAGGAACTCCGGCCCTTGGTTGAATCATTGTGACTTTGGATTGTTTTGCCTTGATTAGTTTCAAAGCAAAATTTTTAGATTCCGGAACTTGCTTCAAGTATTCGATAGCCTTTGTCAAGTCAAGTCCTGAATCGCTTCCGGTCGGCCATTCCTGTAATACTTGTTCTCTTTCTGCCAAGAAAGCTTCTTCGGATAATTTTTTATTTTTCAATTCCATTTTTTATGTCCTTCTTCTATAATTGCATCATGTGTTTTTTCATAATTTTCAAAGCCAACAAAGGTTCGTTTTGACTCAAAAGCCCCATTGCGGGCAAAATATACATTTGATCAATTAGAAAATGCGGATGTGCTGGTCGCAGTTCTTTCCGATTGTGAAGAATGTTCGTGGTCTTATTAAGAATGGCATGTTGATTCTTGGAGTTGATAACGACGCCTCCGGTTCCTATCACATATTCAACTTCTGTCAGATCTTTGCCGATTTGGTTGAACACATTGCCCATCGGAGTGAAGATTTCCTCGATTCTTCCCACATGGCGATGCATCGCGCGGTAGGAACACATCTCCGCAAGCAATTGGTCAATAAATTCATCGTGAAGGCTCTCGGGGAGCGACCAAATGTTTTTATAACGGAAATCAACTTCCTTCTCGATATCAACGCCTTTTTCTTCGTTGATGAAAAGTATTTCCTCTTTGGTCAGAGATTTGATAATTCCAGGAGCCGAATAGCGCATGCCTAGATCCCCTTCAACGGTTCTTTTGGCAAAAGGCTCCTCAAGTCCATGCAAAATGACATCGCTTCTGTTCGAGACGTTGCACATGGAATACATATCTGTCGTTGCTCCACCGATATCAACAACGACTATGTCTCCCAGGCCGGGTTCATGAAGATAGCCTTTGGAAAGTAGTTCGGATGCCTGTAAGACCGCTTCAGGCGTTGGCAGCACTACTTGATCTATTTCTGCTTCGATTTTTTTGATGCCTTTGGCGTCAATGATCTGCTTCAGGAATATCTCCCGGATTTTATCTCTTGCACATTTTACATTGAGCACATTAATTTTAGGCATCACGTTATCGCAAATGTAGCCGTCGATTTGATATTTTAGGAATATTTCCTCTATTTCGTCCTGACAAGATTTATTTCCGGCATAGACAACGGGGATTTTGATTCCGTGTTCGCCCAGCTTATTTGCGTTAAAAATCACGCATTCACTGTTACCGCCGTCTGCTCCACCAGCCAAAAGAATAATATCCATTTTTTGTTTTTTGATTTCTTCGATTTCTTTATTGTTCAAGTGGTGAGACAAAACGAGATCAACTTTAGCGCCTGCTCCAAGGCATACTCGCTTCGCGGCTTCGACAGTAAGCTCCTCAACCAAACCAATAGCGGCCATCTTAAGGCCCCCGGCCGCTGAGGAACAGGCAATAATCTGGTTGAATGCAATTTGTTTGCCAAGCTTGTCAATCAGTTTGGCAAGAGCTGCGTGGTATCCCTCTCTAATGTCTGTTTCAACAGTGGTAACATTGGAGGAAGTAGCGATAACGTCTCCCAAATCGGTGTCAACTGCAGTCAATTTGGTAAACGTTGATCCAAAATCAATCAACAGGTAATAACTCATCTTATTCTCCTAAATCTTCTTTGATATGAATTAAGGCTTTTTCAATCGGAGTCCCCGGAGGATAAATTCGGTTGAAGCCCATTTTTTGAAAACGTTCGCTGACTTCAGTGAAATTCTGTTTGCCAACAACGATGTTTCCGCCGACATATAATAAAATATCACCAATACCGGCTTCTATACATTTATCTCTCATCCCGCGGCAGTCAAGTTCACCATGACCATATAACGAAGACACCAATATTAGATCAGCGTCAGTCTCAATGGCGGCATTGATAAAGTCTTCCTGCGAAGAAAGAACGCCAATATTGATGACATTATATCCTAAATTAGATAGCGTAAATTCAATAATCTTATTTCCAACTGCATGCACATCGGCGCCAATGACGCCTATCACGATTGATTTCAAAGAAATCCTCTTTTCTGTCCTGTAAGCGTTTTACGCAAACATTATAACATAGAAAAAATCAAGTTTCAAAGGTTTCATCAGGTTTTGAAATAATGAACATAATTACCAAAAATTAAGTCGTGGTCAAGTTGCCTACTCGCCGCTTTCACTTCTTGCTAAAATGAATAAATAATCACTTAGCCGATTGATAAATTTGAAACACGTATCCAAATCCCCACGTTTGTTTTTGGAAAGATATCTGGTAATAGTTCTTTCTGTTCTTCTTGTCACCGCTCGGCAGATATCAAGATATGCCCCTGCAAGCGATGAATAGCTTCCCGGCAGAGCGAATCCGGCTTCAATTGAGCTTGATTCAATGATTCTTGTTGATTGCGCTTCAAGCCATGATACGTCTTCATCGGTAATTTTATTTAGTTTACTGTAGTTTGGATGCTCAAAAGATGTTGCAAACATTGAAGCCAGCCTTTGCAAAATCCTTTGGATAGTAATCAAATTATCGGATTTGTGGAAATGATATGCAAGCCCTAGAAACGAACTCAATTCGTCGATATCGCCCAACACTTCAAATAGCACATCGCCTTTTGATATTTTTTCGCCAGAATAAGTAAAAGAATATCCCTTGTCTCCTGTTTTTGTCGATACTTGACTGATTTTTTGGATTTTCATAATTATCAGCGGTTTTAAATTTCAATCCGCCACTCCTTTATTCGAGTTTCACTTCACTTGGAAGTGTTTTTTCTATGGATAAGTTCCATAATCGCAAATGATGCAACATCTTCAGCGTATTTCTTGGGACCAAACCCGGCATCATAGCCGAGTTCTTTGGCTAGTTCATGGTTTATTCTTGCTCCGCCGGCAATCAATATAACTTTGTCACGCATATTTTCGGCTTCCAAGAGTTCAACAAGATTCACCAAATTCTTCAAATGAACGTCTTTTTGGGTAACGGTTTGACTTACTAACAATACATCAGCTTTTAGCAGTTTTGCCTGTTTGACAAATTCTTCATTGGCAACCTGGCTTCCCAGGTTATATGTTTTGATGTGTTTGTATCTTTCCAACCCGTAATGCCCAGCAAAACCTTTCATGTTCATGATAGCATCTATCCCCACCGTGTGTGCGTCAGTTCCTGTCGATGCGCCAACAAAAACTATTTCTCTATCCAATTCGTTTTCGATCAGGTTTTCAATCTCTTCTCGGGACATGGTCAGAGTTTTGATCTCCTCGACGTGGATTGTGTCTGGATCGATTTCAAAAGGCACAGCCCCATATATTACAAACAAACTGAATCCTTCACCGATTTCTTCACAATGAACAACGTTGGGATCTGTCATCCCCATTTTTCTGGCAAACGTTTTAGCGGTTTCAATGCCTAGTTCGTTTGTAAGACAAGGCAATGTTAAACTGAGTTGAACTTTTCCGTCAGAAAGAGTATCTCCGTATGGTCTAATGTTCATTTAGTTCAGCCTCCATTCGTTTAGCCAAAACATTAATATAGAATTGATTTTTGCGAATAACACCCTCAAGACCCTTTCCGCCAGCGAAAGGTCGTTTGATTCCAGCAAACATTCCGGCTTCGAGCGCTCCGAACAAATTGATCTCTTCTATTTTTTGTAATAGTTCTTTGGCGTTTTTCAATACATCCCAAGCTCGCTTTTGAATGTAGCCTCCTGGTTTGTATTCAATCTCGTCCCGCATGGATTTCAATGCGTTTTGAACGGTTTTGGCATTATCGATCGCAAGAAAACGATCAGAAAGGAATGGTGTGTGAATTGCTTCAGTCATCATTCCGAGCAAATGGATCGATTGGTCAGTCATAGTTGTGGCCATATTGAACATTGTGTTTTGCATATAGGCGCGGAATATGTTTCCCGTGATATGTTTGGTCGGAGGCATGTATTTCAAAGGTGCATTAGGAAATATTTCCCTTGCCATTTCTGCTTGAGCAATTTCCATCAGAAAACTGTTTTCCACGTTCGGATCAATTTCATAAGCGTGTCCCAGTCCCATCAGTTCTTCGGATAGATAGGCTTTCTTCGCAAAAGCTTCGTTGATAAACTGCGAAGCTAAGACGGTATGGGCTTCTTCAACGGCATCGCTTGTTGTCAGATAGTTGTCTTCTCCAGTGTTGATAATGATTCCGGCATAAGCGTTGATCAAACGGGAAAAATATTGGTCGATAAACGTTCTTTGCATATTTATATCGCGGAAAATAATGCCATACATGCTATCATTTAGCAGAATGTCAAGCCTTTCCAACGCTGCCATTACAGCGATTTCTGGCATACAGAGCCCGGAAGCGTAATTCACAAGTTTGATATATCTATTTTCTTCGTTTCCAATTTGATCCAAGGCGCTACGCATGATTTTGAAATTTGCCTGGGTGGCATATGTCCCGCCAAACCCTTCGGTAGTGATTCCATATGGAACATAATCCAGAAGCGATTGTCCAGTTGAGCGGATCACTGCAATGATGTCAGCTCCCGCCTTGGCCGCGGCTTTGGCTTGAGTAATGTCTTCATAAATATTGCCTGTCGCAACAATCACATAAAGCTGTGTTTTTTTCTGAGGATATTTGGAAATCATCTGATTCCGGTATAATTTGTTTGTTTTGACAATATCCAAAGATTTTTCATAATATGGTTTTAGAATTTTCATAGTATCGTGTTCGCCAAGAAGTTCAAAGCCACATAATTTGGTGTTTTTTTGCTTGTATTCGGATATGAAAGAAGCCAAATCGAGTTTGGTTGCTTTCAGTGCGCTTGCAAGATATGCAGAAATTCCATAGGCCAAATCACCATTTTCCATGACGTCGTCAACCAACACATTTGACATCGGTACGTCAAAATCATCAACGCCATCAATGCCTAAGAGTCTGCAAACTGACCGTTCCACGGATACTGTAGTGTTTTTATGGATGAATTCATGGATCTCATTGGCGATTGCTAATGCTATGGTTCTGCATTTCGCAATCGTGTTTTGGTCCAAATTGAGTTTATTCACTGTCATCACTCTCTTTTTCGAGGACATTGATCAAAGGAAAGTCAATATTCTCCTGTAATTTTTCATAAAATATCTGATTATCGAATCTATATCCCCTTGGTGAATAAGGGTTGAAACAAACTGCGATTAAATTCACCGGGCGCAAGACATATAGCCTATCTTTCAATAACTGAATATGTTTTCCCATTTGATCGTCTGTAATGAAATTAAGCGGAGTTTTCATTATTATTTTTGTGTTTAGCGCTATTTTGCTTTTAATTAGCTTTTTTGCGAATTGCATTGTAACCGCGTTCGGAAGATACATGTATTCGGTATCGTTGGAAAGCATCGCCATCACTTTGTCAAGATCGGTGATAACTGATGTTTCCAATTGACGTGTTACTTTGCCTGATTTGTCGATTGTTGTTATTTGTGAATAATTTCCCAAGAACAGTAAATGCTTGTCAGCGACTGGCAAAGATAATCTTTCGATGATTGAAAGCGCGTCTTTGATGACTTCCTCCATAATCGGTGAGCGATTTGCTCCGATACATAAGATGGTCGCATCCGACAACTTTGCGGTGCTTTGTCTGGAAAAAGCGCCGTCGACAAAGATTTTTTCCGCTCCGTTTTCTTTCAGTTTGCCAATAATTTTTTCCATTTCGCAGATCGAAGACGGGCCTGCAATTAGGCAATGTCCTGTTTTATTTATTCTTGCCACAACCACTTTTCCAAGCGGTGTCGATATGTCCGATTCATACAGCATATCATATTGAGAATCGCTTGCCAGTAGGCAATCGATAGTCGTCGCCACTAAAAATCCTGGGTATACTTTAATTCTTGGCTTTGGCAATTTTGTAACATTGTCAAACGGCTCACCATCCATGCCAATGGAAGTGATGCCGATTTTCTTTGCTGCGAAACAATCGATCAAGGCGTTTAAAACCGTCGTTTTGCCTGCATTCTTAACATTTCCGATGATGCTTATTACGTCGAACTTGTCGACATTGATAGTTAACTTTTTGATGAACGGAGTCTTCTTTTCAAATAACTTGGTTCAATGGCGATTTTCTCTCCGGAGAGCAGAGCACTGATACCTTCTGATTTGGTGTTTTTGCAATCCGGGCAATTGCATTTGGATTCGTAATCGCTCGGTTCCGAATATGCACAAATAACGCCTTCATAATTTCGGAGCACGACTTTGTTCGGGGCTTGAGAGATGACATAATTTGGCATCACGGGTATTTTTCCTCCGCCTCCGGGTGCATCCACAACGAAAGTTGGTACGCAATAACCGCTGATATGACCTCTTAAGCCTTCAATAATTTCTATGCCTTTGGAAACCGGAGTGCGAAAATGTTCGATTCCCATCGAAAGATCACATTGATAGATGTAATATGGACGCACTCTGATTTGTGCTAATTTAGTAACCAGTTTCCTCATGATGTGTACACAATCATTAACGCCTCTTAACAGCACGCTTTGATTTCCAAGCGGTATGCCTGCATCAGCCATTTTATCGATGGCGGCTTTGCTTTCCTTGGTAATTTCGTCATAATGGTTAAAATGAGTGTTCACCCATATCGGATGGTATTTTTTCAGCATATTGACCAATTCATCAGTGATTCTTTGCGGCATGACAACTGGGGTTCTGGTCCCGATCCTGATTATTTCCACATGTTCGATCGCGCGAAGCCTTGAAATGATACTTTCCAAAACGTGATCGCCAATCAGTAAAGCATCGCCTCCTGAAAGCAAGACATCGCGGATTTTCGGATGGGATGCAATATACTCGATTCCTTTGTCGATTCTTTCTTTTGGTGATTGCATGTCCTTTTGACCCGCAAATCTTCTTCTTGTACAATGTCTGCAGTACATGCTGCACATATCGGTTATCAGGAAAAGAACCCGGTCGGGATAACGATGCGTCAATCCGGGAACAGGCGAGTCGACATCTTCGTCTAAAGGATCCAGCATATCGAATTTACCGACAGTCATTTCTGAAATTCCAGGAATTGCTTGTTTTCTAATTGGACAGTCAGGATTTTCAGGATCGATCAAAGTCAAATAATATGGAGTAATCGCCATTCTGAATTTCGTAAGTACATTATCGATTTCTTTGGCTTCCGTTTCAGTGATTGCAAGATATTTTGTCAGATCGGATACAGTTGTGATACGTTTTTTTACCTGCCAGCGCCAATCCTGCCATTCAGCATCGGTTACTGTTGGAAAGTATTTAGTTTTTCTTTCTAAATAGGAATCATTTGTATGGATCATTCTATTCCTCCTTTCCATACCTTTTCATGAAGATTTCGTACAGCTCTTTTGATTCTCTAAACAAATTGAGCGTAAATTCAGCGTGCCCTTTGGTGTATCCGTTTCCGATTATCATCAAAGCTTCGCTGGCGATGCCCTCTGCACCTAATGCGGCCTTGGTGAAAGATGTAGCCATGGAAAAGAAATAAACTATGCCTCCATCTTTTGTGGGTAAAATGGATGTCATTTCAGTATTGGAAACATTGACCACATTGATGGTAACATCAACTAATTCTCCGTTATTGGCCTTCAAGACTTTTTCATATATCTCCATCGGATTTCTGGCATCGCCTAAAATAATGTGATTGTACACATTCAGTTTTTGCATATCTTCAAATTTGTTCATGTTGCTGACTATCCCGATAATATTTCCTGTTGGTCCAGCGCTTTTTCTTGCCTGATATGCAGTCAGTAAGCCGCTTTTTCCTGCTGCTCCCAAAATTAAGACGCTATTACCGGTTTTTACAAGTTTGTTTACCTGGGCTGGAGCCCCGGCTACATCAAGCGCAGACAACACGAGCAGGCTTGGTAGATCAGATGGTATTTTCGCATAGGTACCAGATTCAAACAAAATCGCTTCGCCGATAATATCAACCTGATCTTTATCTATATGAATGTTAAGAATTTTGTGAATTTTAAGTGGAGTCAGCGATAATGACACCAGTGATGCTATTTCATCTCCCACTTTAAGATCATCCTTGATCAACGAACCAATTTGTTTGACTCTGCCTAAAAGCATTCCGCCACTGCCCGTGACGGGGTTTTGCATTTTTCCTCGCTCTTCAACAATCGCTAAAATCATTTCTTTCATAACTTCGACATTTTTGTTCGAAGCTTCTTTTATTTGGGTGAATGAAGCTGAATCTATGTTCAACGTCGTTACTTCAATCAAGATTTCGTTTTCATAAGGAACCATTTTGTTATCAAGTTGATATGCCGCTTGAGGCAGTACACCAACTGGGGATAAGACGCGATGAGTTCCATATTTACATGGTTTTTGCATAATTGGTCTCCATTCTTAGTATGCTTCTTGCATCACTAGGTGTCGCGATCTCGCGACCATATTTTTTTGCCATTTGCACGACTTTTTCTACCAACTCCTGGTTTGAAGTCGCAAGTATTCCTTTTTCAATAAACAAATTGTCTTCAAGTCCGACTCTGACGTGGCCGCCAGCGGCTATGGACAGTTCCGCAAGAGGAAATTCGTATTTTCCGATTCCAGCTACGCTGAATGTCGCATTTTCAGGTATGCTGTCTTTCAAAAATTGGAAATCCCTGGTTTCACCAGTCATTCCGCCAACAACACCTAATACAAAACTAAAATGGAGCGGCTCTTTTATATATTCCTTTCGATATAGTCTCAATACCATGTCGATGTGGCCTTTTTCAAAACACTCAAGTTCATATTTTATGTTTTTCTCATTCATCCGCTTAGCAAAATAGATGATATCGTTTTCGGTATTGACAAAAATATCATCGCCGCCAAAATTGAGGGTGCCACAATCAAGTGTCGCCATTTCCGGGTCAAGACGCAAAGGCGATAGCCTTTCGTCTCTTGTCATCCCCACTGCCCCTCCTGTCGAAACTTGGATAATTACATCTGGACATTTCTCGCGAATCGCCTTGATCAACAATGCAAAACGCTGATAATCCTGAGTAGGGGTGCCATCATCTTCTCTAGCGTGAAGATGGATGATGCTGGCTCCGGCAAGATATGCCTTGTATGCCTCTTCCTGGCATTCTTTCACGGTGTAAGGGACTGCTTTGTTTTGGAATTTGGTAACCTCGGCCCCGGTGATTGCGCAAGTTATGATAAGTTTATTCATAGTTTTCTTTGATTTTCCTTTGGAACGACACAAGTTCCCACTGCCGAAGCGACCAATTCTTTTTTCGCTAACAGATCAGCTGCAGAAGCTGAAATATCTGGCCGCGCCTGGATAGTTTTATAACAAAAGAATTCCATTTTCCTGGATGTGTTTCCAAAATGGACGATTTCTCCTACTACTTCCAAAAAATCGCCTGCGAAGACCGGCAAAAAGAAATCTACTTGTTCATAAGCGCGAAACAGCCCTTCATCTCCGTCGTTTCGAATCAAAAGTTCCGTGGCAACATCGCCAAACAATTCAAGGATTCTGGCTCCATCAACCAGATTTCCTCCGTAATGAGCATCCTGTGAGGACATTCTAACATATAAACTAGTCTTCATTTCAAACTCCTTTCATCGGTAGAACCGAATCAATAATCATATCTGCTTCTGTCGCTTTCACGACATCTTCAATCGAGAAATCAGGGTGGACTTCCAAGAGATGAAGTCCGTCTTTTTCAACCGAAATGACCGCCATTTCTGTAACAATCAAGTTAACTTGATGAGCTGCAGTCAAAGGCAAAGTGCATTTTTTTAAGATCTTGGGTTGTCCTTTGTTTGTATGAGTCATAGCTATAATTACTTTTCGCGCTCCAACAACCAAATCCATTGCTCCACCCATTCCAGGAACTCTTTTTCCAGGAATAATCCATGAAGCAAGACTGCCTTCAGCATCTACTTCCAGAGAACCAAGGACTGTGACATCGATGTGGCCGCCCCTGATCAAGGAAAAAGAAAGTAATGAATCGATATATGAAGCTCCAGGAAGAATCGAAGCTTTGTTTCCTCCTGCATTAACGATCTGTGTGTCTTCATCTGTCAGCGGTCCTAAACCGATAACTCCGTTTTCGGATTGAAATATGATGTGTTTTCCTTCTTCGATATAATCTGCGACCAACGTCGGAATGCCGATGCCAAGGTTCACTAGATCTCCATCTTTTAATTCCAAAGCAATTCTTTTCGCAATGATTTGTTTGTCGTCCATCTACTTGTCCTCCTCCAAAATATAATCTACGAGCGGATATGGCGTGATCACATATTCAGGGTCGATGACATCTTCTCTGGAAAAAGGATCAACCACAACGATATTGGCCGCCATCGCCATAATCGGATTGAAATTCCGCATTGTTTGAGAATATCGGAGATTCCCGTATTTGTCCACAACAGCGCCGCCAATCAAAGCCATATCGGCTTGAAGCGGCTCTTCCAATAAATATCTTTTTCCTTGAACTTCAATGACTTTTTTGCCATTTTCGACTACAGTATCAAGTCCGGTAGGTGTCAAAATGCCTCCAAGCCCAGCTCCTCCAGCACGAATTTTCTCAGCTAGACTGCCTTGGGGTAGCAGTTCGACCTCAAGTTCGCCTTCTTGCATCAATATTCCCACTTCCGGGTTGGTTCCAATATGGGACGCAATCAGTTTTTTGACTTGTCTGTTAACGATAAGTTTGCCTACGCCTCTGTCTTCATAACCGCCGTCATTGCAGATGATTGTCAAATCCTTGACTTTACTTTCCACAACCAAGTCAATCAACCGCTCGGGGCTTCCATTTGACAGGAATCCTCCGACCATGATCACGGCTCCGTCTTTCAATAATGTTTTGAATTTAGTTTTTGAAATTGTTTCTCTCACAATCTGACCTCCTGAATGGGTGGCATGATCTCCGCTTCCCCAACAACGACAACTTCATCATTTTGGTTGAAAGCCACGCAGTCGAATGTAACCCTGTTTCTTTCTATATTTTTTTCTTTTACGCTGACTTTCGCTGTGATTGTATCGCCAAAATATACAGGTTTTGTGAATTTAAGACTTTGCTTGGTATATATGCTTCCAAGCCCTGGCAATTTAACTCCGAAAATAGTGGAAAATAACGATCCGACCAACATACCATGAGCAATGCGTCGTTTAAATATCGACTTTTTTGCGTACTCTTCGTCCATGTGGGCTGGGTTTTTGTCTTCGGTAATGGATGCGAATGCTTCCACATCTTTCTCAGTAATCGTTTTTACAAAGGTTGCTTCGGTGCCAATTTGGATCTCATTGATTGTCAAACTCTTCAAAATAACCCTCCTTTTTCATTAAAAAAAGCCATTATATTTTGCAATATAACAGCTCTCCATCATAGATGGCAGTACGGAAGCACTCGCTTCAATACCAAGAGTATAGTCAGGGACTAATATACTCTTTCGGCAACATACTCATTCTTTTGTCGTATCTAAGGTCCGTCTTATTTACAACGACATCATACCAATACGCTGCGCCTCTGTGTGAATTTGATTTCGACTGTATTATACCGAATTATGTAAGCGTTGTCAAGATTCAAAAAGGCGATTTCGGAGGTATTTCGATATTAATTAGAGTATTTTCAGATAATGGTTTGCCAAACACAAAATATTACGGTCATTTTGGTATGTAAGCAATTCTTTAGCGGTTTCAAAAGGCACCCAAGAAACCTCCTTCACTTCTGCCTCTTGGCAAGAAATGACATCTGTTTCCGGAGAGCCGATAAAATAGACTACTTCCTTGATCACATTGGGTTTCGGAGAATATTCGGTCGTTTTTCTGAATCCCTTCAATAGTTTGACATCGATATTGGTTTCTTCTTTGATTTCTCTGATCGCTGTCATCGCTTCCGATTCGCCCTGTTCAACATGCCCTTTTGGAAATGACCAATGTCCAACATTCATGTGGACAAGCAAGAAAAGCGGCTCATCATTGGTTCTTTTGTAAATAACGGCCCCGCAGGATTTTTCGAATTCCATGTTAATTCCTCCAATATTTTTTTATGAATCCTGCCAGGGACTGAAACCAAAAAAGATGGCGGGTAAATAAACAATCGTTTTTCTTACGACTGGCAGATTTGAACAATTTAGAGCGTCCGAAAATGCTTAATATGGACGTCGAGAAAATATTTTATGCAATCGGCCGTTTTCTTAACTTTAAAATTATGAACAATGCCGCTCCGCCCGCAACCAACAAACCTCCAGAAATCGACAGTATGATCGTTGGTATTGGATTATAGTCTCCGATGGAAGCATCCTGGTAAAGGATGTATGATGAATTGGCTGATATTTTCAATGTTTGTCCGCCAAGATATGTATCTAATGCATTGATGCCTGCATCTTCCTCGTTTACCAACAAAACCCAACCTCCGTTTGTCGGAAGTTTAATTCTGATGTTTTTTTCGTTGGCGTTATGCGCGATAAGAATGATCCCTAAATCATCTCCGGAAGCTTCGTTTGTGATTGTATATGCAATCAAGCCCTCTACATCTTCATACACGAAATCAAGATTGTCAATGATGTCTTGGGCTTCTGTCATCCGGAAGGACGAGTGGGTAAGTCTCATTTCAATCAGCCCTTTGTAATAATCATATATATCGCTTCCGGCTTCGCTTGTTTTCAAATCCCAGCGGATCTGATTGACAGAATCAGGAGACTGGTAACTGTTATGATCAAATCCGGTCCCTGTTGCCAAAGGCTTTGATCTCAAGAATTCGTCGCCTGCATGGATAAAGGAAATACCTTGTGAAGTCAGAACAATAGCGTAGGACTGCTTGCTCAAGGCGGGAATGAGATCAAGGTTGCCATCTTCTTCCAGAGTAAGATATAACTTGTCGTATAATGTATTGTTATCGTGGCAGGCAACATAATTGATGGTTTTGTCCGGAGCTGTATGCCAAATCTTTGGATTTGACAATAATGATCCGTTGATACCCGGATAGGCAACCCCGCCAACGATTCCATACTTAACTTTGGTGATTGTTGTCAGCGAAAATCCGCCCTGAACGTATCCGCCTTGCTCTCTTGCGAATACCGAACCTTTGATTCCGTCTCTGATATCGTCATTGAACGCAGCAACTGTAGGCATGTCCGCAAGATTGGTTTTCCCTGCCGCAAGCGTTGAATCAAGCGGAGACGTTCCGCCTGTCCACGGTTCGCCGTAGACCATGATGGTAGGATCTATTTCGTGAAGCGCATCCGCCAATAAATTCATTGTTTCAGTGTCGTGAAGGGCCATCAAATCAAATCTAAATCCCGATATATTGTATTCTGTCGCCCAGAAAGTCACAGAGTCGATCATGAATTTTCTCATCATCGCTCTTTCCGAGGCTGTCTCATTACCGGTTCCAGAGCCATTACTGAAAGCACCAGATGCGGTCTTTCTGTAATAATATCCAGGAACAATCAAATTGAAATTTGAATTTGCTGTCAGTCCAGTGTGATTGTAAACAACATCCATATTGACTCTAATATTTGCTTCAGTAAAAGCCGTAACAACTTGTTTCATTTCTTCAACTCGAACTAATCCATCGTAAGGATCTGCAGAATATGCTCCTTCCAAGGTATTGAAATTTAACGGCATATATCCCCAGTTAAATGACTGGTAATCATCCGTGTCGATCCTGGACTCATCCAAGACACCAAAATCAAAGAAAGGCAGTAATTGAACATGGGTTATCCCCAAGTCCACCAAATGGTCAAAACCAGTAGCTACGCCTTCATAGGTTGTTCCCGGTTCAACCAAGCCTAAATATCTAGCCCGGTTGGCTTCGGTTCCGTTCCAACTTGAATGACTAGTCAAGTCACGAATATGAAGCTCATATATGATTGCATCAGTAGCATTTGTCATGTTATTAGCCCTGGAATCATACTCAAATCCTTCCGGATTGATTAGCGAAAAATCGACAACAAGGCCTCTAAAACCGTTGATGCCTGTACTTTTAGCATAAGGGTCAACAACTTCGTTTGTGCTAGTTCCGTTAGTAACCGAATAAGTGTAATATGTTCCATGGAGATTCCCGGGTTCTTCATGGTAGAAAGTACCTTTGACATCGGAAGTCATGATTACGCTCTCGATCGGAATATCAGTTCCGCCAAAACTTTCGGGAGTTCCTGTGTCATATAGATTTAAAACGACTTGTTCTGATACAGGCGCCCAAATTCTAAAAGTGGTACCGGAATTGCTCGGATATGCTCCCAGATCGTTGCCTTCATATGCATAAGCTGCCTCGAATTCATCCGAATCATAGATTCCATCAAAAGTTACGGCGAAATCATTTGTCGACAAATCAGAAAACACGGCTTCGACGGTGTATTTTTTTGCAAAGTCAAGATTATCAGGAAGAATAATCGTTCCGGCCGCCCCGTCTATCTCAATACTTGAAGTCGTGACTGCCACGTCATCCGCTTTGACAACAATGTTGGCAACCGCCAAAGTCTCGGTGGCAGTAAATACAATCGTATCCATTTCAGAAAAATATGCATTTTTGAATTTCGGACTTTTATCTGGGCCGTTCACGTCATTAATGGACGTTCCAACTCTCGAATCGCCTTCAACCAAGTAAATATTAAAGATGCCGTCTTCGGTCGTTTCGGGAATTACTACCAGCCGATCAGAGTCATAATCCTTTTCCAACCAAGCGCCTTTTCTAACAATAAATCCGATTGAAGTCGCGTCAGGAAAAGCGTCTGAAATAGATATTTTAGCTACTACTCCGTCATAATTAAACGCTACATTCGTGTCATCTTCGACAAAATTAAAGGATTCGCCTTCCAAAGCCTCAGGAGTGTTTTGCCATACCCATATATTCCAATTCGTGTAATCGGCTCCAAATCTGTAGTAATGAATATAGATATCATCAGTCGTTGCTTCTGCGCTCACAAATGTAAAAAAAGTAGTGCACGCTATCAATGCAAAAAGCAAAAGAGTTATTTTTTTCATATTATATCCCCCTTGTTAATCTCATAAAAAATTATATCACAACAATTAAATATAGAACAAGCCGTTTATGAAATCAAATACCTTTTGGTCATTAATTATCTTGTATACAATCTTACATTGCAAAATCGGTATGTAACCGGTAAACATTATTGTAAACCCTTGCAAACGTATTATTTCGGTGATAAAATATCCGTAAAGATAAACATTTATATAAGGAGAATGATAAGTATGAAAAAAATACTTCTTTTAGTGGCTTTAAGTTTAGGTTTTATGACCGTTTTAGCAGGGTGCTCATCAAACTCGCCGCTTCTGATTTGGGTAGGCGCAGAATCAAATGTTTTTTATACCGAAAAAATGGCCGAATATGTGACGGAATATAATTTGACACACGACAAGGAATTTCCCTTTGAAATCTCTGTCAAAGGGGTTGATACTGGCACTGCCGCAGCCACTTTCATGGATGATACCGATGCCGGGGCAGATATATTTACTGTCGCGCACGATAACTTGGGAAAATTGATTGCAGGATCTAGCAGTATCGCTCCCATACAAAGCGCAGCCTTGCTAGCTCAAATTAACGCAGACAACCCCGACAGTTTCTTGAATGTTATCAAAGGTTCAGTTAGTGGGACTCTTTACACATTTGGTGTCCCATACGTCGCTCAAAGTCTTGTACTATATTATAACAAAGAATACATTACTGAAGAACAGGCTCAAACTTGGGAAGGCATTCTAGAAGCTGCAACAACCGCAAACAAACAAGCTTTGTCTATCACGGGCACTGATGGATACAACAATTCTTTTTTGCTCTTGGCAAGAAACGCTGAGACAAACGCTACTTCTTTGAGACTGTATGTCGACGGAGTACAAACTGACTGCTACGGAACAGGGGATGACACAATTGCTATTCTTAAGTGGGGACAAAGATTTTTTGCTAATCCTCATGGAGCAAAAGCCCCGAGTGATTCCGGATGGGAACCTGAACTAACAGATGAAATTTCTCTGTCCTTGGTTGGAGGCGCCTGGCATTTTGCTGCAGCCCAGTCTGCATTAGGAAGCAATTTGGGAATTACCGTTCTTCCGACCTTCACAATTACTGAAGCTGACGCTTATGGCACTGTCGAAGCGGGTACAGTATTCCAATCTGGAACATTTGCGGACACAAAAATGTTCGTCATGAAAAAGAATAGCGATAAAGCTGAGTATCTTGAAGACATCTTATTGTTCCTTTCAAGCAAGGAAATTCAGGAAGAGTCTTTCATTGAATGTGAAAATCTTCCCGCATACAAGAATGCCGCAGCAGAATTCGAAGCTTTCTTAGAGGATACTCCTGAAGCTAAATTAGCGAGCGCACAAGTTGGTATGTTTGAGTTTGGAATCCCGCAACCATTCGGATTCAACAGCAAATTTAACACGTATTATTATTCCAAAGGCGCCCCTGATTTGATTCTAGAGATTTTGGAAAACCCCGAAGGCACATTTACCTCAAAAGAAGCTATTAAAGCACAAATGTTGATCGTACAATCTATTTGGAAAACAGGCAATCGCCCCTAATAAAGCAGATATTTCTTTCAAAATAACATGAACGAAGGAGAAACTATGCAGATTCAAGAAGAAAACGCAAAAAAGCGTACAAAAATTCATCGCTTTTTGGCTTCTTTTCCCAAGTTTTTTGTCAACCTCTGGCTAGGAACAAAAAAGCGATTTGTTGCCTTTGGAAAAAGGTTTGCTGATGGAAGCATAGGGACGAAAATATCTCATGTCCTCATGGGTTTTGGCAACTTCTACCACAAGCAGATTCTCAAAGGCCTGATTTATTTCATTTTCGAGGTCGGATTCGCATTGATAATGGTTGTATCTCCCAAGATTAACGATACCCCGATTGGTGGAAAAGCAATTATTAATTTAATATCTTTAGGCACCGAAGAGGGAGATATATTCAATCCAACTGACAATTCTATGCTGATGCTGCTTTTTGGAGTGCTCACTATCGGACTTATTTCCATTTTCTTATTCACTTATTTTTCTAACATCAAAAGTTCATACAAGGCTGATCGGGATCAAAGAGCGGGATTATTACCCTCTTCTTTCAAACAAGATCTCACCGATCTTTTGGATGGAAGATTCCATATTGCTCTATTGACTCCTGCAATTATCGGTATCGTCGTCTTTACAGTGTTGCCAACTATATTCATGATATTGATTGCGTTCACTAATTTTGATTCAGCCCATCCCGCCGGTCAGGTTTTATTCGATTGGGTCGGTTTTGCAAACTTTGCCGAAATCTTCTCTGGGAGTGGAGAAATCTCTGTGCGCTTCGGACCAGTACTCAGTTGGACTTTTGTCTGGGCATTCTTCGCTACTTTCACAAATTATATCGGCGGAATTCTTTTGGCGCTTCTCATCAATAAAAAACAGATTAAATTTAAGAAAGTATGGCGGACTGTCTTTGTTCTCACAATCGCATTACCTCAGTTCATTTCGTTGTTAGCAATTCGAAATCTGCTTTCGGAATACGGACCGCTAAACTCATTTCTCGTCAATTCCGGAATCATCGATAATCCCATCAAATTCCTGGCTAATGCTGACAATCCTTGGACAGCCAGGATCTCAATCATACTTATCAATATCTGGATCGGCGTTCCTTACACAATGCTTATGACTAGCGGAATACTTATGAATATTCCTCAAGATTTATACGAGGCGGCTCAGATTGATGGAGCCAATAAACGCCAATCATTGATTCACATTACAGTTCCCTATATTCTGTTTGTTACTACCCCTTATCTAATTACTTCTTTCATCGGAAATATCACAAGTTTCAACGTCATTTATCTCTTGTCGGGCGGTGCCCCGGGAGTCCCCGGGTACAAGGCGGGCTCAACTGATCTATTGGTAACATGGCTATATAAACTCACAATCGACGAAAACGAATACAATATCGGTTCCGTTATCGCCATAATGACTTTCATCATCACCGCAACGGCAACCTTAATCACTTATCGAAGAAGCAAAACATATAAGGAAGAGGATGCGTTCCAATGATGAAGACTATTGAAGGGACAAAAGTTCCCACAAAATATAAGAGCTACAAGTCGTCGGAAAGAGCCTCGACTATTGCATCGTATGTGGTTTTAGTTATTTTGACCATTATTTGGCTATACCCGATTCTCTGGATTTTGCTAAACTCGATCAGAACTGAATACAATGATCAAAACCAACTTATCGGAATTGTCGTTTCTCATTATTTTCCCTATCAAATAGGCTTTGCTAATTTTGTCAAGTTATTTACAGAAACTCAGTTTCCACGTTGGTTTTTGAACACGCTCTTCGTATCTTCAGTCTCATTCATATTATCGACTCTGCTTACTTTGTCAGTTGCATATGTTATGAGTAAACTGAGATTCAAATTGCGAAAGAAATTTTTGAATATCGCTATTATCCTTGGATTGTTTCCAGGCTTTATGTCAATGATCGCAATATATTACATTTTGAAAGCTTTGAATCTTACTCAAACACTGTTTGCACTCATCTTGGTTTATTCAGCGGGCGCAGGGTTGGGATTCTATGTGGCAAAAGGCTTCTTTGATATCATTCCTAATTCATTAATTGAATCTGCCCGCCTCGACGGAGCGACCAATTCAAAAGTATTTTCTAAAATTATTTTGCCTCTAAGCAAACCTATCATAGTATATACGGCTCTCCTGTCATTTACCGGTCCTTGGATGGACTTCATTTTCGCAAGAGTCATCTTGGGAGAAACCAATACTCATCTACATACCGTGGCAGTTGGGCTTTATTATTTGATTTACGGAGAAAGAACCGACTCGAATGTTTTTACTATTTTTACTGCCGGGTGCGTATGTGTTGCGATTCCGATCGTGACCTTGTTCCTCGCAATGCAAAAATATTATATCGAAGGTGTAACAGCGGGAGCGGTTAAAGGTTAATTATTAACCTTAAACAAGCCAATCGGATTAAGGCGGTGAAAATGCATGAAAAAAATATCCATTGTTATCATAATCTTTTGCCTCTCCATCGGTTTGGCTTCATGCAATTCATCAAAAGAATACACCATTTACGATGAAAAGCTTCAATCGGCGGAAGTGGAGGATTTGTACCGCGTGTATTATGAAATATTTCTTGGGTCCTATTCAGATTCAAACGATGACGGAATCGGTGATTTTCTTGGCCTTATCAATCGTTTGGATTATTTGAATGACGGAGACCCTAATTCAGGATTAAGCTTGGGAATAGACGGAATCTGGCTTATGCCGATCATGCCTTCGCCAAGTTACCATAAATATGATGTTTCAAATTATAAAGATATCGATTCCAAATATGGTACACTGGATGATTTTTCCGCATTTATTTTAGAATGTGATACCCGGGGCATTAACGTGATTATCGACCTGGTACTCAACCATACTTCCAACCAGCACCCCTGGTTCAAGCAGGCACTCGCTGCCATTAAGGCCGGTGAAATGGATAACCAGTATCTCGATTATTACACTTTGGTCACCAATGCCGAAAAAGAAAGCGGCCACTCCTATTATTTATTCTATGGCGACTATTTCTACGAAGGCAATTTTTCGAGCAGCATGCCTGAATTGAATCTCGACAGCCAATATGTTCGAGAAGAAATTAAGGACATTATTTCTTTTTGGTATAGTCTAGGAGTTTCCGGGTTTAGGTTGGACGCAGCAATATATCCGTACTTTAACAACGCTAATAAAAATATCGATTTCTGGAATTGGTTCGTGGAAGAATGTAAAAAAATTAAACCGGACACATATATCGTTGGCGAAGTCTGGTCGGGGGATTCCCTGATTTATCCATATTATGAATGCTTCAGCAACTTTGATTTTGGTATGTCCCAATCAAATGGCGCCGTTGCATCCGTTGCGAATGGCTATGACGATGTCAATTGGTATGTGACCTATATAACAAATTATCGTGCTCATGTCGAGGAAATCAATCCCAATGCAATATTAACCCCTTTCCTCTCCAATCACGATATGAATCGAGCAGCAGGGTATTTGTCCGTTGAAAATAATATAATGCAAGTCGCTGCGAGTTTGTACATCCTAACTTATGGTACTCCTTTCATTTACTATGGTGAGGAAATCGGCATGAAAGGGCTTAGAGGGACAGAGCATACCGATGCCAACCGTAGGCTTAAAATGCTTTGGGGAGATAAGGACACTGTCGAAGACCCCTTTGGTGCGACATATAGTATCGACTATCAGATCAACGGCACAGTCAAAAGCCAAATCAATAAAGATGACAGTCTATACAATCATTATAAAAAACTGATCATGTTGAGAAATGCCAATCCAGAAATAGCTCGCGGAGCATATACTCCCCTCGTTTTCGATAATTATTATTCCTTCGGAGGGTTTCTATCCACTTATGAAAATTCGACTGTAGGCGTTTTCCACAATATCAGCGACACATCTATCACAATCGATTTGAGTTTATATACGGTTTATTCATTCTCGACGGTAAGAGGTTATGCCGGATTGGGTCAAGCCACTTTGGAGGGTCAAACGCTTATAATTGATGGTTATACCAGCGTGGTATTAAGATAAAGGTAAGCGGTTTCACTTTTTTTTCCTCGGCTTTTGTTGTTTTGTTGACACACTGCCAACAAGGTGATAGAATATTTGTATGTAGAATTAAAAAAATTAAAAAAGGGAGAAGTGTATGAAAAAATTATTATTGTTAGTTTTGGGCTTGGGACTTGCGCTTGGATTGGCCGGCTGCAACAAGCCGCTAGAAAATCCAGACAAAGATTATTATGTAACAGGAAACTTTAACGGCTGGGACACTGTTGCAACTGGAAAAATGGTTGCTATTGCAATCAATGATGACAGAGTTGCTTCAATCAAAGCTGATCTTAAAGACGCAACTGCATTATATTTGCTTGAAATCGTTCTTCCGACAACTCAAGCCGATTGGGGTGTAACATACAAAATCGCTGGAACTGTAGCGACATATAACGGAAACTTGACTGTAAAAGTCATCCGCACAACTGTTGGCGATTCCGATGCCAGAGACTGGTGGGCACAGAGTCCTGAAAGTGGTGCAATCGTCAATTTGACTCCAACGACGCTTTATATTCCTCCGTTTGTTGAAGCAAATGTTGACCAAGCCGGTGGCTGGAATGACAACCCAGTAGCAAAAGTAGCCGGGACATATTATGCTGTTTTCGCTGAATTTGAAGGTTCAAGAGCTCTAGGATTAATCGTAGTAGGTTAACAAATAATTTCATTGAAAGTGGCTTTAGTCGTTTGACTAAAGCCACTTTTTTCATTGTATTTCTATGCTTTTTCTTTGATGGTTCCGTCTCGATAGCATTGGAGAAGTTTGTACAAATCATCAATTCTCTCCTTGATTACTTCTCCTCTATCGGTATTATAAAGGTAAGTTCTACTCGTAGTTAATTCTTCGCTTCTCGTTACTGACACAATGTCTCTTTCTTTTTGAATCAACGACATGTAGGTTTCAAAGCGCGCATGGGATACAAGAAAATACGCGTGTGAATCGCTGATTAGGCTATATCCTCCAAAAGAAGTTTTCTCAGAATATTGTTTGCTCATTCCGCCATCGATGCTATAAATCTTTTTGTTTGCTAAAATGGCTTCATCTCCTTTTGTGACATCAAGCGGAACGTGTCCGTTGATAATTTTGGATCTATTAAAATCCAGTTCAAATTCCTTGAAGATCATCTTCAATATCTTATTGTTCGTTCTTAAGCGGTAGTATGGATTATTTGTTTCCTTATGAGTCTCCTTTTCTGCAATAAAATATCTTTCAAAGGTATTCATAGAATTTTTGCCAAACAACGGGCTTGTTTTTCCTTGCCACAACATCATGAAATAGTCTTTTTCGGGATTGTTTCTGGCATATCGGTTAAGATACGCCTGTCGGATTTTCTTCTCATACATTTCAAAAAGAAGTTTACCGGAATATTCCTCTCCATCGATTAATTGAGACATGAATCCACCCTCCTCAGTCAAAGGAATCGCGGCATGAAACAGGAGATTGTTGTTGTATTTTAAATATATAGATCCTTTTTGGAAAAGGTATTTCGCATGATTTTGTAGCATTTCATTGTGTAAAAATAACTGAGCGAGATGTTCGATAACGTCTTTTTCATCTTCAATCAAAGCATAAGGATCATTGTCAAAATCAACTGTTGGAAAGAGATTATCCAGCAATTGATATGTCTTATTGTTCAATGTGATAGAATTGTTCGACAAATCAATCTTGTCTAGCAATAATCTATCCTCCAAATGGAAATCAGGGTTGTTCTTGACAATTTGTTTTTCCAATTTAAACTGAATAACGGAAATTGCTTTATGAATCTTGGCGATAAATGAGAGCTCTTCTTCCTGTTCATAATCCATTCCCTCTACTTTTGGATAAAAAAGCGTGCACGGATCGTCCCGATAATATTTGAACGCCATTCTAGCCAAAGGCAAAATATTAATTCCGTATCCATCTTCAAAACAGTCCAAGTTGTTATATCTGGACGCTACCCTAATGACATTTGCCACCATCACTTCGGAGCCGCTTGCTGCACCCAAAAAACTTATATCATGGTTTCCCCATTGGATGTCAACGTTATTTCTTTTGATCAATTTTTCCATAACTAAATGTGGTTTCGGCCCTCGATCGAAAATGTCACCAACAATATGGAGTTGATCAATCGCCAGATTGCGGATGAATCTGCTTATCTGGACAATGAATTTCTTTTCTCTTTGCGTTTTGAATATCGCTTCTATAATCGCTTCGTAATAACGTTCCTTATCTTCGTGGCTATCAGACTCGTAGAGAAGTTCTGTAATCACATAGGCAAACTCTTCAGGAAGCGTCTTTTGAACTTTGCTTTTTGTGTATTTTGTTGCAATGTGTCTGCACAATCCTATCATTTGATATAACGTGTCTTTCAGTAGGTCTTTAAACTGGTCCAGAGATAATTTCGCCTGATATTTATTGAGCATATCGGTAGGATAATAGATGAAAAAAGCCAATCTGTTCTTTTCGTCTTCTTTTAGGGAAGGATATATCAGGTCTATTTTTTCTTTGATAATTCCGGACGCGTTTTTCAAATAATGGTTGAAAGCGTCATATTCACCATGAATATCAGTAATAAATATTTCTGTTCCTTTCGGCAAATTAAGGATGGCGCTCAAATTGATAATCTCGCTACTCGCCTGTTGAACCGTGGGAAAGTCTTTGCTTAATAATTCAAGGTACTTGTTTTCATAGGGCATATATTGATCCTCCGTATTGGTTAATAAAGTGAAAAACACAAAAAGCAAATACTCATTAATGGGCTTATTTCAGTAAAAACTTATCGGTTATCAAACACAAAAAAGCAAACGACATATTCGATGGATATGCAGCCTCCCTCAAGCATCAATAAACCATTTCAACGCTCAATTCGCAAAATATTTGGTTGTTATCTCAATTGCTTAAATGATACCATACTTTTACAATTTCATGTACTAGTTTTTGATAAGGACTGAAAAGGAAATTATTTCCAAGTAGAAAGATCTGTCTCTTTTATGCTTCAATTGTTTATGATTATCAAAAAACATAACCGAGGACTTATACATAAAAAACAATTCATTTACATCGTTGTTGTTAACCGCATAAAAACAAATGAATAAATTCAGGAAGATTATTTGTAATTAATCTGGAATTATCGTTCCTAAGCAAATCGAATTTTGAGGGAATAAAAACATGTATCAATAATCAATAGATAGAAAAATCGAAATCAGGTATTCAAATAAATATTCAAATTATGTACTCTGTATTGGTCCAATTTCATTAGAGAATATAAAAATGTTTAAAAAAGGTCGGGTTTCAAAAAACGACTAATAATATCAGGAAAAGATAAATGAGAACCGAAATGCAAAATGTCATTAAAACCTCGATTTATGGCCATATTCCAACATTGCCAAATAAATAAATATTCCAATACACAATACTAAGAATAAGCAAATCGAACACGATTTAGGCAACCCATATTTTTTGTATGGAAATTTAACATCTAGAGATGCATTCTGGAACAGAACAGAAACGCAAATACAGACTTATTCAATAAAATCGATAAAATGCACAGCAATTAATCTAGAAATCAACGCACGGCTATGTGATAGGCAATAATTCAAAAATATTGAATGATATGCTATTAACCTCTATATTTAGCCATTATATTGAAATTTCAATATCGTATTTTTTATGAATATACATATGAAACAACTGAAAACCATATTTTTTTATCAAAAAAAGAACAACGAATTTCGTTGTTCCATTTCGTGATTTAAAATCGCATTCCCTTTTTTTTGCATTGATGTTTGCTTTTTGAATTCTTCTTTGCTCATGCGCAAATTCCTTTTTCATTTTGAAATAATTTGCCAGTCTTTCGCGCGCTATCGTGCCGTTACTAATTGCGTTTTTTACAGCACATCCCGGTTCCGATTCGTGTCTGCAATCTTTAAATTTGCATTCTCTCGACAAAGTCTCAATATCAGAAAACGACATTGAAAAGTCTCCCGAATCAAGTCCGAGCTCTCTCATTCCGGGTGTATCAATTACAATGGATCCGGAACTTGAAACGAAAAGCTCCTTTGATGATGTTATGTGTCTTCCCCGGTCCTTGTATCCAATAGAGAATGTGTCCATAACATTATCGTCCATCAAATAATTTACAATCGTAGACTTTCCAACACCCGACGATCCGATGAAAGCATATGTTTTCCCTGGCTTTAAATACTTTTCTAAATTATCAAATCCGTCTTTTATTTCAGAAGAACACACTATCAAATCAGCTCCAAAAGAAACTTGCTCGACTTCGTTGATATAGAATTCAATCTGGTCTGTCAGATCCGCTTTTGTTAACAATACACAAGGATACGCTTTGCTACTCCAAGCAACAGAAAGGTAACGTTCCAATCTGCGTAAATTGTAGTTCTCATTTAATGACATGCAGATGAAAACAACATCGATGTTACTTGCTATCAACTGTCCCATAGATGTACTCCCGGCAGCCTTTCTTTCAAAAGCGCTTTTTCTAGGTAGTACATTATGAATAACTGCGATCTCTTCTGTCAAGTCTACCATGACCCAATCGCCGACTGTCGGATAGTCAACCGGACTCAGAGAATTATACATCATTTTCCCGGTCACTTTCGCTTGGAAAGTATTTAACTCCGAGATAATCACATACAAGTTTTTTTGTTGGTTTATTACTCGAGCAAGAAAAAGCCCATCATAAGAAGATGCAGCTTTAAGTGTAGAGTCGTCTAATCCATAACGACTCAAATTGTTGTAGTTCATTGTAACCTCCAATTTAATATAGTAGTGATTGGAGGGAGTTTTTTTATTTGCCTGTGCCCTCCGTCACATTTTGAATGGCAATTAATCCAGTTACCGTCATAATACATATCCCCTTTCAAAAAGTGATTTCCAAAGCGGCTTGGAATAGATTGCTTAAACTTCAGATAATAATATTATACAATCCTATTAAATTTTTGTAAATATTGTTTTTTTCTGACAGTTAAAAAACAGACCTTTCAATACTTGTGTTTTTTACTTTATGTATTTGAAAAACACATAAATGTATTATAATAAAAATAGACTAATATATTAAAGGACATTCATATGAAAAAAACAAGACTAGACCATCAACAAGATTTTCTGTTATCAACCCTTCGACCGCTCGTAGCTGTTTGGATGTGGTTTGATGCCAAAAGAAAAGTCATCCACGACCCTTTAGTCAACTTTAGACGCAAGGAACCTTTTGTCATGGTTGCTAACCATACTTTCCTGTTTGATGTCGTTCACGTGCCTTTAAGGTTTCATATTGTTCCGTTTATCATCGCCTCGCAAACTCTTTTTACCAAACAACCATCAAAATTTCTTGTTTCACAAGTTGCACATGTGATTCCTAAATCTAAAGGTAAAAGTGATATTACCACGATTATGAATATTTTCAACGCCGTCAAAAAAGGATATCCAATTCTTATTTTCCCAGAAGGCGATACGACATTCTATGGAGAAACAAACTATATCGAAGACTCAACCATGAAATTGATCAAAAAAATGAAATTGGATGTGATAACTTGCAATGTCAAAGGCGGTTATTTGTCAAAACCCCGTTGGGCAACGGGAAAAAGAAGAAACCGACGCATCGAGCTCGAATACAAATTGGAAATTCCCAAAGAAAAACTCGCCTCTTTATCTCCTGAAGAGATCGGAAAGATTATCAACAACGCGTTGTATCATAACGCCTATGCCTATCAGAAAGAAAAAATGATTCCCCATCCGGGAAATCATTTGGCGGAAGGGATAGAAAATGTGGTCTATGTCTGCCCCCATTGCGAAAGCATTAATACGATAATATCAAATGGAAATAAATTCACTTGTAGCGCCTGCGAAAAAGAAGGCTACATCGATAAGTATGGATTTATCCACGATTTTAAATTCGACAATCTGATTGATTGGAACTTGTTTCAAAGAAATTTCACAGACAAGCTAAGAGCAAGCATAATAAATAGTTCAGGACACTTGTTCTATCTAAAGATGGATACTGGCGAACAACAACTTGTCGGTGAAGTCGAACTTGAATATAGAAACAACGAATTACATATTATGGGCGCTCACGAAGAAGTTCTTCCTCTCTCAGAAATATCAAATGCCACCATTACTTTGCGAAGAGACTTAGGCTTTGCTTATGGTGACCGTTATTTCATTATCAAGCTTGACAAGTACAGCGCCGCATTTCTTCGCATAATGCAAGACAAATACTAATTTTTAAAGTATCATAATTCGAAACTGATCCTATCTAAAAAAACGTCTCGCGAAGTCATGCTTCCGGAGATGTTTTTTAATATACTTTTACCAAATTCAGTTCTGAATTTCTTTTTTTACAGAAAGCGCAAACTCCTTGATTGTCTCCATCCACATCGGTATATCTATCCCTTGAGGACATTTTGTCACGCACTTTTGGCAAGCAATGCAGTTTTCTGCGCCTTTGCTTTCTTCTAAGGCTTTATAATAAGAAGTAAGAAATGACCACGTTTTCTTTGAAATCATATATTGATTATAGATTGCGAATACCCGAGGAATATCCACTCCGAGCGGGCAATCCATGCAGTATCTGCAGGCTGTGCATGGTATCGTTCCGGAAGATAAATAGATTGCTATAGCTTCATTTATTAATTCGTGTTCTTTCGCGATAAGTGGTTTGAAATCTGTCATGGTCTTTAAATTGTCTTTGACTTGGTCGAAATCTGACATTCCTGAAAGAACAGTCAATACATTGGTTTTTGAGGCGGCATATCTAATTGCCCAAGAGGCAATGCTTGTGCCGGGATTGTACACTTTAAGCTTCGAAGAGGCATTGTCCGTAAGTGTTGCCAACGCTCCGCCTCTGACCGGTTCCATTACAATAACCGGTATATTCCTTTCGCATACCAGTTCGTATTGCCTTTTAGCGTTTTGCAGATCCCAATCCAAATAATTCAACTGTAACTGGACAAAATCCCACTGATGATTTTCCAGATGATTTGCCAACACGTCGGCATTGTCATGAAAGGAAAAACCAAGATGTTTGATCAGGCCTTGTTTCTTGTATTCCTGTAATAAAGCTATGATATCGTATTCAATAGCCTTTTCATAGTTTTCCTTGTTCATATTGTGGACAAGGTAGAAATCGAAATATTCGACTTGACATTTTTTTAATTGTTCAGTAAATACTTCTATCGCTTTTTCTTTTGAGGTCATTGACCACATCGGCATTTTCGATGCCAGATAGAATGTATCTCGAGGATATTTATTTAAAACTTTCCCGATGAATGTTTCCGACATGCCTTTATGATAAGGATATGCAGTATCAAAATACGTGACGCCATTTTGAATTGCATAATCAATCATCTCAGTTGCAAGCTTTTCATCTATTGTTTCGGTTTCTTTGTCGGTGACCGGAAGCCGCATGCAACCAAAGCCTAATAATGATACCTTTTCTGGAATGTTCTTAAAGTTTCTATAATACATTGAAATCGCCTCATTCCGTTTTTAATATGAATCATTATATTATTGTTGCTTAATTATGTCAACATTCCTACAAAAATAGCAGATCGCAAATCTTTTTTCGGCCATAAGATAATTCTTTATATTACAACAATATTGTTATCTGCTTTTTTTAATCACAGTCTCCGCAACAATCTGCGCATGAACTAAATGGCCTTTTTATAAATTCCCAAAATCTTGATAGGATATTCCCGCGCGATTATTTGCAGGACATTCTCGATTTTATCCTGTCCACTTCGTGGCGAAATCATTTCAAAAAAGAAGTTATAACTTCCAAAATGGATTTTCGTCGGTCTTGACATTATAGAAATCAAGTTGATGTGTTCATTGGCAATTTTTTCAAGGATTTCAAACAACAACCCCGGGTAATCTTTTTTTGGCATCACAACAAAAGCGACTTTCACCAACCCGTTGGTTATCGTTTCTTTTTTGTGTCTCTTAGAAATAATTACAAATCTTGTGAAATTTTGCTCTTCATCCGCAATGTTTTTTTGAATCGACCGATATGTACATAATGACGTTAAGTGATTAGGAACGATAGCGCTCGTGTTGGTTTGGGATTTTAGAAACAATTCAACTGTTTCTGTATTTGATTTTGTATATTCAAAAATGACTTTCTTTTGTGCTTTCAAAAACTCATGGCATTGTCCGAATACAGCGTATTGTCCAATGATTGTATGCGCTTCGGGTGTATTATCAAAATTACTTATAAAGTCAAAGTGAATCGGAATAATTACTTCATCATTAATTGTCGCATCACTTTGAAGGATTAAATCCATATGCAGTTGTATGTACCCATCAATAGAATTTTCCAAAGGAACCACGGCATAATCACATTCATCATCCAAGGCGTCGATTACATTATCTATCAAAGGAAAATAAAGAGGCTCTAATAAAGCGCTTTCGTTTTCGTTATATTTTTTGTATGCCAAATCACTGTATGATCCCGCGTCTCCCAAAATCGCAATCTTTTTCATAAGAACCACCTTTTATATTTCTATATAGACTTTACTTTCTATGACAACTGTTTTATATGTCTTCACTTGCCGACTGTATTCATCGATTTTTAAAAAATCGGCTTTGTGTTTGTCTGAGACTTCCCCAGAAATCACTGAAATACCCAACCTGTGTTCTTTGCAGGTAATCATTTCTTTTTCTAGGACTCCTCTAAATAACGAAGATCCCATATGTGGACACTTGTCTTGTATGGCATATGGAAAACCATCGACGACAGTCAAAAGAATCGCTCGATTATTCACAAGAATTCTCATTTTCTTTTTTTGGATTAATGTCGATAATTCTGCCACAAACATATTCATTATTTTCCTCCAAGATATTTGAAAATTAGATACATTATACTCCCAATTGAAATATATGACAATGTCATGAAAACAAAATACAAACCTAAATACTTTGGGATTTACTTCTACGTAGTCGATTCAGGAGCAATTAATAACCGCTCAATGATCAACTCAGTAATTTTTTTGTCTTGTCCAACCCTGGTTTACAAGGTTATGGATTGTCATTTTGGCGTTTGAATGTAGATAGAAAAATATCAGGAGTTCCCTATGCAAATCGGTATCCTAACTTTCTTTTTTAATAATCCTTACTATCCATTTCATAAGTTTGCATTTATCCAAGGTATTTGGTATTATAAGTCTTGTATCTATATTAAAAATAATCTGAGAAATGGCGGAATACTGTTTGTGGACAAATCAGAACAAAAACATCAGCGGAGAATTCGATATAAAGGCACTCATCCAAAAACTTATGCGGCAAAATATAAGGAACTGCAACCAGAGAAATATGCTGAAACTGTCGCGAAAGTCATAGAAAAGGGAAATACGCCCGCGGGTATGCATCGTCCAATCTGTGTGAATGAAATCTTGGAATTTTTACATATCTCACCAGGACAAACCGGCTTGGATGCAACATTAGGCTATGGCGGTCACGCGCACGAAATGCTGAAATGTTTGGACCAAAAAGGGCACTTGTATGCAATAGATTCCGACCCCATTGAATTGCCACGCACAGGGGAGCGTTTGGCAAAGTTGGGGTATGGTCCAGAGATTTTGACTATAAAACATCTAAACTTTTCCGATATCGATCAGATTATTTCCGAATCAGGACCACTCAATTTTGTATTGGCGGATCTTGGCGTTTCTTCTATGCAAATCGATAATCCGGAAAGAGGCTTTTCATTTAAAACAGAAGGTCCTCTGGACCTGCGTATGAATCCCAAAAAGGGAATAACTGCCGCTGATCGTCTAAAAGAAATGACGCAAGACGAAATACAGGGTATGCTGATCGAAAACGCAGACGAGCCTCATGCAGCAGAAATTGCTCGAGCAATCGTTGCAGAATACAGAAGCGGTGTCTCCATATCAACAACATCACAGCTTCAAAAAATCATCAAGGATGCTCTGACATTCATTCCACAGAGTGAGAGAGATGAAGAAATCAAAAAATCGTGTCAACGATCTTTCCAGGCACTGAGAATCGATATCAATCATGAGCTTGAGGCGCTATTTGAATTTTTGGAAAAACTCCCTTCATCGCTCGCTGAAGATGGAAAAGTTGCGATTCTATCATTTCATTCCGGTGAGGATCGACTCGTCAAAAAATCATTTCAGCATTATTTTAGAGAAGGCGTATATTGTAAAATCACTCCCAGTTTGATTCGCCCTTCATTGGAAGAACAAAATTCCAACAGTCGTGCTTGTTCAGCAAAGTTACGCTGGGCAATCAAGGCTTAATGATCGTATTCTTATTGTTAATTTCCAGAAATCACACATGATACTTTTCGATTTGCTCGTTTCGGCTTTGGTGTTTTAGAGCACGAAAGCAAAAGACATCTTTACCCATTTTTCTCAATCATCAGTATTCAATATTCTTTGTTTGACTTCAAATCACCAGACCATTTTGATATCATAATATAAAAAAGACAAACCTGAATTCTAAAGGATGATTTTAGAATATCGGTTTGTCTTTTCAACCTTTATTTTCTTAATCGAAGTGAAAATCGCTATTCGGTATCATAAATTTCGGCTCAATGTTCGTGCCACTCCAATAATTACTCTTTAAAGAATTTAATGAAGACCTTGACGATTTCGGGATCGAATTGAGTTCCTGAACACCTCAGGATTTCAGCGAAGGCATCTTCTTGAGACATTTGTTGGCGGTATGTCTTTACGGCAGTCAAGGCGTCGTACGCCTCAATAACTGCAATCACTCTTGCATTCAACAGAATTTCTTTGCCTTTCAATCTTTTTGGATACCCGGTACCATCCCATTTTTCATGATGTTGATAAACTGCGTCTGCTATTTCTGAAAAAGCTGCCGATGAATTCAGGATCCTGTATCCGGCTTCAGCGTGATTTCTGATCTGATTCCATTCTCTTCTGGTCAGCTTTCCTTTTTTATATAGGACACTTTCATCAATCGTGATTTTCCCAATATCATGCATCGCTCCAGCGATTTTCAATTTATGAATTTCTAACAGAGTTAGATCAAGATATTTTCCCATGCGCTCGCAAATTGAACTCACTCTTTTTGAATGCTCTTTTTCGTTTTGATACTTGTCAAACATGGCTTTCAGGATCAATATGACAGATTTTTTAACCAAATCTCTTTTTTCAGTCGATTTCTCCTGATTCAACACCGTTTCCGCTTCCCTAACGATATCATTGATATTTTCCACGGGTCTAGTTTTCGTTTTGTGCCCAAAAGAAACCGAGATCTTCAAAATGTTCATTGGAAGATTCAATATTTGATTTTTAATCTCCTCAATCTTTTGAATCGCCTGGGCTTCGTCAGTTTTCAAGAAAATACAGGCAAATTCATCATTGTCGATTCTGGCCAAGAGGTCGCCATGATGGCAAGTTCTTTGAAATATAGATGAAAATGATTTTAAGAGCATGTCTCCAATATGACATCCCAAGGAGTCATTTACTAATTTCAGTTTGTTTACATCACAAAGAACAACTGTCAAGGGCAGATTTTCTGCGATATCGATATTGTGAAGTTCTTCTATTAGATATACCCGATTATTCAGACCGGTGAATGAATCGTGGTATTTCAAATACAACGCTTTTTGATTCAATGCTTCTTGTCCGTTTTGATCTTGATTCTCATTTTTCATGTTTTCATCAAAACTATTTGATGTAAATTTCTTCTCCATTATGCCCCCCCCACATTCAACGTAATTGATCAAAAGAAACGATGGCTATTCCATTGAAACTGTACCATGAATAATTTTTCTTTAATATTTTACAAAATTATTTGTCGTAAACGCTTATCTGCTCGCCACTTTACACTCATTATATATCAATTCGCCTTATTTTTGATATTTTGTATAATATATTGTCCGTTGATAAATATTCAATAAGAAACAAAAATAAAACACCTGTTAAACAGGTGTAAAAAGCCTGGCGGAGAAGAGGGGATTTGAACCCCTGCACCGGATTAACGATCTACTAGCTTTCCAAGCCAGCCCCTTCAGCCACTTGGGTACTTCTCCGTTAGTTATGAATTTTTCTTAAGAAAAGGCGATTATGGATAATCGCCTGTCATCTTAAGACTGGCGGAGTAAGAGAGATTCGAACTCTCGCGCCGGTTCCCCGACCTACACCCTTAGCAGGGGCGCCTCTTCGGCCACTTGAGTATTACTCCAAAAAAGCAGTTAGCCATTTTATAATACTCTAAAAATGGCTAACTGTCAATTAATTTCTAGTTGATGTAGGTCTCTTTTTCTTCTGATTCTTCAGCTATGGGTTTGGGTAATTCTTTTTCAACTTTTGGTCTTTTTTTGGTTTCTTTGGGTTTTGATTCATTTAATGCTTTTGAAGTCTCGCGATATTTTCTATATCCGCCATACCCGTCATAGCCCAAGTACAAACCGCCGGCAACCGAGATGAATAAGACAATCCATCCAAGAGTGGAAATGATATCCTTGCCAAGAATGGTCAACACGAAGATTACTGGACCTAAAGTAATACAAATGACATGAAACCAGAATTTGGCAGATTCGGTTTTTTCATCAAAATAGTATAGGGATATCAAATAAATCAAGCCCCTGGCATAGAAGAATACTGCCAGCAAATATCCGTAAATTCCCAGCCAAAATGCTTCATCTGACTTTCCCGAGAAGACGACATAAATCATGACGCCTCCCATGATTGTATCAAATATGATTTCAATCAGATTAATTGTTCTCACTACTTCTTTTTTCAGCGTCTTCATTAACGGGTATACTCGCAAAACCGAGAACAATACAATTGCGATTCCCGTAGTGGCATACACGACTGCCACTTCATAAACCTTCATCAAAATGCCGGCAGCAAGCAAGATGGCCGCTAAAATCCATTTAATCAACCAACCGTATCCAAATTTTGATTTTGCCATTACTAATCCCTCCTTAAGAGACTCTCTATTAAATATTATAATCCTTTTTCTTAGATTTGCAAACTGGCTAAGCACAAAATCATCTTACTATCACCACATTGTTTTTACCTTTGTTTTTTGCGCGGTATAATCCGTCGCCAGAATCCTTGATGTAATGTTCAAATGATTTTTGCACAAGCCTGTTGGACCCAGAGACTCCAAAACTTGCGGTAACTTTGATTTTGTGTTTATTAAAGTCAAAAACGTAGTTTTCCAAAACAGAACGTAAAGAATCAGCTAAAATATACGCTTCATCGGGACTTTGTTTAGGACAATAAATGATGAATTCTTCTCCGCCATACCTCGCAAATATATCTGATTCGCCAAGCTTATCTGTGAATAATTTTGCCATTTCTGTAAGAATATGATCTCCGGCTTGATGACCATAAATATCATTAACTTCTTTAAATTCATCAAGATCGAACATAATGAAAGAAAAGCCTTTTTTATTAACTACCGCTTCATCAAACGCTTCCGACGCCTTCAAGTAGAATACTCTACGGTTGAGGATTTTTGTAAGATCATCATATGCGGCAATTTTCTCCATTTGAATCATTTCCAGTTTATGCTCAGTCATATCGATAAATCGTAATAAAAATCCGATATGTTTGCCATTATTTCGGTTCAAACTATCAAGTCTAACGGAATAATATTTAATTTCTGAATTTATTTCTATTGAAGTTTCATGTTCGCTATTTTTTTCTAGATCGCCGAAAAAACTTTCATCTACTTGATTGAAATCTTTCAAAGTCAATATTTCACGAAAATTCATTTTTTCGTTATACATTTCCTTCATAGAGTTGTTGGCACTGATAAATGTTTTTGACTTGTCCAAAATCGCGATTGGATAAATTGCACCCTGAAACAATTGTCTATAGGCAAAAGGCATCAAATCGAAAAATTCGTATTTATAAAGCGCAAATAGAGCAAGCAACGCAAATGCTGCAGTTGCAAGCGGAGCAGTGTCCATCGTGGCGGTGTGAGTGTTTATCAAGGTTAGGATCAATACGACGCAAAAGAGCAATGACGCGATAACAAGCGCCAATAGATTCCGCTTATACAGCGCATCAGATTTTCTATAAACAAGAAAAAAGTTCCTTGCAGATAGCAAAGCCATGACCATATTATATGACATCAAGATGTAATACATTGGCCCTTTGACAAAAATCAGAGCTGTATAGCCAGTACCAAAATTGGTATCAGATATGATTTCATTGGAGATAAAATACAATTTCTGGATCCACGAAGGATCCATTCCGCTTTTCCAAGGATAGAGAAAATTCGACGCAACAGCTAATACCGGTATTATCAGAAAAAGCCAAATCCTATACGCTGGAAGCATTCTTATTCTTGTTCTTTGCTGGAGTGAAATAAAATACCACAACACATAAATAAATGGGATAGCCAGATATTGAATGTGGTTGAATCTCAGCATCGCAGTTTCTGAATCGCTCAGAATAAAAGCTCCGTAGGCAAACAGAAAAATACAGTTTGCCAGAGCCAGTAAACCAAGTAAGACGAATCCTAGCATCAATTCCCGTCTGGTAAAACTGAAGATGACCAAAACCAGCAGAATAGCCCCCACAACAAAAAGCAAGGCGACCATTAGAAAATCATAACGCATAGTATTCTCCCCTTCGGGTGACTATATTTGCTTAACTAATAAAACTGTTATCTGTTTTTGGATCAAGCATGGAAAGTTGCAATCTTTTTCTATCCAAATCAACTGATATGACCCACACTTTGACGATATCACCGACGCTAACAATTTCCATCGGATGTTTGATATATCTTTTACTCAGTTTGGAAATGTGCACTAACCCTGCTTCTTTGATTCCGCAGTCGACAAACGCGCCAAAGTCGACGACGTTTCTAACTGTGCCTTGCAATTCCATGCCGGGTTTCAAGTCTTCTAGTTTCAATAAATCGCTTTTAAGTAATGGTTGTGGAAATTGATCTCGAAGATCCCTGGTGGGAGCGATAAACGCATCAAGCAAATCATTTAGGGTGACAGGATGGATATTGAGCGTCTTTGCAAGCTGTACTCTGTCAAGTTTGCTGATTTTAGAAATACATTCTTGAGCTCCGATATCTTGAGGGTCAATCTCCAAGTGCATCAATACGCCTTCCGCCAACTCATAACTTTCAGGATGAATCGGAGTTTTATCTAAAGGGTTATCCGAATCAAGGATGCGCAAAAATCCGATTGCTTGTTCGAAAGTCTTTGGCCCAAATTGTGGAACTTTTTTAATGGACACACGATTTTTGAACGGGCCCTTTTCTTCTCTATATTCAACAATATTGTTCGCAACATTGGCTGAGAGCCCAGAAATGAACCTTAACAATGATGAAGATGCCGTATTGACATTGACGCCAATTTGGTTGACTGCGGTTGAAACGACGAAATCCAGAGAGTCGGTAAGTTTCGCTTGGGACACATCGTGTTGGTATTGACCGACTCCAATCGATTTTGGATCGATTTTCACGAGTTCACTCAAAGGATCTTGCATTCTTCTTGCAATGCTTACAGCAGAGCGTTCTTCAACTTGAAAATCAGGAAATTCCTGCCTTGCAAGGTCGGAAGCGGAATATACGGAAGCTCCAGCTTCGCTTACAATCACATATTTCAGGCTTGATTTCAAATCTTTGATCACATCGACGACAAAGGCTTCCGTCTCTCTTGACGCTGTGCCGTTACCGATTGCAATAATTTCAATATTGTATTTGTCAATCAAATACACCAGTCGCTTTTTTGCAAGTTCAAGTTTTTGTGGATCGACTTTTTCTCCGATTCTGGCCTCATGCGGATAGATGACACCTTTATCGATAAACTTTCCAAAAGAATCGACTACTGCCATTTTGCATCCGGTTCTGAATGCGGGATCTATCCCCAAAACCATTTTGCCTTTCAAAGGCGGTTGTAAAAGCAGCGATCTGAGATTTTCGGAAAAGATATGGATTGCTTGGTCTTCCGCTTTATCGGTGAAATCAGTTCTGATTTCCCTCTCTATTGAAGGGCTGATTAATCTTTTATAGGTATCCGCAATCGCTTCTTCAATCAACGGGACGACAAGAGATTGCCTGCTGCCGATGAATCTGTTTTGCAGATATCCTAGAATCGGGTCAGCCGCTATGCTAATCTTGACAGTGATCACTTTTTCTTTTTCAGCGCGATTGATAGCCAAGACCCGGTATAATTTAATCGATTTCAGATTTTCTTCGTATTCATAATAATTCTTGTATGTCTGATATTCATCAACAGCATCTTTTTTCTTTGAAGTAACTAAGATTCCGTTTTTATATGTATAATCTCTAATCCATTTCCGATAATCAGCGTTATCAGAAACTTTTTCTGCGATGATGTGTTTTGCCCCTGCAAACGCTTCTTCGATATTTGGAACCTCCTCATTAATATAAGGAATGGCAATCGGATCCAATTCATCAATTTCCGGATACGTCAAAATATAAACAGCCAAAGGTTCCAAGCCTTTTTTTATCGCTTCAGTAGCTTTCGTTTTTTTCTTTTCTTTGTACGGGCGGTATATATCTTCCAAATCAACAAGTTTCTCAGCTTTCTGAATGGCTTGTTTGACATCATCTGTCAACATTCCCTTTTCATCGATAAGCCGAATGACATCTTCTTTACGTTTTTCAAAGTTGACTTTGTATTCATATTCCTTTTCAATTGCTCTGATATATTCTTCATCCAAAGAACCTGTCAGTTCTTTTCTGTACCTGGCAATGAACGGGACTGTCTGTCCTTCACTAAGCAAATCTAGGACCGCTTTAATCTGGTGCGGCTTGATGTTTAGGTCTTTTGCAATTTGGTTAATCAATGCTTCGTTGAAATATTCCATCTTTATCACCTATAAGCTTCTTGTCATATACTATATTTATACCATATTTGTATGAAAATTAAAATAAAAAAACCCATTACGGGTTTTTCGTTGTCTTTATTTAATCGTTGAAGGGTGCATACGTTCCGGCATTGATTAGTTTCAGCAAAGCCACAACTTCATCAGCGCCTACTACAATTTCTTCAAATTGACCATTGGCGATTACGACGATTGTCGGAGTATACAATGACGGCTCAAGAATTGAGTCTAAGAACAAGTCCTTTTGAGCGGCTGTGTCAGTCATTTCGTCAGTATTTGCGAAAAATACAATTTCAGAATCCTTGTTGATTCTGTTTGCAAGCCGCAAGGATGTGTTTTTAACCGATTCACAAGCTAAACAAGTGTTAGAGTAAAAATACACAACGTAATCCTGAAGTTGTACTTCTTCGGCGTCGACTTGTGTCAATATCTTTTCATATTTTGTCAATTTAGTGAAATCCTCGTATTGTCTTGTGCCGACTGCCAAATCATATATGAACGCAGCTGCGACTATCACGAATACGGTGATGATGATGCCGACGATTACCTGTAACAGTCTTTGTTCCGGTGTCGTTTTTTTGAAACCCTTTCTATATGTAGCCATATTTTCACCTCAGCAGTATAATTTTACCTAAAAAGTCCGATTAATGCAAGAAATATTTATCAACACTTAAAATCTTCATTTTGACTTGTCTTCCAAAAGACAAAATGCCAAAGCATATTCTCTTTCGTGCGAAATGGAAAGCCAGACTTTAAGGTCATTGATTTCCGGTTTTATAAGGTGTGGGCGTCCTTCTTCATCATTCAAGATGACCATGTCTGTAAACGAGAAAAAATATTTTGTCGATGAAAAAGCTTTTGTCAAAGCTTCCTTTACAGCGAATCGTCCTGCCAAATATTCTTGTTTTCTGGATTCGGAAGAAAATGATTCGTAAATCACTTTTTCCTCGTCGCTTAAGATCCTTACTGAAAGTTTTGATTTGACTCTAGATATTTTGACAATATCTGTTCCGACGCCCGCAATCATTTGTTTTTTTCCTCGATCATAAGTTGATTAGCCAAATCTTTAATCGCCCTAAATCTGTGATTGAGTGCCGATTTGGATATTTGCGACTGATAGAATTCGATTGAAGCATAACTCAATTCCAACAATGTCGATTCTGGATATTTTTTGCGAAGAAATATGGCTTCCTCAATGCTTTTTGGCAATTTGTCTTTCATCTTTTTCTCGATAATTTCAATGTGTTCAAGTTGTTTCTTTGCTGCATCCATCGCTTTTCTTTCGTTGGCGATATCACAGTTGATTACCCTGTTTATCGAATTTCTAAAATCTCTTTTGATTCGGTTGTCTTCAAATGTGAAGAGGGAATTGATCGCATCGGTAACTCGTAGAAAATCCGATATTTTTTCGGCTTCTTTAATATAAACAATATAGCCCCGCCTATTCTTGGTGGTTTTTGCTTTCAAATCGAATTCATTTGCGATCTTTTTGATTACTTCTGCTTGTTTTTCCGAAAATGTCTGGATTTCCAAGTGATATGTTGATGTATCTGGATTGTTGATGGATCCTCCTGCGAGAAAAGCACCTCTCAGGTAAGCTTTCTTGCAGCATTCGTTTTCAATCAAATTAGCATCAACATCTTGGAAAAAAAGCCCGTTTTGATTCAAAAGTGACAACTCTGACAATATTTTTTCAGCATGAGTGGATACTTGAACGACGTATAAATCATGTTTTTTCAGTTTAGTCTGTTTTTTGCTTATCAATGTCAATTCGACATTGAACAGGTTTTTTGTGTGTCGCATCATCGTCCTGACGACAGCCAGATTGGTTGACTGGAACAAAATGCTCAACCCTTCGCTGTTTAATTCGATTGAGCCGCCAATGTGAAAAAGGGCGGAAAGTTCCGCTTTGTTGCAACAGTCCAAATGTTTCAAACTGGATAGTTCGGTTTTCACATCAGTGGAAAATGACATTCAATCACTCCGATTTTTCAAGATATTTGACGGCGCTAAGCGCAGCAATCGCTCCATCAGAAATAGCGGTAACAATGAAGCGGTAATCTTTCTTGGTAACATCTCCACAGGAAAAGAGCCCTTGGAAACTGGTTTTCATTTCTTGGTCGACTTTCACATAACCGGATTCGTCGACAATATCAAAATTTTGCAGGAAGCTGGCATCCGCTTCGTTTCCGGCATATATAAAAGCTCCGGATACATTTAATTCATAGATGTCATTGTTATCAAGGTTTTGAAGTTCGACGTTTTTCAATTCTTTCTCGCCGCAAAAGCCCAATACTTTTGTCGATAATAGTATTTTTATTTTTGGATTATCTTTGATTCTTTGGATAATTCCTTTTGTCGCGGTAAAATGGTCCAAATCGTGGATGATTGTAACGTTTTTGGCAATTTGGCTCAAATAAATGCTTTCTTCAAGCGCGGAATCTCCTCCGCCAATGACACATACATCTTGTTCCTTGAAAAAGATGCCATCACAGACAGCACAGTAAGAAACGCCTTTGGACAATAACCGTTTCTCGTTTTCTACATGCAAGGCTTTGGGGTTTGTTCCGGAAGCGATGATCAAGGCTTTGCACTGATACTCATCGTAATCAGTGGTCACTTTGAACAATTCGTTTGAAGCTGTGATGTTTTTCACCAAACCCTGAGTTTCCTCAATTTCCAGGTCCCGCAGATGATTTACCATCTTTTCCACTAGTTCCTGGGCGCTGACTTTTCCAAATCCAAGATAATTGTCCACTTGAAAAGTAGAATGCAGTCTGCCCCCAGGCGCGTTCTTATCGAGTAGAATCACGTTTTTATCGGCTCTTTTGGCATATATGGCGCTCATCATTCCTGCAGGTCCTGCACCAATGATGATAATATCAGTTTGTTTCACTTGGTTTTGCCTTTTTACAACATTTGAAATCGATACTTCCTGGAATAGACCCATATGTCTTTCCTTTTCTTTTCAGCCGCACAAACAACGAAATCAAGATTCCACCCAAAATCATTAATCCGGATGTGACGATAGCGGATTTCAAAGTGATGCCAAACAATTCGAAAGTCAAAGGATCGGTTCTCATGGTTTCTATAAAGATCCGAACGGAGCCGTACCAAATCAAATAAAATGCAAATATTTCTCCGAAATGGATATTTTTAAGTCTTCTCAAAAATAACATGATGAAGAATCCCAAAATATTCAAACTTGATTCATATAAGAAAGTTGGATGGTAAAATCCGGTCAATGGTTCGACCGATAAACCATGAAGAGCTTGTTGGATATACATGTTATTGACTATGAAATTAGGCAAATGCAATGTATATCGCAAATAATTATATTGTTCTTCAATAGCCAAGTTCGCAGCGTTGCCTGTCATCCCTCCGACAAGTCCGCCATGTGCTTCCTGATTGAAAAAATTACCCCATCTTCCTGATGCTTGTGCGATAATGAAACCAATCGCCACTATATCAAGGACAACAAAAATGTCTATTTTTCTTCTTCTTGTATAAAAAATAGCACATACTACTGCAGTCGCAAAGGCTCCGTGTATGGCCAGCCCCGCCAAACCAAAACTAGAAAAGTCGAGTGTTCCTGTGGAAAAACCCAGCGCCCTTAAAAGTGAAGGGAAAAACCCGCCATAGATAAATTGGTCCCACTCAAAGACAACATACCAGAGTCTGGAGCCAAGGATAGCTACAGGCACAATCCAAAGAAAGCCATCAATCATATCATCGGATTTAATATTGTTGCGTTTCGCTTCTCTAAGACCCAAAAGCAATGCTATGACGATTCCCATCATAATGAAGAACGAATAAAAGACGATGCTTCGGCCAAAAATAGTAACAACTCTGTTGTCTAGTGTGTAAATGGCTTTTATTGTTATATCATGGTCAATCTCGGCAAATTGCGATTCAAAAACGCTCCAGCGGGTAAAAGTGCAGTTTTCTTTGTTCTCGGCTTCGGGATCTTGTGGAGGAGTTATGTCACAGGTTTCGCCTGTTTGGCATGTAATCGACTTAAGAATCGTTCCATCATAATCGACGAATTGAATTGTATATGTATCAGAAGGCGCGGTTGTCGTTTGGCACCCCAAGAAAAACAAAGAAAAAGATAAAACCAATACAATGATTATTGCCTTGCTTACACTTTTCATTCTTCATCCTCAGTTCCAGTCTTATTTTGTTTAATTTGATCATTCACCTCTTCGTTAAACTCTAACGACGAATGATATCCCATGCTTTTCGATTTGAAATCATAGGCCGCAGCTTCGACCAAAGTCGCTGTATTTCTCGCTTCAGTGATCGGCAATACAACATATGCGATTTCCGTATCAAATATTTTTCGTTTTTCCTGCTCAAGACCCAAACGGTCAAATTTTCGGAATTTATCCCATTTATCAAGTTCCACAATTAATGATATTTTCTTATTTTCCCGATATGCTTTGGCTCCGAAAAGATAAATAACATTTACGATTCCGATGCCTCTGATCTCCAAATATTTTTTCAGAAGCTCAGGAGCTTCTCCGATTACTACACCTTTTTCTCTTTGATAAATTTCAATCATATCATCAGCGACCAACATATAACCTCTTCTGATTAGCTCAAGAGCAACTTCGCTTTTTCCTAACCCGCTTTCGCCGGTTATCATGACTCCAACACCATTAATGTCCATCAGAACTCCGTGCAAAGATACTCTTTCGGCAAGACGCGCCTGCAAGAAAGCAAACAATTCGCTAAATAACGAAGTGGTGGAATAATTACTCCTTAAGACGGGAATGCCGAATTCATCTCCAAGACGCAAAAAAATTTCCGGAACTTGGACATTCTTGGAAAAAATAAAAGCAGGAGGCTCTTTTTCAAACAACATTCGAACTCTTGTCTTTTGATCATTTTCATTTAGCCAATGGAAAAAAGTGCCTTCCTTTGAACCGATGATCTGAATTCTGTCATGTTCATAAAAATCAAACATTCCAGCCAGTTCCAACCCGGGTTTGGAAAGACTTGGATTGTTGACTTTTCTTGAAATGCCTTTTTCACCGGAAAGTATTTCGAGTTGCATGCCTTCGATGATTTCTTGAATGGTGAGCGACAATCCCATGATGTACACCAACCTTTACGATTTTCTAGAACTTAACAAATTTATTCTGCGGATTATCTGGATATATGCGATTTTGAAAAACATCCGTACAAACTGGAAGATAATCACGAAAACAATCGGGTACAAATAATTCGCAAAAGAAAATGCATTTCCCAAAATAGCGATATCTATGATATAGAAGAAGATAAGATTCATTAGGAAAAATATCAAACCGGAAGAATACAGGACTAGTTTCACATATCGCTTGATCATTAGTTCCTTGTAAAGCTCCTCGTACAAGGTAAAAACTAATGCTACAAGCAAATAGATGTAATCGATCCTGACTTCAGTCAATTTGAATATTTTAACAATGGCATAAAGTAAAATGAAATTCACCAAAAAACTGACAATCAGATTAATAAATCGGTTCGAAGAGTATCTTGCGGCCAGGTCAATACGAATCATATTGCCCGGTGTTTGTTTGTTGGATTTCTTTTGTTGTTTTTTCTCTTCTTTATGTTGTTCTTTGACGATTTCAATCAACTTTTCCAATTCTTCGATTTCCTTGCGTAAATCTTTTTCGTCTTTTCCCATTTTGAAAACCTCTATTGCAGATGAACTTTCATACAGCATATATTTATCATAACATACGTGAGTATTATTTTCGAGTAAATTTAAGTATATATTTAAGGATCCTCCGGCAAATATTACCGGCGTTTGCCGGCTAAGATCGGTTTTAAATATTGTCCGGTGTAACTATTTGCGCTCTTGGCAACGGTTTCGGGTGTTCCGGTTATCAAAATCTCTCCGCCTCTATCTCCGCCTTCAGGTCCGAGATCGATTATGTGGTCGGCAACTTTGATGACATCGAGATTATGTTCAATCACAATCACAGTGGCGCCTTTATCAACAATATTTTGTAAAACCATCAACAAGTTGACGATGTCATGACTGTGAAGACCGGTTGTCGGTTCATCAAGAATATAAATCGAACTATCAGTGATGCGCTTATATAGTTCGCTGGCCAATTTAACGCGTTGTGCTTCCCCGCCTGAAAGGGTGGTTGAGGATTGGCCGAGTTTGATGTATCCCAACCCAACGTCAAATATCGTTTTCAATCGATTGTGTATTTTGGGAATGTTACGGAAAAAATCGACGGCTTCTTCCACAGTCATACTTAAAACATCAGATATAGTCTTGCCTTTGTATTTGACTTGAAGTGTTTCTCCATTATATCTTTTTCCATGGCACTCTTCGCATTCTACGTAAATGTCAGGCATGAAATGCATTTCAATTTTTATGACTCCGTCGCCGGAACAATGTTCACATCTTCCGCCTTTGACGTTGAATGAGAATCTGCTTTTATTATATCCGCGGATCTTTGCCTCTTTGGTTTGTGAGAACAGATTTCTTATTTCATCAAAAACACCTGTATAGGTCGCAGGATTGCTTCTGGGAGTTCTTCCGATTGCAGATTGGTCGATATCAATGATTTTATCAAAAGCTTCATAGCCGTTGATTGTATCGCAATCACCGGCGACTTCATTTCTTTTTGTCAACCGATTCACAAGTCCTTTGTACAAAACATCATTGACAAGACTAGACTTGCCAGAACCTGATACCCCTGTCACCACGGTCAAACAACCGACCGGAAAATCAACATTGATGTTTTTCAAATTATTTTGTCTTGCGCCTTTGACTTGCAAGTAACCGCGATTATGTATTCTTCTATTTTTCGGAAGGGGAATGAAAAGTTTTCCTGACAAGTATTTTCCGGTAATAGATTCTTCAGAATTGATGATTTCACTAGGCGGTCCGGCGAAAATGACTTCTCCCCCGTGCTCTCCTGCGCCAGGTCCAATGTCAACGACAAAATCAGCGTTTTCAATCATTTCCATATCGTGTTCGACAACAATCATGGTATTGCCCAAATCACGCATGTCTTTCAAAGTATGGATTAACCTCAGGTTGTCCCTTTGATGCAAGCCAATAGATGGTTCGTCAAGAACATAGAGAACACCTGACAGTCTGGAGCCAATTTGAGTTGCAAGCCGGATTCTTTGCGCCTCACCTCCGGAAAGAGAGCCAGATGATCTGGAGAGGGTCAGATAATCAAGACCGACATTGATCAAGAAACGGAGTCTTTCCTTGACTTCTTTCAAAATCGATCTGGCGATTTCATATTCTTTGTCGGTTAATTTTATCTTATCAAGAAAGTCTAAAAGATGAAGCACGCTCATCGAGGTGAAATCATTGATATTGATTCCTCCGACTTTCACTGATAAGGCTTCGGGATTTAGTTTCTTTCCATGACACGCTTCGCAATGTATGTCATTCATCATTGTCTCGATCCAGTCTCTGATCATTCTTGATGTTGTCTCGAGATATCTTCTTTCTAGACTCTTGATAATGCCTTCGTAAGCTCTTACAGATTGATGGGTATAGTCGCTTGATTTTGATTTGAATTCAAAACTGATCGGTTTGTCGATTCCATAAAGAATGATTTCCTGCTCTTCTTTGGATAAATCGCAATAAGGTTTGTAAATATCAATGTTTTGTGACTTGCACATCTGGATTACTTGTTGCAGATAAATCGATTCGGTATTTGCGTATTTGTCAAAAACTCCTTGGGCAATTGATTTCTCCGGATAAGGAATCAGCAGATTGGGATCAATCTTTCTTTTGAATCCCAACCCGGAACATTCCGGACAGGCACCAAAAGGTGAATTGAATGAAAATAGTCTGGGTTCAAGTTGGCTGATCGTAAAACCACAGATCGGACAACTGAAGTGTTCGCTGAAAAGAATTTCTTCATCACCTATCAATACTTTCACAAGTCCAACAGATAATTTTGAAGCGGTCTCAAGGGAATCATAAAGTCTTGATCTGATTTCCGGTTTGACGACGATCCGGTCGATAACAACATCTATGTCCGATCGTTTGTTTTTTTCTAAATCGATATCACTATCAAGTTCGATAAATTCATGATTGATTCTAACTCTGGTAAAACCTTCTCTTCTAAGTTCTTCGATCGTTTTTTCGTGAGCGCCTTTTTTTCCTCTTACTATCGGCGACATGATCACGGCTTTTGAACCGACTCTTTCCAGAACACGGTTTGTCATTTCCTGGATCGATTGAGAAGAGATTTCTATGTCATGAATCGGGCAATACGGAATGCCGATACGAGCATAAAGCAATCTGACATAATCATAAATTTCAGTGATTGTTCCGACCGTTGATCTAGGGTTGTGAGAAGTTGTTTTCTGGTCTATGGAGATCGAAGGAGACAACCCTTCAATCGAATCGACATCCGGTTTTTCCATGTTGCCCAAGAACTGCCTGGCATAAGCGGATAACGATTCAACATATCGTCTACGACCTTCTTCATATATTGTATCAAATGCCAAACTGGTCTTTCCCGAACCGGAAACACCTGTCATGACAATAAGTTGATTTTTTGGCAGTGTAAGATTTATTGATTTAAGATTGTTTTCTCTTGCGCCTTTGATTATGATTTTATCATTCATGCGACCACACCTTTTCATTTGTCATTGACTAAGTGTTTATCTTTCTCTAATTAGAGAAAATATAGTCTAGATAGATTATACCACACACACTTGATTCATGTAAAAAAAAGAATCGTCAGATCACGATTCTCTCATAATTAATTCCAGGAATTCAGCTTCATCAACGATCCTGATCCCCAATTCTTTCCCTTTGACAAGTTTGGATCCCGCATCTATACCGGCAACAATCAAGTCTGTGTTCTTCGAAACCGAAGAAGCTACATTCCCTCCCTTTTGTTCGATGAGGTCCGTAGCGTCCTTTCTTGAATATGACTCAAGTCCACCAGTGAGCACAACGTTCTTACCTGAAAAATACGATGTTCGACTTTCAAAAATTTTTGGAGAGGCCATGTTAAGGCCCAGTTTCTCAAGTCTTTCAATTTCAACTTTGTTTTTCTCATCCTGAAAATATTCAGTTACACTCTTTGCGATAGCAAACCCGATATCAGGAATTTCTTGCAAATCGTCCAAAGTTGCTTGTTGAAGTTGAGTCATATTTTCATAGACCGATGCCAGCAGTTTTGCGATTTTGGCTCCGACATGACGGATTCCCAATCCAAAGACAAGTTTATCAAGAGGATTCTTTTTGCTTTGCTCGATGGCTGCCAAAAGATTGTCAACACTTTTTGTGCCGAAGCGTTCTTTCTGAATTAGGTCCGCATATCTATCTTTCAAAATGAATATGTCTGAGAAGTCTTTAATATATTCATCATTGAAAAGTTCTGTCAGTATTCTATCTCCAAGCCCATCAATATTGTAAGCATCTCTGGACGCAAAATGGATTAACCCTTCAAGATGCTTCCCATCACATTGAGGATTCAGGCAGTAGTAATCCGCTTCCGATTCTTTCCTTTGTAATCGACTGTGACATATTGGACAGTTCGCAATCATTGCAAAAGGGACTTCAACTCCGGTTCTTTTTTCCGGGATGACTCGTAGTACTTCAGGAATGATTTCTCCGGCTTTTCTGACAACGACATGATCACCTACATGAATATCTCTATCCTTACAAAAGTCTTCATTGTGAAGCGTAGCTCTGGAGACAAGCGATCCGGAAATCATGATAGGGGTAAGTACTGCGACAGGCTTAACAACACCTGTTCTTCCCAGTTGAAAACGAATGTCTTCTAGAACGGTAATAACTTCTTCGGCAGCAAATTTAAATGCGACTGCCCACTTGGGAAACTTGGAAGTATATCCTATTTTTTCATACAAAGGGAACTCGTTGACTTTGATCACGACTCCATCAATCTCATATGGAAGTTCATGTCTTTTGACTTCAATCTCATCTATGAAATTTATTACCTCATCGATTGAAGCGCAAAATTTTGTCATTGGATTTACGTGAAATCCCCAAGATTTTACAAGTTGTAAAGCAGAATAATGACTGTCTGTCAAGGTCCTGTCCATAAGGTAATATATAAAGACATCAAGGTTTCTTTTTCTGACAATTTGTGGATTGAGTTGTCGGACGCTTCCAGCGGCGGCGTTTCGCGGATTTTTGAATGGCTCTTCTCCGAGCTTGGTTTTTTGAACATTTAGATCACGAAAAGACTTATTAGGCATGAAGATTTCTCCCCGTACTTCGACTGGGTTCAAACAAGGAATCTTCAAAGGAATTGAGTTGATTGTTTTGACGTTTTCGGTAATGTCTTCGCCGGTCGAACCATCACCTCTAGTAGCTCCTTGAAAAAGATATCCATTGATATATTTTAAAGACACGCTCAATCCGTCGATTTTTAGTTCAGTTGTATATGTATATTTGTCTACTTCTTTATTGATTTTGTTATCAAAATCCCTGAGCTCGACAGTTGAAAAAACATTGCCAAGCGACAACATTGGTGTCTCGTGAATTACCTTCGAAAACTTTTCCTGGACGATACCCCCCACGCGAACTGTCGGCGAATCCTTGGTAACAAATTCTGGATGCTCTTTTTCCAGAGTATGCAACTCATTCATAAGTAGGTCAAATTCACTGTCTGGCACGCTTGGGTCATCCAAGGCATAGTATTCGTAATTATATTTATTGATTACTGTTTTCAAGTACTCTATTCTTTCTTTAACATTCACTTGAATTGCCTCGCTTTTTTAATGCTTGGATGATCTCTCATAAGAACCTTTATCCCGATATTTTGTTGAAAAGCAATGGTTGCTTTATCGCCGTTTAATGCCACAATGACGCCTTTTCCAAACGTTTGATGCTCTATTTTATCGCCGATTGTCAAATCGTTATGTACAGCGTCGTAATCTTTGGGAATATCCGGAGTTACGACATGTTCATACCTATGTTTGGGCTTTTCGAACATCAATTCCTTCGGTTTTCCAAGTCCTGAGTGCTCTAAATACTTTTCTTTGATCTCCGAAACGAATTGTGAAACTGAATTTGCCATTAAATGACCATACATAAATCTTTCTCTGGCGCTTGTCAAAATTGCCAATTCTTTCGCTCTCGTGAGTGCAACATAAAAGAGTCTTCGTTCTTCCTCGACACCGGCTCTTTCAAGCATACTTTGACTGGAAGGAAAGAGATTTTGTTCCAGACAAGCGATGAAAACCACTTTGAATTCCAACCCTTTTGCTGAGTGAGTAGTCATCAAACTGACATATTTGTTAGCTTCCAAAAATTCTTCAGCCTCCTCGCGAAGCGCCAGATCTTCAAGAATTTCTAAAAGTCTGTCATAGTTTGAAACGTCTTTGTCATAGTTTTTTATTTTTTCAAGAATAATCGTTTTGAATTCCTGCAGGTTGTCAATTCTTCTCTCTGATTCAATCTTCTTATCGGCTGAAAGATCCTCGTTTTTTAGCATGTCGAGATATCCGGATGCATCTAAAAGCTTGTCGTATGTAACAAGAAGATTCACATCCTCCATTTCTTTTTGGATTCTGATAATACTCTTTTTTAATTGTCGAAGACGTTCCAATCCCTTTTGATTTACTCCAATAATCTCATCATCTACCGAATCCATCAGTTTTATGTTTTTTTGGAGAGAATATTCTTTAATCTTTTCAAATGATAAAGACCCGATTCCTCGTTTGGGTTGATTGTATATCCTTGTGAATGCATAATCATCGCCTTTGTCGATCAACAATCTCAGATAAGCAATAACATCCTTGATTTCTTTTCTCTTATAGAAAGAAACGTTTCCAACGACTTTATGCGGTATGTTATATTTTAACAAGAGATCTTCAAAGCGTCTGCTCATCGCATTGTTTCTGTAGAGGATAGCAATGTCTTCAAAGTTGTATTCATCTTTGACGAGATTTTTAATTTTGTTATAAATGAAGTAGGCTTCCTCTTCGTCGTTTTGCGCCCTAAAATGCAAGACCTTTTCACCTTCTCCTAGTTCGCTGAAAAGATCTTTCGGAATTCTGTTTTTGTTATATCCTATTACTGAGTTTGCAGCATTAAGGATGTTGGTTTTTGAACGGTAGTTTTGATTCAAAACAACTTTGTGATATCCGGGAAAATCGCGCATGAATTTTCTGATGTTTTCGATATTCGATCCTCTAAAGGAATATATGCTTTGATCTTCATCGCCGACAATAAATAAATTTTTATGCTCTTTTGCAAGCAAGTACACTATCTCATATTGCAAATCATTTGTGTCTTGAAATTCATCAACCAGAACATACTGAAACCAGTTTTGATATTTATTCAAGACTTCAGGGAAATTGTTAAATAGATCCAAAACAAGAACGAGGAGATCCTGGAAGTCGACAAGATTATTGTTTTTCAAATATTTTTGGTATGCTGGATATATTTCTTCCATCACGGTTTTTATCGGTTCTTGCAACAAATCGAGCACTAAAGGTTTTGCTTTAATTTTTTCGATTAGACCCGCAATTCCCCTTGGCGAGAAATGCTTGATGTCATATCCGTGTTCTTTCAAAAGGTTTTTGGTTATGATTTCGGAGTCTTCGTCGTCAACGATCAGGAAGTTGGAATCATATCCCAAATGGTGAATTTCATTTCGCAAAATCTTTGCACCCATTGCATGAAATGTTGATATCCATATTCCTTTCAAGGGAATATTTATAAGTTGAAATACTCTGGTTTTCATTTCCTCTGCCGCGCGGTTTGTGAAGGTGATTGCCAAAATGCTACTGGCAGGAATCCCGACCTCTTCAATTAGATATGCAATTTTATTGGTCAAAACCTTGGTTTTCCCGGAACCCGCCCCCGCAACAGCCATGATCGGTCCATACACCTTTTTCACAGCTTCAATCTGTTGCGGATTCATTTGTTCCAAAATCACATTTTTCACATCAATCACCTACTAAATATTATACCATATTTCAAGGGTTTTTTGTTATGGTTTTGCGAAGAAAAAACCGACAATTTCTGTCGGTTTCACTTGTTTTCTTTATTGATTTTTATGTCCGTCATAAGTCTTACAATCCTAACGATGAATAGCAATAAACCACAAAGGGCGATCAAAGAAAATGCAATTGCAAAGGAGATGATTTGCCATTTTTCCCAAATTGAATTTTGAATATACGTCCCTTTTTTCAAAGTAATAAAATTACTTATAGCTCCGAAAAGTCCCAAGCAGAATACTGCGAAATATCCCAGGAGATAAATGATTTTATTTTTCATTGTTTATAACTTGATTTGAGTTCAACTATCCTGTTGAAAATCAAATCTCCTGATTTCGAATCTTTGTCAACACAGTAATATCCGTTTCGCACAAATTGAAATTTATCTCCCGGGAGGGAATCTTTCAAATCCGGTTCAACGAATCCGGATTTTGTTTGCCATGATTTCGGATTGATTCTTTCAAACAAAGGCTTGTCTGAATCTATATCAAATAGTAATGGTTCAAATATATTGAATTTCGCATTTATTGCCGTTGATGCTTCGATGAAATGGATATTCCCGTTGGGTTTCCTTTCATTGAATCCAGATCCTGATTTAGTAAGAACATCATATGTGCAATGCAGTTCCTTGATTGATCCATCATTATTATAAACGATGTCATCGCATTTCATAAAATAAGCATGCATCAATCTGACTTCAATTCCAACTGAAAGGCGTTTCCAATGTTTGTTTGGTTTTTCTGGAATGAAATCGGCTTGTTCGATGTATAGTTCTTTGCCAAAAGGCAGTTTTCTGAATCCTAATTCCTCGTTGTCGACGTTGTTTTGAACATCTAAAATCTCAATGCCTCCTGCAGGATAATTTGTAAGAATTACTTTCAATGGATTAATGATAGCGTGAACTCTTTTTGTTTTCTTAACAAGATCGTTTCTTATAGAGTTCTCCAACATCTCATTAGAAGCGGTGGAGTTGATTCTAGAAAGTCCTGTGCTGAGAACAAAATCTATGATTGCTTCTTTTGTATAGCCTCTTCTTCTCAGACCGACAAGCGTTGGCATTCTCGGATCATCGTATCCCGTGACCAATTTGGCTTCGACTAATTGTTTCAAGTACCTTTTGGACATGATCGTATCGGTAATGTTCAATCTCCCGAATTCATATTGATGAGGAACGTGTGGCGTTTCGCATTTGACAATGAACCAATCGTAGAGCACTCGATGATCAGCATATTCCAATGAACACAAGGAATGCGTAACACCTTCAATTGCGTCTTGCAAAGGATGGGCAAAATCATACATCGGATAGATGCACCACTTATCCCCCGTGTTATGGTGAGTGATATGAATTATTCTGTATATGACCGGATCACGCATGTTGATGTTGGGGCTTGACATGTCGATTTTTGCTCGCAATGTTTTTTCTCCGTCACCATATTTTCCTTCGCGCATTTCCTCAAAGAGTTTCAAGTTCTCTTCAACTGATCGATTTCTATACGGAGAATCTTTTCCCGCTTCTGTCAACGATCCCCGATACTTGCTGACCTCATCTGCAGATAAGTCACAGACATATGCCAACCCTTTCTTAATAAGTGTAAGCGCATATAGATAAGTCTTTTCAAAATAGTCTGATCCAAAATAGATGTTTGTAGGAATATATCCCAGCCAATTGATATCTTTAATTATGGCATCAACAAAAGAGGCGTCCTCATTGACGGGGTTTGTATCATCGAACCGTAGATTTGTGTATCCGTCAAAAAGCTTGGCCAATTCGAAATTGGTGATGATTGCCCTTGCGTGTCCAATATGCAAATAGGCATTAGGTTCTGGCGGGAACCTGGTTATGATTGATTGTACATTCCCTTTAGTCAAGTCGTCTTCCATGATTGTTTTGATAAAGTTGGATTGAATTTCCATGCGATTCCTCCTAAATCAGTTCCAGCCTTGACGATCCATTCAACAAATAATCGTCAGGCTTATGATTTTTTTGAAACTTGAAGTACCCTGCAACAGCAATCATAGCAGCGTTGTCGGTGCAATATTTTATCTCGGGAAAATACACCGGGACATCCGTGATTGTGCTTCTCATTTTTTCGCGTAAGCCTTTATTGGCCGCAACTCCGCCCGCGACAATAACTTGTTTTACATGATATAGGTTTTTGGCTGCTTCTGTTTTTTTGACCAAGACATCTGTTACAGCATCTTGAAAACTTCGGCAAAAATCATTGATATTTATGGTTTCCTGGCGCTGTTTTTGATTGTGATTAAAATTGATGACATGCGATTTGAGTCCGGAAAAACTAAAGTTAAAATCTCCCGAATTGATCATAGGTCTGGGAAAAGAATAAGTGTCTTTGCCGGTTTGTGCCAGTTTATCTACTTGGGGGCCTCCAGGATAAGAAAGACCCAACACCCTCGCGATTTTGTCATATGCTTCCCCAACGGCATCATCCAAAGTTTCGCCAAGTTTCTCAAACTCGTAATGACTTTTCATTAAGACAAGTTCCGTATGTCCCCCCGATACAACAAGTGACAGCAATGGAAATTCCATAGTATTAACTATGTTGTTTGCGTAAATATGTCCAGATATATGTTGAACTCCAATAATGGGTATATTGTAATTATAACTTACTACTTTGGCTGCATTAACACCGATCAGCAAAGAACCGATAAGTCCGGGTCCTGTTGTCACAGCAATAAGATCGATGTCTTTGTATTCTAGGTTAGCTTGTTTCATGGCTTGGTCAAATACCAAGGTAATGCCTTTGACATGCTCTCTCGAAGCTATCTCTGGTACCACTCCGCCATAAGCCTTATGGATATCTATTTGACTCAAGACAATATTTGCAAGAACTTCTTTTCCGTCTCTAACCAAACTAACACTTGTTTCATCGCAGCTCGTCTCTATTCCCATAACGATCATTTGTCCATCACTTCACATTTCTTTAACATCAATAACGCATCTTCACCATTATCATAGTAATTTTTTCGGATTGTCGCTTTATGGAATCCGTATTTTTCATATAGTTGAATCGCCTTAAAATTGGACGGTCGCACTTCAAGTGTTATGTTTTCAACATGGAACTTGTCCAGATAATTGATACAAAACGCTATCAAGTCGTCTCCAAGTTTCTTCCCTTGATATTCTGGAAGGATATATAGATTCAGAATTTGAGCGTTAGGGCTGTCTATCCAAACGCTGACGTGACCAGATAGATTCCCGGTAGCAGTGTCGCGCATGACAAAATAATGAGCAAAAGGATTAATGTCCAGTTCGTTTTTCAACGTTTCAAAACTCAAAGTATGACCGAAAATCATATTATCAGCATAAATCACTTCTGAAAGATCTTCATGCCGCATTGGCATGATCTTGAATCCCTTCATATCCCTTTGTTTCTTTCCGCTTCTGTAACCTGAAGATAGTTTGGTACCAAAGCGTGAATATCGTCAACCGGATCCAAAAGACCGCTTTTGATAATTTTTTCTATCTTGAATACACCGTCAGTGATGATATCATATTTCATGCTCAGTTCAGATAAAAAATCGTCAATTTTAGCGAGCGTGTCTTCCTGAATGTATTCTAGCCGACCATTGTTTTGTTTAAAGCAAGCTAAAAAGGCGTTGCTTCTTCTGGCATCAATCATCGACACAACAAATTCGGCTTCGGATGAAGATGCTATCAAAGCGAGTGATGAGACCGTTTTTACTTCAATGTTATTCAGATAACCAATCATCTTGGCGATTGACACTCCGATCCTGACGCCGGTATAGCTTCCTGGTCCGATGCCAATGATTACTTCGTCAATATCCTTTAGCGTCAATTCCTTAGATTCCAATAGTTTAACCAAAAAGGGGATGATGGTCACAGAGTGGTTGTTGATGCCTTCTTGATATATATTAGCCACTTCATGATCATCGATGATCAAACTTAGATACACATATTTAGTTGCGGTATCGATTGCTAATCGTTTCCACGATTTTTGCATATTCGCCACTTCCTTTGATGGTGATTTCCCTGAGATCATTACTTATCATTGAGATATCCATCGTCAACATTTCGTCCGGGAGCATATTTTTTACATATGAATACCATTCAATAACTGCCACGCCATCACCATATATGAAATCTTCCAATTCAAAATCATATCCAATGTCCTCCAGACGGTAAACATCCATGTGGTATAACGGGAGGGGCCCCTGATAGATTTTTAATATCGAGAAGGTCGGAGAGTTGACATTGGCGTCGATCCCCATGTGTTTGGCCAAAAACTTGGTGAACGTGGTTTTTCCGCTACCAAGATCGCCCGCAAGTCCAATAAGCAGTCCGGGACGGATGTATTCGCTGATGATATTTGCCAGATTGTCCATTTCGCTTAACGAATGGACATAGATTTTTATTTCCATGTCACCAATCCATTCTTTTCTATTCAAAATTATACCATAAATTCTGGAATCGGCATATCAAACTATTGCCAATTTGGTGAAATGCTGAGAAAATAAACAATTTGGTTTGGTGTGTCCTATTTTAAATACATTATGATATAATGTTTTTGAGGAGTATGGTAAGCTAGCCAAAAAAAATCTTACCATAACGTGAACGGTATGTTTCTTATAATCCATAACCCTTTGTCAAATAACAAAAAGTCCAAAAAAACGACCAACAAAATGGTTAAGTTTTTCAAACGGAACAAAATATCCTTTAATGTAAGATCCAGTTTGAAAATCGAAAATCTTCTCAATTTTCTGGATAATAATCCTACGATTACCGATATCCTGTATCTGGGCGGCGACGGCTCAATCAATTATCTGATCAACAGTATTGATGTTTCAAAAGTCAAACAGAAGATCTATCTTTCCAAAAGCGGATCAGGAAATGATTTTTTGCGTAGCCTGAAAAAAATCGGATCGGGAAATGTCACTATCAGCGATGCCATAACCAATAATCAAACAACCAAATTCATCAATGGCTGTGGTGTAGGAATCGATGCTTCCGTATGCTACTTCGTGAACAACGATTCCAAGAAAAACAAACTATCCTATTTCAAGAATGTTTTCAAATCCGTTTTGACATATGAAAGAACTTCAATTGAGGTCGTGGTTGACGGTGTGACCCACAATTTCAAGAACGCATATCTTGCGGCAATTCAAAACGGAAGATATTTTGGTGGCGGAATGAAAGTTGCTCCGGAAGCCAATATTGAAGACGATTTTTATTGGGTTTGCGTGGCCCACAATCTGAACAAATTGTTAATCCAGTTGCTATTGTTGACAATATACCCTGGATTTCACCGTTATATCAAAAAACGAATCACAATGCTTAAAGGCAAGGATATCCGAGTAAAAGTCTCCGACAAAAAGTACTTCCAGGCTGACGGGGAAGTTTTAGAGAATGTTGACGAGATTAAAGTTAAAAAATCATTCTCGAGAGAATTCATTGCTTTTAACAAACGCAAGATAAAAAAAGAATGGAAAGATAAAGAAAACGGATAATTTTATCCGTTTTCAGAGTGTAGACAAAACGACCTTAGTTGAGTAAACTGAAGGTCTTTTTTTGGT
>CAZLAQ010000012.1:0-60417 GCA_964557695.1 uncultured Candidatus Izemoplasmatales bacterium | reverse complement strand
ATAGAAAAAAGTAGACGTCTTTTTTTAAAGTGTCTACTTTTATGGGTTCAGTTCACTTAGCCTGTCCTTTTTAATTGCGATAAAATCAACCAACATTCCATTTTGCATATAATTTCAAATCCTCATTGGGCATTGTATCATAATAAAACGGTTGTGTTCTACCTATGTCAGTAAACCAACCCGCAAATACAAAGCCGGTTTTAGTAGGTTCCATTAAAGATAATGATGCCATATAATATACAGAATCTGTACCAATTTGCTTATTTAATCCATAAAATGTGGATCCAACTTCGGAGGGAGTGGTTTTATATACCGAAGTTTTATCTTCAAGTTCAGAGATTTGTTCATTTCCCCAGATAAAGACCCTTCCAAATGATGTGGTCAAAACAGAATGCAAGGATCCGGTTTGAATATCTTCAACCACTTCGACATTATTCAACCCGAATTCTTCTGTGATTTCAATTGGTTCAGGAGCATCAATTCTAGTTTTGTTTCCAATCTGTCCTGTAGAATTATAGCCCCAAGCCCAGATTCTGTTTGTAGATGTAATAGCGACAACATGCATATTATTGGCCTGAATCCTAGTGATGGTTTCTGCTTCTGTCAATCTGAAACTTTCTGAGATATCTGTTGGTTCTGGATTGTTTATTTTAGAATCTATTCCTAATTGTCCATGAAGGTTATATCCCCACGAAAACAATCTGCCCGTTGAAGTAAGCAAAAATGTGCAGGCAAATATCCCTTTTTCAATGACGATTTCAGCGATACTTTCATCTTCTGCAAAATAAAATTTAGCAGTTATATCTGTTGGAGTCATTCTTGTGAGTCTAGTTCCATCGCCAAGTTGTCCTTGGAAGTTCTTGCCCCAAGTGAATATTCTACCCTCAGAGGTAACAGCAAGCGTGTGATAAAATCCAGGAACAACTTCTGATATTTTCTCGCCGATATCCAAGTTGAAAAATGGAGTGATATCAATTGGAGACTGTCTGACAAAAAAAGTGTTATCCCCTAGTTCGCCAGTTTCGTTATTTCCCCATCCAATGAGTCTGCCTGTAGAAGTAATTACAAAACAACGTCCACTAATTGCGTATACGTTTATGACAAACTCATCAAGACCGAGATTTAGAGACTCAGTTATATCGAGAGGAGATGATTTGCTAATCAACGTCTTGTCTCCAAGCTGTCCGCTGGAATTAAATCCCCAAGTAAAAACTCGTCCCATGGAGGAAAGTGCAACGGTGTGTTTATACCCCACCGCCAAGGAAACAATCTTTTCGCTCACCGCTAAATCAAATTCATCTGTGATATTGATCGGTGTATCCGAATTGTAGGTGGATCCGTTACCCAATTCTCCGTATTTGTTTTCCCCCCAAGTAAAAACCCGTCCCGCAGAAGAAAGCACAGCTATGTAATAATATCCGAAGGCAATGGTCTTGACAGTCTCTGTTTCTGCAAAGTTAAAATTCTTGCTAATATCATAGGTAACACTAAGTGGTCCCATATCAGAATACTTTTTTTCCCAAACGTGGATTTCATTTCCGGGACCGATTAAATAATTATCAAAGTCGCCGGTGACAATCGAAAAATCGGAATCAACGTCATAATAAGTAATCGAATGTTCATTAACCTCAATCCACTTGGCATAAAGCGTAATATTAGAATTTAATTTTGAGTCCTCGGTAAATTCATCAATAAATTCACTTGATTTGTACCATCCTACCAATACATATCCTTCTTTTGTAGAGAGCGGTAAAGAATATAAACTTCCCCTCACTACTTCCAAAGCGGTTACCGAACTACCGCCATTGCTATCAAAATTGATAATGTATGTGGTTTTATCGCAGCCAATAAATCCTAAAACCACAAAGAAAAAAAGCGAAAAAATTATTGTTTTTTTCATAAGCAAATTCCTCCTTTTACGATAGGAGCTAACTAAAACAAAACAATAGTATCATCACTAATAATCTATCACAGAATTCTATTTTCAACAATACCCGACATGAATACTAAATAATATTCAAGCATAATACTAATGATTTTGAGGCTTAGCAACCTAGTCTGAATCGTAAAGAAATATGTTCGCAGGCCGTTTGACACGATTTCAAAACAGTCCCATTTATTTTGTAATGCCTTGTTTCGACAAATGTGCGAACAGCTCCTCTTTGTTTTGCCGATGCAGGTCAACAGAAGGCTCCTCGACCATCCACTCCGGATGAGTTATGCATTCTGATAATTCTATACTTTTTAGATCATCAACTGTTCCGCGATTAGAAACTAGCATGTATAAACGCTCATTAAGTGTAAAGATATATGACAAAGCCATTGAAGTCATTGTATCTCCAGTCATGACGCGGCCGTGCCCGGGAACTATCCAACGAAAATGTCTGGAAGCGATTTTCTTAATCGTCGCAGTGAGAATATCAGGTTTTGCCCCATAACAAAGTTGTGGTGGTAGACATGAGAAAAAGATGTCTCCTGCAATCAAAATTTCTTCATCTTCAATCAAAACGCTGATATCGCCGTCAAGATGATGTCCTGGAGTAGGAAACAGCTTGATTGATTTTACTCCAATTTGAAGTATAACGCCTTCATCAATATTTTTTGAATCATATACACACACATCGTCTGTCGCAAATAAATCAAGATTTGCGAAGTGATCATCGTGATGATGGGTAATAACGATACCTTTGAGTTTGAGTCCATTTTCACTTAGGTATGCCAAGGCGCGCATGGCTTCAGCCTTTCTGTACCCAGTATCTACTAGCAACGCTTCATTTCCGGATACAACAAGCGTCAAATTGCATTCTTCAAATTTGCTCGTGAAGACTTTGACTGAATCGCTTACATCAATCCTGCCTTCAACAGGAATCAGCCAATCTTGTTCCAAAATGGGAAGCTTCTTTTTGTCCGTTTCCAAACTCGATGCTAGAACTAAAGCGAATTCAGCGAATGCCGCGCCTTTCGTAGTAATAAAATTGCCATCGGTTACTATTGGTTCATTGGTAAAATGAGTTTTTCGGTAACATTCATGAAGAATTTCTGAATTTTCAGGATTTAATGCGTTCCCGGTACACTTTCTTCCTTCCAATAATTCCAAAGCCACTAATAAATCTGCTCCACCACAAATCCCGGCAATTTTGGCTCCATTTGAGGCTGCCGATGCAATGAAACTAAATAAACTTTCCTCCTGTAACAAGAGGTTGGGATTTCCTCCCGGAATCAAAAAAAGCGCTACATCACTCGGATTGATTTCAGACAATTTTGCATCTGGAAGAAACCGTTGCCCTTCCATGCTTGAATATTCTCTTTTCTCAAGCGCTACAGTTCGAATTGTATGTTCACTCAAATACAATAGCGCTAAAGCGATCTCGAACTCAACAAATCCATCGTAATATAAGACAATAACCAATTTATTACTCATTTAAAGAACCTCCAATATAGGAAACATCTACATTTTACTGACAGTACCAGAAAAAAGCATTTCCACTGATCTCCTAGAAATAATGCTACCATATTTAAAATACTTTGACAATATCTTGTATACATCTACCTCTGAAGAAAACAGAAGTATTATGTTCGGTTTTTATAAATAAAAAAGCAAAAATACATCTGTCTTACTCCATTTCTGCCCACCCAATAAGAATCTTGCCATAAATATTTCATTATTATTATAGAGGACTGCTTTTGTGTTTATGAAAACTCTATTTTGACTTATCAAAAAAGTTGCATCGCTTGGATGCAACTAATATGATAATCTGGTGAGTCAAAATGGTCAAACTCCGAACTATATATTTAAAAAAGACTATTTTGCAGTTGAAAAACATTGCCATTTGTTAAGGTTATTACATTCCGATTAGCTGATCTTTTCCAACAACTTCGTTGTTTTCCTTTAAAAAACCCATAATAATATTAATATTAGTAAACGCCAATGCAACATAGCTATCTGCAGCACCATAATAAATAGCGATCTTCCCGCTATCTGCATCCGTTATTGCAGCACAAGGAAAAACAACATTTGGCACAAATCCGACTTCTTCATATTCTTTCTCGGGTGTAAGGCAAAAATCTTTTGAACGATATTTTACAATCGAAGGTTCATCAATATCTAGGAGTGCAACTCCCATGGAATAGACGAAGCCATTACAAGTATTTGTAACTCCGTGATAGAATAAAAGCCATCCTTCATCAGTCTCAATCGGAGCTGGTCCGCTACCGATTTTTAGGTTCTGCCACCAACCTTGACCGCCATTTTCCATGACATGCCTATGCTTACCCCAATAAACCAAATCATTGCTTTCGGAGATAAAAATGTCTCCGAAAGGTGTATGTCCGCTATCGCTAGGACGAGAGAGCATTTTATATTTTCCATTAATTTTTCTAGGGAACAAAACTCCATTCCGATTGAATGGTAAGAAGCCATTTTCGATTCGCTCAAAATACATGAAATCTTTTGTTCGGGCGATTCCAACAGCGGGTCCATAAAAATCAGTACACCAAACGACATAATAGAAATCCTCAATGTGAATTACTCTGGGATCGTAAGCATAGTTTGGATTCCACAACGATTTGTTTTCGCACCAGAAGTCGATTGGCTTTTCACTAAAAGACCAATCGATTCCGTTTTTGCTTCTTCCTACTCGCAAATGCGGAAGTGTCGAATTAGTTTCAACACGAAACACGCCGATAAATCCGCCCTCAAAAGGAACGACAGCGCTATTAAAAATGCGTGCGACACCATTTATGGGATTACGATGTATAATAGGATTTTTTGAATAACGCCACATTGGCGCTTGGCTACCTTCAGGACGATTCTCCCAAGGAATATTCATGCTAGAATTTACAGTTTTGATTATTTTTGTCATACTTGCCTACTTTCTATTGAGAAGAGTATTTTTTTTTGAAATCAAATCGACTCTGTGATTTGCACAATCAATTGAACAAAACATTTCTTTCCTGCTATTCTTTTACTGCTCCAATTAACAAACCTTTGTAAATAAACTTTTGTAAAGAAATGAAAATAACTAAAATCGGAAAAATAGTAATCATCTGTCCGGCACAGATAATTTCCCATTGGCTTCCATATGGGCCACGGAAATTATCCAAAGCCGTAGAAATAACCGCTAGATCACTTTGTGGCATATAGAGCATAGGAATATAGAAATCATTATATATTGCAACAAATTTCAAAATGATAATCGTTGTGATCGCAGGAATCAAAAGCGGCAAAATAATGCTGAAAAAGATGCGAAAATATCCAGCTCCATCAATCACTGCGGACTCATCAAGCGCATATGGGATGTGCTTGAGAAATTGCATAAATATGTATACAGTTATTATGTCTGTTCCTGAAAACAAAATAATTGCCGAAAGGCGAGAATTAATGAGTTGTATCCCCATATTTCTGCCAATCCATGCCATTAGACTGAAAATAGCAATATTGAGGGTTATACTCGGGATTAAGGCCGCGAACAAGAAAAGGTATGTGATTAATTTGCGACCTCTAAATTGAAATCTTTGTAACACGTATGCTGTCATTGACCCCAAGAAAACAGAAATTGTGATAGAAAATACCATTATCAGTAAAGTGTTTCCAAATCCTAGCAACATATTTCCCTGAGTGAAAGCAATGCGGTAATTTTGGAAATTCAAAAAGTTCTTAGGAAAGGCCCATACAGAAGTCTCATAAAATTCGGTGTTGGTTTTGAATGATCCAAAAAACACCGGTATCATTGGGAGAACAACAATGAGTGTCATCGCAATTAATGTGCAGTATTTAAGAATCATTGAAGAAGTTGCTTTAATTTTGATTATTCGATAATTATCCGTCATGGTCTCCTCCTTCTACTCTTCTTTAATCAAAAGCTTCTGGAGTGCCGTAACGAAGATGATGACAATGAATAATACAACTGCAAAAGCAGATCCCAGACCGTATCGCGGGTTAGCGCCGAACGTGATATTCAAAGCCTCTATAACAAAAGTCGAGGTTCCCCAATCGCCTCCAGTAACTAAAAACGGGACTTCAAAAACGCTGATTGCGCCTTTCACAGCTAAAATCATATTCAACGCAATTATCATTTTTATGTTGGGAAGCACAATCAGCCATAAAACTTGCGAACGGCTGGCTCCATCCACTTCTGCGGCCTCGTATATTTCCACAGAAATAGATTGTATAACAGCGATAAACAACACAATATTAAAACCGATATATCTCCAAATCGATATTGAAGCCAAAAGAATATTATTCAATAAAGGTCTTGTCAACCATAGTTGAATTGCACTTTCTGCTCCGATAAATCTTAATATTGTATTCAAAGTTCCGTTTGGTTCGAAAAAGAACAAAAACATCAAAGCAACAGCGACCCCATTCAACAAATAAGGAAAGAAAAACACGCCTTTAAAAAAATTCGTCCCCTTAAGTTTGAAAGACAACGCGAATGCAATGATCAAAGCCAACAGCAATTGTATAACAGAGCCGACCAGATAGTACAGGCAATTGATCATCACTTTGATATATCTAGGATTTGTAAACAATATCAAGTAGTTTTTTAGCCCAAACCACTCCTTAACTGGTGAAGTTCCATCCCACCTGAAAAAACTATATTTGATCATATTAAAAGCTGGCAGGTATGTAAAGACGATTAAGAGAAACAAAGGAACAATCAAAAACGCAAAAATGAGAATAAATTTTCGCGATTTTAACGCAGATATTTTTTGCGTTTTATTCGTGCTTTGAAGAACCTGTGTCTTTGTGCTCATGTAAACCTCATTGTTTCTATCGATTCAACTGATAATATTAGGTTTTACCCAACAATATTAATACCAGCAATCCAGCTTCCATTCAACTCAGCAGCGATTTGGTTAAAAGATCTGGTTTTATAAAAAGCTTCTTCAAACAGGTCATTTTTCCAATCTGGGTTCCAAAGGACGATACCACTATATGATTCTACAAGTTCTAATTTTCCAATCATGGTTCCCGTAGCAGGGATTTCTTCAAACAATATCACCCCGAGCTCCTGAAAAGCCTGAATAACATCCGGAAAAGGCATATCCATTCGAGGAGGAATTCCGCCTGTGAGTTGATAATATCCTGATTCTTGCAAAAACCACATCAGAAAATCATTGGCACCCGCCATATTGGTAGTAGTTCTTTTTATACCCATAAAGAAATCGGGCGACTGTGCTGAAAATACTTCTCCTTCATTGTTGGTGTATGGGAAAGGCATATATCCCACATTTTCAGGATTGGCTAAATTTGACTGTTCTCCGGCAGTTCCGTCATCAAATTGGAAAGTGCCATCCCTGACTTTGATTGCAACATCCACAAATTGACTTACAGCCCAGCTGCCCGCAACCATCGCCCCGATATTGCCCTTAACGAATTCAACTTTGGATCGCTCCCAATTGGTGGTCGAGGGATCATTTTCAATCAATGCTTGATATACTAAATCATACAAAAGTTTATAAACAATATAGTGTGGACTACCAGCACTAAATGCATTTCGGTCTTGAGGCAGAATATTATAATAGTAATTTGGGTCTCCACTGACACTCGATACATTTCCTTGCCATTGATCAAGCGGCCAACTATCTTTTTTGTTTGTATAAAATGGAGCTAGGAAATTTGCATTATTCACATTATAAGCTTTAATCGTCTGCATTGCAGTCAGAAACGCGGCAGGAGATGTCGGTAAATCAATAATGCCTGCGTCCTCAAAAACCTTTTTATTATACAATATGCCATTTACGTTCCCGTATGTCGGCAACCCATATACAATTCCGTCGTACGCTTTTTGACTAACGTATCTCCAAGATTGAGAAAGTGTATCCAAATTACCAATTGGAGCAAAATAATATGACAGATTATTTGCGCTGACCGAGGATGGAATCAATAATACATCTCCATATTCTCCTCCCATCAGTCTCATTCGGGCATTATTTTCATAATCGGTGATTGTTTCAAATGTGACATTATACATCGGAAATAAAGCTTCGAATTCATGTTCATAGTCTTTCAATACCGTATTTCGCAAATCAACGCGATTAAGTAAAACTCTCACAGTCGAAACGCTTCCTTCGTACGGGGAAACCGATACTGTTTTGGTGGAAACAATGCCATCGACATTAACGCCAATAACGATTTCTCCACTCTGTTTTGCAGCAAAGCGTCCGTTTGAACCAATTTGCGCGTTTCCTGATTCAATACTCCAGGCAATGTTCCTGTAGGTTGCATTTGCTGGAAATACCGTAACCGAATAGCTAGATCTATCGCCGTATACAATCATATCATCGCCAAGTATTTCGACACTAGTAACGGGGATTGATGCACTAAGGATTGCAACTTTAATTTCAGCAAACAACCCATTTGTCAACGTTCCACGTATAGTGACTCCCCCAGATGCAATTGCTGACAATAAGCCCGTCTGATCAATTTCGGCTTCTCCGCCCCGTGAAATTACGCTCCACTCAACCGCAAGATTGATTGCGTTATCTGGAATTACCGTCGCATTATATTGTGCAGTTGTGCTGACACTTACATACATAGCACCCGATAAGGAAATATCGGTAGCCATAATTTCTATAGGCTGATTTGTAGTCGTAAGCGAAGTATTTGTAGTTGTTGCGGCATTTGTACCTGTCGCGGTATTTGTAGTTGTTGCGGCATTTGTACCTGTCGTGGTATTTGTAGCTGTCCCAGTATCTGAAGTGCATGAAAAAGTAATCATGCCAAAAATCAAGATTATTATGGCGAGAATACCTTTTTTCAATACATTTTTTTTCATCGCGTTCTCCTTTTAATATGTGGCATCCAGCATAGAATGCCACATATTAAATATATTTCTATTCACCACTTACATCAAATACAAAATCAGAAACCGGTTCAAGGCTATTGATTGGCGCTCCATTGGCGTAGCCGTAGAGAACAACATCATCAATATACATTTTGCCATCATATGGCATTTTGCCTGTCGTTGGATTAATGGCAATCGCATTCAAGCTAGAAGTCGGAACAAACTCGATGGTAAGCGTGTGAAAATAAAACTGTTCATCATCGGTTTGTACTTCATCCTTGTTCAAATCAATCCACCTGATACCGTAATCTGCTCGTTTTGTCAAATCAGTATCTAGCTTTGCAGCATTAGTTCGTATTGTGGCAATTGTCACGTTGTTCATATCAATTCCTGTTTTTACCCATCCGGGTTCCAAAGCGATGTAATTTTTCAATGTTGCACTTGCGGAACTTGGCAAAGCATCCACAATTATTTTATTATAATATGTCGTATACTGCAATCTAAAGGTGTTTGCAACCATCGGCAATCCTCCGGTTGTTGTTGGGAAAGCAATCAATTTTACCTTGTGTTCAGACCAGTTTACATTCAGATTCAAAATATCCAGTTCCAGCATTTCCAATGTCTTATTGTGAGTTATGCTTCGTAATGTGGCTTCATAACTGCCAAAAGTTTGGAAATTTACCTGTTGAGTGCTATTGAAATCCATATTATATAGCGTGTCAAGCTCAAGGTAGATATATCTTCGAATATTTCTGGGTTCGGTCTCAATCGAAGTATCATCTGTAAACTCAACGACGACCTTAATTGTGTAGTCGCTTCCCTGTGGAATTTCGGTCATATTCAGAGAATAACTGTAAATTCCTGTCCGATATGGGTCTGCCGTTTGAGCAGTCATTAGAATCGGAACCTGTCCATGGACATATAAATAGACATTTTCAACCGTTTTTTCTTCCGTAATCACTTTGGCTTCAATCTTGTAACTATTGCTTTTTGTAATCTCGCTCAACAAAGGACTTAACAGATAGACTCTGTCTTCCCGAATAATTTCATTAAGTTCGTAATTAAATAGTTTTGCGTATTCTTTTAGAAGCAAACTTGTCGATTTTCCGTCATTTAGAATTCGAAATCCATCAAAATCGGGATAATTTCCGTCCGAGTCGGCATCTGGACTGTCTTCGATGCCGGTTAAGATCCAAAACATTGACCCGGCTCCTCCAGACTCATAAAGTGCTTTATTCCATACGTCAAACGTCAAATCTCGATGAATTCGCTTGGCTTCTGAATTAGATGGTCTCATAATTCCGTACTCTTCCAAAACAAATGGTTTTGCCCAGTATTTTGCAAGCGCAACATGATCTTTGATGTACTTTTCCCCATATTCAGTTGCACAAGTATTCGGAACTCCCCAATGATCCGGGTATAGGTGTGCTGTCACATAATCGATGGTGTTGATTTGCAACAATGCCCAGTGGTTTACTGATGTTCCGTATCCATAGTAATTTCCGCCGATTCCACTTCTAGTAAAAGTATAATCGAAATCGTCATCAATTGCAATTCTTCCCGACGCGGTATCTTTATTTATTTCTAAAGTTGCCGGCGCATTGCCTAATGCACCTTGCGAGCCTACTGTGACCATTTGGTTTACGCCAACAGTATTCTTCAAATAAGCGCTCATTTCTGTGGCCCAAATCGGGACATTTGCTCCATCGGGCTCATTGGCCAGTTCCCAAGAAAATATGGTTGGATCATCCTTATATTTCACACCAGTTAAACTGTTTGTACGATTTGCAACATGATTGATCCAGTTTTTATACCAAGACTTAATTGTTTCGTTGGTGTAGAAGGACTGTCTTGTAGCGTTTTCACCTGGATTTAATGTATTGAACCAGTTCGCATACATATCCATACCGCCAAATTCGGGATAGTAATTAGTCAAAACAAGAACAACACGAATTCCATATTGCCCAGCTCTTCTGATTGTATAATCAACACGATCCAATATATTCACTGGATCTTTTGGCTCTCCAGTGTTTCTGTCATATAAAGTTTCACCAAAATAATCTTTTGGCGATACGTCGTAGACTCCCGGAACTATTTGACCGTATGCATAATTGGCTCGGCCTTCATCTTGCCATCCATCGAAGAATGCCCACATACGGATTACTTTTATTCCCATATCCGCAGCTTGTTTAACGACATCGTCAATCATTGCATCAGATTTATAATGAAGATTGTAGTTATTTGTTCCTAAAAAACGAAATGGCGTTTCGCTATCTTCTTCATAGAAATAGCCACCTTCAGAAATCACGAAATTAGTGATTAAATTCGGCAAATCGAGAATAGTATATTCTAATTCCCCAACTACGCTGCCGATTGTTACTCTAATCGTAACGGTTCCTGGCTTGATTGCTGTAAAATAACCCGCTGGAGATATTACTGCCTCCCCAGAATGATTGATTACCGCCCACGATACGCCTTCATAAGTGGCATTTTCCGGAACGACCGAGTATTGAAGTTGATGTTCTTCAAATTCGCGTATGTCTTCAGGAGCATTTACTGTAACGGAAGATAAGGGAATGATCGCCGCAGTGATAGTTACGCTTTTTTCTGCAGGAGTTCCATCCGCCATTGCAACAACGGTAATGGTCCCGATTTGTGATGGAGTGACTACTCCGCTTGTAGAAATAGTAGCATTGCCAGTTCCTGGAATAACGCTCCAAAAAACTGTGGGATCGGTCGCATCGAGGGGAGTCACTTGAGCAATATAAGTCCCGGTATGATTCAATGCAATACTTGTTGGACCGCTGATAGTCACCAATTCGACATCAATTTTGCCAGCGGAAATTGTTACTGTTTTTGTAGCGCGAATCTGATTGTGGGCAGTTGCAACAACCGTTACAGTTCCTTCAACAACCCCTGTCAAAACCCCGTATGAGTTGATAGTTGCTTCTCCTGTGCCGTTTTCAATAGTCCACGAAATTGTTTGAATGGTGGCATTTGCAGGATAAATCGTGGCCGTATATGCCGAAGTGGTTCCGGCTTGAACACGCGTAACTCCTGAAATAACAACGGCGACTACATCGTTTCCTGAAACAATGGTTGTAGTTGTATTTTCAGAAGTCGATGAAACGGAAGTAGGCACAGTTGTGACAAGCGTGCCACCAGTTGTTGTACTGGTTGTAATATATGCAGTGGTTGTAGCATTTGCAGTGGTTGTAGCATTTGCATTGGTTGTAGTATTTGCAGTAGTTGTAATCGTTGTTGATTTGCTACATGCAAATACACCAAGTAACAGGATAGAAATAGCGGTAACCAACCAAATCTTTTTGAGGATATTTTTCATTTTTGTTACTAAGATTGTTAATCTTTTCCCCTTTCGATTTTCAATAAAATCATATTGTTTTTCATTTTTATGCCTCACACTGTTTTGATCAATGTGAGGCATAAAGTGTTTTCACATAAATAGTAGATTATTACTAATCAGGCATTACTCCGCTAAAATGAGCACTTATTACCTCAAACTCAACTGGGGCAGTCACTACATCTAAATCAAAGAATAGTTCCATAGAAATTTTGCTGACCTTTAATTGGTCTCTATCTTGAATCGATATAGTAATGGTTTCTACTTCGTCAGTTGTAAATGTGTGAACATAATCGACATCCATATTGAATGAGTTTCCGTATGCCAATTTTACAGTTACTTTGGTGCCGATTGCGCCTTTGATCTGAATTGTCAAAGTATTCATGTATCGAAGCTCAGTACTTGTGGAAATGCCCACTAAATGGTTTGCAGCATTGTTGACTGCTACGGAAGCAACCGCATGGTTGTCCACATTATAACTTACACTCATCGTGTCAACTTCGACATCTTCTACCATGACGAGAGTATTTCCGCCTTCAATGAATCTGCCAAAGGAAACATCAAGGTCTTTTACTATCTCTGGCGTTGGTAATATAGCCGTGAAAGCAACTGTAAACACCTTGATTGCAGCATCTACGGTTTCAGCCGGAATCGTGGCATTAAACTGCCATGTAACAGTGCCACTTGTTCCAGCGGTGATTAAAGTTCTTGTCGTTGCTAGGATGAAGATTTCTTGGACTGTGCCGTCAAGAACGAATCTGCGTTGAGCTTCATCTGCCCACGAGTCTCCCCAGTTTTGTTGAAGGTTGATTTCAAGTCCTGGAGTACCTTGGATTTTGACATAAATGCCATTCATTCCCGACCTGACTGCCAAATTGGCGCTTGATTTGGTGTATCCGTATTGTAGTTTGCTAAGCGTAACACCCACGGTTGGAGTCCACAAACGATGTGCTGGCACCTCGCCCTCGGCTGCAACCAAAACTTGTGTTCCGGCTTCAATATAGCTCGGCGCTGCTGTGAAGAGAACATTCGCGCCTCCCAAAGGAAGTCTTGTCACAGTAACAGGTGTTGGGTCAGCATTGCCGGATAATTTAAAGTCGTAAATATAGTATTCAACAGCTAAATTGCCACCAGCATTTGGTTTTAATAAAATATAACGTGCTGCCCACATATTAGCTTCGGTACGCATGGCTGCAGGAATGGTAACTGTCACAGTTTGATATATAGGATCAACCCCAACTGCAGGACGAGTAATCGTCACGTTGCCTACTGAAACATCACCCAAATAGACATCAAGTTTCGGATTTACAGTAAGATCTGGAGTCAATAGTTTTACTTTAAATGAAATTGTCGTTGCACGCGAAATATCTTCAAGAATATATGCGGGAATGGATTTCCAGTTTGTAACTGCATCCGCAGTAGCAGATATTCTCAAAACATTTACTTCAACATCATCAATCATATCAACCGCTGGTTCAGCCGTTACACCAGTAACTTCCCAGTGAGCGTTCTTAAGCGGAGTCAACAATGCAGGCTCGGTTGCTGGATTTGCATTTCCAAAGAATACTACTTGTTGGATAGTTAATGTGCCTTCATTTCCTGAAGCTGTAAAATGAGGATCTACCAGTATTCTCAAATCTTTGTTTTCGGTTTGCAAGCGATATCTGTTAGAAATACCGAATACAATCCACTGATTTGCGGCAGTTACTTCAATTTCAGTGACCTGGTCGTTGAATAGATTTAGGCCACTGTCAAAGTCACGTAATTGAACTGATACTGTTGGGTTCACTCCAGAAGTTACGGTGAACCCAGTTACTTTAATAGCAAAATATTGCATCCTGCTTATATCTACGGTGTTTGGAATCTTGAATTCTACACCTTGCGATGAACGGGAAGCGTCTGTAGTGAAGGAAATGTCATAGACTTGTCTTGCGAAAACAATTGACAGTCCTTCTAAATCGGTCTGTAGTTCCCAAAGACTTGTAATTTCAATTGTGTTTTCCGGGGTTGCAAGTAAATGAGTTGGACGTGGAGTTCCTAAAAGTCGATCGTCCGGATTGATAACAACTTCAAATTGTTGAGAAACGCCATCAGCTGTAGCTACAACTGTTATATTTCCTGATGCAACTGGGCTTAGCATTCCCCCTTGAGAGATCGTTGCATTTCCCGAACCGCTAATTATCGTCCAGGTTACAGTTGGATATTTAGCCCCAACAGGCAATACTTCTGCCATATATGTTGGATTATCTCCGGGCAATATCGATGCTTCGCCGCTAAGAACGATGCTCTCGACAGATATTATTAGTTCAACTTCCAATTCTCCCTCGACATCATCTGCAGTAGCAACTATGGTCACAAATCCAGAAGTTACTGGTGTTATAACCCCTTCTGAGTCAATTGTTGCACTACCGGTGCCATCTACAACAGACCATACTATCGCATCATAATCAGCATCTACAGGCATAATGGTTGTTGTAAAAGTTGGAGTGTCTTCCATTCTTACGATAGCATCTCCATTAACTGAAACCGAAGCAACTGGAGTCGTAATTGTAACCGCCTTTGTAGCAATAGCTCCATCGACTGAAACACGAACGGTTACGGTTCCCGCGACACTAGGAGTCATGACTCCTTCTTGTGTGATTGTAGCGGTTCCGGTGCCAGAAAGCACTGCCCAAATTACTGTTTCATAAATTGCATTTGAAGGAACGACGGTAAAGGTATACTCTGCATCTGTTCCCAAATCTACAATTTCAGGGCCGGCAACTGCTGACGAATCAACAGATTGGGTAATGGTGACTTCTAACTCGCCTTCTACTCCTTTGACAGAAGCCACAACGGTGACCACTCCTGGAGCAATTGCAGTTAAAATACCAGAAGATGAAATCGACGCAGAACCAGTGCCATCGACTACGCTCCAGATTACATCGGAAATATTAGCCGCAGTTGTAGGCAAATAAATCGCAGTGTACGCAGAGGTGTCGGGAACTTCAACGGAATCAGAACCTACAACCGTAACAGAATCCACTGGAACCGTTGTTGTAGTTGCGACTGTCGTTGCTGCCGTCGTTGCTGCAGTAGTCATTGCTGCAGTAGTCGTTGCTGCAGTAGTCGTTGCTACAGTAGTCGCGGCTGTGGTCGTTGCCGCAGCAGTCGTGACCGTGGTCGTTGAACCAGCCGTGGTTGCAGCAGTTGTTGTTGTTTCGCCATTGCAAGCAACAAATATAAAGGTAAATAAACAGAATAACAGCATGACCAATAAACCAGATAACTTTCTTTTCATTTTTTCCTCCTAGGGATAAAATATTTTTATAAACCAATTACTTAATGCATTACTTAAATATGCACGAACAGTTTATAATAAAATATTTATTTTGTCAACATCCTCAATAAAAAAAAGTAAAAATGATAGCGCTTGTTTGCATAATCACGCTTAACAAATTCTATTACACTTTTTCTCGTCTAAAATAAAAATTCCCCTTTATAGAATGCACAATGTATTTTGTGTGCCGTCTGCTTATAAAGGGGAATATATTTTCTTGCTTCCAATTATCTCGAATCATTAAGATCTTTGACTGAGCCGCGAATAACCAGGCGGCAGCCGACCAATTGCCTTCCAGGATTAAAATTTGATTCATTTATTTTTCTTACAATAATACTTGCTGAAGCCATACCCATCGCAATGAAATCCACTTCGACAGTCGTGATTCCTATGGTTGAATCGTGAAGTTTCTCAAAGTTGTCAAAGCCGACAACGGAAATGTCATCGGGAACAAGGTATCCTTCCTGCTTCAATTTGATTATCAATGAATTAGCCACTTCATCATTATTGCATACGAAAGCAGTTGGCATACTTTTGGGGAGTTCCAAATCTATGCTAAGGCCGTTATTGTCTCTATCCATCACCAAATATGCTTGGTTGCCCTCAGAGAGGTCATTTTCAAACAGGCTTTTTAAATACCCCATATATCGATCCATTATGCTACTGGTAGCTTTATAATTTCCTACAAAGCCGATTTTTTTATGCCCTTTTTTTATTAAATAACTGGCAAGCATGTAACTGCCATAAAAATTATCTGCGACAATGGAGGTCATCCCTTCATAACTGCCATAGAAATCAAGCAACACAAACGGGGTAGATTGTGTGGAAATCATTTTTAGATATGGTTGCGATATTTGTCCGAGAATAATTATTCCGTCGACTTTCGATTCTCTTAAGAATCTAGGTACTTCGCAATCAAATTCCGATTGTTTTGTTAAAACTTCCAGTAACCCATAATAACCGTAATTACTTAATTTTTCCACTACAGTCTCATAAATTTGAAAGTAGATATCATACCCTCGAACCAGAAATTTTTTTGATACAAGGATACCGATATTATTTGCTTTCCCATTTAATAATTGTCTAGGAATCGGGTTGTATACATAGCCCATTTCTTCGGCCTTGCTCTTGATTTTTTTGCGCAATTCCTGACTCACTCCATCTTTATCGGATAACGCTTTGGAGACAGTCACAGTGCTTACTTTAAGTTCTTGAGCAATGTCTTTCATCTTCACATTTTTTGATTTTACTGTCATATTTATAACACCTCCGTTTCATTCATTTGTGATTATCACCATTATTTCGCAAACCCAGTCAAACAAACTATTTTGAAATTATCAACATTGACATTACATGTTTTTTTCGATTTGTGTACATTATCTGTTATTGGCTAGTGATGCGTGTATGATACAACATTGGAATATTCGGATTGTCCAGCTTGATTAATGGCTTTTACCCGATACTCATATGATATGCCAATATCCACAGTGTTGTCAATATAAAATGGACCTATTGCATAGGCATCGCTTATAGAAGTCGCCAGCACTTGCCATTCAAAATCGACAACGTTCCTTCTTTCGATAATGAAAGATGAAGATCCGGTAGCCCCCAGCCAAGTCAATTTGGCATCTTCAATAGCAAATAAATATGGCGAATCCGGAATGTAAATTTCATACTGTCCTAAGCCGCTAGTCAAATATGCATACTGGATAATAAAATTGATTATTCTCGTTTCATAGTAATCATCATTTACGCTGAATCCGGGGAAATGGTAAGATCTTGTCGGAGAATCATTGTGATAATAAAATCCTCCTTCGACATTCCGAAAACGCAAACTCCAGATGAGGCTTCCGCTTGTTCCGTTTGTAGAAGATTCGATGATCATATTTTCAATTTGTTGTACATCAACCAACCCATATTCTCCGATAATGAATGGCTTTATCCCTTGGGATAATAACCTGTCTGCTTTTGCGCGGGCTGCAAATGTTCCGGTTCCGTTGTTGGTATAGTAATGAGCAGAGACAATGTCGATATTTGTATTATTCAAATCGAAAGTGGTTATATTATCTCTTCCGCTCATTAATAAATGGTTTGAGTCTATGCTTTTAATATAAGCTGACATCTCGCCAATCCATGCGTCTGATGCACTTCGTAGTTCATTTCCCAATTCCCAAGCCAAAATAGCTGGATCATCCTTGTATTTCACTCCGGTATACGTGTTTGTTCGATTCAAAACATAATATAATAGGTCCTTAAATCCTTGTTTTACCGTGGCGTCGGTAAAAAATTGTGTTTTCGATTTTCCATACAACGTAGAAAACTCCGCTACCCCGCCAAACCAATTCCATTCATCGATGAAAGGGATTATCAAATAGATACCATTTTCCCCTGCAAGCTGAATAGCCTTGTCTAGACTTACAAACAATTCTTCGTTATAATTACCGATTCCCATGATGTGGGCGAGTTGATTTCCGCCTTCCGCAGGCCTGATTCCGCCCACAACAGACAAGGTATAAGTGCGAATCACTCTTCCCCCCATCATTCGGACTGAACTGATTGCGTCTTCTTGTTCCCACGGATCGACAATATGCCAATTGGGGTCTTCCAAGATGAGAAGATTTGGGACATTGAATGAAACAAAGCGAAATTCATCTGATCCTAAATACAACTTGTCAGAACTTGCAGTAACAAAAACTGGAGTTTCCAAGAATGAATATTCAATTTCATCAGACCAATTCGAATCAAGAAAATATACACTATCGCCAATGGCCCTTACTGAAACAAGATAGTCTCCCGGAGTTTCAATGTTCAAAACAAACTGGTTAGTATCAACAGGGTAATAATCATCATTTATTTTTATCAAGTATGAACATGCATTTTCAACATCATTCCATGTTGCGACGTCCTCTATAATTTTCAAATTAAGTACAGTTGACAATGTTGTTGCATCGATTTCATGAACATAAGTCGCAGCTTCAGAATTTAGAGAAGATATACCGTTGCCTTTTGCATATATTTTTATGTCATATATGCCAGGTATGCTATATTCAAAATCGTAATATATTGACAAGACCGTAATATATTCGCCTTCATTGAATTGTATGACATAACTGATTGCGCCGGTTACTTCATCCCATGAAATTCTCTTGCCAATGATGGTGATGTTTTGAGGACAATCCAAAGTTATTGAACTGTCTGTTTGCATAACTTCGTAATTGAATATCGAACTGAAACTGGAGTTAAGGTAGGAACCTTGATTGCCGATAGCCTTTATCCGGATATTATGCATTCCGACTGTCAACTCAGCCAGCGAGAACCGGTTTGTGGAAATCTGAAATTCAATTCCGTCAATCATAACTATGTATGCGCTTGAAAATTCTACCTCGCCCCAGCATAAAAACCCATCTTCTATGACCACCATTGAAGGCTTCTGTAAAATTATGTTGGTTTCGTTGGCGTGTGTTGTGTCTACTGTTGTAGAATGTGATGTCGTATTGAGGTTACTTGAAGTTGTATTAGGAGTGCTTGATGTTGTATAGAGATTGCTTGATGTTGTATCAAGAATGCTTGAAATCGTTGAAACTGTGGTTGTCAATGTTGTAGTTAGGGGATACGTTGTGGTCATTGTGCCTGTCGTTACATACGAGCACCCAAACATAAAAAAAATTATTGCGAATAATAAATATCCTAGTTTTTTCATCACTTTGATCTCCAGATTCTTTTTGATAGAATTATAGCACATATAATTGAGTGTTATCAATCCAGAACTTACTCTACATAAAAATACACGCAAAGCTGAACAAAGATAAAAATGCAATTCAGGGGTCTTTTGATATTATTATACAATATTTGTCAGCATCGCAAGACAAATTACAATTATTTTATATATTTGCATCCTTGATGCCAAAAAAATACTAAAAACAGAATAATACATCAAATTAGGTTAGTAATTTATTTATGTCTGTGGATACGGCAATAGGAGCTATGAGCTATCACGGATTGCATCTATATAAAGCGTGCCCAGAAGCGATTACCAAGTAGTTCATGTTATGGCGGTGTGCCTTACAAATATCTCACATAACGAAGATAAAAAGACTTGAACTTATAAAATAGATAGCAATAATGATCTCGTATACATACAATTCATATCATAACATGTCTTTCAATAGAATAGAAAAAAGACGATTTCTCGTCTTGATTTGTATTTGGTGCGCCAAAACAGGAAACACCGAAGTATATCTTTCATAAAGACTTTTTCGCAATTGAAATCTGGTTTTGATTTACTCTCCATATCCCCAAACTACCGGACAATTTGAGATGTTCCAATCTGCGTCCCACCCAATAGGTTTGCTTTCTGCTTCAACATAAATTGTTAAGCTAGAACAAGTATTGAATGCCAACATTCCAATGTAAGTAACATTTATAGAGATTTCAATACTTACTAAACTGGCACAACCAGAGAATGCACCAACGCCAAAACTGGTAACGCTGTTTGAAACCGTGATATTCGTTAAATTGTTACAATAACCGAATGCATAATCACCTAGGTTGGTTACACTAGATGGAATAGTTATTTCAGTTAAACTGTTGCAATTATAGAATGCCCTATCACCAATGCTGGTAATATTGTTTGGAATCGTGATGCTTGGCAAACCGAAGCAATAAGCGAACACATAATCTCCAATCCTGGTCACATTAGAAGGAATCGTGAGACTCGATAAATTGCTACAATATGCGAATGCATAATCGCCAATACTTGTAACGCCATCAGGTATCGTGATGCTCGTCAAACTGCTGCAATCACTGAATGCCTCTTCACCAATACTTGTCACGCTTGATGGAATCGTAATGCTTGTTAAACTGGTGCAATCACTGAATGCCCCTTCACTAATGTAAGTTACATTAGATGGGATTACAATGTTCGTTAAACTGGTACAAAACGCAAACGCCCATTGTCCAATGTTGTCTACATTTGAGGGGATTTCAATACTCGCCAAACTGGTGCAATAATTGAATGCGTACTCGCCAATATTAGTTACGCTGTCTGGAACCGTGATATTCGTCAAATTTACGCAATTATGAAATGCCCAATCACCAATAATGGTCACTCCATCTGGAATCGTGATGCTTGTTAAATTAATGCAATTATAGAATGCGGCAGTTCCAATACTGGTAACGCTGTTTAAAATTAGATAGTTTGTGTCTATTTTACCCGCTGGATATGCAATTAATTTCGTCTTTTCTTTGTTGAATAGCACACCATTTTCAGATGAATAATTGGTGTTTATTTCGCTTACGATGAAATTTATTAAATTAGGGCTATTATTGAATGCATTCTCCTCAATACTGGTCACTCTAATAGGAATTGTGATACTCGTCAAACTGGGGTGATTTATGAATGCATCATTACTAATGCTAGTTACTGCTTTTCCTAAATAACAAGAAGGAATGATTATTTCGGTCTTTGAACCTAAATAATCTGTCACTTCATATGTACCATTTGCTAGGAGTGAAAAAGCATAATCGCTTGGATTGTCTTCACCAATCGTGTCAATCCATAAAGCATATAAGATCAAATCATCTGCTGGCATTATTGAAAATGTATAAGGTATCGTCAATTCTTCATCGCTATACCAGCCACTGAAAGTTAATCCTTCTTTTGACGGATCCGCATGCGGAAATACTGCTGATCCTATTTCTTGGGTAATGGACAATACTGCGCTACCACCATTGGAATTAAAGGTGATTGTCGATTCATTGACAATGCCATATCCCCACGCTACAGGTCGGGCAGAGGGGTTCCAATTTACATTCCACCCAATAGGTTTAATTGTGGCAACAGCATTTATCGACAAATTATTGCATTCATAGAATGCATACGAACCAATAGTGGTTACGCTCGAGGGAATCACTATGCTTGTCAAATTGGTGCAATTCTGAAATACCCACTCGCCAATGCTTGTCAAACTCGGGGGAAGCACGATTTCGGATAAATTGCTACATTCTTTAAATGTCCCGTCGCCAATGCTTGTCAAACTCGAGGGAAATACGAAGCCGGATAAACTGCTACATCCATAGAATGCACCTTCGCCCATGTAAGTCACACTCGAAGGGACTGTGATGTCCGTCAAATTGGTGCAATAACTGAATGTCCAATCGTAAATGCTTGTCACACTCAAGGGAAGCTGGTAGCTTGTTTCTGTTTTGCCTGCAGGATATCGAAATACGGTCGTCTTTTGCTTATTGAAAAGTACTCCATTTTCCGATGAATAATTTGCGTTTGACTCATCTACTACGATGCTTGATAAGTTGCTGCAATACCTAAATGCGTCATACCCAATGTTGATCACGCTCGATGGAATCATGATGCTCAATAAACTACTACAACCGCCGAATGCTGCGATGCCAATGTGAGTCATACTCGAAGGAATCGTAATGCTTATTAAACCGCTGCAATCATAGAATGCTGATAGCCCAATTTGAGTAACGCTATTCGGAATCGTAATTGTCGTTATCCCGTTACAGTTATCGAATGCATGATTTCCAATATAAGTCACACTTGAAGGTATCGTGACGCTTAATATCGTGATGCAATCCTCAAATGCACTAATTCCAATACTAGAAACAGGCTTATCCAAGTAGGTGGATGGAATGACCAGGACAGTGTTCATTCCAAGATAACGCGCCACTTCATAGGTGTCATCTTCTTTGAGAGTAAAACTATAATCGCTTGGATTATCTTCAACGATTGTTTCATTCCACGAAGCATAGATAGTCAGATTGTATGCTGGCATTGTGCCAAAAACGTACGTTATCGTCAGACCCAAATCGCCGTACCATCCCACAAAATCATACCCCTCTCGGACAGGATTATCAGGCTGGGTTATTTCCGTGCCAAAATCTTGCGTGATGGGAATAATGGAGTTACCTCCGTTGGTTTCAAAGCTAATAGTGTATTGTGCTTGTGTTGTGATTTCTGTTGTCGATACAGTTGTTGTAGGCGTTGTTGTTTCTTGTGCTGATGTCGTTGCCGTTGTCGTTGCCGTTGTCGTTGCTGTTGTCGTTGCTGTTGTCGTCGCCGTTGTAGATGCAGTTGTCGTTGTCGCCGCTACTGTCGTTGATGTGGTTGTAGCGGTAGTCGTTGCCATGGTAGTAGCTGCTGTCGATACAGTTGTTGTAGCAGAAAAAAAGTCGCAACCTGTCACAATTACAGTAATAATTAATAGCAACAAAATTCTAAGAATCCTTTTTGACATATTAGTTTTCCTCCGAACTTATTAAGTTCTATATATCTACATATAAATGTTTATAGTATATCGATTTAAATGAATTGAAGTATTCTTCAAAAATTCCTATTTCAAGATCTATGATGGCTTCTGATGCAATTATATTATTTGAAATAGTACAATTATTCACTCTATCATTATACTACAATTTCAGAAATGAACTTATGTATGTATAGAAATATACTTTAATATTCATCTTGCCAAATTTCATATTTAGTATAGTCTTTTTATATGTTCACAAAACATTCATCAACATGACAAACAAAAAAAGCAGATATTATTATGAAATATCTGCCAAATTAATTAATTGGTGCGCCATCACGGTCAAACACCGAACTATATAATTCATAAAGATTATTTGGCAATTGAATATTGGTTTTGATTTACTCAGCATATCCCCATATAACAGGACGATCAGTAAAGTTCCAAGAGCTATCCCATCCACTAGGCAAACTGAGTGCTTCAACATAGATTGTCAAACTGGTGCAACGATAAAATGCGCCAGAACCAATGTATGTCACATTCTCGGGAATCGTGATTGTCAATAAGCCGGTGCATTTATCGAAAACCCACTCCCCGATGCTAATCACACTTGAAGGGATTGTGATGCTAGTCAAATTGTGGCAATTATAAAATGCCCAATCAATAATGCTGATTACACTCGAAGGAATCATATAGATTGTTTCAGTCTTGCTTGCCGGGTGAATAATTATAATCGACTTATCTTTGTTGAAAAGAACCCCATTTTCCGATGAATAATCGGCATTTGTCTCATCTACGGTGATAGCAGTCAAACTAGCACAATTAAAGAATGCCCTATCGCCAATAGTGGTTACGCCTGATGGAATCGCTATGCTCGTTAAACTGATGCAATCATAGAATGCGTAATTTCCTATATTGGATACACTCGAAGGAATTGCAATGCTCGTTAATCCTGTGCAGCCCATGAATGCACTAGGCCCGATACTAATCATGCCAGATGGAATCGTAATACTCGTAAGACTAATGCAACCCTTAAAGGCCATTTCGCCAATGCTGGTCACTCCAAAAGGAATTGAAACGAAAGCCAAATTAATACATTCAGAAAACGTTTGAGAACCAATGCTGGTCACTCCTGAAGGAATCGTGATGCTCGTGAGGCCGATACAATGTCCGAAAGCACTATTACCAATACTGGTCACTCCCGAAGGAATCGTGATGCTCGTCAAACTGCTGCACACATAGAATGCCCAGTCCCCAATGCCGATCACACTCGAAGGAATCAGATAGATTGTTCCTGTTTTTCCAGCTGGGTATGTTATCAATAGTGTTTTTTCTTTATTAAAAAGCACACCATTTTCTGAGGAATAATTGACATTTTCCTCATCTACGTTGATGGCGATCAAACTGGTGCAAAGAATGAATGCACCTTGACCGATGCTGGTCACTCCAGAAGGAATTGTGATGCTCGTCAAACCACGGCAATCAGAAAATTCGTAATCGCCGATACTGGTCACTCCGAAAGGTATCGTGAAGCTCGTCAAACCACTGCAACCAGAAAATGCTCCTTCGCCAATACTGGTCAACTGGCTTCCCATTTCAAAAATGATGCTCGTCAAATCACTGCAATAAGAAAATGCTCCTTTGCCAATACTGGTCACTCCAGAAGGTATCGTGATGCTCGTCAAACCACTGCAATCAAAAAATGTGTAATTGCCAATACTGGTCACTCCAGAAGGTATCGTGATGCTCGTCAAACCACTGCAACCATAGAATGCGTAATCTCCGATGCTGGTTACTCCGGGAGGAATAGTGATGCTAGTCAAATTATAGCAAAAAACGAATGCGTAATCTCCGATGCTGATTACACTCGACGGTATCGCATAGAATGTTTCTGTTATTCCGGCAGGGTAGGCAATTAATACCGTCTTTTCCTTGTCAAACAACACGCCATTTTCAGAGGAAAAGTAAGCATTTGTTTCCTGAACAGTGATGTTCGTTAAACTATAGCAATTATAGAATGTCCCTTCACCAATGCTAATCACACCTGAAGGAATCGTGATTTCCGTTAAACTGACGCAATTGTTGAATGCACCTTCGCCAATGCTGGTTACGCTCGAAGGGATGGTGATGCTCGTAAATCTTTTGCGCCCATAGAATACCCAATCACCGATGCTTGTAACCGCTTTTCCTAGATAGGAAGAGGGAATGACGAGAACAGTATCCGTTCCCGTGTATCCTGTCATTTCATAGGTATCATCTTCTTTGAGGGTAAAAATATAATCGCTTGTTTCATCTTCAACGATGGTTGGATCCCACGAAGCAAATAATGTCAGGTTTGCAGATGGCATGGTTGAAAACGTGTAAAGTGATAATAGGGTTTCGTCGATATACCATCCCTCAAATGTATACCCTTCTTTTGACGGATTCGCCGGCTGTAATATTGCTGAGCCAACTTCTTGAGTAATTGGCGATACTGCAGAGCCACCATTAGAATCAAAGGTGATGGTCGATTCGTTGACAGTAACATATCCCCATACTACCGGTCTTCCAGAGGGGTTCCAATTTGTATCCCACTCAATGGGTTGAATTGCAACTTCTGCATAAATTGTTAAACTGTTGCAATTACTGAAGGCTGTAAACCTAATGTTTGTCACACTTAAGGGGATCGTGATGCTCATTAAATTTTGACAATTAAAAAATGCACTTTCACCGATGCTTGTTACGCCTGAAGGAATTGCGATACTCAACAGACCAGTACAACTTTCAAATGCTTTGGCATCAATGATGGTCACGCCAGAAGGAATGGTGATGTTCGTCAAGGCGGTGCAATTAAAGAATGCATAGAGACCAATGCTCGTAACGACCAAAGGGATCTGATAGGTGGTTTCTGTTTTGCCAGCAGGGTATGCAATAATTATCGTTTTTTGTTTATTAAACAGCACCCCGTTTTCAGACGAATAATTGGTATTTTCTTCATTTACTGTAATGCTCAATAAACCGGTGCAATTATAGAACGCCACTTCTCCAATGCTGATCACACTCAAGGGAATTGTGATGCTAGTTATACTTATGCACTCATAAAATGCACCACCGCCGATGCTGGTAACCTCGGAAGGAATCGTGATGCTCATCAAACTACTGCAATATGCGAACGCAAAATCTCCAATGTTGGTCACATTCGAAGGGATTGTGAAGCTCGTTAAACTGGTGCAATAACCGAATGTCCAATTGCCAATGCTTGTCAACAGACTTTCAGTTTCAAAAGTGATGCTCGATAAACTGGTGCAACCATAGAATGCTGCATCGAAAATGTAAGTCACACTCGAGGGGATTGTGATGTTCGTCAAACTGTTGCAACCTTCAAATGCATTTTCGCCAATGCTGGTTAACTGACTTCCCAATGCAAAAGTGGTGCTGGTTAAGCCACTGCACCCTTCGAATGCTTGATTGCCAATGCTGGTCACACCCGTGGGGATTGTGATGCTTGTTAAACTGGCACACTCTTTGAATGCATAGGATCCAATGTTGATCAACTGGCTTCCCGTTTCAAAAGTGACACCCGTTAAACTGTTGCAATTATAGAATGCCCGTTCGCCAATGCTGGTCACACTCGAGGGAATCTGATAATTTGTTTCTGTTTTGCCAACAGGGTATGCGATTATCAATAGTTTTTGTTTGTCAAATAGCACACCGTTTTCAGAGGAAAAGTATGTACTTGCCTCATCTACTGCAATGCTCGTTAAACTGCTGCAACCATCGAATGCATAGGAGCCAATGCTGGTCACAGCCGCGGGGATTGTGATGATTGTTAAACTGGTGCAATAACCGAATGCCCAATTACCAATGACTGTTACGCTGTCTGGAATCGTGATGCTTGTTAAACTGGTGCAATAATAGAATGCATCATCGCCAATGCTTGTGACTGCTTTTCCTAAATAAATTGATGGAATGACAAGAGCGGTCTTCGTTCCTGTATATCCTGTCACTTCATATGTGTTATCTTCTAGAAGCACAAATGTATAATCGCTTGGATCATCTTCAGCAATCATTTCACTCCATGAAGCATAGATGGTCAGATTGTATGCAGGCATCGTGCCAAAAGCATAAGCTATAGCCAGTTCTTCGTCGCTGTACCAGCCGGCAAAAACATATCCATCCCTAACAGGATCTTCAGGTTGGGAAATTTCCGTGCCAAAATCCTGCGTGATAGGAATAATGGAGTTTCCTCCGTTGGTTTCAAAGCTGATGGTGTATTGTGCTTGAGTTGTGGTTTCTGTTGTCGATACAGTTGTTATAGAGGTTGTCGTCGCCCCTGTCGTTGATGTGGTTGTAGCAGTTGTCGTTGCCACAGTTGTCGCCGCTGTCGTCGATGTGGTAATAGCAGTTGTCGTTGCCATAGTTGTTGCAGCTGTCGTTGATGTGGTTGTAACGGTTGTCGACGCAATAGTTGTCGCTTCTGTCGATACAGTTGTGGCAGCTGTTGTTAGAGTTGTTGTAGGAGAAAAAAAATCACAACCTGTCACAATTACAGTAATGAACAATAGTCGCAAAATTCTAAGAACTTTTTTTGACATTTAAGTTTCCCTCTGAATTTTATAAATTCAATATATCTACATACTAAACATTGTTAGCAAAAAAGATTGGGGAAAATTACAGTATTAATTTATATTTATTGTGAAAGCGCTCCTCATTACTCCATAATTATACCACCGTTTCAGAAAAGGGCTTAATTTTGTCGAAAAATATTCATTTATATATTTGCAGCTCATTTCATATCTAATATCGGTTTTTTTGTTCAAATAACACTCATCAAATGACTAACAAAAAAAAAGCAGATATTATTAATCATAATATCTGCCGTATTTATTTATGGTCCGCCATCACAGTCAAACACCGAACTATTTATTTCATAAAGACTATTTTGCAATTGAAATTAGGTTATGCTTATTTTCTGATTTAAAGTTTTAATCAAATAAATCATCACCATCAAACATATTCTCACAGACAAACTGTCTCGAGTTGTACGAAGTGCTATACAAAAGTATCTCGACTTCTCCGAAATAACGTATTTTTAGGTCTATTTGTGTTTACGCACACGAGATTTTTGCCTGCTTAATTAGCGCGAAGAAACATTTTTTAATTGAATTATGAATCAAATCCATTTTTAAAGCATATCAATTTACATTGTGCATTATCCAATTGGTATCCATCTTCCAAATAAAGTTATATCACTTGCAGGCATAGTTGGAAATGCGTATGGAATAATTAGGTCGGCATCTAAATACCACCCACCGAAAGTATAACCGACTAATGTTGGAGTGTATTCGGGAGTCTCTGATGCAAAATCATATACGTCCGTTTGAGACAGCGTCGGCTCAACGAATGGCATTCCTACTGTGGCATTAATAATTTTAAAACTTCCAGTTGCGTTATATGTAAAGGGTTCTGCAAACATTTTCAGAGAATCAAATGCATCAAATGTGATCACGATGGTTTGCTCTGAACCATCGAATGTCACCCATTGTTCCAATGCGATATTGTTGTTCGGCTGCAATAAAACTTGTAGTCCGTTTGTTCCTTGTAAAACCAATGTCATTGTATTAAGACCCTCAACCTCTTCCGGATCAAACACACTTTCAATACAGGTCCATTCATAGCCGAGAGGTTTGTTATAATCAACAAAAGTAATTCCGTCTATAATAGTAATTGAATAAAACGATTCGGTATGATTAACCCAAAATTCATTAAAGTCATAATTTAATGTTGGATCGAAATCAATATAAATATAATAGTTTAAAGCATATTGGTTTACTTGCCATTTTGCATACAAGGAGATATTTCCTGCTAAACCCTGAAGATGAAAAGTGATTTGACCTCCAGAAAATTCTGGATTATCATACCAACCTAAGAAAGTATATCCATCTTGAATAGGGGCTTTGAATACAAAAGTGCTAGTAAGTAAGGTATATGTATATGGGTTTTCAACGGAGTTTGTTCCTCCATCTAAAAAATAAGCAATCGAATATTCATATGAAGACAGATTACAAATGCTGGCTAAAACATGAATTTCCGTTCCATCATTTAAATTGTATGTATACGTCACTTTAATTGTGTATTCACTCGGATCAAACTCAATGAAAAAGATTCTTTGAGATAGATTGCTGAGAGTTTCTACTAATATCTCGCCTTTATAGAGTTCAATTGCTGATACTGCACCTACTTGATCAACATCTGTCACTGTAATTCCAAATCCAATAGATTCTTGAGTAGGTACGACATTATCAAACACGACTGTCGGAGTTGCTTTTGCTATTGTCGTTGTTGCTTGTTGAATAACGAGCGTTTGTTCTCCCACTCCATCATTCAAATCGTAAGTATAGGTCACTTTGATTGTATATTCGTTATTGGATAGTAATCCTGCGAACTCTCTGGTATTTAGGTCAGCGAAAGCTTCTACTAAGATTTCACCTTTGTAGAGATCGATTGCTGATACTGCACCTACTTGATCAACATCTGTCACTGTAATTCCAAATCCAATTGATTCTTGAGTAGGCACGACATCGTTAATAGCTACGATATCATCAGTATAAAAAGCTTGTTTGGACAGTATTTCAAGCCTAGAGTTTTGTCCATCAATAAGGTCATAAATTGAAACTATTGCACATTGATAAAGAGTATTAATATTTAATTTGTCAAACGTGATTGAATTATTACCTGCTATTAAATCATATGTTTGAACTAATTCAGAACCGTCATATAATACGACTTTGTTCAATGTACTTGCTGACGAAGCATCTGAAAAGTTAATATCAATTGTCATTGAAGTCGCATTGATCACTTCATTGGATACTGAAATACTTGGTGTAGCATAATAAGCAAGACCAACTGTAATGGTTCTCTCCCCCTCAAAAATAACGTCCTTTATTTCCGTACCATCAACATATTTAATTGCATCAATCGTGTATTCTTTTATACCGCGAGTGTCTCCCGTATTTACTTTCAATATTAGGTTTTCTGAATCAGAACCTTCTTGAAATTGAAAAGACTGATAAAATACACTATTCAATATAAAAGATAAAATTACATAATTGTCAGGGTTGCTGAGTTTAACCGTTATATAAATATCGGTATTAATTTCAGAATAATAATCCGCTTCATCTGATGGGGTAACAATATATTCAGTAGAAATCACATCATCTATAGTGTCGGTGTCAGTATCTCCAAACGGATCATCTTGATTAATTGGATCTGCGCTTAATAGTTTAGAGTCATTTGCAGAATATCCAAATTGTATAAGATTGTCATCCGGCCCATCATTCGACGACAAAGCCGTCAATGATTCTGATACAACCATTCCTTGATAAACTGGCACTGCTTTCTCATCACCAGTGGTCGGTGATGTTAGCCCATTGCAACCAACTAGAAAAAAGATAGAAAAAGCCAAAACAAAAAATAACAAAACATTTCTTTTCATAATAATCCTCCAATAGAAAAATTTGATAGAATTATATAGTAATATGTTTTATCTGCTTATGATTTTCATTCCAGGTGAAGTAACTATATTGTTTTTTAGTAAAAGTATTTGTTGAAATCATTACATCAATATTGGCTTGATGCAAAGCTTGTCAGAAAAGGTATTGCCAAACAATCATCAAATCTATAATTATCTATATATATGATTTTGAATTTTCTATATTTCTTTCTCAAAAAAAGCATAAAAGGCCAGAATGTTTTGGCCTTTTGTTTGTATTTATTTATAGTAATAGCCTATTTTATCTATCAAATGAATAGAGATAAGAATTTGACCTATTCCTTTGCTACAAAAAAATACAGACTGTGTTCACTTTTTTATTTTATCATTAAGCAAATCAACTATCAATACCTTATGTACAATTACAAATAATTAACCATTGCAACTCCCGACATAGTTGCTTTTCCAAAAAAAAGCAGATATTATAAAAAATTAAATCTGCTATGTTTATTTCTGGTGCGCCATCACGTTCAAACACCGAACTATATTTTGCATAATGACTATTTTGCAATTGAATATTGGTTTTGAATTACTCGGCATATCACCACACAACGGGTCAATTATCGGGATTCCAATTAGCGTCCCATTCACTTGGAATACTGGTTTCTGCCACATAGATTGTTAAACTGCTGCAATTATAGAATGCATAGATACCAATGTTGGTCACGCCCGAGGGAATCGTGATGCTCGTAAGATTGTTGCAACCAGAGAATGCGCCTTGACCAATGCTGGTCAATAGACTTCCCGACACAAATGTGATGCTCGATAAAATACTGCAACCATAGAATGCATACGTGCCAATGCTGGTCACACTCGAGGGGATTGTGATGCTTAATAAACTGGTGAAATCAGCAAATGCATAGGATCCACTGCTTGTTACTGCCTTTTCTAAATAAATTGATGGAATGGCAAGTATGGTGTTCGTGCCTGTGTATCCCGTCATTTCATACGTGTCATTTGCTAGAAGTGTAAAAGTGTAGTCGCTAGAATCATCTTTAGAAGATAATACACTCCACTTGGCATAGAATGTGAAATTTTCTCCTGGCATCGTCGAAAAAGAATAAGGAATTGTCAATTCTTCATCCAAATACCAGCCCGCAAATGTATATCCTTCTCTGATAGGATCTGTTGGAATTATGATGGTCGATCCAACAATTTGTGTGATTGAGTCAACCGTGCTTCCGCCATTGGTTTGGAACGAATTGGTTGATTGATCCGTGTTTACATACCCCCATACTACGGGGCGATCGGAAGAATTCCATAATCAATCACATCCAATGGGTTGAATTGCTACTTCTGCATAGAATGTTAAACTGCTACAATATGCGAATGCTCCAGATCCAATACTGGTAACACTGTCAGGAATGATAATACTTATTTAATTATAGCAAAAATTGAACGCTCTATTACCAATACTTGTAACAGGAATTCCTATATAATAAGTTGAAGGAATAACCATCTCTGTGTCGGTTCCTACATATTAAGTTATTTCATAAGCATCGTTTTCAAGGAGTGAAAAAGTATAATCGCTCAGATTATCTTAATCAAATACTACAATGCCTTCTGCGCCTTCTTGATACGCGAAGTAAATTATACCAATTGAATCTGTCCAATAATATATCGCGTTGAATGTAATCTCTTTGTCTAATTGATCTGTTAAAGCAATATATGAATCGTTAATAGTTGAGCGGTAATAGACTACAAATAGTAAAGTTTCCCCATCATAAATATAAACATTATCATATGGCCCTTCAATAGCTACTGTGCCGATCACTGTATAAGTTTGCCCTATCACTAATTCAGTTGTTTCAGGAACATATACTATAGGAGTTTGTTCGTAATCATTATCTGAACTTATTTTTTCTTTAATAATCGGATTTCTAATTTCAATCAAATTATTATAAAATGATAAATTTCCAACAATAACTAATTCATCACCTAATAAAGTGCCTTCTGGAGCTGGGCCATAAATACAAAGCATACCAGTGCCATCAAATATATTAAACGCGTTTTCAGTAAAGAAATAAACGACACCTTGAACTTGAATTAATTGTTCTTCAGGCGTTAATTCTAATATAACGCTAATATCTTGAGTTGCGATTGGATCTACAATAATAGTAAACTGTTTGGTGTTTTCTAAAGAATCTAAACAAAGCGTAGCAGTAATAACAACTGTTTGCTGAGCATCACCATCAAAAAATGTTAATACGCCAGCTTCTAAGGTAGCATATTCTGCACCAGTAGTAATATCCCAGGTAATTACTGAACCATATCCACCTTCAGCAGGCAAATCTATCACTTGTCCACCAAAAGTAGAATTTATAATTGATAAGTTTGAAGTATCTGCGTTCAATTTTTCTTGAGCTGTTATTGATTCGTTCTTTTCAAGTTTTTCTATTTCATCAATCCATCGGTAATACGGGGTGCTTTCTGGAGTCACAGTATCCATATTTACGCGTTCAGTTGAGAAGACAGCAACATTTCCAAGTCGTTGATAAACAGGAACTTCAACTGCCCAATCGAGAATGATATCTAAGCATTCTTTGTAAAGCTCTTTACGAACTGCTTGATCGTAAGTTTGACTTGCTTCCACGATTAAAGCATCTAAAACAGCATCTTGAATGCCGTAATGGTTGCCTTCTGTAGAGTCGAGCGTTCCACCCGCAATAACTGGCACATTGGTACTGTAATATACTTGCGACATGAAATCGCCCGGATCAATTGTGGCCCCCCAAGCAACAATCCACATTTCTTGTGTATATGAATCAAGAGTATCCCATATTTCAATAGCGTCAGCAGGATCGTTGATGTCGATTGTGAAACCAAGGTCTGCTAATATGTCCGCCATTACTGTTGCAAGATTGTAAGATGGATGGTTTCCAGTACCGCCCCCAGGCAAAATAATTTCATAATTGTCTTTTGCTCCATCAGGTATATAGGCAATCGTGTAAATGTTTCCACCAAAATCACTGGCATTGCCAGTATCAGTAAATACGAAACCAGCCGCTTCAAACCAAGCTTTTGCTGCAATTTTTGCGGAGGCAAGTCTTATTGAATCGGCAAGAGTAGCTGGGTCATCTGTATAAACTGCAGATCCGTCAGGCATCTTAGAAAATGCAACTTCGTATCCTGCTTCACCAACATTTGGAGCAGCCCAACTTGTATTGCTTATCGGATAATTGATGATATAAGCCGTCTCTCCATAATAGTCTTCTATCGAAGTATACCTTGTGGCTGCAGCTACGACTGCGAATCCTGTTCGCAAAGCTTTGGAAGCATCGCTTCCAGGAGATTCTCCAACTTTAATATTGAATGCATTGATACCGAAGTAACCATATCCTTTATTATCAATTAGACTTATAGCGATACTATTGTCGGTTTCTGCATTGATTTGAGCTATTTCTTCAATTTTATCTGGTGATCCATAAAGGCTTGAAATATCAATATAGCCATCGACGATACCAAATACTTTTTCCTCTTCATCAACTTCTTCGAAATTCACATATTGAATTTTCGGTTCGCCTTTATAATAATATGGGTTCGCTTCAAAATAGAGGCAATCATCTACTTGCGCGATAAATGCATAGGGACCTGCGCCCATCGGAGCATCGGTTTTGCTATCAATCAAAGACATTGCATCAGGACAGCGACTGTTAAAGCCAAATAGATTATTCTCATAATCGTATAATGATTCATCACCATAATAATGCATTGGAGCAACAAAGATATCTAAAATAGTGTGGACTGATGCTGCATTAAAACCAATGGTAGTGATTGATATTTCAGTATCGCTTATTTTTGTGATTCCAGTGATATATGGGGTTATATCTCCTGGGTTGGTGTCTAGATAATCCGCTATTGCATACTCAACTGCCAAAATATCAACTTCGTCAGCAGTTATTTCTACACCATAGTTTAAATCAAGCAAGTGATAATCAATACCATACATGTCAGTAAGATCCTGTACGACTTGTTCTCTTGTCTTATCAACAACTGAATAATCTTCCAGTGCATAGAAATTTACAAGCGTTGCTGCAATAGATGCTTGGGACAAGTCTGTTGTCGCAATTCCGTTGATATCCATAACATATCCCGCATTGGCATACGCTTGGTTGGTAACGACATCAGTTGTAACCCAATCCCATTCTTGATCTAGCACATCATACATTGCATTTATGACCATAGCCACAAATCCAGGATCTTCATTTTCTGTTCCCAAATTAGCAATCAGAAGCGCTGCTTGTTCTTCCGATAGAGCTTTGGCTTCCTCGGCATTAGAATCATTATAATAGTAATTTGTCAGACCTTCGATTCCAACTTCATTTAAAGTATTCGTTCCTTCATAATATGGATCAAGTAACACGTAGTATGTAAAAATAATATCGTCAGAAGTCATATATTCTCCATCAGAAAATTGGATATCATTTCGAATTTCAATTGTATATGTTGTTAATTCGCTTGTAGAGTCGTAATCTATTCCTAGGTTTGAAATTCCGTTATAGAAATAATCTATACCCTCCCTGCTAATTTCTTCTCCATCAATAGCGTTTAATACAATCCCTCCTTCTCGGTCAACTGTCAAAAGGTTTGCAAAAATCATTTTCACAACATCAGCGTCTGAAGAAAAATAATCAGTTAAATAATGATCGAAAGGATTGAATACACCATCAAATCTATTATACCCGACAGTGAGAATCTCGCTAATCGCCCATTTTGCATATAAAGAAATATCTTCAGAGGGCATTCTATCAAAAATGTATGGAGTTTCAAGCGCCTCATCAAGGAACCACCCCACAAAAGAATATCCAAATTTTGAAGGCTGATCCGGTTCAATGATTATTGAATTACAGTTTTGAATGATGGGCGATACCAAGCTGCCTCCATTACTATTAAAATAGATATAATATTGCCCAATATCCCACCTGGCATATAAAGTCACATCATCGGTTATTAAAGTGGAATTAGTAGCTTGTCCATCATTTACAGAAGGACCATAATACCAACCGGAGAAAACATAACCATCTTTTGTTGGTATTGGCAATGTGACCGTGGTCCCATATTCGACATTTGCAATAGATGCAGGTTGTGAACCTCCTTCAGGTTCAAATACAATTTCATAAGTATCTACAGAATATTCTGCTTGTACAACCATGTTTTCTGTCACAGTGTTGAAGTTAGCACTCCATCCAGTGAAAGAATGCCCAATTCTAACTGGATTGTCGGGCGCTATAGCACTTTGCCCATGCAAAACATGTTGAACATTTAACACATATCCGTTATAATCAATAAATTGAACTATTTGAACATCAAATAGTTCCCCTAGATTCACAGAAGATTCATCAGTTAATGTAATTATCAATTCTCCATATTCGTTAACATCTATCGAGGCAATCCCGACTCCTTCTAATCCCTCGAGATCAATCAATAGGGGAATCGAAATCAAAGGCATCCATAAATCATCACCAATATATTGCCATTGAATAAATTCTCCCTCAACCCTGAAAGTGATTTCTCTGCCGTCTTCTCCCGGTATTCCCTCAGGACCTCTCACAGTCTCCAACCATTCTTCATACGTGCCATCGAAAACCTCAGTATCAACTGCAAGTTGATAAATTTGCTGCAATCTGACTGTCAAATCGATTTCCGTAGCTAACGTTGTCGCGCTAGTAGATATAGCGGATTCAGTAGTAGTAGTCATGGATGCTGAAGTTTGGGTTGTCGTGTTCGTCACAGTCGTCGCGTTCGTCAGAGACGTTGAAAACAAGTTTGAAAAAAAATCACATCCAGTAAGAATGAAGGCAAAACAAAATACGACAAAAATTAATAAAACATTTCTTTTCATTATAATCCTCCGATAGAAAAATTTGATAGAATTATATAGTAATATATTTTATCTGCTTTCAATCTATTCTTGATATTTTTACAAATGTAGCTTTTTTAGTAAAAGTATTTGTTGAAACCAATACCATTATCATTGGCTTGATGCAACCCTTGTCAGAAAAATGTATTGCCAAACAATCAATAAATCTTTATTTATATACACATTGCGTCTTGAATTTTAAGATCTTCTTTCTAATAAAAAGCATAAAAGGCCAGAATATTTTGGCTTTTTGTTTGTATTTAATTGATCGTAATAGCCTAATTTATCTACTGAAAATTAATAGAGATAAGTATTCGATTTATTCCTTTGTAACAAAAAAGTAAAGACTATGTTTGCTTTTTTATTTTACCACTAAATAAAATAATTATCAATACCTTACGTTCAATTACTAATAAATAACCATTGTAACTCCCGACATAGTTGCTTTTTCCATAAAAAAGCAGATATTATTAAATATAATATCTGCCGTATTTATTTATGGTGCGCCATCACGGTCAAACACCGAACTATATATTTCATAAAGACTATTTTGCAATTGAATATATCCTCTAATACGACATGCGCTCTTAAGATAGATTATTGTATGCAAACATCCTATCTTAATACTCTGTTACTCTTTACGGTAACTAAATGTCGTGACAGTCTCGATTTCTTTTTACACTTAACAAGTTCTTCTTTTCCTTCTGTGCTTCGTGTGTATACAATCACATAATTACCTTTTACTCTTTTTAGCTTATGTGCAAACAACTCGACGCTTTCTTTTTTCGTTGAGATATCCTTAGGAACAGAATAGGAAGTTGAATAGTTGTAGAATATCTTTTTACCTATTTTTCTTTTCTTAATGATTAAATATCTAGGATTATCAATTTGTGTCATTATTTCATTGATTGCTGAGGCAAAAACGGATTTATCTCTTCTTGTAGCATTCATGATGCTGCAGTTGATAAGTCTAGTTCTAAAAGCTTTTTTTGTCACTACTGAAGCTTTAGAAGATCTAATTTTATCTAATGATTTTAGAGTGTCAAGCAAAATTTTTCCTAGAGTGTGAACCGACCTTTTGGGACTGAAATTACCAGTTGCTTTTGGAAGATATATAGTTAAATATATCAGATATACTAAAACATAAAATGCTGCAAATCCTATTCCCACATTAGATTTTAATAAATATGGGAACGTTACATACCCAACAAGCAAAGCTAGAACAGATACTATCACAATCAGTAATGAATCGACGATAAAAATATCTAGTGGCCAGACATTTGGCGGAACTTGACTTACATCTAGTATTTCATGTTTGTATTTTGAATTGACTGCTCCATTCCATTTATCTCTTACTGACTTCCGATTAGCTGCATACTTTAGCATTATTTTATTGATTTCACTAAACTCTTTTTCTCCGTAAGGTGGATTTATAATATCTATTCTTTCAATTCCGCTCTCAACTCCTTTCTTAGTAAAAATTGGACCTAAGAACGATTTGAATCTTCTGGTCAAAGTGTCAAAATCATGAGAAATAATGGTTGTTTTCTCATCTACTACATCTAGTTTAGATGATTTTGCTAATTTGTCAACTTCTAAGAAACTTGGTTCTATCGTCGCTAAGTGCCAAATGGAAGCTACTTTATTTGGTTTTGTCTTATCTATTCGGATGGCTCTTCCTCTCATTTGATTACTGAGCATATAGCTGCCCACAAAACTAGCAAGAATAAGTGTGTTAATGCTTGGTGAATCCCATCCTTCACCAAGCAAAGATTTTGTTCCTATCAAAATTTCAATATGACCCGCTTCAAACAACTTTGTTAGCGTGCTGACTTTATCCCGATTCGATGATTGGAAATTGATGATGCTATAAGGCGCATTTGCAAGTCTTTTTGCTGTATATGGACTGTGTGTCTGTTTTGTTAATTCATCCAATTCTGATAGAATAGCCTCTGGAACTATTACTAAAGATCCGCTTAACAAAGCAATTCGAATGTCTGGAGACACGCTCCGTCTAACCTCTTCAAAGATGGGAACAGTACCAATGACGGTATTGCTTTCGTTCGTGCCGATTATATCAATTAGTTCTTTTTTGATATAATCGGTCAGAATTAACATTCTTAATTCTGTCTTCAATTGCGAACTTTCAAATCTCGCGATTTCTGCTATGCTCCGCAACTTCCCAATCGAAGAGACTAGCGTTTTTTTCAGCATGGTACTTTCTTTTAGATTGACTTGAGCTTTCTCAATTAACTTTGCTTCTTTTAATGTGCTTTCGACATATTTAGATGCTACTGCACCAAAGGTATTGGGGTGTTCAATTACGTATTTGTACATCTGCTCTATATGTTCAACATCAAATGTGTTCAAGTATTTCCGTTCTTTAAGTATTTGTTTGAGCCCACCTGGAATTCTTAAATTAATTGTTTTGGCAACATTTACAAGTGTAATGTACTGTTCGATGTCTTCAAACAGATTGTATTTGGGATTCATGAAATCTTTTAAAAATTCATGAATCATTTTTTTGAAAATATTGTCCTTGATGATTTGATTTGAAGCGAATAATGCTCTTTCTTTATATTCCTTTAAATCTCTCTTTTCTTCTTCTGAAGGGTAATTAAAATAGATATAATCTTGGTGGGGACAAAGGTTTTTTTGAGCAATCAATTCCGGCACAAAGATCTCTTCATCGATCGAACCACACAAGTCCATGTACTTATTCCATTCTTGGATGCTAGAGTCATAGGGTGGAGTAGCAGTTAGAGAGATGATTGTGATATTCGTTCCACATTTTTTTATAAACTCAGATAGCGTGTTGTGCCATTCGTTTCTTAAGTGATGCGCTTCATCTAGGCATAGCGTTCTAATCCCATTAGCATTTATGGTTTTAATTAAATCAAAATCAGAATAATCGATGATCTTTTCCTTTTCGATTAATTCAGAATCGGGTTCTTCTTCATCAATTAATTTGTTATAAGCTGCGTGTAATCCTTGATAGGTAATGGATGTCAATAATTTGGGAGTTTTAAGCGAAAACGACACATAATCACTTACATTTTCTTGATTATCTAAAAAACCTTTATCAAAACGATCTCCCCATTGATTTCGAATCGTGATGGAAGGAGACAATATTAAGGCTGGAGCCCCTAGTTTTCGAATCAATTCGATTCCAAGTGTTGTTTTACCGCTCCCCGGAGCGGCAACAATATGGATTTTGCCATCCTCTAGATGGGTCTTGACATTATCTATAATGTTTTGTTGATAATGTCTAAATGTGCCTTTGAACTGAACTTTTTCGTAATTTTTCATTGATCGCTCCACCTTTGAAAACCAAGACTAATTACTTCGATTTTTGCTTATAAATCTATTGTCTAAATGTATTGTAGCCATTCAATTATACCAAAAATACCAAGTTTGATATTCACACTTAACAGCGTGGATACATACAAGGTGCTTTATGCTTTGAAAGATTCAATATTGCTGCTTGCGATGTGTGTATCTTCTACATGCTTACTCTTATCTATTATGTTTTATTATTGTTGTCAAATCAGTCTTAGTAGTTCCTTCAATAATTGTTTGAATTCATACTTGTCAAATGAACTGCTTTAGACTTGGATTATTTATCTAAATAATCTTTTAAAGAAATTTATTATGGTATGCCAAATTCCTTTTTTTATTACCACTGAAGTTTGATTAACTCCATTTTCTTGATTTTTTATCAATTCCCTGGCGGCTTTCAAGTCCTCTTCATCATAACCTTTGGTCTCTGGATTCATCATTTCTGCTAATACTTCTTCCTCGCTTAGTTTAGACACTCTCTCAGCTTCTTCTTGATAATGTTCCATAGTCTCTTTTATGCTCGCTTTTTCTTCATCAGTAAACTTATCGATTGCTTCCTTTGCTTGTTTAGCTATTTTTTGTGTGTCCAGTTCTATTTCAGCTTTGATTTTCGTCTTTTCTTCTTCTGGCAATGCTTCGAATTCTTCTTCCGTCATCTTTCCATACTTTTCCATTAAATCTTCAATCATTCTTATTCGCTCCTTTATATATAATTTTTGATTACTGCTGATATTGGTATCTTTTTCAATCAAATGTGAAAATTACTCGGAATAATCCCAGATTACTAGAAGATCGTCTGGATTCCAATTGGAATCCCAACCAATAGGTAAACTTGCAGCTTCTACATAAATTACAGTTAAGTCTGAAAATGAAAATACTCCATCTCCCATATCCGTAACACTTAAGGGAATAATGATGCTTGTTAATGCTCTAGTATAAAAGAATGCTTCTATTCCAATACTTGTTACAGTATCTGGCAATACTATTGATTCTAACGATTCACAATATGAAAAAGCATATCTACTAATCGTCGTTAACTGAGACCCGGCTTCAAACAGTACTGTCGTTAAATTGGATGCAGAATCAAATGTTTGTTTTTGAATCTCATGAATTGTATTAGGTATTGTAATACTTATTAATTGTGTATTATCCTGGAATGCTCTAATATTAATACTCACTACTGTATATTCACCCAAAGAAGAAGGAATTACGATATCTGAATCTTCATTACTTGGTGAAAGACCAATAATTGTAGCTTCATTGTGAATGGATGTTGCATACAACAATTCACCATTATCTATCGTTTCAATATATCCTAAAAATACTGGAACATTGTCAGGATTCCAATCCGCATTCCATTCAACTGGCACAGTTGAAGAAACAATATTAATTGTAAGGCCATCGCAATCACCAAACGCATATTCGCCAATATTTGTTACAGCATTAGAGAGCACTATACTTTTTAAAGCACTACATTCTAGAAAAGCAGAATCTCCAATACTTGTTACTGTAATAGGCAATTCAAAATTTGACAATTTGTATGCAAAGTAAAAAGCAGAATCTCCAATCATTTGTAACTGGCTATTTTCTCCGAACGTTACTGTTCTTAAACTCAATGTAGCGCTAAAAGCATCTTTTTCAATCACTTTTACTGTTGCAGGAATTGAAACTGAAACTATATCTGTCCATTCAAACACGCCATCACCAATTGCAACAACAGGTATAATATTCCGGAGCATTTCAGGAATTATTAAATTTGTTAAAGCCCCATTAAATTCGATTAATGTTGCTTCTAAAGACGTAGCTACGAATACCATTCCGTCTACTTCTATAATTACAGAGCCATTCCATTTTGCATATAGAGTTAGATCATCAATAGGCATAGTTGAAAATTCATATTCTGTTGTTAAATCAGAGTCAATAAACCAGCCTCCAAATGTAAATCCTTCCCAGGTTGGAGAAACTGGTTCATCTACTACTGTTCCTTCATTTTGTATAATTATTGAAACGTCCGTTCCCCCGTTAGATTCAAATGATATTGTTGATTCATTGGCAATCCATTTCGCGTATAGAGTTACATCATCAACAGGCATAGTTAAAAATTCATATTCTGTGGCAAAATTAGATTCTAAATACCAACCACTAAATGTAAAATATTGCTTTGTTGGTGATTCAGGTTCAATTACAGAACTGGATTCATCCTGTGTAATACTTGTTATTAGAGAACCCTCATTTGTTTCAAAATAAATGGTAGATTGACTAGGAACCCATTTTGCATATAAAGTTACATCATCTATAGGCATCATAACGAACTCATATTCAGTGATAAATTCCGATTCAATGTACCAACCAACAAAAGTATAATACAATTTTGTCGGTTGATTTGGAGCTGTAATAGCTGTATCTTCATCTTGTGTAATTGGATCTAAAACGGAACCGCCATCGACTTCAAAAGTTATAGTTGACTGGTTTCGTATCCATTTTGCATATAGCGTTATATCATCAATTGGCATTGAAGTAAAGTTATATACTGTTGTACACTCTGCATCTATATACCAACCATTAAATGTATATCCTTCTTTTAACGGTTCGTCTGGAGCTGTAATTAAGGTTCCTTCGACTTGAGTTATTGGATTTATAGAAGTACCTTCAAACGTTTCATAAGTTACCGTTGATAGATAAAATATTGTGTTTCCCCAATAAACTGTATTTCCATCAGGATTCCAACTATTGCTAGTCCAATTCGTTGGTTCTTCAGATATCATTGCGTATATTTCGGCAATTGAATTATTAAATGCATAGTACCCAATGGTTGTCACTGATATTGGTATTGAAATCGAGCTTGCAATATCATTTTCTTCAAATGCTCTTTGAGCTATTTCGTTGACTTGAGTGTTAACAATCATTAGAGGAATAACAAGTTCGGTTTTTGTGCTTGTAATATCCTGTCCTAAAATAATTATCGTATTATTGCTTTTTACAATATAAACGAATTCTTGATAAGTACCATAGTTCAAAATTCCACCAACAACAGGGCGGTTAGTAAAATTCCAATTAACATCCCATCCTCCAGGTCGTATTAATAATTTTGTATATATTGTTAAACTATTACATCCTGCAAAAGCCCCATATCCGATAACGCTAGTTGAAGTAGGAATAATAATATAGGCTAACTTACTTGCATTACAAAAAGCATAAGCTCCAATATAGGAAAGTCCTAAAGGCAAATTAATATTTCTTAATGAATATGTATTATAAAAAGCTGAAGCCTGAATAGTGGTTAATGAAGTTGGCAAACTTACATTCTTTAGTGAAGTAGCATTTAAAAATGCATTACTATTAATTGTTGTAACATTTTCAGGAATTGTTATGGTTTTTAACGAAGTGCAATAACTAAATATACCTGTTTCAAACCTCGTTAATTGACTACCATCTTCAAATTGTATTGAGGTTAAAGACTGTGCATAAGCAAATGCATACGCACCAATGCTTGTGATGCTTGATGGTATCGTAATCGACTTTAAGTACATAGCGCTTTTAAACGCATTAGCCTCTATGGTTGTCATATATTTTCCCAGCGCAATGCTTTGTATTGTATAATTATTTAGAAATGCATTTTCTTGAATCGTTGTTATTGGAAATCCATCAACACAATCAGGAAACACTAAATTAACTTTTGATCCTGAATATCCTGTAATGATTACTTCATCATCTACAATTTCATAAGTAATCCCCTTTGGCAAACCTAAAAGAGCCGCATAAATAGTGATATTCTCTGCAGGCATGGTGGTATTGACATAAGGTATTGTCAAATTAATATCTTGATACCAGCCATCAAATATATAGTTTTCATCTGTTATATAATAATCAGAAATTTCTTCATTGTATTCATATTCTTCTGAATGAACTACTTCTATAGAATTAATAAATGTAACTTCAGTTGGATTATATCTTCTTGTAGTAGTGGTATCGCCTAATTGACCATAATTATTATAGCCCCAGGTGAATAATCTTCCTTCTGAAGTAATTGCCGATGAGTGAGAACCGCCCAATGAGATATTTGTAAAGCTTTCTTCGGGATTTAGGTCAAAGTTACTTGTAATCTCAGTTGGAGTATATTTATTTGCGGTTGTTCCATCGCCTAATTGACCATAATAATTATATCCCCAGGTGAATATTCTGCCTTCTGAAGTGATTGCTGATGAGTGAGAACCGTTCATTGAGATATTTGTAAAGCTTTCTTCGGGATTTAGGCCAAAGTTGCTTGTGATCTCTGTTGGGGTATATTTATTTACGTTTGTACCATCACCTAATTGACCACAATAATTATTTCCCCAGGTGAATAATCTATTTTCTGAAGTGATTGCTGATGAGTGAGAATTTCCTAATGAGATACTTGATAAGGTTTCTCCAGTATTTAGGCTAAAGTTGCTTGTGATCTCTGTTGGGGTATATTTATTTGCGGTTGTTCCATCGCCTAATTGACCAAAATGATTATTTCCCCAGATGAATAATCTTCCTTCTGAAGTGATTGCCAATGAGTGAGAACCACCCAATGAGATACTTGTTATGGTTTCTCCGGTATTTAAGTTAAAGTTGCTTGTGATCTCTGTTGGTGTATTTCTATTTACGTTTGTACCATCGCCCAATTGACCATCACCATTAAGTCCCCAGGTGAATATTCTTCCTTCTGAAGTGATTGCTGATGAATGATAAGTGCCTAATGAGATACTTGTTAAGATTTCTCCAGCATTTAAGTTAAAGCTACTTGTTATCTCTGATGGAGTGTATTTATTTGCGGTTGTTCCATCGCCCAATTGGCCAAAACCATTAAGTCCCCAGGTGAATATTCTGCCTTCTGAAGTGATTGCTAATGAGTTATAATCTCCTAAGAAAGTCCCTTTCAAGGCTTCTCCGGAATTTAAGTCAAAGTTACTTGTAATCTCTATTGGAGTGTATTTATTTGCGGTTGTTCCATCGCCCAATTGGCCATAATAATTAAATCCCCAGGTGAATAATCTATTTTCTGAAGTGATTGCTAATGAGTGATAACATCCTAAAGATACAAAAGTAATTAACTCATCTTCACTTATAGCAAATATGCCAATATTATTAACGGACTCACCTACAATTACATAATCCATATTAAACTGTAAAAGATTCCATTTTGCATATAATGTTAATCCATTTAATGGAACTGTTGTTCCTACAAACAAAGTTTCTAAATCTTGATCTTCATACCAACCTAAAAATTCATATCCTATTTTAGTTGGCGTTTCAAACACTGGTAACTCTAGCTCATATCCCATTGATATTTCCGAAACTTCAGTACCATCATTTGATTCAAAATTGATAACATATTCTATTGGAGTATAGATTGCTATTATTGTTAAATCTGAAGTTACTTCAGTGAGTTCACAATCCCAAGAAGTAAAATTATATCCTTCTCTTAACGGAGTACTTGGTAAACTCGCATCTAATCCATAGGCAATATCTTGAGTGCTAATGACTCTTCCATCAAAATCTATGAATTCTACTGTAAATATAATAGAGATATCACCTAAATTGACAATAACATCATTTGAGAATGTTATGATTAAGTCATTAGACTCATTTAGAAGTGCCTGAGATATCGTAGCACTACTATCACCAGCTAATAGTGAAATATCAATTAAATCAGTCCAACTTTCATCGCCAAAGTATTTCCATCTTATAGACCCTTGTGCTACTTGAAATTCTGTTTCACTTTCTAAAGAACAGTCTGGATTGTCAATGGTTTCTAACCATTCAAGATAGGTGCCGTTAAAAGAATCAGCATCTACCATCAAATCATATATTCTTTGTAGCGTTTCTGATATTATTGTTTCGCTAGTTGTCACAGTTGTAGTTGTTTGTATAGTAGTTGTCATCTGTGTCGTTGTCTGTGCAGTGGTTGTCATCTGTGTAGTTGTCTGCACGGTGGTTGTTATTTCCTGAGATGTTATTTCCTGAGTTGTGGTTTCTTGCGTCGTTGATAAAGTGGTTACTTCTGTTGATAAAGAAGTTGTCCCAAACAATGTACAACTAGTTAGAAACAAAGCAAAAAAACCAAAAACAAAAAATGACAAAACATTTTTCTTCATAATGACCCTCCATTGAAAAAATTGATAGAACAATATAATAATATGTCTCTTTGTTTTCGAATTATGCAAATTAGAAAACATTGATTAGTCATTAATAAGTTAATATTTTTATATAAAGAGCAAATAGGCACTTATTATTTTCTATACATATGAAATCACAAAGTACTGATCAATTTCTATACCAGTTTATTATCTACTTATGATTTTTTGTGTGATTTAAATTCTGTATAATTTATTCAAGTCTTGTTCCACATTCACCACAAAATCTAGTTCCTAGAGCGTTTTCAGCTCCACATTTCGGACATTTAAGTAATTCAAGTGATGCTCCACAATTATTACAGAACTTACCTTCTCCAGCTGGCTTTCCACATTTAGGACATATAGTTTGTTTGCTTTCAATTTCTCCTGTAAAAATCTGAGTTCCAGCTGCTTTTCCATAAATATCTTGAACTGCTTTCTTTGCTTTTGCAGCAGCAACTTCAACATTGATTCTAGGCGCGTCATCTACGCAAAGTCCTTCTTGTTCATTCCAGTCATTTTCACATACCCATTTTTTACACTTTGGGCAACGATGGAAATGTTGTTTCGCTTCGTTTTGGGCAAGTTCAAATGCTGCTTCATGTTCTTGATGCCATTTTGCAGACATGCCTTTATACCGTTCAGTAAGAATATTAGACCCTCGTTCAATCGAATAGCCTGTCCCTGATTTTCCTAGTATAGATGCTCCTAATGAAATTGCTCTCCCTAGTCCTTTAAATAACCCAACTTTTTTGTGTGATTTTGACTCAATGAATTCTGTCTTGTATCCTTCTTTGCATAAGTCACAGAAAAAAGTAAACTGAAACCCTACCTCTGTACTGTTGTCAGCAAAATTATCACTGAAAGCTTGTAGTGCCATGATTTTTTCCTCCTCATTGTTTTAGTTGTTTTCCACATTTTATACAGTTTTCACCAATTGGTGGTTGTTCGGTTTTGCATCTTGGATTCGGGCAAACAACCACTAAGTGAGCACCACAATGCTCACAGTAGTCACCAAAGAAAGTCGATTTCCCACATTTAGGGCAAATGATTTCTAATGATTGGCCACAGTTACTACACTTTTTCCAATTCTTTTGAATTGGCGTTTTACACTTTGGGCATCTATTTGGCCCAAGTGGATTTACTTTCCCGCAAAATGGGCAGATGTTTGCTTCTGCTTCAATCAATTCACCGCAGTAGCGGCAGGGATGTTTATATCCGGGCATATTTAAACCTCTTTTCTGGTTCCTAAGGAAACCAATCATAACTGATATTTGTTATTAATCTATCTTTGAACAAGAACAATTGAATTTTATACTAAATCATTCTTGTTCAAAGTTTTCTCCTTTTTTCCATCTGACTTCATCATCAGTGCTTTCAACATTGAATGTAAGCAAATCAGTTACATCTGCCTTCCACTGCTCAAATGAAGAGTGAATGACTCTACCGATGAACAATTCTCTTAAAATCCGAAGTTCCGGAATTTTCGATATGGCAATTTGGTATTTTTGGTATTGAGGTTCTTCTAGTCTTTCTTTAGGGATGTATATCGGTTCTCTTCGGAAATTGATAGCTAACATGCAGCGATTCATTTTCTTAATGTAATCGTCTACCTTCAAGTGAAAAACATCTAGGTCTTTCATGTTTGTATATCCATTTCTGCTCACAATCCGGAAAAAATAAGTTGCCTTTCCTCCACCATCACTTGATATTGCCTCTATCGCGATTGCATTTCCAAATGCTTTTGAATCCGTGCTGTAAATCGGAATAAGAAACCAGATATACTCGCCAGTTAAGTCACCTAAAAGTCCTCGTTTTAAGCCAATACACATTTTATCTTTTTGAGCATAAGATTTTAAAAAATCATATTCCGCTTTTACTCCTGCCATTTTTAACTTCTTTTCCAATTCGACCCATAGATCAGGAGAAACTGTTTCCAAATCACTTCTTTTCGCAGCCTTCCCTTCTTTCATAAATTTGGCAGCTTTTCTTATAATTGAGGAATTTGCATTAGGCAACAGTTCCTTGAGCGATGCTTGAGCTTTCAAAGACAGTTCGCTGATCAACTCAGAGAGTGTCTTTACAAATGAGTCAAATTGTCTTCCCATTTTCGAGAAGATGAATTGATCATTAAAATCGGTTTTTATTGTTAGCATAAAATCTTCTGCTTTGATTTCCGATATGTCGCTATATGGGATTCTTATGGGTTCTCTACTATCCGATATCATAATCAATGCAGTTTCATACAATTTTGGTTTGCATTTTCCTTTTTGAATTACTTTTCCCAATTCATTCATTTGCACATACTCTGCTTCAGTACCTGATTTTCTAAGTGTTTCATCCATCAACATATCTTTTAGCAATAACTGGTTTCTCAACTTGATGAAAACCCTCAAAAAATCTTCGTGATGGTATCCAAGATTGTAAATGATTAATTCTTCTTTGGAAGATAAACGACAATTCAGTTTATAATCGCTTTCCGATATCTCAAGGATATCTCGGAAATGGATTAAAAATGCTTCGCTAAATTTAGAAATTATTGAGAGATTTTCTTCATCAAGTTTAGCCTCTCCATCGCCTTTTTCTATCTCATTTCCCTCTTTATCATTGAGCAGATAACTGGAAGAGCACTCCATAATGGTTGTTAGCTCTTTTTTTTCATCCATACTGATTTTTCTCCTTATATACTGATTTCAAACAAGTCAAACCGATTATTATGAATCATTGCTCATGCTCGCAATATGAATTATATTGATTTGATACCATTATCTCTTAATACTAGTCAATATCATTCTACTGACTTATTAGTACTAATCAATCTAATTTACTATTTTCTTAATTGATTACAGTTACATATCTAATAATGCTTGATATATTTGAAGATGAATCAGTTGCTGTATAAGTAATTTCATATACACCTGGTGTATTTGTATCCACAGTTCCAGTCACTATTACAGTTACATTCCCCAATGAATTGTCTATAGTTGTAACCCCTCCATCTATCCAATTATTACCTACAACAATTGTATCCACTCCTAAATTTAATGTAAGTTCTGGAGCTGTTTGATCAACTACCATTACATATCTTGTAATTGTGTATATTTCACTATTGTATTCATAGGTATATATTATTGTATTTAATCCAATTGCTGTTGTATTGATAGTATTAGTGGTGACCATTAGAAATTCTTCAAGATTATTTACAATCAATTTTGCTCCTGTATCTATCCATTCACCATTAATTTCTACTGTGTCTTGCCCAGTCATTAATACTAATGATATTTCATCAATCATTGTTGTTGAGGTGGCCGTCGTTGTCGCAGCTGTAGTTCCTACAGTTGTAGGAGTTGTGGTTGCAACTGTCGTTTGTTGTGTAGTCTGATTTGTACTTGCTATTGTAGTTTCGACCGTATTTGCTGTAGTAGTTGGAGTTGGAGTAAACCAATCACAACCTCCTAACATAAGAATTAATACCACTACAATTGCTGCTAAAAATTTTTTCATAGTTCGATACCTTCTTCTTCCTTATACAGATAGTATAGCGTTAATGGTACCCCATCATCTACTACAAAAACATACCTATTAAATGTGTATTCTTTTTCTCTATAAATGTATGAATAAGTAATTGTATATATCCCTTGTGTATTTGTGTCAAGATTACTTTCTTTAATTATACAATCTTGTTCATTTCCATCTAAATAAACCTTGCATCCCCCATCTGTATATTCTTCACCTTTGAAAATGGTTGTATTTGCTGATTCTAATACAAACTCAACATCTACCGTTTCTTCATAAACTGTTACATGCCTAACTATTCTAGTTTCATTTCCTGACGTATCAATAACAAGATAGGTTAATATATATACTCCTGGTGTATTTGTATCTACTGTACCTTCTATAGTCACTTCAGTATTTGTAACATCTATCGCTGTTACACCATAATCATTATAGTTAGATCCCAATTCAATGCTATCTAGGCTTGGGTTCAACTGAACTTGAGGTGGAATTGTATCTTGAACAGTAACATTAAACGTCTGTGAAATCTCATTTAATGATTCATCTACTAGTTTAACTGTTACTGTATATGTTCCTAGAGTATTATAATCAACATTATCTTCAACTTCGATTTTTGTTAGAACTCCGTCTGAGTTATCAGTTTCGTTGATTATTACTGTTGTCCAATCTATGTTTGATAATCCCTTTTCAATAACCTGATCTTCAATAGTATCAAATGTTGGTGCTGTTGTATCAACGACAGTTACATTAAAGATTTGTGATGTTTCATTTAATGATTCATCAACTAGTTTTACTGTTACTGTATAAATACCTGGTGTATCATAATCTACATTGTCTATTGCTTCTATAGTCGTCAAATATCCATCAGAATTATCATAAGTAATTTCATCTAAAGTGATATTACTTGTGATATCTGCAGGAATGTACCTTGTTGTTGTTGTTCCATCTCCCAGTGGGCCATAAAAATTACCTCCCCAGGTTAATATTCTTCCTTGACTTGTTATAGCTGCTGTATGATCCCTTCCTGCTGTGATTGCTATAACTGTTTCTCCTGCATTTAAATTAAAGTTACTTGTTATTTCTGTAGGAGTGTATCTATCTGTTGTTGTTCCATCTCCTAGTTGGCCACTAATGTTATATCCCCAGGTAAATACTCTCCCCTGACTTGTAATTGCTGCTGTATGATAATATTCTGCTGTGATTGTTAAAACTATTTCTTCTGCATTTAAAATAAAGTTACTTGTTATTTCTGTTGGCATTGGATGAGCATCAGTATTAGAAGTTCCGTCTCCAAGTTGGCCATTTTCATTACGTCCCCATGTAAATGCTCTTCCTTCAGATGTAATTATTGCTGTATGATAATTGCCTGCTGTGATTTCTATCACTGTTTCGCTTTCATTTAGATTAAAGTTACTTGTTATTTCTGTAGGGGTTTCTCTGTTTATTATTGTTCCATCTCCAAGTTGGCCATAGCCATTAGATCCCCAGGTGAAAATTCTTCCTTCAGATGTGATTGCCGCTGTATGATATTGTCCTGCTGTGATTTCTATTATTGTTTCGCCTGTATTTAAATTAAAATTACTTGTTATTTCTGCTGGTGTATCCCTTGATATTGTTGTCCCATCTCCTAGTTGGCCATGCCCATTGTATCCCCATGTAAATACTCTTCCTTCAGATGTGATTGCTGCTGTATTAAAAATTCCTGCTGCGATTCCTATAATTGTTTCTCCTGCATTTAAATTAAAGTAACTTGTTATTTCTGTGGGAGTGTATCTATCTGTTGTTGTTCCGTCTCCTAATTGTTTGTTACAATTATTTCCCCATGTAAATACTCTCCCTTCACTTGTGATTGCTGCTGTATGATGTTCGCCTGCAGAGATTTCTATTATTGTTTCTCCTGCATTTAAATCAAAGTAACTTGTTATTTCTATAGGAGTATATCTGTCTGTTGCTGTTCCGTCTCCTAGTTGTCCACTACGATTAAATCCCCATGTAAATATTCTTCCTTCAGATGTGATTGCCGCAGTATGCGCATATCCTGCAGAAATTTGTATTATGGTTTCATCTTTTGCAAGAATACTCCAATCAATATCAATATAATCTCCAGTCTCGATTGTTTGATCGGCTATACCATCAAATGTTGGTGCTGTTGTATCAATTATATGAACCACCATCGTTTTGATAGTTGCATTTCCAGCCAAATCTGTAACTGTAATAATTGCGATGTACTCTCCTAAGATATAATGATTAATATACGTTTCATTAATATCCACATGAGGATTTTCATCAAAATTGTCATAAATATCGTATATGTATTGTCTTAATTCCTCTGCAATCGGATCACCTAATTCAAGATATCCAATCTCGACTGAGAATGTAGGTGCTGTTGTATCTTCTACAATTACATTAAAAGTTTGTGATGTTTCATTTAATGATTCATCTACTAATTTTACTGTTACAGTATAAATACCTGGTGTATCATAATCTACATTATCTTCCACTTCAACTTTTGTTAAAGTTTCATCAAAAGTGAAATTACTTGTTATTTCTGTAGGTGTATATTTGTCATTTATTGTTCCGTCTCCTAGTTGTCCATTATGATTATATCCCCATGTGAAAATTCGTCCTTGACTTGTTATAGCTGCTGTATGATATTGTCCTGCTGTGTTTTCTATTACTGTTTCTCCGGCATTAAAGCTAAAGTTACTTGTTATTTCTGTAGGAGCGTATCTGTTAGTTGTTGTTCCATCTCCAAGTTGGCCATATTCATTATATCCCCAGGTGAAGATTCGTCCTTCGCTTGTGATTGTCGCTGTATGAAACATTCCCGCTGTGAGTTCTATAACTGTTTCTCCTATATTTAAATTGAAGTTATTTGTTATTTCTGTTAGTGTATATCTTGATGTTGTTGTTCCGTCTCCTAGTTGGCCATAAATATTGTTTCCCCACGTAAACACTCTTCCTTCTGAGGTGATTGCTGCTGTATGACCATATCCTGCTGTGATTTCTATTACTATTTCTCCAGCATTTAAATTAAAATTGCTTGTTATTTCTGTTGGAATATATCTTTCTGTTGTAGTTTCGTCTCCTAGTTGACCATTTGGATTATATCCCCAGGTGAATACTCTTCCTTTTGATGTGATTGCTGCTGTATGATAATCACCTGCTGTAATTTCCATTACGGTTTCTCCGGCATCTAAATAAAAGTTACTTGTTATTTCTGTAGGTGTGTTTCTGTTTGTTATTGTTCCATCTCCAAGCTGGCCATGCCCATTAGATCCCCATGTGAATACTCTTCCTTCTGAGGTGATTGTTGCTGTATGAAACATTCCTACTGTGATTGCAATAACTGTTTCTCCTGCATTTAAATTAAAGTTACTTGTTATTTCTGTTGGTGTATACCTTGATGTTGTTGTTCCATCGCCTAATTGGCCATAAGCATTATATCCCCATGTAAATACTCTTCCTTCAGATGTGATTGCTACTGTATGATAATATCCTGATATAATTTCTATTACCGTTTCTTCTGCATTTAAATTAAAGTTGATTGTTATTTCTGTTGGTGTATATCTTGATGTTGTTGTCCCATCTCCAAGTTGTCCAAAATCATTCCATCCCCATGTGAAGATTCTTCCCTTTGAAGTTATTGCTGCTGTATGAAAATATCCTGTTGTGATTTTTATTATAGTTTCGTCTTTTGCAAGGAAACTCCAATCAATATCAGTATAATCTCCCGCTTCAATTGTTTGATCGTCAATTGCCTCAAGTGTTAGTACTGTTGTATTTTGTACTATTACTGTTCTTTTAACTTCTACTGCTATATTTCCATTAGAATCAGTAATGTTATATGTAACTATATATTCTCCTAATGTGCTTGAATCTACTATATCTCCACCGACTATTGCAGATCCTGATGCATCATAGTTATCAGAGAATGTTGCTCCGTCTTCTGTATATGTTCCTTCAAATTCGACATATACTGTTGAATCACCATTTAATGTTATAACTGGTGCTGTCGTATCAACTACTGTTACGTTAAAAGTCTTTTCTTCTTCATTATCTGATTCATCTACCACTTTGACAGTTACTGTATATATCCCTAAAGTATCATATAAAACATTATCCTCAACTTCTATTTTTTCTAATATACCACCTGATTCATCAATTGCATTAACAATATATGTGCTCCAATCTATGTCAGTATAAATTCCTGCTTCGATTGTTCGATCAAATATTGTATCAAATGTAGGTGCTGTTGTATCAGGTGCAGCTAAGTTAAGAGAAATTAATGTTGGTGAATCTTTACCCTCAAACGTTCCATCACCAATTTGACCTCTACTATTATCTCCCCATAGGTATAAATCACCTGTTGACGTAATGACAGATGAGCAAGCAAATCCTAAATCTATGAAAGTAACAATTTCTCCATATGCTAATACGAATTTATCTGTTATATCTGTGGGAGTATCATTAGAATAATCTCCTGTAGCAAGTTTATCGTATTCATTAGATCCCCACATGAATACTCTTCCCCCAGATGACACTGCACCTGAATAATCAGAACTTGCATTAGCGCTTATTATTTTTTCCCCATCGGCAAGATTAAACCCACTTGTGATATCAGTAGGAATACTTTTATTAACATCGGTTCCATCACCAAGTTGGAAACTACTATTTTCTCCCCATGTGAATACTCTTCCTTCAGAAGTAAATGCAATTGAATGTCTATATCCTGCTTCCACACCACTCAGTACTTCTCCAAGATTTAATATAAAATAAGAAGTAATATCTGTTGGAGTAAATCTATTTGTTGTTGTTCCTTCTCCTAGTTGGCCGTAATCGTTTCCACCAAAGCTAAAAACTTTATGTTCTGAAGATATAGCTAAAGCATGCGAATATCCCAAATCAACATCTACAATAGTTTCTCCTAAACTGAGTTCGAAATTACTCGTAATTTCAATTGGAATTTTACTTAGTGTAATGGTATTATTACCAAGTTGCCCATTCCCGTTATCCCCCCAAGTAAAAACCCTGCCCTCTGAAGTTATTGCAGCAGAAAAATATAGTCCCAAATCAACTTCAATAATTTTTTCTCCTAAATTTAAATCAAAGTTAGTTGTAATATCAATTGGAGTATCACTGTTAATATATGTGTCATCTCCAAGCTGCCCAGCATCTTCATTAGCTCCCCAAGTGAATATTCTTCCCTCTGATGTAATCGCCGCTGAATGAAATCCGCCTGCCTCAACATCTATAATTACTTCACCAATATTAAGATTGAATCGACTCGTAATATTTATTGGGGTACTGCTACTTACATCTGTACCATCGCCTAGTTGAAAGTAATTATTTCTACCCCAAGCGAATATTTCTCCTGTTTTTGTTAAAGCAATAGTATGATTTTGACCTAATGCAATCAATCCATCATAATCAACTCCTTCAGCATAAACTGGTTGTAGATTTCGAATCGACATAAACATTAACAATATTAATGTTATTAAAATAACACTTGAAAATCTCCTCAATTCTAAATTCCTCCTTATAATAATATATGAGTATAAAGAAAGCTAAACTTTAATAACTTGAAATTGGGAATAATTTTCCTGGTGATTAACTATGACTAAGGAACATACTTTAATCCAATTTATCAATCTTTTTAGCACAGCAGAAAAGTGTATGACGTACCTTTTCTGTCTTCGGTATACAAGCTATACTTGCACAAAGTATAACGGAAATCGAATGTCATTTATAAGAGCGCGACCTAACCAGTTTTAATGTATGGACCATAGCCATCAAGTATCGGCCATCAAAGGAACGCTATTTGAGAACTCTAAGATCTCTCTTCATAAATGGTTTCTGGCAACGTTTACTTGATGTCACGTGATAAACACGGTGTGTCTGCGCTAACCTTATCAAAAAAATTAGATTGGAGTTTAACGACAACAATTGCCATATTAAGAGAATTAAGAGCATTGCTGACTCGTCAAGATTGCCTTACAAACTATCCGGAACAATTGAAATAGATGAGTTTTTCATTGGCGTTTCGGAAAAAAAATAAGGCTGTGGAACTTTAAAAACAAGGCTATTATAGCAATTTACTAAAAATAGTGATTAGAAACAATGAAACTGATGAATTCGTTGCATGATATGAAGGAACAACTTCAGAAATGTTTCAAGCTAATAATTATTTTAAAATTATTGACATACCTGTATACTGTAAAATGCAAGTTGTAGAAACATTAGATACACAAACAATCAGTCAATTTTTAGTTATCCATATGTTTGATCTATAATTATCTATTCTTCTTTCTATAAAAAGTATAAAAGGCCAGAATATTTTGGCCTTTAATTTGCATTTGATTAATAGTAATAGCCTAATTCATTAAAAAAACAAAAGAATCCATTAACTATTTAATATTACCACTAGACAAATTAATTATCAACACCTTTAATACATTTACTAATAAATAATTACTCTAGCTTCTGCCATTGTAACTTATCTTCCCATTTGTTCAGTGATTCTACTCCATCTATGATTTGTATTAGTCAGTCTAAATTGAATCAGTTGGCAATCTTAGAAAAAATCTATTTAATATACTCACTCCCAAATTAAACATAGAAACTATTGTTATCCCAATAATGTCATTTCTATAGAATGAGTCAACAAAATCAGCTAATAAAAAAGCAGATATTATTGAAAATGATATCTGCTATATTTATTTATGGTGCGCCATCACGGATTCGAACCGGGACCCAATGATTAAGAGTCATTTGTACTCAAAAGAATAAAGGCCTATATTTAGCGGTTTAGTTACTCCATGAAGCAATGTTGACACCCGTTTTGACACCCGTAATGTTTCGCTGCATAGAGACATCAGATGCAATAAAATACTGCCTTGCTACTTGATATTATTATAGACAATAGTATAGAAACCAAGCCATTAAAAAAGGGCTGTATTTCGATATTGATGGATGATCAGAACTTAATGGAACTGCCTTCAAGAAGAAATTAACACAGTCGTTAGCATAAAAACCTTTTTGTGTTTTCTATGCATATAGCATCATAACCTTCTGTTTAATTTCCATACCTATCTAATTATTGATTTTCGAATAACTCAATTTAATTCATTGCTATATTCTGTAAAGTAGTAAAAACCATTATATTCCAAGACATCCTAGAGGAACGACAATCACTCCATCTTCGCGAGCATACACATATTCTCCGCCTGTCAAAATCATTTTGAAAACCGGCTTTTCATGCCCGTTTTCTATGAGGAGCGATTCCAGTTTATTCATGTTTTTAGCACCTGATTCCTCTGCGTTATTGCCCAATTTAACTTCAACAAGTGCATATTTTCCATTGCTCAAGCGGATTACCGCATCACATTCCAGCCCGTATTGATCTCGATAATGAAATATTTCTCCATCCATCTGATCTACATAACTACGCAAATCTCTAATACACATTGATTCAAATAAAAACCCAAATGTTTCAAAATCTTGAAGCAAGGTATCTGGAGTCAATCCTAGAATTGCAGTAGGAATGGAAGGATCAATAAATCCTTTTTTATTAGAAACACGTTGAGCAGTTTTTGATCGAACTCGCGGAGCCCATGCTGGAGTTTCTTCAATCACAAATAGCGTTTCCAGTAAATTAAGGTAAGAATAGAGTGTTGCTTCTGATATTTCTATATCTTTACTCTTCACATCCTGAAGCAAGGTTGTGTTTTTGGCTAGCGTCTGAACATTTCTGGCGTAAGATCGAAGTACTGCTTGCATGCGTTTGGGGTCTTTTGATATCCCTATCTCTTTCGAAAAATCATTGTTATAAATAGATTTAACATATTGTCTTGCAATTAGCAAAGCAGAAGATTGACTTGACCCAATCGCTTGTGGCCATCCTCCTCGGCAAACCAAATAGGCTATATCTTTAATCGTTAATGTCGAATGAGAGTGAACTTGCGTATTACCTGTAAAAAGCGACTTCAATGAAACAGATCCATTGGATTCTTTTGATTCGTAAAGGCTCATCGTTCTCATCATCAAACGAGCAATTCTTCCTGTTCCTGAATGCATCATTGATTCTTTTGGAGGAGTAACTGATCCGGTCAAAATATATAATCCAGGAATTCCTCTTTCATCTACTTCAGTTCGAACAGCGTCCCATAAATTAGGAGATACTTGCCACTCATCAATTAATCTTGGATTTTCTCCATCAAGCAATAATGAAGGCGTTGCATCGGCAATTTTCAAGTAATTTGCACCTTGTCTAGAATCCTGCATTTTTAATATACTTTTTGCATGCATTGATGCTGTAGTTGTTTTTCCACACCATTTCGGACCCTCAATTAATACAGCTCCAAATGTTTCCAAATATTGAGTTAATGTATTATCGATTAATCGTGAATAATAGTTTTTCATTTTGTTCACCCTGTTTTATTATACAATAGAATTTGAAAACAGTCAATGTTAATTAAAGGTTTTTCGGCTTTTTAATTAAAGGCTTTTCGGCTTTTTCAAGAGTGTTTTTTTGTCTTCCATCAAAACTTACTGTTTAATTTTCATGCAAATCCACGTTAAACATCAAGCGAAATAGGTTTATATTTTCACAAAACAGTTTTGTTTTATGAACTCCTTAATTGATTTTTTGTCTATGCCTTCATAATACAAAATAAGTAATCTTTTATACTCTGAAACAAGCTTATCCGAAATTACTATTAGTCCGATTCCATGAGAAATCAAAACATGGTTGGCAAATATTAGCGCTGTTCTTTTATTTCCATCAATAAAGATCTGCGATTTCATAACGTATAGCAAACTCTCAATCGCGATGTCTTCAAAGCTCATTGATGATTCAAGCAAACTGGATAAACGTTCTTTTACAATTGTTTCAATTGGTATTTCTGGTTTCCAATCTGTGCCACCGATATTAACTGGAACACTTCTTACTTTTCCTGCATTATAGTAAAACCCTTCTAATACAAAACGATTTATGTCGGATAATAATGCAAAATTAGATGGTGAAGCGACTACTTCTCTATTTAAGATAAAGTCCCATGCATGCTTCAAATTTAATACTTTTAATACATCTTCCGAAGACATGTTATTTACTTTTCCACCTTCAATGATTGTTTCCGTATCTGCATAGGTTGCAGTTACTCCTTCTAGAACCGCTTGCTTATAGATAGAGTCGACGAGATTCCTTTTTGCATAATCTATATTTATCATTACTTTTTCATCGATTTGCTTTTCTATGTAATTTGCTTCGTTGAGTTTCTTGTTAATATGTCTGATTCTCTTTTTGATATCTTTCGCTTCTACATTATTGCTTAATATTAAACTCGCGGTATCTTCGCTATAGGGTCCGATGTATTTTGATAATAAAATACCATCCTCACGGTAATGGACGTAGATGTATTCTTTTCCACTGTTTTTTCGTATTTCAATTGATCCATAGGGTATAGAATTTAATCTCCTATCAAGTTTCATCTTTTCTTCTAGCAGAAATAATATGTCTTTTTGATTATAATCCATAATAATACCTCTATTGTGAAATTATTTATAAAATAATGACTATTTTGTTACACATATAATATAACACAAATATAATAAAATGTGAAACAATTTTTATAAAATAATGAAAATTGTTTCACATATAGATAAACTTTAATCGATTGAGAAGAATTTAAATAGATACTCCGTACGCATATGGTTCGATTGCCCTCTGTTCAATGCATATTGGTACAATACTGGAGTAATGTATTCAGAGATAACCACATAAACCTAGAATCTAATTGCTACACTGCTTTTGTATGTTTCCTTTTGTCATACCTTATTTCAAGCATGTCTGAATAGAATTCTTCTTGAAGTAATATGGCGTCTTTTTCGCTCAAAAAACCTATCTCGTGTCTAATTCCACCCTTTTCTAGAATGTGAATTTTCCAGGCTCCACCTTCGTTTAGTGCTCCAAAAAAAATGGTTATGATATAATGTGTTCTCCAAGGATAATAATGCATTGATTTAATCTCATTAACCTTAACCTCTTTGACAAAAACACCTTTGTCATAAACTTTAATTGACTCTTTCGTAAATAGATAACTCTTTCCATTATAATATTTGGCAAATATGAAAACAAAAATTTCAACGATATCGAAAATAGATACTAATAACAGAAGGGGTAATATTTCATGAAATTCTGCTGGAGAGAAAATCCACCCAATGATAACCGCAATTAACCCAAAACTAAATATAACGATGAAAGGTATTGTTATATTAAGCAGAAATTTTCTATTTGATTTAAATTTAATTTCCATATCCATCACCTAATTGATCTGATGTTACATCATTTGGATTAGTGCATCAAAACCATAATAATAAATGCCTTTGAACAATAATCCTGCAGATGTATTTCCTAATGAATTCATAAACTGTATTTTTTGACCAGGAACATTATAAAATCCAGATGCCCCAATCAGAAATCCAGATCCAAATGCAAACGCCGAGGATGCCATTTGCTTATATCCGCTTCTTAGTGCTTGATTCCAAGTGAATTCTCCTCCAACAGCCTTTTTGTTAACTGCATAACAACCAATTCCAGCAGCGAAATTAACTCCTAAAGCAGTTCCGAAGGCGGCTAATCCTCCAAGTGCAGAAAATGCGCCTCCACCTGTCATCATCCCTAAACCTATGGCAGTGCCTACTGCCAAACCCTTCATGCCTCCGCTTAATACTCCAGAAGCAATGCTGGTTCCATTTTCGATCGCTGAATTAATTCCGCCTGCCACTCCAATACCCGTGCTAAATGCCACTGCTATTAAAGCAGCACCTGCTAATCCACCTGTTGCCCCAGCTGCAACCACAATTAAAGTAACCACTGCTACAGCCGCTATAACAGAAAATACATCAAGTGCAGTTTTCCAAAATTCCGGAGAAAATCCGGTTATGTCCGAATACATCACTGGGTTATTAGCGCAATATGCTAATGAAATCGATGCTATATCAACGCTAATTATATCACAAAAAATCAGCAAGTAAATTTCTTCTCATGTTTTTTTATGAATGAAGTGCAGAATACAGCCCCAATTACCAATAATCATTTTGCTGATCAATCCAAGACATCTACCGTTCGCCATTCTTGCATCCTCTTAAATCGGTTTGACATCCATTCTGACACCCGTTTATCATCCTCAATGCGAAGAAAAAGGGAAGCGGCTAAAAAGCTGCTTCCCCATAACTGGGCAAAAATGGTGCGCCATCACGGATTCGAACCGGGGACCCAATGATTAAGAGTCATT
>CAZLAQ010000011.1:0-61487 GCA_964557695.1 uncultured Candidatus Izemoplasmatales bacterium | reverse complement strand
TACCAAAAAAAGACCTTCAGTTTACTCAACTAAGGTCGTTTTGTCTACACTCTGAGGACCGCAACGTTGAAGTTGCGGTCCTTATATTTATCGGTTATTGCATTAATCCTCTGTGTAAACTGAGAAAAGAGCTTCATAGTATGCTTCTTTTGTAGCTGTCAACATTGCAAGTAACTCAGCATTTGTTTTGGCTGTATAGTCAGATGCGATGAACCTTCCATCAACAAGCCGGTCGGCTTCATTGATGTTGATTGTTCCAAGCACATATAGTTTGGAAATCAGATCGCCGAAATAAAATTCCAACGCAGTTTTCATTGAGGCGGGAATCTTTGGAATCGTAATTCCATATTTTGCCTCAACCGTTGTATCAGTCAGATCATATAGTTGGCTCAACCAGTAATACTCGGCATAGACTTCGATTTGTGCCATAGTTGGCATATTCTCTGTGCTCTCCAGGCCTGCGGTATAATCCGGATTAGCTGGATTGGTTTCAGTGAAATTTGTCTTTGGTTGCGTGAAATTGTCTCCTTTGGTGGCAAGAATCAGATGAACGCCATTGACAGTGTTAACAAGTTCTGAGTACATCTGTGTTTTGGCAACGTTTTGCGGAAGAATGTAATCTTGGTACAATTGAATCAATGCATCAACAAATTCCGGTACGTATGATTCACTCACACCGTATGTTCCGCTGTATTGCAAGGAATGGGAAACATCATTATCATCTGTTGTGTTCAGATTCTGTGTCAGCAAGTTGAATCCATTTTGTTTGTATACTCCCCAAGTTGCATTTTCACGGGAAGCTGCCCTGTAGGCGGTGACCAAAGTTGTGAAAGTGGTGTTTGCATCACTTAGATAATCTAAGATGGCAGTTTCAAAATTTGCTTTCAAGGTTTCCAAGCTTTCAGCTTCAGGAACACTTAATCCTTCGACATATTCGAAGTAATCATCCGCTTTGCCATTCTCGTCAAAATCAAAGAAAAGCAACAAGTGGGTAACGTTCAAACTGAAGTAATTGTTGAAATAGTCTTCGACTGTCTGGTAGATCAGTTCTAGCAAACTGTAGTCGTCGATCGTCTCTGAAATCAAGTAAGGTTGAAGTCCAGAAAGCACTGCGTTTTCCAACAAATCAGTCTCGTTCTTGGCACCGTTATGTTCTAGATAGATATAATCTTGGAAAGATGAATATGGAAAAGCCATTCCATATTGGGCATATAGTCTTTGCAAGTAAGGATAATAGTCCTTAACTTGTTCGACATAGGTGAATAAATCTGCCATTCTGTCGGTTTTATTTTTCAACAGGTTGGTTTGTGTTCCGAAGATTTCTTCAAAATATGTGGAGTAGAGTATTTCTTTATACTGGCTGGCATACATTGTATAAAGAGAAGCGTTTTTTGCCAGTGCGTATTCAAAGTACTGGTCAGCTGTGATTTCGATAGGCTGATCTTCATTTCCCGGTCTGCCGGAAAATGATGCAAAGATTGTTTTATCACCTTTTTTAGTTGCAACATAAGTTTTGTCAACTTGTGCATATTCCAAGCCTAGGTAGTAATCTTTAATCTCAAAACCATATTTGGCTCTCATTGAGGCTAGTTTGGCGTTGATAGTCGTTGTGGCAGTTGAACCAGATATTTTCTTTTCAAGTAAAGTGGTTCTTAAAGTCCCGTAAAGTATAGAATCATTCAAGATTGTTTCGAATGGGATTTCCACATCGGTCGAAGCTTCGATATTGATAGTATCTCCTTCAGCCAAAATCGTCACAGGGATTTCTCCGTCTCTGGTTTTGCCGTTGAAGGAGATACGATATTTCATTGTTACTTGTTTATCTTCTGTGGGAGCGGTATAGACACCTTGATTTGTTATATATGTGGTGCTGGATGGGGTCCAAGCGATTGTGGAACCATACCAGCCAGTCGTTGGTAGCGTGATGTTTCCACCGATTGTAGTCGGAATCGCGATTTGTGATTCAATATTGTCGATCATGAGGTCATCCGCATTTAATTTAACTTCTTCTGATAATTTGTAGATCAGATAAAATGCGGTATCGTTGGCACTTGGATAGCTTTTCGCACTTGCAGTATAGGGGCTTTCCAAAGTCATGGTTTTAAACATGTATGTCGCAAGCGAAGGCTGGGCAGTTTGAACTGTGTCGAAATGGAATTGAAGAAATGCATCATCTAGAGCAATCAATTCTTCGGCGGTTGCATCCTCAGGCAAAGTGTCGCGATATAAGCCGTATACATAATTATACATTAGGATATATTTTGCCAAGACTTCCTCGTCAGTAAGTTCAGTAGTCATGTTCTCGGTGATTCTTGTCACTTCTTCAATCGGAGTGTAGACTTTGTTAACGAAAAGGTCGGTTGTAGCGGTGACATCCACCGATAGCGAATCGTAGATTTTTCCGTCTGAGTCGATTGTGAAGGCAATGTTGTTTTCCGAGTCGCGGACGATAGTGTCTTCATCGGCATCGAACGGATCGGTTTTAGAAACAGAGTAATAAGTTGTGTGGGCATATTTATATGTTTCGGCTATTGACAAAGAATCGAAAATCAAAGTATAAGATATTTTGACTTCTTGGTCGCTATCCAGAAGATTACCTGATCCATCCAATGAGTATGCGTTGTCGTCTATATCTGTGTAGACGCCAACAGCGCCCAATGTGTATACAATATCTTCGTTGAGATTCCGAATGTTGTCAACATCATCAAAGTAATAAGTGGTAACTGTTTGATAAGCTTGGACGATAGGATCATCAGCGACATTGTGTTCAGTTAAAGTCTCCAATTTATAGATGAAGCCTGTGTATTCCCTCAGGCTTGTAGTCTCAAATGTTAACAGATTGAATTTACGCAATACGTCGGTTGCATCTCCGGAACTCATGAAACGAATGCGTAAAGCATCAATGTCTTCCCAGGTATTGTTGATGAATTCTTTGGCGATCTGCAAATCGGTGATGTCGCCATTATCGATTATCGCAAAGCGAGCGTAAGCTTCTCTTGCCAGTAACAAACAGGCGTAGTCTTCTTCACGTCCCTCATATCCAGAGAGAGTCATGTTTAATGCTAAATCATTCTCAAGTTTGGTTTTGGTCGCATCATCAAGCGCTAAAATTTCATCATCGTCAGATGTACCATAGGTCATCTCCTTGAGCCTGTCCTGAATTTGCTCTTCAGTCAGGTCGTCAAGGTAATCCTGAAGCAAGGTTTCGTCAACCATAAAAAGAAGTTGTTGAAGGCCATCGTTTTTCTTGATTTCCTCAAACAGCTCATCATTTGTAATTGTGTAGACGACATTTCCCTCGTCATCCAGTCTTTCATAAAATATGCCATCAGGGTCGCTCAGCAACGGATAATGCGTGTTTCCCGTTGCATAAGCAACTATGACAGCCGCTAACACAATCGTGATTAATACGGAAAATATGATAACAATCTTCTTGGTTAATATGCTTTTCATGTAGGTCACTCCTTATTAAATTCGCACTATTTATCATATCATCATTTGCTTTGAAAAACAACTAAAAAATTGTGAGAAATGCATGATGATTTCGTAAACACGGGTTTTTTCAAAGCTATATCACAGGCAAATGGCTCGTTTTGAGCCTATTATGATAGCATATTTTCTAAAAAATACAGAAAAATGGCCTTTGATTGTTGACAAATGTTTCTCTTGGTTATATAATAACCTCGTAAATAGCAAAACTAGCGAAAGTTAGTGACGCAAAGCTATAGGGCCTTCGATATGATGGTAGCCAGTTGCCGTTGTCTGTAATGACGAGGGCGTTTTTTTATTTCAAGGCAGGAAATAAAAAAATGTTTCTCCTACAGATGATGGCATTTTTTATTCAAAATTACCCGATGACCAAATAATCTTAGTATTCTTTTTGATACACATTGCCGGGAAAGAAGTGGTGATCATGCCTGAAAAGAGCCTAAAGAGAAAAATGTTATTTTCGCTGGCCTTGCTGGTTTTTTCGCTATTGCTTTTTGTCTTTTCCAGCTATGCATGGTTCACAGGCAAATTCGAAGATTTGGTAAATGTCGAAGTTGGATTCGTCCAAGTCGATATGAATGTATATTTTGATGATGGAGTAACAACTTATCCGGCTACTGAAGTCGAAATTGCCGAGGGAGTTTACAAACCTGGCATCTATGAAGTTGATATTGCAAGCCCTGCATCTTTCAACTATTTTGAAAATTTGCGCGTCTATATTGAAGTATCCAGTAATGTAGATACTTATTTCCGAATCAAGATTTACGAGCAATTGACGCTAACATACTTGAATCTTGACGATTCGATTACTGAATTGTCGACTTTGATTGACGGCTACATGCCTTTCGATTATCAATTGACCGACTTAGAAGAAAACCTTATTTGGTATGACAACCGCATTTTCGATGACTACTTCTATTATATGGATCCGGTAATTCGCAACAGCGAATCTGAACCGATGGAGATCGGATTGATAACCTCATTTTCGAGTGGAAGTTTCGGTACATACCCGATTGGATATTCTTTGCAAATCGGTTTTTCGGTTGAAGCGGTCCAAGCGCTTGACGGTCCGGAACAGGTCTGGAGTCTCCTAGAGACACCTTGGGAGATATCATGGTAAGAGGAGATGGGTTTATGAACAAACCCTTTATAAAAACACTGAACATAATGCGAATTCTTGTCCTTTCGCTCGTTTTTCTACTTGCCTTTTCCGTGACAGCCTTGTTTGTCGAAAAGACAAGCGCACTTCCAGGAAAGTCTCCGGCGATTGAAGTAATGACTTTTGACGGAACTTATGATTGGGAAGATTCGCTTAATCCCCAAGATTCGAACACTGATTTTATTACATATACCTATTTCCGAGATAGTGTCTGTCAAGATGCAACTTCGGTTTCCGCTTGTGGAACGGCATTAGATGGCAGAACAATCCGATTTGACACGGCAGAAGAATTATACCGTTTCTCTGTTGATGTGTCGTATGAATTTAATTACCCGTCTCTAAACATAACAGCAAAAGACCAAAACAAAATCGAATATCTCATGTCTCTATATTATGTTCTTGGCAACAATATCAATTATTCCGTTCTCGGAGCGAAAATGTTCATTCCGATCGGCTATTCTTTCCTTGATTCCGAAGAAACACTGCACGAAAATAATTTTACAGGCACTTTTGACGGTCAAGGATTTGTGATATCAAATCTCTATGTCGCAGGATATGATTATCTTGTCCACGAGGAATTGGTTGAAGCAGAACTAGTTGATCTTGCTCTTTCGCCATATTACACGATGTTTACCACGAATGAAGGACAGCTTAGAAACTTCGGACTCATCAATCCAACTTTTGAACTTCTCAATCTGCATATCAATATCACTAAAGTCTCGAATCTTGTCGGACTGAATCAAGGTATCGTTGACCATGTCTTTATCTATGACAACCGGACAGATGTTTTGGATGCAGGAATCAGATACAAAGTCGGATCTTCAAGTGAGGATTTTGAGGCGGCTGGAATAGTACACACCAATGATACAACTGGTATTTTTACGAATTCTTACTATGTTTCCAAGGTAGTTGTGAACGCGTCTTATATTAATAAATTTGACAGTCAACCGGTACTATTTGCGAACAATAATGTTACCGTCGGAGCAATTGACAATTTGGTTTATGACTCCAGTGTTTATCTGCTTCAGGTTCCGGTAGGAACACAGACTTATTACGTTTCAACGCCAAATGCCTATGCGACCGGCGAAGTAACTGCTACGTTAAAATCATCAGCTTCTGTTTTGAATCAAGTCACTAATCACTGGTATTTTTATCCTAATGACATCTATCCGCTAGCACAAGGATTAATCTATATTGATACTAATGAAGATGAAGTTAATGATTCATACGCAATCTCCGATGCGATTGATTTGGCATTCTTTTCCAGATTGATCGGATTCTCATCAATAAACGAAGGACAAAGTTACGCGTCCTCGGATTATGTGCTCACCAATTCCATCGACATGGGCACAATCAGTCCGACAGCTTACAAAACACCTAGTGTCACATTTTACGGGTCGCTTTCCGGATTTAACGATACAGGAACCGAGCTTGGTGACAACTACTACATATTTAATTTGACAATTAGCACCGGAACACTTAGAAGCACCCTGTATTATGCTGGTCTTTTCAGCGTCTTGGGTGTTGGAAGTATAGTATCGGATCTGAATATCAACGATTCATCGATCAGCCTTACCAACACAGAAACTTACTACAGTAGCATATTCCATGTGGGTATGCTCACAGGTAGAATGACGGGCGGGACAATTGAAGACGTCTTGATTGATGCCGATATCGACCTTGGGACTTCAGCCCTCGGTGAAACTCATGTTGGCGGTTTGGTCGGACAGGCTTCTGGTCTGATTCAACGCGTTGCGATCACAGGTACTATCGATGCCAATGCTCATGTCTTCAATTCCAGTTATAGTATTCGTCCTTATTATTATATAGGCGGGATCATCGGTTCTGCCGATGGAGCGACATTGTCTGTTAACAATGTTGTCAATCACTCCGACATTTACGGTTTTGGAACTGCATCCACTTTCTCGCTTGCGAGCGGCGTTACGACAATCGATGTCAAAATCGGCGGTGTCGTCGGATATATCTACAACACGACCTCGGCAATCCATAAATTTGTTGAAGTTGCAAACATGGGCGATATTTATCTAGATAGCATCACAAATATTACTACTCCAGTCGTTTTGCCATCCAGACAAAGAGCCGGCGGCGTCTTTGGAGAACTAGCCGGTATAGCACCGGTTTTGGAAATAAGCAATGTCTACCAGTTTGCGAACTTATACAACAGCGGCACAATCCATGCGGCATATCAGACAAGCACTTCTATCATTATGGCTGCCGGAATCGGTGTTTCCAACACGTCTGCGGCTGTAGAATATGCCTTATTATTGAATTATGGCAATTTTGATTACAATACTACGGGCGCAAGCGCCGCCAATCAGTTATTTACTTTTACCGGTACGATTTTTGATATTGGTTCATCTCCAGTTACGCTTTCCCGAGTCTATAACTACGGCGATTTTTCTTATGATAACGCCTATTACACTGTAATATCGCCACTTTACTACTCGCAAAACAATAGTGCGACATTGATTAGATATTCTGCAAACTATGGCAATATCAGTTATATGAATAGTGGCGGAGCATCATTGATCACTTTGACAACAGGGTTGAAAATCGCCGGCATCACAACTTCTACTCAAGTGAGCTTCTTGAATGTAGATAATTACGGAGATATTACAGTTGTCAATGTATCTTTGGCAACATATACTTTGTATGTTGCGGGAATCACCAAAGTGTTATCTAGCGGAAAGTATATCAAGAATTCGCTGAATCAAGGGAAAATCACCGTAGCATATATCAATTCCTCCACTTCCGGCTATCCTAATATTTATATTGGAGGGATTGTAAACCTAAATTACTCTGGAGATTTACATGATCCAGAAATGTCTCCGACTCAGCCAATAGCTACCATAGGTATCATAAATACAATCAATTATGGCGAAATCACAACTTCTTATTCAGCTACTTATTATGGCATTCGGAGTCGCAGCAACACCTTTGCGGCTGGCATAGCTACGCTTAATGCAGGTTCAATTCAAGACTGCGCAAACATGGGAGCTATTCGAGTCTACAATTCCTCGACTTCGGGGGTTACGACTCTATCTACTGACTCATACACTGCAAATAGAATTACTGCATATACTTCGGGAGTAACTGCCGGAGGCATTGTCGCCGCTACACTAAGCGGAAATGCCAGAGTATATGATACCGCTAATAATGGAGCTATAATTGCATTGGCTTACCGTTATGTTCGTGCTGGAGGCATTATCTGTACCTCGCTGTATTCTGAAGCTATCGCGGGAGGAATTACTGTAAGCGAGCATCTTCTTGCAGATACTATCGAGGGATCGATTATTTCCAATGGTCTAAATTTTGGCAATATATCTGCTATCTCCTCCCAGATAGGTTCATATTCTACGTCATCAAACAATACTGCAGCAACTATGAGATTTGGAACGGATGATCCGTTAGGTGGAGTTACTGGAGCGACATACTATCCGAATACGCTGGTCGGATCAAACGACAGACCTGCCGTTTATGCGGCTGCCGGAGGCGTTGTCGGCTATGGCCTTTGTGTCATGAAGAGAATGTTGAACCATGGAACAATATCCGGGACAGATGTTGCCGGAGGAATCATAGGCGCTTCATATGTTGCCGGAGCATCGGATACAGCGACAACTACCGTTGACATCAATACCGCAATCAATTACGGGAACATCAAAGCCATTTCTACCGGCTCGTACGGTTCGATTGATAAAGTAGCTTTGACGTACGCGGATATTTATAGTTATTTTTTAGCTGATGAAAATACAACTATCTTTCCTGCAAGCATGACAAAAGAAGAACCAAGGACAAAACGTGGATTTGGAGGCATTTTCGGTCGTCTCCAAAGAGGAACAAGAGGTATCATGTCGACCGATGAAGGCAGTTTTGATTTCATTGTCAACGCCAATCCAATGATCGATTTGATAGGAAGACTTGATCAGGACTACGGGTTTGTCAACTCCGCAAGATATTTTCAGTTCAATGGGGCTTTGTATTATTCTGCCCGACTTGGAGACACTTCTCAAGCCGTTTTTACCGGTTTCTACTACGCACAAGTGACAATCACAAGCAAATCAGGGACAAGAGCCCCTTATACATATGGATCAACTGTCTCCAACCTATATAAACAAGTAGGCAGTATCGCCGAGTATGTAAGCAGTCCAGGAACACCTTTCACCTTCACCACATCATCCAATTATTCAGTAGGAAACACACCACTCGTGTTTTATGATCCAATCGAAGTCGAAGTACCTTGGATCACGGAAGATCCTGATGATATTAATATTACAGTTTCGGAAGATGAATACATGTATGATGAAAATTTTGAAATGCGCACAAATTCTGCCCTGACAGAATTCATCTACTATATGCCTAATGTATTGTTGGCAGATAGATTTCAAGCGTCAGGTGAAAACTATCGAGAATATGGAATGTATGTATTGTCAACCACTGCAGGATCCAGCTATGGCGCTGTTTTGCCGACTAACCTTGATTTGAGTAAAATGAGAGTTGTCAACGAAGACTATGAAGAAGACATATCGCTTTTATCAGATTATGAAAGCTTGTCCGTCATATATACCAATCCTTTGTCTCAGTCGGTAATAGACAAATATAACGATCTTCGCCAAACGATTTTCAATGAAAAATCAGAGCTGATTCCAAGCGAGGCAGTCCAATTAATACTCGAAGAAACGACAGATAGTAATACTTTGCTTGAAAACGCTGAGATTGACTATGTTACCAAAAGAATAGATTTCTCTATCAGCATGGAAGCGTACCTAGTGGGTGATGTCTCAGTGTCATATGAAATTACCCAAGCTTTGACTTCTGCCTATGCTTTGATTGCGATTACTGCCGAGGATTACTTCGGCCACCCTGCTTCAGAGGCTGAGTTGATTGCTTTCAGGGCGCTTTTGGTAGACGAAGCTGATGATGGAATTTCAACTGATTATCCTGCCTTGCTCACGATAACGATACCTGATAAAGATATAACAGTAGAAGAAACCAGCCTTTTGGGCACTTTCACAGTCTATTCCGAGGCATTCGTGGGTGATGATCTCTTTGCCCATGAAATCTATTTCACTGATTATGAAATCTATGTGACTTTTACTCCCGGAATTTTATACAGCGGTGGAACTACAGGCTTGACCGATGTGGCCTTCAATGGCGGAGGCCTGATCGATGCTTCATCGACTCCGGGAGATGTCAGAAGTCTTGGCGACGCCGGATCAACCGGCTCGATTCGGTTTGTATTTACAGATACCAACGGTATTTTCACGACTGGTCATGACTTTAAGAATTATTTTGTGTTAAAATATAATGATGATTCAACCGTGCCTTCGAGTTACTATACTGTTTCATCAGTACCGACTGTGATCGATTCTGGAACTGGAACATATCAAATCACCTTTACTTTCCTAGGTAATTTGCGGATGGGAGATTACTATTTCACATACAGGTATTTCCCAACAAGCACTTTGAACACAGTCCATTTTGACAAATCCGCTGCATCAGCAAAACTGATTTCTGATTTTACCTATTATTCTGAATCCGATTCTATGGCAATCAACGGACTACAAATTACATCCGATGTCAATCTTGGCTATACTCTTGATATTGACACTTCGACAGATAACTTTTCGGAAAACGACAATACATTACTTGCTGGATATCTTTCGAATCTGACATATGATATCTCATATATGACCGCTGGCACTTTGATGCTTTCTCCGTTTTCATCTATCACTAGCGCGAGACTTGTTTCTGTGACATATACTGACGGATACAAGGACTATTTGCTTGAATACACTGTCGAAGCTGAAAATGCGACAACAAACACCTACACGCACCATATATATGAAAGAGACATCGATTTTGCTTCAGTCCAGAAAAATGGCAATGAAAACGATCCAAATGATGTTTACGCCGCCCGTGAAGATGATCTTACCACGTTCACTATCGACCTCGGATTGGATCAAAATCTTGATTTATACAATCTAACCGTTGGAAGCGAGTCATATTTTACGGTAGATGTGGGGGCCACGAGCCTAGATGAACTAACAACATATCTTCCAGAAGAGATTGTGGGAATTACTTATGCAGTAAATGATTATCTCATGATTTATATGGATTATGACACGATTCCTGGAATTTACACTTTCAGTTTCAGTTTTTATCGCGATGGGACCGCTAATTACGTGACGATTGCGACTACCCTTGTTATCACAAAACTTGAAGGAATCAATGCTTATATATCTGATATTCGATTCTCACAACTTGCGAATGAAACGTCTTACCCGTATATGTATACCTGTGATCAAGCGGGAGCTGACAACGAATATTGCGTCGTGAACACAGATTACTACCCGGTCGTATATTTTGGTGGTATCGATTACGATGGTGCTGATTTGGCATTTTACGAATTTTATAAAGTCGATGGCAAAGTTTCCAACATTCCGCTTGCAGCGTATATGCCATATATGCTTGAATATATGCCTTATGGTGCTTCAATGTCCAAGTATGCCTATGACTCTGACACATCCTCGTGGTATTGGACAACCGAAGTTACCGCTGATGCATTGCCCGAGGAACAGAGCATTCTTCTTGCCAATTTCACTGTTTTTCCTGATACAGGTTTGGAGCCAGGCGAAGAGGAAGAAGTCATGATCCTGTATCGAGTCACGTCAGAAGATGGTGTGCATCATGCATATTACTATGTTACAGTTACAGACGTAGTATTCAATGCGACCTTTATTTTTGATATTTATTACTGCTCCGGTGATCCTGAAGTCTGTACCTTGGCCTCGGAGAGTGACGATTTCTCCAATCAGATGGTGATTATCTCCGTTAAAAATTTTCTAACAGACGGCAATGATTCCGCCCCCAGTGTTGATGATCCGGATGAATTCCCCACTTTCACTCAACTTGAAACTGATCCAGAAATCACGCTTAGCGGATTAATTAGCAAGATGACGCAATTCATTTACACATATAATGGGGAGTATTATTACAGCTTCGGGCGTAACCGCAGCGGATTCTTCTCTTTCAACATTGAATTGCCGCTTGATCAGTACCTGAATGATCTGTATACTTATGAAATCAAATATTCTGATTATACGCTCTACGGCGTCAATGAGTATATGGAATTGAATGAAATTACTTTGGATCAGGTATTTGAAGGCAAATATTATTATATCGGCTTTTCCACAAAAAACAGAACACGTCGTTTCAATGTTTACATACGCGATAAGGATCCGATCTCTACAGATAAACCTTGGGGGCTTTTCGATTTCTTCCGATCCTGGGGCGAGTAAAATTAAATAGGCGGTGAATTGCTTTGCAGAAGAAAAGGACTAAATCCAAACATAACTCTTTGGCTAGAAAAATCGTCAGCATGACGGTTTTTCTCAATGCCTTGTTTTTGGTTATTGTAATCGCTATTCTTGCATTCGTCTACAAGGACAACTTGGATAACACACAGGCATCCCGGATGGAATCGGAAATCACGAACACTACCGGCTCTGTCGAAGCATTTTTACGTGACGCGACGTTTGATATTGATACTTTGGCAGAAGAAGCTTCGGTCATTAACTATTTAAAATATTTAAACAATGGGGGTAGTCCTGTCATAACCGCTGTGGATGATCCCAACTATATACTATACAACAACTTCAAGAATGAATTTGATTCTCTTTACCAATTCAGTTATGAAGGTGTATACAATTTTATCTTTTTAGCGACAGATGTTGCCTGTTCTACAGGACTTGATGGCTGTTTCATCGGCACCGATGATCAGATGTCAGATGCTTCGTGGGCATTGCATGACAGGCCGTGGTATACAGATCTTGGACTAAGCGATTTTGTGATCACCTCACCGTATCTAGATTCCTTATCAGGTGAGCAAACGATTTCTTTCGTGAGCACCGTCTATGACTCTACAGAGATTATTGGCTATGTTGGTATCGATGTTTTGATCTCAGCCTTGCCAAATGTGTTCATTGCCTATGATTATTACACAGGCGACCAAGCGAAGTCCTTTGCGCTTTTCGAACAAAAAGACAGCATTACTGTCTTACATGTTTCCGATATCGCGTTGTCTGCCTATGAATTGGCTTCAGGAACCACTATTCCCACCCAGGACGCGCTTTATGGCTTTGCTGGTGCGGGAATGGCACAGGTGATTGAAAACATCGATACATCCTCTAGCTCGGTCAACCTGAACATTTTTGGCAAACATTATCTGGTTGCCTACAGCGATATTCCCGATGCTGACTGGCTTGTGGCGATTTTTGTGGAAGCAACCCCAGGTTTTACTTTGGAACTCACTTTCCTGATTTTTTTAAGTGGCATCTTGTTCTTGATGTTTCTGGTTTCCTTAATTCTTTCCAAAAACATTCACAAGACATTAAGTCCGATTGATGACATTCTTAATTCGATTGAAGAAATCAAAAAAGGCAACTATAATATCCACGTGCGTGTCAAGGAAAATAATGAGTTGCGACATGTTGCAGAAGCTTTGAATATCATGAGCAGCGAAATCGGAAAACAAGTCGAACTAGTTTATCAAAGTTTTGTTTTCGACACTCTTACAGGTTTGAAAAATCGCAAAGCAAGTCATCAGGAAATCGATGAGTACATGCGAAAAGAAACCGAAAAGGTGGCCGTCTGTTTACTTGAGGTCGGCAATTTGAAAAGCATCAACGTCACCAAGGGTCAAAATGTATCCGATGAACTAATCAAAGGTATTGCCAACAGACTCAGAAAATCTATTACTAATATGGATTATATCTATGCAAACGGCGGAAATGAATTTGTCTTTTTGGTTCCGAACGTAAAATCTCTCGAACGGGTTGAATATGAAATCAACAAAGTGTTTGAAAGTTTTTCCGAGCCGATCGATATCAGCGGTTTGAAAGTCGAAGTCACCCTCCGCGCCGGAATCGGAATCTATCCTTCGGACGGAAGAAATGTTGTCGATTTGATCAAGCGATGCGATGTCGCTCTTTACAAAGCCAGGGAAACACAAGGCAGTAAATTTGTTTTCTATAACGATCAATTGACAAAAGAAGTATCCTACAAAGCACAACTCTCCGAACAGTTGGCCCTAGCCATCAGGAACGAGCAACTATATCTTAAGTACCAGCCGCTAATCGACAGCAAGAATGAGATCTATGGATTTGAAGCATTGGTTCGCTGGAAATCTCCAACTCTGGGCGAAATCAGCCCTCAGATCTTTGTGGCGAATGCTGAAGAATCGCATCTGATTATTCCGATAGGAAACTGGATTTTGCACCAGGCGTGCCTGGCGCAAGTGGAAATGAAAAAACGGTTCAATATGAAATTTGTAATGTCAGTCAATGTCAGTCCGGTCCAATTGATGCAAAAAGATTTCATTGATGTGTTGAAGCGGATCATCCGCGACACCGAAATCGACCCCAAGTTTCTAGTTTTAGAGATAACCGAGGGTGTGTTGATCGAATCATCGCTTTATCTGGAGGAAATCGTCGATTATCTCCATGAAATCGGAGCCAGGATTGCACTCGATGACTTTGGTACCGGTTATGCTTCTCTGACTTATCTCAAACAGATTCCTTTTGACAATCTCAAAATCGACAAGTCCTTCGTCGATGGGATTTTTGGCCCGAAAAAAGATCACAGCATCATCGCAACCATCGTCCAATTGGTACATAACTTGGATATGACAGTAATCGCAGAGGGTGTTGAGAAGCGTAAGCAATACGAATACTTGAAACAGATTTCTACGGATGTCTTCCAAGGGTTCTTATTTTCGAAACCACTTGTATTCGAAGAAGCATCGCATTATGTCGACCAGTTTTACAAGGTCGCAAAGAACAAAAGAATCGACGTTTTTGCCAACAAGGATTATTTTGAATAGAGGTGGTATTGTTGAATAACATTATAGTTTGGATGCTTAGCGCCGTTCCGACGCAGCACGCCTACGACGCCGTTGTTGCGTCCATCATCGTCATTCTCACAGCTGTATCGCTGTTTTTCCTGTTTCGCAATGTCGTTAAGGAAATGCGCAAGGGTTCGGAAGACAGGCGGCTTGTCAAAACAAATGATGATAAGGATGAAAAAGATGACTCGCATTTGATCGTGGAGCATCGCGAGACTAATAAAAAGTCAGGAGATATCCTCGGACTGATTAATCAGTCTATTCATCAGGCTAAAGAAGGCGCCATCGGCGTTCTATTTTATATGAATCTTGACAATTTCCATTATATCAGCGAAAAATATTCGGATAAAGAAACTGGAAAAGTCGTACTCGAAATCGAAAAAAGACTTAAAAAATTCTCCACAAAAGGCAATATAGTTGGCAATTTCAAGGATGACTTCTATATTTATTACCTTTCACAAGGTGATATTAACTCTGAAGTTATTAAAGAAACTGCAAACGGATTGTTGAAAGAAGTTAACCAACCGCTCAAAACCGTCAACGAGCAAATCACCACATCGATTGGTGTCGTGCTTTTCCCATATGATGGAATCAGCTCTTCCTCATTAATCAAAAACGCAGAAATCGCACTTTATGTTTCCAAAAAAGAAGGCAAAAATCGTTATTATCTCTATTCTCAGGACTTAATCGAGAAAGAGCAGTTCAACATGAGCTACTACCAGGAAATCAAGCGCTCCATCACCAACGACGAATTTGTCCTATATTATCAGCCGATAGTTGATATCAAAACCGGAAAGGTCATCGGCCTGGAATCCTTGCTCAGGTGGAACCATCCCGTGATGGGAATTCTCCCACCCGGAAAATTTCTGAACGTAATGGATCTTACTGGCGATATCACCTGGTTCGGTTCATGGGGATTTGAAAAGATCCTTCAGCAATACACGATTTGGAAAAAACAATATAAGGTTCGTGACATTTTTATTTCCACCAATCTTTCCCCGAAACAATTAATTGTCGAGGGTCTTGCCAAGACATTCTTCGATGCGGTCAAAAAATACGATTTCAGCGCCGAATTATTCTGCCTTGAGATCCTCGATTATTACACGATCTCGAAGAGCCCGATTGCGATGAACAATCTTGCTGAATTCAGAAAATATGGTTTCAGAATCGCCATTGACGATTTGGGAGACCAGTTTGAAATCATCGCTGACATGGACTCCATCAAAGCGAGTATCATCAAAATCAGTCGTGATGACACACTTAAGATTATGAATAAGTTCGAAGAATCCGACAAGATAATTCGTTCTATCCAAACAGCTATGCAGAAGCAGAAGATTGTAATCGTCGAAGGAATCGAAAATGAAGAAATGATCCAGAAGATGGTAGATCTTGATGTAAGGTTCCTACAAGGTTATTATTTCAGTAAACCCAAATCCGCAGTGGAAATCAGCAAGATTTTCCAAGTACCGCCTTGGGACATGAATACATTTGATAAATTCTATCCAGAAGAAAAGCACATCGACTGATGTGCTTTTCTTATGGTTTGTTTCTGAAGAAAATGCCGCCTTCAAGAATCTTCATCGCCTCATCGACGACAAAATCAATCTCTGCTTCGCTGACTTTGTCCCGGAACAGGATTTGCAAACCGACGAAATTGGATATCCCCATCAATACGTACGACATGGTCTCTAGATCGATATCGTCCCTGACTTCGCCTAATGTAACGAAATTCTTTAGATGGTAAATGTAAGCTTCTCCAAATGACTGATAGTATTCTTGAAAAATCTTCGGATCGATGAAAAGCGACTCCCAGATGACTTTATAAGCAAGCGGGTCTTTCTTTACGTACATTATGAAGGCCTTGAGTCCTTCACGCTCAATCTCATATCTGGTCTTCAAACCCTTGGTTGCCTCGCTGGCAGCATGTCGGATGGAAAGACGATATTCATTCAGCAAATACAGATACAGCGCTAGCTTGTTGTCAAAATAGATATAGAATGTTCCGGCAGCCACTTTCGATTTGGCAATAATATCGTTGATCGAAGTTGCCTGGAATCCGATTTTGGCAAAGAGCTTTTTTCCAGTTCTGATGATTCTTTGAAAAGTTTTTTCTCCGACTTTTGTTTTTGGCGGATGAAATCCATTTTGGCCCATAACTTATCACCTTCCTACATTGTATATTAATAATACTTCCATTTCAAGGAATATTTCACTTTTTTGTGTTTGAAAATGAAAATGAAATATCATGAATAAACTCTCATATTGTTTTTAATTGTTAACGTTTTCATTTCAATCGCCATTTGATAGCCAAATTTCGCGGTCTTATAAATCAACACCCAGATGTAAGGCTTAATGAAAGGAAAATGTAAACAAAATTCTCTTTGAAAGCGCTTGACAAAATCTTAATCTTCAGCTAAACTATTTTCATAACATGAATAAATGTTCATATATTATTGCAGGTGAATTATCATTCGTGCACTTCAGTGAATTCAAACGACTGAAAAATGTCTATTTTCAGCGTTTTTAAGTAAATAGGAGGAAAATATGAAACAAAAAGTATTTATCGTTGGTGCTAAAAGAAGTCCGATCGGTCAATTTTTAGGAACGCTAAAAGATGTCCATCCGGCCGAGCTTGGCGCGACAGTTTTAAAACAATTATTGGCTGAAACTAAAACTCCAGTTGATCAAATCAGTGAAGTTATCGTAGGCAACATCCTCTCCGCCGGAGTCGGACAAGGTATTGCCAGACAAATTTCTATCAAATCAGGGATTCCCGTTTCTGTTCCCGCGTACACTTTGAATATGGTATGCGGTTCCGGTATGAAAACGATAATGAATGCCTATATGGGAATCCAAGCGGGATTTTCCAAACTTGTCGTCGCCGGTGGCGTCGAATCAATGAGTAGAGCACCATATTTGGCATCATATAAAGTGCGTGACGGTGTCAAAATGGGAGATTTCATGTTGCAGGATCATATTTTGACCGATGCATTAACCGATGTATTTTCTGAAGTTCATATGGGTATGACTGCGGAAAACATCGTTGACAAGCATCATATTTCCCGTGAAGATCAAGACGCTTTTGCATATCTTTCACAAAAAAAAGCTATCAAAGCCGTTGATTCAGGCCGATTCAATGAAGAAATCGTACCGATTACAATCCAAACCAAAAAAGAAACAATCATTTTTGATAAAGATGAATATCCTAACAGGACCACTAGCCCTGAAAAATTGGCCAAACTTCGTCCGGCATTCAAAAAAGACGGCTCGGTAACAGCGGGAAACTCATCCGGCATCAACGATGGAGCCAGTTTCACCATCATCGCATCTGAAGAAATAGTCAAAAAATACAATTTGCCGGTAATGGCAGAAATTATCGCCATCGGACAAAGCGGAGTCGATCCCAGCGTCATGGGATTGGGACCTGTTCCTGCGATTAATTACACATTGGAAAATGCCAATCTCAAATTGAAAGACATCGAACTGATTGAACTCAATGAAGCATTTGCCTCGCAATCAATCGGTGTCGTCAAGGAATTGGCTGAAGAGCATAATGTTTCCGAAGCTGATATATTTGGCATCACCAATGTTAATGGAGGCGCCATTGCCTTGGGACATCCTGTAGGAGTTTCGGGAAACAGAATCGTCGTTTCCTTGTTACATGAAATGATTAAACTAGACAGACATATCGGGTTAGCTAGCCTTTGCATCGGCGGAGGCATGGGAACTGCGATAATTATTAAAAGATAGTTGGAGGAAAATATGAAACTTAAAGGAAAAGTTGCAGTAGTTACCGGCGGTGCCAAAGGCATTGGCGGAGAAATTGCCAAAGATTTTGCTAGAGAAGGCGCGATTGTAATCGTCGCCGACATGGGACCAATGTCCTATGAGATGGAAAATGTCATACCTTACGAACTGAATGTAACTGATGTCCAGGGCTGCAAGACATTCTTCGATGAAATCATTCAAAAATACGGTAAAATCGATATTTTGGTCAACAATGCCGGAATCACCCGCGATTCGATGACCAAAAAAATGACTGACGAACAATGGGATCTTGTTTTGAATGTAAACCTTAAAGGTTTGTTTAATCTTGTCCGTTTCATTGGACCGCAGATGGAAGAAATCGGAGGCGGATCGATCATCAATATATCTTCAGTGGTTGGTGTCTTTGGCAATATCGGGCAGGCAAACTATGCCGCTTCCAAAGCCGGAGCCATCGGTTTGACGATGACCTGGGCGAAAGAATTTGCGAGAAAAGGTGTTCCCGTACGTGTGAACGCAATCGCTCCCGGTTATATAATGACTGATATTTTAAAGACTGTTCCTCAGGAATTGCTCGACAAATTTGCTCAATTGACAATGATCAAAAGACTCGGGGAACCGCAAGAAATCGCCAAAGTCGCGACTTTCCTTGCTTCTGATGATGCCTCCTATATTACTGGTCAAACAATCAATGTGAACGGTGGAATGCGTCTATAACGCTTCCTCAAGAAAGAAGTGATTCCATGAACAAACCAACAGTAGGCATCGTCGGGTGCGGCATCTATCTTCCAAAAGACAGAATGAGTGCCAAGGAAATCAGCCTGGCTACCAAAGGCGTCTGGACAGAAGCTGGCGTAATCGAAAAACTCGGTATTCGCCAGAAAACTATTCCCGGCCCCAAAGACGGAACTCAGGAAATGGGCGTATACGCTGCTCTTGATGCTTTGAAAAACACCGGCATCGATCCATTGGAAATCGATGTCATCATTTGTGTTGGTGAAGAATGGAAAGAATATCCTTTGACGACGTCAGCTTTATACATCCAAGACAAGATCAAGGCTACTAATGCTTGGGGAATCGATGTCGCCAATCGCTGCTGCACAACGGTTTCGGCACTCACAATAGCCAAAGACATGTTGATAGCGGATGATGAAGTCAACTGTATCATGATTGTAGGGGGTTACAGAAATGGCGATTACATAGATTTCACCGACAAAGACATGTCGATGATGTACAACTTAGGCGCCGGTGGCGGTGCAATCATTTTGAAGAAGAATTACGGAAAAAATCTGTTGTTGGGTTCTCATATTATCGCTGATGGGTCACTTTCAAGAACTGCCGGAGTCGAAATCGGCGGAACTTGTAATCCGATTACCAAGGACAATCTAGAAGCTGCAAAAAAAAGTTTGCGTCTTTTAGATCCTGTGAAAATGAAAAACAGACTAAACGAAGTATCGTTGCCAAACTGGTATCAGTGTATCGACAAAGCGCTCGAAAAATCACATATGGAGCGAAAAGACCTTGATTATATGGCGATCTTGCATATCAAACGATCAGGTCATTTGGCCCTGTTAAAAGATTTCAATCTTAGAAAAGATCAAACAATATATTTAGAAGATTATGGCCATATCGGTCAAATCGACCAGATACTGTCCTTGTATCTTGGTTTAAAACAAGGTAAAATTAGGGATGGAAGCGTCATTTGCATGCTCGCGGCAGGCATCGGTTATGTCTGGGCTGCAAATATCATAAAGTGGGGTGATGCTAGTGCCGGGAATTGATGTCGCTTTAAACCAAATCCTGATTTTCGTACCAGCTCTTGTAGTGCTCTATTTTTTGATGGACATGCTGTTTTTCCGCAAACACCTGAAACGTCAACTCTATAGAAATAAACTTATCAATATCATTTTGGTTGTTGGACTTATTGGCGTTTTCTTTTTCACGATCAAGGCAATCACCATGCAAATGTTTCTTCAGATATTTCTTTTGAACCTGGTCGACTTATGTGTCTTGGTTCTGGCTACTACCGGGATAGTTCTGATCTTTAAAACATCTGTTACCACTAACTTTGCTCAAGGAATGATGGCAACATTCGGAGCTTTCTTCGCTGCAAATTTTGTCTTGTATCTCACGAGCAATTCATCAATGGGGAAAACTCCAAAATTGTTCCTCGGCATGTTTGCAGGTATTGTCTGTGCATCGCTGTTAGGTCTGTTCGTAGATGTTGTCATCATCAGAAGAGGCAAACACGTTTCTTCAGTTGGAAAGCAAATGATCACGATGGGCTTGGTCTTAGTTCTGATGGGCTTGATACCGGTTATCTTTGGAACTATTGCTCCATCTTTGGAAGCATTTTCTGTAGACGTAAAATTATTTCAAATCGGCGACATGATGTTGGTGATTCCTTATCATAATCTGTATGCCTTGGTGATTACTGTGGTTGTCCTGGCGATTCTGTTCGGAGCACTCCGCTTCACCAAATGGGGACTTGGAGTCCGGGCAACTGCATCCAGCGAGATCGTTGCCGGAATGATGGGTGTCAATACGAGAGTCATCACTGCGATGAGCTGGGCGATTGCCGGTGGTCTTGGTTCCATAGCCGCATTCCTCTATGCATCTGCTGGTGCTCAAGTCCAGGTGGCGTCGATGATTCCGGTTCAAGTGAATGCCTTCATGGCAGCCGTTTTAGGAAGTTTTTCTTCTTTCGGAGGACCGATTGTCGGAGCATTGCTCATCAATTTATTTTCATCAGTAGCACCTTTTTACAACGATGTCTGGCAAAGTGTCATCGTTTACGGAGTAATCCTCCTCCTTGTTCTTGCCAAGCCGCTTGGGCTTTTCGGCAAGAAGACGGCGAAAAAGGTGTAACATGCGAAAACTTACTAATTTTATGAAACAACAGTCGAAGCAGTTTGCTTCAGTGGTAAAACATCCTTATTTCGGTTTCATCCTTTTCGGTCTGATCTTGCTATTCACACTTTACCTTAGAAGCATGGGCTTGGTAACAATCTCCATTATTAATGCGATTGTCATGACGATGATCTATTCGATCATCGCACTCGGTTTCTCTTTGCTTTTGGGTTATGGAGGGATGGCTTCACTTGGTACAGCAGGATTTGTCGGACTAGGATCATTTATCATGGGCTATTTCTCGGGAGTATTGCACTATCCTCTCATTTACACTTTGGGAATTTCCTTTGGGGTGGCAATCGTCGTCGGACTGATAGTCGGCTTCATTTCCCTGAGAATCGAAGGCATGTATCTGGCAATCATTACTTTGGGACTCGGAGAGATCCTCAGGGCATTCTTTATCAGTTATGATAAATTTACCGGAGGCTATTCAGGTCGGCAATTTCGAAACTTCACACTATTTGGCAACGCCGTTTCAGCACAAGCGGTTTACATCATCATCACCGTTTTGTTTGTGCTGGCGATGATTGCGACACTGAACATCATCAAGAGCCCGACTGGACGAGCATTGCTCGCAATGAAAAATAGCGATTCTGCAGCCCAGTCGATGGGTATCAGTTTATTGAAATACCGCTTGTTGGCATTTGTCATTTCAACTGTGTTCGCAATTTTGGCTGGAATGCTATATATCATGTATATCAAATTCAGTTACGCACCTGACTGGAACTTGTCTTTCTCACTTAACATTCTTGCGGCCGTCATTGTCGGTGGCGCCCAATCAATAGCCGGAATCATCCTAGGAGTTTTCACTATTTTCGGATTGAATTTGGCCATCTTGAATTATATTCCTTTTTTCCAGAACAACTCGGCACTGATGGTCATATTCAACGGAGTGCTGATCATCGTGGTCGTCATGTTTTATCCTGGAGGTCTGATCCGCCTGCTTCAGACTTTGAAATATAAATTCGTATTATTCATTAAAAAACTACGAATAAAATGGAAAGTATACAAATATGGCAAAGATGATTAATAGGCTGATTCTAAAATATCGGATTTTCCGGATTGAAAAACTGCAGGCAAAGCAAGAATTTCTGGAAAATTATAGGGATATACAAGTTTTTAGACAAGATAAGTTATTATTATCGGCAACCAACCGTATTGAAGAAACGCATCAGGAAAAACTTCGCGGTTTTGCACTTAGAGCCGGCATCACGACCAAATATATCGAACAAGAGATAAAGACACGTTTCGAAAAAGCAGAAACCAAACATTACTGGGAAAAAAGAGCTCTCAACCAAATCATGATCCGCAAGGCAAAAACACATAAACTTGATGAGGCCCAACTAGAAGTTATCCGCAATAAAAAACTTAAATTACTTGATGACATGTTGGCTTTACGCAAGCAAAAGATCACGGCCTCATTTGAAGCAAAAGCCAAGAACCCGGAACAAGCAGTGGCATTATATGAGAATAATTCGTTGCTTCTTGATGCTTTGTTTGAAAAGAAAACTCAAGTAGTAAAAGAGAAATATGCGGCAAAAACAGCAAAGATAGAAACAAACAAAAAGAATCAGTTGGAAAGAATTGCCCAAAACATAAAAAATCACAAGGACATGATTGGCAAACTGACCAAAGACATGCCTAAAAACGACAACGGCTTGCCTGAAGACGTGATCCTGCGTCTGGACAAACTGACGATGCGTTTTGGCGGACTAGTGGCTGTTGACAACCTTACTTTTGATGTCAAACAAGGCGAGATCTTCGGTCTCATCGGGCCAAACGGAGCTGGAAAAACAACCGTCTTCAACTGCATTACCAAATTCTACAATCCCCCTTCCGGCCTGATGTATTTTCGGAAGAATCTCGTTGAGGTTATCCTTTTAAATGAATATCCTGTCCATAAGATCGTCAAACAAGGGATTGTACGCACCTTCCAAAACGTGGAACTGATTTGGGAACTATCGGTGTTGGACAATCTGCTTGTGGCCGCCCATTCACTGTTCCAAACAGGATTTTTCGGACAATTGATCCATTCGCGAAAACTTCATCAGGAAGAAGCTGTTCTTCGCAAAAAAGCAACCGATATTTTGGCAATGCTCGGATTGTTGCCATATCAATTTGTAATTCCGTTTGGTCTTCCTTATGGAATCCTGAAAAAAATCGAACTTGCAAGAACTTTGATGGTCAAACCTAAAATGATCATTCTTGATGAACCTGCCGCAGGACTTAACGAATCTGAAACCGTGGAACTTGCCAGAATCATCCGCAAGATAAGAAAAGAATACAATACCACGATTTTCCTGGTTGAACATGACATGGGACTGGTAATGGATGTTTGCGATACAATTTGCGCGATTTCGTTTGGAAAACAGATTGCAATCGGTTCACCCAAAGAGATCCAAAACAACAAGATTGTCCGGGACGCATATCTGGGGGAAGAATAATGAGAGAGAACATTCTTGAAGTATCCAACCTGATTGTCGATTATGGAATCATTCGGGCAATCAAGGGCATCAATCTATCGGTGAAAGAAGGTTCAATCGTAGCGATTTTAGGCGCCAATGGCGCCGGAAAATCGACAACGATTAGAACAATCAACGGAGTCGTTAAACCCAAATCCGGCAAAATTCTCTTTGATGGAGAAAACATCACCGGATTTGCGCCATACCGCCTGGCAAAAAAAGGCATGATCCAATCTCCGGAGGGACGCTTGATTTTGCGAGGCCTCACTGTTGAGGAAAATCTGCTTGTCGGAGCGTATTCTCTAAGAAAAAAAATTATCGAGAAAACGGATGCCGATGGTAATGTCACCGAAATACAAAAAATCAGTGCTAGGCAATTGAAAAAACAGACGCTTGAAGAGGTTTTTGCCTATTTTCCTGTTTTGAAGGAAAGAAGAAAACAACAGGCATCGACATTATCAGGCGGCGAACAACAGATGCTCGCCATTGGCAGAGCCTTGATGGCAAGACCAAAATTGCTATTGATGGACGAACCTTCATTAGGCCTTGCGCCTCTGATTGTCAAAGAGATTTTTGCGATCATCAATGAAATCAAAAACAAAGGCAACACGATTCTCCTAGTCGAACAAAACGCATACCAGACATTGAAAATAGCTGATTACGTATATGTTTTAGAACTAGGAAAAGTTAAAACCGAAGGTAGCGCCGAGGAACTCATGAAAGATGAGCAACTTGTTGAAGCATACCTTGGAGCAAGCAAGTAATCATAAGGTAATTGCCGGTATTTTCGGTAACTATACAAAAAAGAGAATTAAGAAAAGGAGAAAAATATGAAAAGATTAGTATTAATTGGATTTATGCTAGTTTTAGGCCTAACAGCCGTTGCCTGCGGCGGAGCTACCACTGCAGCAACAACTGCGGCTACAACAACAGCAGCAGCAACAACAACAGCAGCAGCAACAACAACAGCAGCAGCAACGACAACAACAGCAGCAGCGACAACAACAGCAGCAGCTACGACTACAACTGCAGCGCCAATTCTTGTTCAAGGCGTTACAGACACAACCATCCTGATTGGTAACACAGCAGCAACCACTGGTGGGTTCGCGACTGTAGGTGTTCCTTTCAATGCTGGTATTGAAGCAGTTCTTAAACAAGTCAATGATGCAGGCGGAATTGATGGACGTACAATCATTTTCACCCATTATGACGACACATTTGTTGCCTCTACAGGTCTTACTTATACGGAGAGACTAGTTGAAGAAGACGAAGTATTCGCACTTGTTGGCCACTTCGGCACACCGACAGTCGGCACTACACTCGAATACATTCAGGAAGTTGGCGTTCCAATGGTTTATGCCGCTACCGGAATCAACGCTCTGTATTTTGCTGAATCGGTTGCCAATCCAGTTATGGCCGTTCAACCAATCTACATGACTGACGGAAGAATCATGGCCGCAAGAGCTGTTCAGGAAGAAATCTATGGCGAAACAAAAGATCAACCTCTAGCAGCTGGCGAAAAAGTCGGTGTCATCTACACTAACGATGACGTTGGTTTGTCAATCAAAGCCGGTATTGAAATTGAAGCCGAAATTCTAGGCAGAACAGCTGATTTTTCTTATCAGTCAGTCAGCTCCTACACATTCAATACTGCAGTTATAATGCTTAGAGCAGCTGGAGTCAAGGCAGTTATCTTGGCAATGAACCAAGAACCGTTCGGATATGCTTTGAATGCAATGAGCGCACAAGCTTTTAATGTGCCAGTATTTTCTTCCTATGTAAATGCTGACATCACAGTTGTTGACCACTATAAGTACAACGAAAACCGTCCGATCTATGTCAATGCTTGGTTAGACATATTTGATCCAGAAGGTTTATACGGATTTGCACAATCATATTGGGATTTCGTTGCAACTATGACTGCAGCCGGATACGATGGCAATACAGTTGGAAAAGCTAATTATACTGCAAACTCATTCGCCATGGCTGGTTATATCGCAGCTAGCGTGTTTGTTGAAGGCCTATACAGAGTTGAAACTAACGAAGAAGCTTTGACATGGGCATCATACATTGCCGCTATGGAAGAAAGCGCAATTGACATCCCAATGGGTGGCGTTGTTGACTTCACGGGCGGAAAACGTTGGGGTATCGCCTCAATGGCTTTGATGCAATATGGTTTCACTCTCGGAGACAATCCTGCAACTTTGGATGTTACTGAAACAGACTTCGTCACAGAAGCTTTTGCAAAAGTACGTCCAATCCAAACGATCGAAGAGATCGAAGGCAACTAAGAATTACTCATATTGGTTTGTTAAGGGAGATTTTCGAATCTCCCTTAACGCCATTTAAAAAAAGCGAGGTAAATTCATGAAAGAACCCAAAACAGTCAAAATCGAAGCCATTATCAATCTCGTCCAAAGTGACTTTGAGATTGTTGTCGGTATGGCAGGCGCAGAACCGCAAGCGTTCATGTTCAACCTGCATCACGCGGGGGATCGTGTAAAAAACGTCACCGTGACAAATTGTTTGCCGTTTGCATACGGCGAGTTTTTCATCGAAGAGAAATGGAGCAAGACTTTCTATCTTGACAGTTGGTTTCATACCAACGTTTTGAGAAAAGCCGATAAACACGGAAATATATCGTTTATTCCCAATCATTTGCATTTTGCCGGGAAAAAACGTCTAGACCATAAAAAACCAAATATATTCATAACAACCGCTACACCTCCAGACAAACACGGATATATGTCTTTGTCGCTTTCAAATGTCTACGAAAAGGAAATGATCGAAGCCGCTGACATCGTGGTAATCGAAGTCAACAAAAACTTTCCGAGGACATATGGCGACATGGAATTACATGTATCTGATGTCGATTATCTTGTCAATGTCGATTATCCGGCACCGACCATCCCTAATATCGAACCTAATGAAAAGGACAAACAGATCGGCGGTTTCATCGCCGACCAAATCCACGATGGAGATACGATCCAGCTTGGCATCGGCGGAATTCCCAATGCCGTCGCCAGAGCGCTCATCAACAAGAAAGACCTTGGCATCCATACGGAGATGTTTACCACCGGCATGATGGATCTTGTCAAAGCGGGGGTTATCAACGGAAAGAGAAAAACTTTGCATCCGGGAAAACATGTCTGTTGTTTCGCCTTGGGGACCCAGGAATTATATGATTTCATCGATGAGAATCCTTCGGTGATGATACTTAGAGGATCCTATGTTAATAATCCAGCAATTATGGGGTTGAATGACAACCAGGTCTCAATCAACTCGACTTTGGAAATCGACCTTACCGGTCAATGCGCTTCTGAATCAATCGGAACCCAACAATTTTCAGGCACTGGCGGGCAGTCAGATACGGCTGTTGGAGCCCAAAATGCCAAGAATGGAAGATCATTCATGGCGCTTTACTCGACTGCGATGGTCAGAAATCCCGCAACAGGCGAAAAAGAAGAAATGTCAAAGATCGTTTCCATGCTTAAACAAGGAGCAGCAGTATCGCTATCCAGAAACGATATCGACTATGTTGTCACAGAATATGGAATGGTTTGCCTTAGAGGGACAAATGTTCGTGAAAGAACTAATCTTCTGATTTCGATTGCTCATCCGATGTTCAGGGATCAATTGAGAAAAGAAGCTTTAGAAATAGGTTATATCCATGAGTAACTTCAAGTATCTTGGAAAAAACGTCTACTATGAAGTAGATGGATTGGGATTTCCAGTTATTATATTAAATGGCATCATGATGTCGACAAAATCCTGGCAACCGTTCATCCCGACGCTTCAGGAGAAATTTCAGGTCATCCGCCTCGATTTGTTCGACCAGGGTCAAACCGACAAACTACCCGGTGAGTCCTACACCCAAGAAATCCAAGTGGATTTGATCAAGGCTTTGCTGGATCATCTGAAAATTCTATCCGTTGATATCGTTGGCATTTCCTATGGTGGAGCAGTCGCGCTGCAATTTGCAGTTAAATACTCCAAAAACGTCAACAGGATGATTTTGTTCAATTCCAATGCCTACACCAACCCCTGGATAAAAGATATCGGCAGAGGCTGGATCAAATCTGGTGCGACAAGGGATGGTCTGCATTATTATCAGACAACGATCCCGATGATCTACTCGCCAAATTTTTATGAAGACCATATCGAATGGATGCAAAAAAGAGAAAAAGTATTGATCCCGATTTTTTCTAATCCCCAATTTCTCGACCAGATGGAACGTTTGACTCTAAGTGCAGAGGGTTTTGATGTCAGAGACAAACTTGCAAGTGTCGAGACACCGACACTGATCATTTCTGCCGAAGAAGATTATTTGACACCCATAGCGAATCAGGAATATCTATATAAGAACCTCAAGAATGCCCAGTGGATTAAAATACCACTAGCAGGGCATGCTTCGATGTATGAAAAACCTTTGATTTTCACCACTTTGATCACTGGCTTTTTCGGTGTTTTAGACACCGAATATAATATCTAAAGAAAGTAGGTCTGAATTTATGGAAAAGAAATTTGTCAAATTAGCAAATAATGAAACGTACGCATACGTGGAAAAAGGAATTGGCGAACAAAAAATCGTTTTGATCCATGGTAATTTTTCTTCTTCACTTTATTATCTGCCTTTAATTGATCGTCTTCCCGAAAACTTCAAAGTATATGCAATGGATTTGCGGGGATATGGAGATTCCAGTTACATCCAGAGAATAACATCCCTGAAAGACTTCGCAAACGATGTTGCCCTGTTCATGGACGCTCTCGAAATCACAAGCGCAGTTATTGTCGGTTGGTCTTTGGGCGGCGGTGTAGCTATGGAATTTGGGGCACATCATCCGGAAAAAACCGAAAAATTGGTTTTGATCGATTCGACTACCCACATGGGCTACCCGGTTTTCAAGAAAGACGAAAAAGGTCAGATGATATTTGGCGCAACTTATAAGGATGCCGATGAAATGGCTTCAGATCCCATCCAGGTAAAACCGTTAGTAGATGCTTTGAATGCTGGCAATTTCGATTTTGTCAAATATATCTTCGATCTGACAATCTATACTGTTGCCAAACCTTCCATAGATGACAACAAGATATATATCGGCGAATCTCTCAAACAAAGGAACCTGCCGGATGCCGATTTTGCCCTTGCATCACAAAACATGTCTGACATATGCCTACCTTATTCGAAAGGTGATAATACGATCCGACTCATCAAAGCGCCGACACTTCACATTTGGGGAACAAGAGATATCACGGTTCCCGAAATGATGATTCAGGCGAATATTGAGGCGATTAAGTCAAAATCAACGTACATCAAATTCGAAAATTGCGGACATTCACCGCTTGTCGACATGCCAGATGAGCTTACAAAAGCCATTATCGATTTTGTTAAATAGATCTTTCTCTCTTATTGATGGAGGCGTTTTCATCCCCATATTGTGCGATAAAACGCCTCTTTCATAAAAAAAAGATAAAAAAATAAGAAAAACCGCTTGACAAATAAATTTGACTATACTATAATGACCATGTAAATAGTAAAACTAGCGAAAGTTAGTGACGCAAAGCTATAGGGCCTTCGATATACGATGGTAGCCAGTTGCCGTTATCTTTTAAAAGATGAGGGCGCTTTTTTATTTCTTAAGATGTTTTTTGCGTAAGAAATAGAGAAACGTGTCTCAATCCGGAAAAAGATGGTGGCTTTTTTTATTACTCAAGCCACGAAAATTGAAGACTGGGGGGGTTGCCTTACGATATGAGCCGAAAAGCTAAATTAGCCGAGCGCATCATATACGCTTCCAAAGCTACTAAGATTGCGAAAGCTAGTCGCTTAGGAATCGTCGTTAGTGCCGTTCTTACCTTTCTGATATTTGCTGTCTCGTATTATGGAGAAGTAGTTGGAAATTTCACTTTCAGAGTTGACAAACGTGATTATCAGGCAGGCATATCACTCTTGAAAGACCCTGACACCCAACTGTACACGTCAAGACTTAATGCTGAAAAAGTTGAAAGTGCTGATGGAATGACTACCTTTTGCGGAACGGAGTACACTTTGTACGAAGCTGGTGACCCCGTATGCATTCCTTCCGACGAAGAAGCTGGAAGTGTCAATGGATCAAACAATGGACCCTCGTATCTTGCATACACTTTCTACTTGGAGAACAACGGAATTCGAGTAGTTGACATGAAAGCTACCATCAACCTTATTTCCACAACCAGAGGAGCAGAGGAATCAATTCGTGTTAGACTTCTTGTTAATGGAGTCGGAACAACTTACGCGAAACCTCAAACTGAAAGAGGACAGTCTCCTGGAGAACCTGAAATGGGAACTGAGCCATTTTCAGGATTGTATGAAGTAATGACGCGACAATATCCCGCCTTTGATATAGGAGAAGTTGTTAAAGTAACTGTCCTAATCTGGTACGAAGGTGAAGACGCCGATCATAATAACAACATTATCGGCGGTGGAGTCAAATTAGACATGGTGTTTAATGTTATACTAGTCTATGAAGACGGCTATATACAACCATAGTGTGCAAACAAAATAAAAATAAAAAAAATAAAAAGGAGAATTAAATTATGAAAGCACTAAAATCAAAAGTTATACTTTCAGCCGTTGTATTACTGTTCGCATTGGTTGCGACTATCGGTTCAACCTATGCATGGTTCACTGTTTCGCAAACAGTTGAAGTTTCATCATTGCAACTTACTGTCGAGTCTGCCGATAATCTCTTGATTAGAATGGAGGATCCTCTTGTTAATGATGATATTGAACCTGACTTAGACTTACCTGGTACATATAAGACAATTTTAACAAGCGCTGAAGTTCGAACAAAATATGATTACACTGGAGGAGGAATTGCAGCGTGGACTTTATATCCTGTTACCGCTGTTCAAAGCGCTTATACTTCCACAGACGCTAAAACTTTGAATGAAATGCAAGTTGCAATTGATACTAACTTAGTTAGAGGATTAACAGCCACTGCAACTCCAAACCAAGACGGTGGAGATTACATCCAAATTAAATTCTGGTTGTATTTGCAATCCACTTCAGCAGTAGACCAATATATTAGTTTACAGGATTTGTCTGTAATTACAGCTGGTGGAAACAATGTCCAACAAGACAATGTAGTAAATGCTGTTAGAGTTGCTGTTTGGGGAGACGATACTACTTATGGTGTATCCGGCGGACCTGATGCTGCTGTCATCTTTGGTATCGACAATGAATATGATTTTGCATTTACATCCGCTTATGCAGGATACAGTGACTATACTGATGTTTGGACAGTCCTTGAGGGAGAAGAAATCGGAACTGACCAATTTAATACTATTGTTCAAACTGATGCAATCACTAATTTTTCCACTGTATCTGATGGAGTGTTCTTTCAATCTGTTCTTCTTGACGTTATTCCGGGAATGAGTTCAAACACAATATCAGAATGTGATGATATTTTCTTGATCACTCCTGAAACGCCAACATTATTCACTGTAAGAATATATATTGAAGGTTGGGATTCTGACACAATAAACTCTTTGAGTGCTGCATTATTCGATATTAGTTTTAAATTCATTGTCCGTTCATAATTTTGGATTTGACAAAAACACTTGATAGAAATCATACATTTCAACACAACTTAGGCTTCAAACCCTAAGTTGTGTTCCCCTTAGGGGGATGTTTTTTTCAAACTCATGATTTCCATCGTGGCTTTGATAAATGCATTCAAAAGGGAAAAGTCCATAAAACCGCGTTTTTCTCTAATAAAAAATCAAAAACATGATGTATTATTCCATTTTTTACGATATAATATAAGTTAGTGTTAAAACGATAACTTATAATGAGGAGTGTGTTTTATGGAAAATACAAAAAACGGAAAGAAAACTTGGAAGCTGGTAGGTAATATCGTCTTTTGGGTTGTATTGGCTTTGGTGGTTGTCTATTCCGCTGTTGCATTGTTCTCTGAAAAAGATGAGAATATGACTACTTTTTTGGGCGCTTCCGCTCTTACTGTTGAAACAGATTCAATGGAAACTACTTTTTATGCTGGAGATTTAATTTTTATAAAGACAACTTTCAACGCTGATGATTTGAATGTAGATGACGTTGTCACTTATAGAGTGATCGAAGTCACTGACGATGGTACCATACAGTATTACAATACGCATAGAATTACAGCTATTGCTACCGATAGGATACTATTCTATACTAAAGGAGATAATGCCCCCGCTGATTCTAGCCCAATTACAGCCAATGACATAGTCGGCGTTTGGACCGGAACTCATTTAAGAGGCGTAGGCACGTTCATCGACTTTTTGAAATCGTCAACCGGATTCTTGTTATTTATTGTTCTTCCGTGTTTGGCTTTCTTGATTTATGAAGTAGTCCGGTTCACAAAAGTGTACTCGCAATATCAAGTCCAAAAAACTTTGGGTGATCGCGTTAAAATGCAAGAAGAGGCCCTTGCTCTTGCCAAGGCTGAGCTTGAACAGGAACAATTGAAAGCTAAAGAAGCTAAAGTAAAGGACGATCCTGTAAAAAAATAACCTTACCATACAAGTAAATGCAGGGAGGAGGAGTTTGACAGATGAATGAATTTTCGCGTTATTACGTCGAATTATTTCGTCAAATCTGGGAAGACATAGTCTACTTCTTCAGGAATGTAGTCTGGAATGAAGTCTTGGTCAGATTATATAATAACTTCAAATCCTATTTTGTGTTGCTTAAAGATGAATCCGTTGATTTCACCGTTGTTTCTTATGTAATGGTAGCCGTCAGCTTTATACTCAATATTGCCTTGATCATCTTCTTGATTGCCAAATTGTTCATTTGGTTTAATAAATATGCTTCCTTTAGAAGCGTGGAAATCGAGAAGAATGAACTAATTGAAGAAATCGCTTTGCTAAATGATAAAGTCGTTTCACTTATGGACGAAAAGAACCAGATCATGGCCTTGAAGGTCTCGCAACTCGGAATCAATGCATCTACTGGAGAACCCTCAGAAAAGATCATTACTGGTCCGCTTCAAAGAGGTCAGAGACTGCAACCTGCCTATGAAATGGGCGGAGTTATGGCTGGTGGTGGAAGACCACAGGCTGGAGATCGGCCTCAACCAGGGCAATTTGGGGATACTTCTCAATCTAATGTGCCTACCGGACCATCCAGATTCGTTAAACTTATCCAAGTCGACAAGGATTATGCCGGCAAAGATACACATATTTATATGGAAGAATCAGATTATCTTTCACTCCCCGAAATTGTTGATCGTTTTGTAAACTTTGCTTCTGCCAGCTTGAAACTATATTATGGCAGAAAGATGATCTCGCTTTTCTTTGCGGGAATGGCAGCTTCGAAAGTAATCATTCTTGAAGGTATTTCCGGAACCGGAAAAACCTCTTTACCATACGCAATGGGTAAGTTTTTTGACAATAATGCCGCAATGATATCCGTTCAACCGTCATGGAGAGACCGTGCGGAAATGGTCGGATACTTGAATGAATTCACCAAGCGATTCAATGAAACCGACTTCCTGAGAGCTCTTTACGAGGCAATTTATAGAAAAGATATCAACTTTATCGTCCTTGACGAGATGAACCTGGCGAGAATCGAGTATTATTTTGCTGAATTCCTATCGATCATGGAAATGCCAGATCCTACGGAATGGAAAATCGACCTTGTACCTGATTCCAAGCCAAGCGATCCTGTAAAAGTCATCAACGGAAAAATCACAGTACCTCTAAACGTATGGTTTGTCGGTACTGCCAATAAGGACGATTCCACCTTCACAATCACTGACAAGGTTTATGACCGTGCCATTGCTTTGGAGTTCGAATCCAAAGGAGAATACTTCCCGGCTCCCGAAACTGAACCATTGCATATGTCCAACTCTTATTTGCAGGAGCTGTTTGACGAAGCATTTTATAAATACCCTGTATCTGAAGGATTATTAAGCAAATTCCAAATTTTGGATAAATACATCCAGTCAAATTTCAAAATCGCTTTTGGTAACCGGATCATGGTTCAAGTACATAAGTTTGTACCTGTCTATGTCGCAACCGGCGGAACCGAGGAAGAAGGACTTGACTATATCTTTGCCAACAAAATTCTACGTAAATTTGAAAGTTTGAATCTTGCTTTCCTGCAAGACGAACTTGATCAACTGATCGTACAAATCCATAAGATTTTCGGTAAGAACGGTTTCGAAGAATCCGTCAAATTTATCAGAGCCCTGAAGAAACAGTTCTAGGAGGGATTTTGATGGAAGAAAAAGACGTAAAAAAGTATTTTAGAAAAATCAATACGACGTTTGCCGGAGTGAACAAGCAAGACGATTTCGCCAAACAATTTATGAATCTAATAAAGAGCGGGAATACGACCTTATATCAGAAAGAGCGCCGTGAACGTCGGATCTTCGATGATTCTTGGATGGACTCAGTTGAGGGAGCTATTCCCGTCATTGATAAATTGTCCCGAAATCCCAGGGAAAACCTGAAAAAAGTCAGTCAGGTTGTGCCTGTCGAAAGAGCAAAAAAAATCGATACAAATACAATCCGCCATCTTGCCCAGAACACTCAGCTGATCAAGAGCGTTGGCGATTCAGGTGAAGTCGTTCCGACAAAAGTCTTGACTTACTACAACGAAGCGGACATGGGAACGTACGAGAACCGCTTTTTGCGTTCGCTAGTCGACAAACTATACATCTTTATCGAAAAAAGATATGATTTGATTGTCAAAAAGATGCATACAGAATATGTAAACTATCTGAATGTTAAGTCCGAGGTCGAGATGGATGATGCAACCATCGAGTATGACATCACGATGCGGATCAACGAGACGATGTCAAAAGACGAAGTCGACAAAAAAAATCAGGAACTCTTTGACCGCATGACCTATATCAGAAGTGCGATCACAAACTTTAAACTATCTTCATTCATGAGAGACATGCGCGTATTTGCACCAGTTACCCCACCGATCATGAAGACCAATATCATCATGAAAAATCAGGATTTCCGGCTGTGTTATTATCTGTGGGTACTAATGGATCAAGTCGATAGGATCGGCTATGATGTTGACATCTTCGAGCGTGATGTCGAATTCGATGAAAACTATCTCTCGGACATAGAAAACATGTTGATGGTATTATATGCGACAATCGCCAATAATCAAATCGAGGAATTCATTTTGGCACAGGATGAGCCTTTCGAGTATCGAAAGACCAAACGTCCGCGGATTAAGAAATCTGACCCGAATGACCAATATATCCAACCAGGCTATTATGAATTTGAAAACAACCAACTGAATCAATACTATCTTGACCAGATTCGTTCCAGCAACTATTCGAGGTTCAAAACCTTGCAAGAAGCGGGAATTCCTTTGGAAGAATCAATCGATATCGTTTTCCAACAGATCAATATGATTACCAATGCAGTCTACGAAGACTATGTCAAATTCTCCTTCAAACCAGAAGATGAGAAAACGCTCGAAGACAAAATCAAAGTTCAGGAGAAAATCCTGGAAGTATACCGACAAATCGAAAAAATCAAACGTGAAGACATGCGTCAACTTTCCACAAGCAAGGCCATAGCTTTGCTCAATCTGAGGAATTATCAAGACGAGTACAAAAAACAGAAGATTCAGGATCAATTGGAAAAAGAACGCAAAGAAGAAGAGGAAAGACTCGCCGCTATTATAGAAGATAAGTCCAAAATCGATGACGAGGAAGAAAAGAAACGCTTGCTGCAAAGAGCGAAGAAGATTTTGGAAGACGCCGAAAAAGAACGCATGAGAAAACAGTCGGCCAAACCGTAATATATTACCTATCCTTAAAGAAATGAGGACTAGCACCAAATATTCCATTATTAAAAAAACGAGGTGAGAACATGGGAAAGAAACGTATGACCTTATCGCTTGTCGCTTTGATAAGTTCAGTGTTTTTGTTTGTTCTTGCCTCTTTTGCTTGGTTTGCAGTATCTGAAATCGTCGATATTGGATCAAATATCCTCAATGTCGTAGACCTTGATGTCGAGGCGACTTTGGAAGTATCTGACAATGAAGTGGATTATGTGAGCGCGGATTCAATCGTTTTCACAAATTCTACCCCCGGATCAATCAAATACTACCGGTTGACGATAACAAATGTTGGCAACATCGATTGCTACACAAAGGTATCAATGGATGGTTTTGTGGATGGACCTACTGACATAACAGTAACATATGATGACAGTAAGACCCTTAGCGATGTAATCATTCTTAATTCTTCCTATAATGTCAACTCTGGTTCGGAAGTCTATGAGATTGAGGGCGAAACCATGACAGACTCACTTACCGGGACGTTAATCTTCTTAGCTACAAGTATCTATCTCGATGTAGATGATGTGGCAATCCTTAAATTTTCTTTTTTGATTTCTGGATCTGACACTGATAACTACTATCAAAATCTTGATCTTTCGATTGGCCGACTTTTGGTCCAATCGGCGACTCCTTAGGGAGGTGGCCATATGAAAAATAGAATCCGGATCATTAGCATCAGCGCATTATTCCTGATCATGATTTCATTGGCAATGATCGGTATTACTTATGGCTGGTTCGCTCACGGAATCGTGTTCACCACAAACCATATCAATGTCGGGGATCTTCGTTATGCCTTGTCAGGGGGGGATTTTATTGAGGATGACACTATAATCGTGCCCGGAGATAATTTGGTTGACGAAGCATTTGTCATCAACAACCTTTCTCCGATTACCTCGCAACTTAGAGTCAAAATCACTTATACTAGGGTTACTGTCATTGGGGAGGTTATCACTCCAGAACCAGATTATGCATTTAAAAACGATGCAGACGACCATTTGGTGGTAACATTCACATCGACCTTTATTTTCAGAGACGGAGAAGATACTCCAGAAAATGAATATGATGATAACTGTTGGTATTATAATTTTGAAAGCAATGAAATTATAGCTGCGGCTTCAGGAAACATCAACTTATTCTCTGAAATCTATTACGACGGTAACAAAGCATCGATCGAATACAATGGCCAAAGCCTTACCGTAACCATATCTGTAGAAGTCAAACAGGCAGATAACGTAGCCTGGTCTGTACTTACATCTTTCGATTTTTCGACAGGGTAACCAGTAACATAATAGAATTTGAAGGAGGGAGCAAATGTGAAGAAAATCGGTTCGAAAATCTTGCAGATTCTCCCTTTTGTTTTTTTAGGACTCGCAATTTTATTTATCTTGCAAATAGTCATCTCGATCCGGAGTGAGAAAACTCCTTCAATCCTAGGTTATGGAATGTTCGTTGTCGAATCACCTTCCATGGAAGATGTAATCATGACCGGAGATTTGATCTTTATCGACACGACTGCAGATGAATTCGAAGTCCACGACATCATATCCTTTCACCGATCGGATAACGAGCTAATTATTATCACCCATGAGATCATCGCAATTGATGTTGTTAACGGTGAAAATAAATACACGACACAAGGTGTAAACAATAATTCTTCATTTGAATGGGAAATTGGGTTCGACGAGGATCTGATTATCGGCAAGTATGTCGGGAAGTCCGCTTTTCTCGGTGATATCTATAACCTTCTCTTTAAGGAAGCAAATAGCAAGAATTTCATCTACGCCATTGTCATCCTGGTGTTCATGATGATAGCAATCATGGAGGTCACAAACATCGTCAAGGAAGTATCGCTTCACAAACATGAAGTGCTGATGGAAGAAAAAAACAAGCTCGTTCAGATTGAACTCGAAAAACTGAAAGAAACAGAAAAAAACAAAGAAAACTAAGAGGAAACCCAAAGTTTTCTTTTTATGTTGGGAAAAAGGCATAATGCGATATAATATTCTTGGATGTGATGAAATGAATATCTTCGTGCTCGCCTCTGGTTCAGGAGGCAACGCAACATATGTGGAAATCGGACAAAAAAAACTGCTGATCGATGCCGGTTTGTCTTTAAGACAAATTGTTTCCCGGCTATCCATGGTGGGAAAAACATTATCGAATATCGATTATATTTTTCTGACACATGAACATGGGGATCATCTCTCGGGATTGATGACGATCCAGAAAAAACATAAATCAATGGTGTATTTGACAGAAGGCACATATAAAAATATGCCGACAAGGATAAGAGAAAATCTTGATCTAGAGCTTGTAAGGATTCTGACATACAACGAATCCTTGCTAATGGACGGGTTTTCCGTCAAGACATTCATGACCTATCATGATGCCTTGGAACCATGCGGATATCGTTTCACAGAAGGCGGGAACTCTTTGGTATACATGACAGATACCGGTTATTTCCCCCAGGCTGGGTTCGATCTGATCAGAAATGCCGACATATACATCATCGAGGCCAATCACTCACCAGACCTGTTGCTTGACAGCGACAGACCATGGTTGCTCAAAAAGCGCATTTTGGATGACCAGGGTCATCTCTCCAACGAAGATTCAGCTTTTCTAATCGCGAACGTCATGGGCGAAAAAACCAAGAAAATCGTCTTGGCCCATCTATCCGATGAATGCAACACTGAAACCGACGCCCTAAATACATACAAGGAAGTATTTCTTAAACAGGGAATCTCACCCAACGACTACGATCTGATTTGTGCAAAACAGGATTATCCGATCGAAGAAATCAAGATTTGATCAGGTTGTGAAAGCGTATTACCTCCGATTTTCAATTGATGTTTTAAGGGATTTGAAGTATAATATATAAGTGCTACGTTTAAAAGAAGATAATAATATTATGGGAGGTTGTTTTTTAATGACAACAAAGAAAAATTATGAATCAATGGATGGAAACCAAGCTGCTGCATACTGTGCCTACGCCTTTAGCGAAGTAGCCGGAATTTATCCGATCACTCCATCCTCACCGATGGCTGAACATGTGGACTTATGGGCTTCTCAAGGCAAGAAAAACTTATTCGGAATGCCTGTGAAAGTAGTGGAAATGCAATCCGAAGGCGGAGCTGCCGGAACTGTTCACGGCTCCTTGTCTGTTGGTGCACTCACATCGACTTTCACCGCTTCTCAAGGCTTGCTGCTTAAGATACCCAACATGTATAAAATTGCCGGCGAACTGTTGCCTGGGGTAATCCATGTCGCCGCAAGAAGCCTTGCAGCGCAATCATTATCGATTTTTGGTGACCATTCAGATGTCATGGCCGCCCGTCAAACGGGATTTGCCATCTTGGCATCGGGTTCGGTTCAGGAAACTATGGATTTAGCCGGAATCGCCCATTTGGCCGCAATCAAAACCAGCATTCCGTTCATGCATTTCTTTGACGGTTTTCGCACCAGCCATGAAGTGAATAAAATCGAAATCATGGACTATGCCGTCTTTGACAAACTGCTCGACAGGGAAGCGATCAAAGCTTTTCGCAAACGCGCTTTGAATTCATCCAATCCCTTTACCAAAGGCACCGCGCAAAATGACGATGTCTATTTCCAAGCCAAGGAAGTACAGGAAAAATATTATCTGCCTATCGCTGATGTCGTCGAAGGTTACATGGACGAAATCACCAAAGTCACAGGCAGGGAATATAAACCTTTCTCATATTACGGACACAAAAATGCGACCGACATCATAATCGCCATAGGCTCAGTTACCGAGGCCATCAGGGAAGTTGTCGATTACAAAACTTCCCAAGGTGAATTAGTCGGAATGATCGCAGTTCATCTTTACCGTCCTTTCTCGACCAAACATTTCTTCAATGTCATGCCAAAAACTGTCAAAAGAATCGCTGTTTTAGACAGAACCAAAGAACCCGGATCTGCCGGCGAACCTTTGTATCTTGATGTAAAGAGTGTTTTCTATGGCAAGGATAATGCCCCGAAAATCGTGGGCGGCCGTTACGGACTTTCCAGCAAAGACACGACTCCGCAACAGATTTTTGCAGTCTATAAGAACCTTGAAGGCGAATTGAAAGACAGTTTCACAATCGGTATCGTCGACGACGTGTTGGGCTCTAGCCTGCCAGTCGAAGAAACTCCCGATGTGGCCGATCCCAACACCACCGAACTTTTGTTCTTTGGCCTTGGCTCGGATGGAACCGTCGGAGCCGTCAAGAACATTTCCAAAATCATCGGCGACTACACCGATTTGTACGGACAGGCCTACGCTTCCTATGATTCCAAAAAATCAGGCGGCGTTACCAGAATGCATCTCCGTTTCGGCAAGAATCCGATCCGTTCGACCTATCTTGTGAATGAACCTCATTTCGTTTCCTGTTCCCAGGAAAGTTATGTGCACCGTTTCGATTTGGTCAGGGGCATCAGAAAAGGTGGCATCTTCTTGTTGTCAACAACTCACTCGGCAGAAGAAATCGAAAGCTATTTACCAAATGATGTCAAAAAGATTTTGGCAAAGAAACGTGCCAAATTATATATCATCGACTCCTACAAGCTTGCCAAGGAAATCGGCGATGTGAGAATGGTTTCGACCATCATGCAATCAGCCTTCTTCAAACTGAACGAACAGATCATGCCTTATGCCAAAGCGCAAAAGGCGATGAAATCATTCGCCGAGAAAACCTTCTCGAGAAAAGGCGATGAAATCGTCAAGATGAACTTCGAAGCAGTCGACAGGGGCGCAGCCGGATTAATCGAAATTCCAGTCAAACCAGAGTGGCTTGACCTAGTAGTCAAAAAAGCAGTCGATACAAACCGTCCGGATTTTGTGAAAAATATTGCGGATGTTGTCAATTCGATCAAAGGCTACGACCTGCCGACTTCAGCTTTCATCGGTTATGAAGACGGCATGATCCCATGTGGCACAGCCGCCTATGAAAAACGTGGCGTCGCCGAAGAAGTATCCACTTGGATCCAGGAAAACTGCATCCAGTGTAACCAATGCGCCTATGCTTGTCCGCATGCTTGTATCCGTCCGATCCTCGCAACCGAGGAAGAAGCTGGTAAAGCTCCTAAAGGCACAACTTGGCTAAAACCGCTTGGCAGAGGTCTTGAAGGCATGAAATACAGAATTCAGGTTTCGATCCTTGATTGTACGGGTTGCGCAGTTTGCGTCAACACTTGCCCCGCCAAGGACAAAGCCTTGAAACTTACTCCGATTACCGAACAGATAGAAGAGAAACAACACATTCGTGCCGATTATCTTTATAACGAAGTCACGCCAAAGGCAAACATCCTTGGCAAGACAACCTACAAGAACGTGCAATTCGAGAGACCTTTGTTCGAATTCTCTGGCGCTTGTGCAGGCTGTGGAGAAACACCTTACATCAAATTTGCGACCCAGTTATTCGGTGAAAGAATGGTTATTGCCAATGCAACCGGTTGTTCCTCGATTTATGGCGGTTCCTTCCCGGCTTCACCATATACAAAGAACGCTGAAGGCAGAGGACCTGCCTGGGCGAACTCATTGTTCGAAGACAACGCCGAATTCGGTTTTGGCATGGCAATTGCACAAAACACTGTCCGTGACCGCATCCAACACATGATTGCGGAAAGAAACGGCGAACTGAAAAACGATAATCTGAAAGCTTTGCTTCAGGAATGGATAGAAAATCGTGAAGAAGGAGATAAGTCCCTGTCACTTTCCAGAGAAATCATTCCTTTGCTGGAAAAAGATGCTTCAAAACTTGCGAAAGACATCTTTGAAATCAAGGAATATCTCGTCAAACAATCCAACTGGATCATCGGTGGAGACGGCTGGGCATATGATATCGGCTATGGTGGATTGGATCATGTGATCGCCAACAATGAAGATGTCAATATTCTAGTTTTGGACACCGAAGTATACTCGAATACCGGCGGACAATCATCAAAATCCGCAAGAACAGGTTCAATCGCCAAATTTACTGCTGCCGGAAAACCAAACAAAAAGAAGGACCTGGCATCGCTTGCCATGACTTACGAACATGTCTATGTAGCTACGATCAGTCACGGAGCCAGCGCCACGCAACTATTGAAGGCTATGAAAGAAGCTGAATCTTATCATGGACCATCCATCATCATTGCCTACTCGCCATGTATCGCCCACGGTATCAACGGTGGACTTTCCCATTCGCACCAACAAGCCAAACTGGCAACTGAATGCGGATATTGGCCAACCTTCCGTTTCGACCCGCGGTTGATTCCCCTAGGCAAGAACCCTTTCCAACTTGATTCGAAAGAGCCAGACTGGACGAAATATCATGATTTCCTCATGAGCGAAAACCGTTACCAACAACTTGTATCGGCCAATCCTGATGAAGCAGATAGATTACTTGATGCAAACCTGAAAGATGCAAAACGTCGTTACCAGATGTACAAACGCTACCTGGCAATGGATTACTCGGAAGTTATTTAAATTCCAAATAATCAAGATGGTGCCTACAAGGTGCCATCTTTTTTCTGGACATCACAAAAAACGCATGAAAGATTGCTATAATTGCAGGCGACAAATGCAAAAAAATGTAATGATTTACGGCAATTTGTTATATAATATAAGAAAGTGCATTTTTGAGAAGGAGAAAAGACACATGCGACTACAAACAATGAAAAAAACGCTGCTTGTCATACTTGGTGTTCTGACCGGGTTTTCTGCAGCTGCCTGTCAGGGCAAAACTACGACAACAGCAGACATAATCATCGAGACCGATGCCACGATTCCTGCCCTTTCGAATCCCGATGACATCTTTTACGATGGCGAAACTTATCAGATCACATATCTTGAATTATACGAAGAAATGAAGTCCAATGAAGGACTTGTCCAACTCTTGGACATGGTCGACAGAGATCTTTTAGCAACTTATTATGATCAAGTGACTGAAACAGAAATTATCAATAAAATCAATTATTTGAAGTATGGTACAGAAGACGAGGCTGAAATTGCATTATTTACGGCTGACGAACTTGCCGACATGGAAAATACATATGATGAAACCATGACACTAGCCGGTTATAATGGCGACGAGGAAAGTTATGTCAAACTGGTAGTCGCCAAAGAAAATTATGCGCTTGAAGCATTGACTTTGACCGCAAATGCTGAAGAAACATGGTTTGTCGGACCTGCGGCTGTTGCATCATATTATCAGGAACGATACTATGAAGATATCTCTACCATCAAAATCCGCTTTATGAGCGAAACCGAAGCCAAAGATGTAATGAAATCATTGAATTTGGTTGGCAGACTTGGTAATTTGTACCTTTACACGGGAACAAAACCGATTGGTGATGTTCCGAGTTCAGGATTCAACGAAACCAACACGGTCTTGTTGGAAGGCGAAGAACTGCTTACAGCCTATATCCAAATGTATAATATCGTCTATAGCTGCTATCGCAGTGCCATAGCTGAAGATGCTACTTTTGAAGAACTGTTGGCAAATGATGACTTGAAAGTCAATTATATCGAACAAAGAACTTACAACCCAGCCTTGAACACTTTCGTTTACAGGACTTTGGGTGCCATGGATGCTTTCCTAGAAGATGACACAACCCCAACTTTCTACACTTATGTTCCGGTAAAATTCTATTCCGGTTCCGATACAGCTTATTATATGATCCTGAATCTTCAAAATAATGCAAATGTCGATTTGACAGCTTTTGATGGTGATGCACCCCAATTGAAATCACTGATTGGCGAAGATCTTTACGATGAGATTTTTCAGATACTTGTCGATGAAAATTATGCTAAATCAGGATTTATCAGTCAAAGAATCACTGATTTGAGAAGAGCACACAATTTTGTCATCCTGGATTACTACCTGGGTATAGACTACCAAGCCGTTGACACTGAATTCGAACTTGATTTGGATGGCCATGATACATTGGTCGCACAATATGATGATACCGATATCAGCGCCGATGACTTGTTCTATTACGCTATGAACCGCAACGCCTCGTTGTATTTGGTTTACGCGGCTCAGTTGAAAGTGCTGATGGACCAATATTTCGCTGAAGTCTATTGCGATGCCGACCAGGCATGCACACTGGATATTGCAAGCAACACTTCCGATAAAATGAAAAGTCACCGCACAGCCCTGACCGAGATGAAAACCAGTTTTGAAGAAAGTTATTACAGTTATTACTACACATTTGAAGAATACATCTATCTTGCTTACGGAGCCACATCCGAAGACGAGATGTTACAGAGGTATTATGTTGAATCCACATTGCAACCATATCTGGTGTATGCAATACTTCAAGCAAATAACTGGGAAATACTAAATGATTTTTTATCAACGCAAATTGATGAATACTATGACAATTACTTCTGTTTGAATGTCCGTCATCTTTTGATATTTATTGACCGCAATCAAGACGGTTCCCCAGATGATTATGACGAGTTCAAGGCAAATCTCGAGGATGAAGTGGCATACTCTACAATGCTTTCTGGATTCCAAAGTGCAATCTATACTTACCTTGATGATTACGAAAACACGTTCTCTGATTTGTTGCTAACCTATACCAAAGCGAAACATAATGATCCGATTTGGGGACAATACAAAAATTATGGATTCTACTTGATGTCCGAAGAATTGTCTTCAAGCGCTTCTTTAACGTATCTTTCTTCCAAAGATACATATGATCCTCAGTTTGTCGTCGGTTTGGAAGATGCATACCAGATGTATATTCTTCCTGAAAATCTAAATAAGACTTCAATGCTATATGGTACTGCTGTCGACACGGCATTTGGGTCACACATTCTCTTGGTTTCCAAAGGCGATAAATTCACAAAACCTTCAGCCAAATTCACGATGACTTATGATGATGAGCATAATCCAAAATTCACTGTTGGCACCGATAATGCAAATAACAATTTGTCACTGGAACAATTAAAAATATATTCCGAGTACCGTTTCATTGAAATGGTTTATGGCACCAACAAGGATATCCTCGATGGATTCGGTGTGGTTTTACCAACTATTCCGACGAGCGTAAAAACGGCCATCAATGCTTTTTTCAAAGACATCCATGATTCGCTCTATGTGATTGGAACGATCAACGTCGTTGTTGCCGATGATCTTGCCTTAGGTGACTTTTTGCCTGTTCAAGATGATAATTTTACATTCACTAGTTCAGACATTTTAGCTACTGTCGAAATCATCGGACAAATCTATTACAACCAAGTATTCACAATTTCCTAGATAGAACGCCATTATATAGCTTCTCAAAGGAAGCGGGGGATAAAATGACGCTTGTTGAAGAACAGAAGATAATCACCAAAACATCCATTTGGACTTTGTTCCTGAATGGGTTTTTGGCAGTAATCAAAATCATTGCCGGAGTCGTCGGGCATTCACCCGCGATGATTTCTGACAGTGTTAACTCTTTAAGCGATGTTTTGACTAATCTGAGTGTCATGATTTTCGGAAGATTCTCGCGCAAGGAAAAAGATGCATCGCATCCTTACGGTCACGAGAAATTTGACAGTATGGTTTCTGTCTTTGTCGGAGTATTTATCATTATCACCGCGTTCGAAATTGGCAAAGGTGCAGTCACGATGCTTTATGATTATTTCGTTAATGGAGTTCAAATCGTTGAACCTGGTATAATCGCACTCATTGTCGCAATTTCAACTATCATCATCAAAGAAGTGATGTATCGCCTGACTAAGATCGGAGCCAAAAAAGCGAGTTCTCAAGCCTTGAAAGCTATTGCCATGGACAACAGAAGCGATGAGCTTGCAAGTCTTGGTGCCGTTATCGGAATCGGTGGCGCAATCTTGGGCTTCGTTTATATGGAACCCATTGCGTCGCTTGTCATTTGTTTGTTTATTGCCAGAGTCGGGTTAAAAATCATCAAAGATGGTTTTGAACAGGTAGTCGACCAAGCCGCATGCGAAGAAACGCTTGATCTAATCAAAGCGGTTGTTGCGGAAAACAAAAATATTTTACGTATCGATGACTTGAAAACCAGAATGTTCGGAATGAAACTCTATGTCGATATCGAAATTGCAGTCCAGGCTTCTCTGTCATTATCGGACGCTCACAAAATAAGCCATCAGTTGCATGATGAAATCGAGAAGAGATTACCGAACGTAAAACACTGCATGGTGCATGTAAATCCGTTTACTGAAAGCAAGGGGGCTTAACAAAGCTCCTTTTTCTTTTTTCTAGTATTGAAATATGAAATGTAATCTGCTATAATATCTACTTACATAGTAAAGCGCTTTCTTTTTTGGCGGTTTCGGACGGAAAAGGTGATATATATGAATTTATCTGTTTTTGTTAATTTCCTAGACAGCGGTCCGGGAATTTTGGAAATGATTTTGAGAATGGGACTTACAGCATTCTTTGTCGGAGTGATCGGGATGGAACGGCAAATGCGTCACAAAATTGCCGGAGTCACGACCCATCTGATGGTAGCTTTCGGAGCCTGCGGTATTGCTATTTTGCAGGATTCTCTTTATAAGGAAGCTTTGGCAATGGCTGTTGAATATGCAAGTTATGGTGTTACGGTCAATCTGGAAAGACAAAGAGTGATCGCCCAAGTCGTGACCGGTGTCGGTTTTCTCGGTGCAGGGACAATTCTTAAAACCTCAAACGGCATCTATGGTTTGACCACGGCTGCTACACTGTTTCTGGCAGCGATGATCGGACTGTGTTTTGGTATGGGAGGCTATCTCTTAGGAATCATTCTGAGCCTTGTTTCATTTCTGTTTTTGACGGGCTTCAGAAAACTGTTGGAGTTTTCTTCAATCAAGCACACAAAAAGCCCGGATATTTTGGGCTCCGAAGTTATAGAAAAATAGGAAAGCCCGATCGGGCTTTCTTTTTCTTTCATAATTATTCATTCATTATTTTTGCATATTGTCGCCAAATAATGTAAAATAGGTTATGTCAGCTTGGAGGTAATGGAATGGCTAAACTGGAAATCAGAAATTTGATTGTAAGCGTCGAAGGAAAGACAATTTTAAACGGAATTTCGCTCACGGTCAACGGTGGAGAAACACATGCAATCATGGGTCCGAACGGAACCGGAAAATCCACCTTGGCAGCAATTGTGATGGGACATCCGAAATATCATATCGAGTCGGGAGACATTTTACTTGATGGCGAGAGTATCATCAATATGCCAATCGATGAAAGAAGCCGCAAAGGCTTGTTTTTGGCGATGCAAAACCCAGTTGAAGTTCCCGGTGTCACGAATTTCGATTTTGTCAAAACCGCTGTCGCGGCAAGACTAAATAAAGACGAGCATCTACGAGTCGGCAAATTCATCTTCCAATTCGAGGATGCTGCCACAGCTTTGAAAATGGGCTCGGGACTGTCACACAGATTCCTGAATCAGGGTTTCTCAGGCGGAGAGAAAAAACGAAACGAGATTTTGCAGATGTCACTTTTAAAACCGAAGATCGCCTTTTTGGATGAAATCGATTCGGGGCTTGATGTTGATGCCCTGAAACTTGTCGGCGAAAACGTTACTAAGATGAAATCGAAAGATCTGGGACTTGTGCTCATAACGCATTACCAAAGACTCCTTGATTATATTGAAGCGGACGTTGTCCATATCATGATTAGGGGAAACATTGTGAAAAGCGGTGGCAAAGAACTAATCACTAAAATTGACAATGAAGGCTATGATTGGCTGAAAACCGAACTAGGAATTGATGAGTTCGAGGATAAACGAGCCCCGTATTCCTTGGGATCATGCGCTGCCAATCTCAAAATAGGAGCTATAAAATAATGGTTTTGCCAGGATATCTGACCTCGCTAGACCAGGCGATAGTGTTCAGCGATATGGCCATTACTAATCAATCTCACGCAAGCCTTTCCAATAACTTGATCGGTTTTTCCGGTTTAGAATTAGATCGGGTAAATGTAATTATAGCCAATGGTTTGCCATTGTCGAAAATCGGCTTCAGATTTGATTCAAATAGTTTTGCAAAACTCCATGTGATTATCTTTGGTTCGAAAAACCAGGAATTTGAACTTGATTTTGTGATGCAAGAATTTTCCGCAGCTGAAGTGTTGATTTCTATTTTTGGCACGAGGAATCATCACTTGAAAATAATCAAGAATCAAACGCTTGGCAAAGGCGCGAAACTTGATATTAATATCGGCATCATCCATTCGGGAGCATTAGCGATGACAGACACTTTTTCGCTCATGGATGAATTTGCTTCAATCAGTCAAAACTTGCTAAACATTGCTTCCGGCAAAGACTTGGTTAATGTATGCCAACAAGTCTTTCACCTTCACCCGCATACTTTTTCCAATTTGGATAACAAATTGATCGCTTCAGACATTTCCGAAATCAATTTTGATGTTTCCGGAAAGATTGAAAAAGGCAACTATGGATCCGATTGCACGCAAAACAACAGAGGCTTGTTGCTAGGGGAAAGAAGCATCATCCAGGTCGAACCGAAACTCTTGATCGACGAATTTGATGTTTTTGCAAAACACGGAGCTGCCATCGGTCGAATCAATGATGACGAGTTGTTTTATCTATTAAGCAGAGGCTTGACCGAACAAAATGCAAAAAAATTGATTGTTTCCGGATACACTTTGCCTTATTTGACAGCGATTGGCGATTCGCACCTGAAAGATATTCTGAGGCGAAAAGTCGCAAGAAAAATCGAAGGAGCCTCCAACTATGAAAAATAATTGGCGTCAAGATTTCCCCCAAATAAATTCCGACTCTACTTATTTGGACACCGCGGCGATGAGTTATAAACCACAATCTGTAATCGATGAAATCAATCGCTACTATCATGATCTTTCCGTGAACGTTCATCGCGGAATGTATCAGGAAGGTATGGACGCTTCCAAATTGTATGAAGAAGCAAGGACGAAAATCGCGGCTTTTATCAATGCCGACTTCGAAGAGACGATTTTTACAAGGGGGACAACCGCTTCGTTAAATCTGGTCGCATCCGCATATGGGCTAGAGATGATTTGTTCTGGTGATGAAATCATCACTTCCGAACTCGAACATCATTCTTCTTTTCTTCCCTGGCAGATGGTGGCCAAGAAAAAGCAAGCGGTATTGAAGTTTGTCCCGCTTTCAATCGAAGGCAGAATCACGGTCGAAAACTTTAAAAAAACCATCACTGCAAGAACCAAAGTCGTGGCTTTGACATATGTCTCCAACGTCATGGGATACATTACTCCGATCAAGGAAATAATCGCAATTGCCCATGAATATGGGGCCGTTGTCGTCTTGGACGCCGCCCAGGCTGTCCAACATATGGATATTGATGTAAAAGCTCTAGACGTCGATTTTCTAGCGTTTTCCGGCCATAAAATGCTTGGCCCGACCGGGATTGGAATCCTTTACGGGAAAAAAGCGCTTCTTGATAAGATGGAGCCAGTCGAATTCGGCGGTGACATGAATGAAGAAGTTTCAAAAGACTTCTCAACATGGAAAGAAACGCCTTACAAATTTGAAGCTGGCACCATGCCTGTTGCCAGTGCTATCGGCATGACAAAAGCGATTGAATACTTGCAAAACATCGGACTGGCAAATATTGATTCCATGATCAGGCAGTTGTACAAATACACCTATGCGCAGCTGAAGAAGATTCCGGGAATCACAATCTATAATCCGGATTCCGATACTGGCATCATCGCTTTCAATCTTGATAACGTACCTTCACATGACGCAATTTCATATTTCGCTGACAAGAGAATATGTGTAAGGGCAGGACAGCATTGTGCCATGCTCGTGACAAAATGGCTTGGGATTACTTCCTGTCTTCGGGCATCGTTTTATCTTTATAACACCTATGAAGAAGCGGACAAGCTGATTCAGACAACGAAGAATGCGGTCCAGTTTTTCCGCGAGATGGGATTTTGAGGTGATGATGAATGGCACAATTGGAGAATTTATATAGAGAAATAATCATGGAGCATTACAAGAACCCCCGCAACAAGGGCCTTGTAAGAGTCGAAGGCTACAAGGAATTTCATATCAAGAACCCCAGTTGCGGTGATGACATCACTATCGAATCTCTGGTTGAAGACGGCGTTGTTAAAGCTTGTCATCATCAGGGCAGCGGTTGTTCGATCTGTTGCGCATCTGCTTCCGTCTTGTCAGAAATAATGACCGGTAAAAAAGTGACTGAGGCAAAAAATATCGCCGACAATTATTTGCAAATGGTAAGAAACGAGCCTTATGATAATACAGTAGATTTGGAAGAGGCGGAAGTGTTTGCCGGAGTGAGACTATTTCCCGCCCGGATCAAGTGCGCTTCGATTTCCTGGCAGGCATTTTTGGAAACCATCAAACAGAACGGGTGATACATGTGGCTCAAGACCAAAAAGGGAAAAAGGCACAAAATATTGTGCAAGATTACAAATACGGATTCTCGACCGATTCCAAATCGGTTTTTCAGACTGAAAAAGGTTTGTCAAAAGCAATAATCAGACAAATATCAGCCTATAAGGGCGAACCGGAATGGATGACTTCAAACCGGCTTGCGGCCTACGATGCTTTTCTCAAAAAGAAAAATCCCACCTGGGGACCTGATCTTTCAAAGATCGATTTCGATGACATAATCTACTATATCAAATCCTCGGCCAAAGTTGAAGGCAACTGGGAAGATGTTCCCAAAGAAATCAAAGACACGTTCGTTAAACTTGGCATTCCCGAAGCGGAACAGAAATACTTGGCTGGAGTTACCTCTCAGTTTGAATCGGAAGCGGTATATCACAGCACGATTCAGGAATTGGATGACTTGGGCGTAATCTTTCTTGATACTGATTCGGCCCTAAAAAAATATCCCGAGCTTTTCCGGGAGTATTTTGGCAAAGCCGTCAGTTATAATGACAATAAATATGCCGCTTTGAATACGGCTGTCTGGAGCGGAGGATCCTTCATCTATGTTCCTAAAGGCGTCATCGTGGAAAAACCCCTGCAATCCTATTTTCGAATCAATACTGAAAAAATGGGGCAATTTGAAAGGACTTTGATCATAGTCGAGGAAGCAGCCTCTTTGCATTACGTCGAAGGTTGCACCGCGCCAATCTATTCAAGCGACTCCTTGCATGTGGCAATTGTCGAAATTTTCATCAAAGACCATGGTAAATGCCGCTACTCAACTGTGCAGAACTGGTCCAACAACATCATCAATCTGGTTACAAAAAGAGCTATCGTGGACAGCTATGCCCACATGGAATGGATTGATGGCAATATCGGTTCCAGACTCAATATGAAATATCCAGGTTGCGTCCTCCGAGGTGACTATGCCAAAGGCACGACCATCTCGATTGCTTTCGCAGCCAAAGGCCAGCATCAGGATACCGGAGCGAAAATGATCCATCTGGGAAAAAACACCTCAAGTTCCATCATTTCCAAGTCGATCGCTACTCGAGGCGGGAAAGTCAATTATCGGGGACTAGTCATGCAGGGGCCCAAGGCAATTGGAGCCAAAAGCAAAGTCGAATGCGATACAATCCTTGTCGATAGAGAATCCAGTTCCGATACAATGCCAACAAATATCGTCAAGAATTTCCGGGGTCAGATTGAACACGAGGCAACTGTTTCCAAAGTCAGTGAAGAACAATTGTTCTATCTGATGTCAAGAGGACTGACGGAACAAGAAGCCACTGAGATGATAGTCATGGGATTCATTGAACCGTTTTCCAGAGAACTGCCGATGGAATATGCGGTCGAATTAAACCAGTTGATCAAACTGGAGATGACCGGATCGATCGGATAACGAAACTTGTCTTATCATTTCTCATGAACACTTTTCTATCAATATAAATAAAACACCTTCATAATCAGAAGGTGCTTTCTAATTCGCGATTCTATTCTCCATTGGGCTCAGGCGGAGAACTCTTATTTTTATGCCAGTTATGATGGCGGAGAGGGATAAAGCGGTTCCATTTTCCCCCATCATCTTTTGCCTTGAAAAAAGCATTAAATACAGGTACTAGAACTGCCGCTACAAACCCGGCTGCAAAACCATTGTTGTAAAGATCGAAACCGCCTTGGAATTCCAATGCCATTGGTGCTATCAGTAAGTGGATGAAACCCGCCATGATTCCGGGAATGATTCCGAATTGACCCGCAATCGGAGCCAGACCGGTCACAAACAGCACTGACAAAGTCGGACCGATCGTCCATTCCAAAGGCGTAAGTTCAATTGCAAGAATCGCACCGACGATAACCGGAATTGAATTCAAGGGATGTTTGCCGAAAGCCGAAAAACCGAGAACGGTCAGAATTGCACCCATGACCGGACCGTTGATCATGATTCCTGTCGAGACGATGAGCACCACACAAAGAAGGCCCATAATGCCAATATTGAAAAGCGTCGCATCTTTCCCACACTCGCCGGCAAAATCAGTCAAAAGTCTGCCTGATTTTTGCATGATTTTCTTGAATCCTTTCAGGACTCCTGGATTATCCAGAAAAGCAAAGATGATAAAAAACACGGAGATGACAATTATCGAAATCAAGAGACCGATATGATAATCATTGTTCATTTCGGTGCTACGAATAATGTCGACTCCAAAGGTGCTAAGTATCCCTGACAGCAACATCGAAATCACGCCCATGGAAAAACCGGTGTTGTACAGGTTGTATCCCTGATGAAATTTCATGGCGAATACATTGAATGCCGGCAAAATGAAGCCCACGACAATACCAGTAAAAACGCCGAGCAAGATTCCATAGGCCAAGGGTAGATTGGTTCCAAAAATCATAAAACTGGTGATGGGTGAAATTCCTGATGACAAAAGAAAGACCAAAACATGGTCTCTGCATTTTGTTTTTGTGGCTTTTGCGTATAGAAAAATTCCAAAATACATCGGAAGAGCATTATAAAGATTCTTTCCGAAGAAAGCAAAACCGGCAATCGTCAACAGACAGGCGAAGATCGCTCCGTTAATCTCAACTTTGAGAACCTTCAAAATCAGAATATTAAGACCGGTGGTTGTGCCTACATTGAATAGTGTCGCTCCCAAGCCTCCGATAAGCAAAAAATCAGATAGAAGCACCGAAGAACTACTGAGAATCCTTCTGTACCCCGCCAACATCACGTCAAGCGGATCAATCGTAAAAGCAAGAACGAAAATAACAATGAAAACAAGAATAACGATGTGTTTCTGTGTAAATTTGAAGATGGGTTTGGTCATGGTTTATGTCCTCCCGGAATGTCATGTGATATTGAGGAAAGGTATAAAGAATGGCTAAGCTATACATCTGTTGTTTTTTTGATTGATATGTTTAGATTATACTATAGGATATAAGTAAGGTAAATAGACCAAGGAAATATAATAAAAACAGGATATCAACCTCTTGAGAGAAAACATGAATCCAACTCCAATTGTTTACAAAGACAAAGTAAGATACTGATTTTACATGGCTAATATCCGAAGCTTAAGGATGGTTATGTGCAAGCGCTATACCGACCAAATCCGGTGTTATTTTCTGAAAATCTATTTTCATATCCCTTTTCATGTGATAAAATAAATAAAAAGGTGGTGATGTGTCATGAAACTAGTGATGGCGATTGTATCTAACGAAGATGCCAGCAAAGTCATCAAAACGTTGATCAAAGAAAATTTCTTTGTCACCAAACTTGCGACAACCGGTGGATTTTTGATGAGTGGAAACACGACAATGATTATCGGTGTTCAGGATGAACTTTTAGACAAGTGCGTCCAAGTCATCAGTGAGACATCCCGGAGAAGAACAAAACTTGTGCCAAATGCCATTTCGAGTGAATTTGGTATTTTCTCATCGACCCCTGTCGAAGTTCAGGTTGGTGGCGCGACGATTTTCGTGCTTGATGTCGACAAATTCATCAAAGCTTAACTAAAGAATTTTTGCATGAAAGATTCAATGATTGAATTCATTGGATCTTTTTTTAATACAAGCGTCTTTCTATTGATTGTATTTTTTGGTATAATACTTAATGTTAAACTAGCTAGTATGCCCTATTTAAAGAGTTTATTGAATATACAAAAGAGACAAAACGGTTGACTTAAGCAATACTATTATTGTTTTCGAAATCAAAAAAAGTAACCAAATTCTTCTTGGGGATACTATTTAGTTTTAGAAAAGGTATAAAGTTGTAAAGGAAGTGTTTCTTTGAACAAACGGACGATACATTTATTTTTTCGCGCATCCGATTTGGAAACCATGGTTTCTTTTTTGCGCGAATATGAAGGCATCGTTGTAACAGAAGTTTTGGATAGATCTGTAACACTGGTGGATTCAGATAAATTCGATCAAATTGACATCAACCATCTACGAGAACTGACACTTGTTGAATTTTACCAGGATTTCACAGCGTTCATTGAACCGAATTCGCCGAATTTTGATGCTTTACCGATCGTTGCAATTCTGCCAAAAATCAATCCAGGAGTATATACGATTGCTTCAATCATTCCCCAGATCGTTTTACAAAATCTTTATGAGGTACGTATTGCGCTTAGAAACTATTACTATAATCAGATCGGAACGGAAACAATCCAGACCGTCATCGGCTTTATCGAAGCTGATTTGAATGCTTCCAAAGCCGCAAAAAGCCTATTCATGCACCGGAACACCTTGAATTACAGGCTTGATCACTTTGTCATAACCACAGGAATCGACATCAGGACATTCATGGGGGCATATAGTTTTTATCTGCTTTACAGAGCGTGATTTGTGCAGTTTGCATATAGTTCGGAATCCGGATTTCTGGTAAAATATTAATCGAAGCAAATCTATCATATTGGGAGGAAATTATGGCTACATTATCATTTCGCAATTTGGACAAGGTTTATGATAACAATGTCCAAGCGGTTTTTGACTTTTCTTTGGAAGTAAAAGACAAGGAATTTATTGTTTTTGTCGGTCCTTCGGGATGCGGAAAATCAACTACTTTGAGAATGGTCGCAGGTTTGGAAGAAATTACGAAAGGCGAACTCTATATCGATGAGGTATTGGTGAATGACGTTGCGCCAAAAGACAGAAATATCGCGATGGTTTTCCAGTCCTATGCTCTTTACCCGCACATGTCGGTCTACGACAACATGGCATTTGGTCTGAAACTGAGAAAAATGCCAAAAGATCAAATCGAAACGCGTGTAAAAAGAGCGGCTGACATTCTTGGCTTACAAGGCTATCTTGACCGGAAACCGAAAGCGTTGTCTGGTGGACAAAGACAACGTGTCGCTTTGGGAAGAGCGATCGTTCGCGATGCCAAAGTATTCCTTATGGATGAACCATTATCGAATTTAGACGCCAAACTCAGAGTCGCGATGCGTGCTGAGCTAATCAAACTGCATAAACGTTTGGAGACAACGACGATTTATGTTACCCATGACCAAATCGAAGCCATGACGATGGCCACAAGAATCGTTGTCATGAAAGACGGTAGAATCCAACAAATCGGAGCTCCAAAGGAAATTTACGACAATCCAAACAATATGTTTGTCGGCGGCTTTATCGGTACTCCGGCCATGAACTTCCTGAACGGAGAAGTCAAATCAGACGGATTTTTCTATTCCGAACATCTGAAATTGAAAATTCCTGAACCAAAAATAAAAATACTTAAAAGCAAAGGATTCATTGATAAACAGATCGTATTGGGTGTTCGCCCGGAAGATCTTCATGATGAACTTGTTGCACTGGAAACCTATAAAGATTCGAAAGCAATAATGCTTGTCGATGTCGCCGAACTGCTTGGCGCCGAGACAAACATCCACATCACGATCGGCAGCACCAATATCATTGCCAAAGTCAGTGCCAGAAGTGATATTCATATCGGGGACACTTTGGAACTGGCCTTCAATATGAACAAATGCCATTTCTTTGATCCTGAAACGGAACTAAGAATTACCAAGGATTTCGCAAAACCAGAAGTTGTCGAAGAATAACCAAACCACCTCGAGGTGGTTTTTTTTCGCATATTTTTCAAAATCAGTCATCACTTTTTTATGATATAGTGAAATTGGTGATAATGTGATAGCCTATATATTCAAAACGAGTAACAATCAAATCGGTGTCTGTGAGAATCATGATATCTATTTTCTCGATTGCACCTTGAACTCACTGTTAAATAAGCTTGCCTGTCAAAATCTCTCAACTCTTTCAGGGAGAATCAAGGCCATCAAGAAAACGCTCGGATACAAATCGAAAGTTCCGATCTATATTGATGGATCATCTTTGTTTTTACCGCTGTCCGGGATCAGATCTGAATCAGCTTTTTTTATTAACTATCATGCGATTACATCTTTCAAAAAAATCGCTGATAATGAAATCATCATCGCCTTCAAAGGATTTCACGAAATGAGGCTTTTTGGAGACCAAAACTTCAAAAAGGCATTTATCAAGGCCAAAACCCTGCAAGAATACATGGAAAACAAAAATGAAGCCTGAGAAAATGTTTTCATACCGATTTACATCGCATTTTTAAGTGGAAATTTAGCCAAAGAAATAGTATAATAAACCGTGTTGTAAAAATCATCTATCCCGGAGGATCGAATATGAGTAAAAAAACTATCGAAGATTTGTCAGTTAAAGGGAAAAAAGTCCTTGTCAGAGTTGATTTCAATGTACCGATGCAAGACGGAGTCATCACCGATGATAATCGGATTGTACAAGCTTTGCCTACGATCGAATACCTGATCGAAGAAAATGCGAAAATCATTTTGTTCAGTCACCTGGGCAGAGTAAAAACAGTTGAAGACAAACTTACAACCTCCCTTGAGCCTGTCAGCAACAGATTATCTGAACTATTAGGGAAACAAGTGACCTTCATCAATGAAACCAGAGGGCCAAAACTCGAAGCTGCCATCAAGGCAATGCATGACGGCGAAGTCCTCATGTTTGAAAACACGAGGTTTGAAGATATCGAAGGCAACAAGGAATCAAAGAACAATCCGGAACTAGGGATGTACTGGGCCGGTCTTGGCGATGTGTTCGTCAACGACGCTTTTGGAACCGCGCACCGCGCGCATGCGTCAAATGTCGGAATTGCTTCTCATCTGGAAGCTGCAGCCGGATTCCTTATGGAAAAAGAATTGCGCTACATAGGCAATGCCGTCGATAATCCAGAAAGACCATTTATCGCCATCCTGGGCGGAGCAAAGGTTTCAGATAAAATCGGAGTCATCGAAAATTTGTTGCAAAAAGCCGACAAGATCTTGATCGGAGGCGGAATGGCCTATACTTTCATGAAAGCCTTGGGTTTTGCGATTGGAACATCGATCTGTGAATATGACAAAGTCGAACTTGCCAAAGAGCTGCTTAAACAAGCAAATGGGAAAATAATCCTTCCTGTCGACTTGGTTGTCGCTACTGAATTCAAAGAAGATGCAGAGTATCATGTCACAACATATAAACACATCCAAGCTAACGAAATGGGTTTGGATGTCGGACCGAAAACAATCGACCTTTTTGCCAAGGAACTCAAAGGCGCGAAAACCGTCGTTTGGAATGGACCGCTTGGAGTATTTGAATTTGAAAACTTCAGCAAAGGCACGAGAGCTATCTGTGAGATTCTTGCCAACCTGAAAGATTGTAAGACCATCATTGGCGGCGGCGATTCCGCAGCTGCGGCGATCCAAATGGGCTATGCAACCCGTTTCACCCACATTTCAACAGGCGGTGGAGCATCGCTTGAATATTTGGAAGGCAAACTGCTTCCCGGTGTCGAATCGTTATCTGACCAGGAACCTTGTGATTGCCATACCGAATGCGGGTGCCATTAGTTCATGGACTTCATTGGTCGGAAAATCAAGGAGTTGCGCCTGGAAAACGGCTTGACCCAAGAAGAGTTGGCCGACCGGTCTGAACTGACCAAGGGATTTATTTCCCAGGTTGAAAGGGATTTGACCAGTCCATCAATCTCTACGCTTCAGGACATGCTTGAAGCCTTGGGAACGAATCTGTCGGATTTTTTCAGCAATGGTGTCGAAGAACCAGTTGTTTTCAATGAATCACAGTTCTTCGAGAAAACAGACGAAACAAACCATATTAAAATCAGATGGATTGTGCCAAACGCTCAAAAATACGAAATGGAACCGATCCTTTTAGAACTTTCTCCCGGTGGCCTCGCCTATGACGACGAACCTCATGCCGGAGAAGAATTTGGCTATGTTTTGAAAGGCGAAGTTTCGCTTAAACTCGGAAAAAGAAAATTCAAGGTCGAAAAAGGACAGACGTTTTACTATACATCAAACAAAGTTCACTCTTTGGAAAATGTTACACATGCAAACGCTGTCGTACTGTGGGTCAGTACGCCACCGATGTTTTAATCAAGTTTGATAGAAGGAGAAAACATGGAAAAAACAATTTTAATCAAGAGTACTGCAGGACTACATGCACAACTAGCAGCGAAAATCGTTCAGACTGCCAGCAAATATGAGGTTGATATCAAACTTGTATACGAACATGTGACCATTGATGCTAAATCAATCCTTGGTCTGATGAGTCTAGCCGTTCCACAAGGTAAAAATGTCAAATTAGTTGCTACCGGCGAAAGCGCCGAAACAGCTATCCAAGATATAGAAAAGATTTTAGGGTAGGTAATCGATTATGAGAAAGCCCATTATTGCCGGAAATTGGAAGATGTTCAAAACCCGTGACGAAGCGCTGTTTTTCATCTTGAAGGTCTCCACGGAAATGCCGGATGTCGATTTGGTCGATACCGTTATTTGTGCTCAGGCTCCGCTTATGAGATGCCTTGTCAAAAGACAGGGCGACAATTTGAGAATCGGGGCGCAGAATTTGTATTTTGAAGATGAAGGTGCATATACCGGAGAAGTGTCCGGCAGCCTGCTTCAGAGTTACAATGTGGAATATGTCATCATCGGTCACAGTGAACGAAGAAACTATTTTGATGAAACGGACGAAGCAGTAAATAAGAAAGTCAAAGCTGCTTTAAGAAATGAGCTGACACCGATTGTCTGTGTTGGCGAACATCTGGAAGAAAGAGAAAACGACCTGACAAATCAAGTTCTAAACAATCAACTCAAAAAAGCGTTTGTCGGCGTCAGTGCCAAAGACATGCTGAAAGTTGTTATTGCCTATGAGCCGATCTGGGCGATTGGTACCGGTAAGACGGCTACTAGCGAGATGGCAGACGAATCCTGCGGATATGTTCGCAGAGTCATCAAAGAGATGTTCGGGATCGCCGTCAGCGATATGATCAGAATCCAGTATGGCGGATCTGCCAAACCGGAAAACATCTATGAATTGCTAAGAATGCCCAATATTGACGGAGCTTTGATTGGCGGTGCATCTCTTGACCCTGACAATTTCATCTACATGGCTAACGCCGCTAAAAGCAAATTAAAGAAAATTTGAACCGGAAATCCGGTTCTTTTTTTTATTTTGCCTTTAAATACTTAGAGCTTTGTGATATCATGATTTAACGATTACACAGTATGGAGGATAATTTATGAAAAAAGTTTTGAGTTTATTAGTTTTGTTTCTGTTTGGAACGCTGTTATTTGGATGTGATAGATCGCTTGCGACAACGATTTATGCTACCACCAATGCTACTACTACTTTGCCCCCCACAACAGTTACTACAGTGCCGCCTACAGTTACTACCAATACAGTGTCTTTTGTCAATTTTTCTGAAGAGTTTACACAAGACGAGCCGATTGAAGAACTGACATTTTACTACTATTCCTACAAACTTGGGATTCCCTATGTCGATATCACGGAATATGTGACAATGCTTTTGGGGATTATTGATAATACGATCCAAATCGATATTGTTGATAACACAGTTAAAGTATGGATTGAGTATTTTTATACTGAAGAGGAAAAACTTGAGTATGGAATCTCGGAAGACTCAGTTATCTCATACGTCCAATTTGATTTTGACACCACAATGATCGAAGCATCAAATGTCGATGCATCAGATTACTTTACCGGCGAATCGGAGACTGATTTTTCCGAAGGACTGAATCTAGTCAGTTTCACAGAAGAAGAAATGCCGCTTTTGACCATCGATCTTAAAACATACGATTTTATGTTGTTTATGTTGGAAGAGGGAGAAGAAACCAGATATACTATTCCCCTGTCACTGGCGGGACTATTCCTTACCGGAAGCAACTATTATGTCGTGAACAATGGCTCTACTCTATATGGAGTCGACATATTTCAAATCGGTGACGTGAGTGACTCCACTTCCGAACTTTATGCAGCCACGGCACTCAATCCTGATGTATCCGAAGCAGAAGAACTTGAATCCCAACGTTTTCTCGAAATGTGCTTTGATAAATTCTACGGTTTGAAGGATTTCAAAGAAATCGATTCTTTTCAGACATATGCCGAACAATATTTCCCTGGTAACAGTTTTGAATATTCATTTACAAGCATGCTAGATTCCTTGGAAGATTTGCATACCGGCATTCTTTCCTATGGACATCAAAATCCAGGTTATTATCATGGGGTAACTGCACCTTATATCTATGATTACTCATATGAGTATTACGGATGCGAATGCTACAGGAATCCCAGCAACTTCAAATTGTCTTTTTACAAGGACATGGCCTATTTAAGAATAACGGAATTTACTTCCGATTTAAAAGATAGCCTAGCTCCCAAAATGGTGCTAATCGCTGAAGCTGCCCCAAAATATGTCATCATTGACCTTGCCTGCAACGGTGGCGGATTCGTCCATGGCGTGTTCTTTTTACTAAACTATCTGACAAATGAAGATTTGTCCTACTATACAATTACTGATGGAGCCAGAACATCGGCAACGTATGAAGTCGAAGGTGACATGGCAATCGATGCAGAATTATTCTTCGTGACTTCTGCAGCTACATATAGCGCCGCAAATCTCACCGTTTCGATTGCCAAGGAATTGGGACTTGCTAGGTCTATCGGATCTAAAAGTGGTGGCGGAGCCTGCATGGTTAAGTTCCTGGTATTGCCAAATGGAGCGATTATGCAAATGTCAAGTAACACCAACCTGACATATTCCGATTATGAAACCGTCGAGGCCGGGGTGCCTGTCGATTACATGATCAACTTCTACTCAGCCGGCAAGAGCTACTATCAAGGCTATATAGATGATCCTGACTACCCTTCATTGATTGATTTCTATTCGATCGTCAAGGGAATGACACCTGAAGAATAAAATTAAAAGCGCTGAAACAAGCGCTTTTTTTATAAAAAACACACATCTTCGCGATTCTTTTCATATCGATTAAGCTTCCCAATTCTTCCTAGCCATTTGTAATAGCCACTTCTCGAGACCATCATTTCTAGACATAGACTCTCTATGTTATATTCTCTGGATAATAGTCCTACTATTTCATATTCTTTTTGGATCGCTTTCTTTGTTTTAGGCCCTCCACCTCTTCGGTGGAATAACCTTTTTTTAATCGTTCTACCTCTATCCTTAACTTCATGTTCTCATACTCTAGTTGTTCTAAAGGTGTCAGTTCTTTTCTTCTTGAGTGCTTTGCCATTGGGTTTCCCGGCTTGCGGTTGTTCTTAAGGGCTTCGATGCCACCGTCCAAGTATTTCTTTACCCACCCGCGAATCATACTTGGACTTACATCGTTTTCTTTTCCCAATTCATTTGAACTCATTTCTCCAGATAATAATAATTTCACATATTCATATTTTGCTTCCTTGCTCCAGTATCGATTCGTTCCACCCTTCGGTCTTCCCATTTTTTATCCCTCCTTTGTGGATAACTCAATTAAATCACTTCTTTTAAAAAATACCAAGCCAGACAGGATATCTTGCAATTAAATACAAAAAAACTAGAAGACTTTTTATCGTCTTCTAGAATCTTAATACATTAATTACCCCTTTTTTTATTCTGTCTTCGAAATGGGGCTCACTTCATAAACACATAGTTTTTTTAATATGTACCCTATGTCAAGGACAAAATAAAAAAAGGTATTTGATTTGTTCTAT
>CAZLAQ010000010.1:0-62952 GCA_964557695.1 uncultured Candidatus Izemoplasmatales bacterium | reverse complement strand
TCTTTAGAATTGTGCTTGTTGTTTCTTCCTATAATCTGTTCAGTTTTCAAAGACCCAAATTCTGCGCTCTCTTTTAAGCGCCTCCTCATTTTATCATAACGGCATGGCAGTGTCAACGATTTTCAACCGGTTTTTGTGTTTTTTGTCGATAAAAAAAGAGGTTATAAAATAACCTCTTGATTTTGATTATTCTTCAAAATCCGCGTATGGATCCTCTTCTTCTTCCGGTGCTTCGTATTCAAACGACTTATGTCGTAGAATACCGGTTCCAGCTGGGATCAAACCGCCGATGATGACGTTTTCTTTGAGTCCAAGCAATAAGTCGCTTTTGCCTCTGATAGCAGCATCTGTAAGCACTCTGGTTGTTTCTTGGAAGGAGGCTGCGGACAGGAATGATTCCGAACGCAGACTGGCTTTGGTGATTCCAAGCAATACCGGTTTTGCGACAGCAGGACGCTTGCCTTCGGAAAATGCTTTCTTGTTGGCTTCGATAAAGTCAGCAAGGGAAATCTGACTTCCAGGTAACAATTCGGTATCTCCTTCAAGCACGACATTCAGTCTTCTTGTCATTTGCCTGATGATGATTTCAATATGTTTGTCAGAAATTTCAACCGCTTGCGAGCGATATACTTTTTGGACTTCTTTAAGAATATACTGTTGCACTGCGGACATATCCGCGACTCTTAACAATTCTTTGGGGTCGATAGCGCCTTCGGTGAGTTGCATGCCTGAAGTCACTTTTTCGCCTTTTTCAACCAACGGTTGGACATTGCTGTTGGTCTCGTATTTTTTGGTTTCGATTTCGTTTTTGACAACGATCACATAGCGTTCCTCGACAGGAATAATTTCGTCGATTTCGCCGTTGATTTCAGAAATGATCGCTTTTAGTTTAGATTTTCTGGCTTCGAATAGTTCCTGTACCCGTGGCAAACCTTGAGTAATGTCGTCTCCGGCAACGCCTCCGGTATGGAAAGTACGCATTGTCAGCTGGGTTCCCGGTTCGCCGATTGATTGGGCAGCGATGATACCAACTGATTCTCCGACTTCGGCTTTTTCGCCTGTAGCTAGATTTTGTCCGTAACATTTACGACAGATTCCAACTTTGGCCGTGCACGTAAGTGCGGTTCTGATCGGAACCGATATATCTTTGACTTCGCTAGGATCTTTTGGGTTGACCGAAGAATCAATTATGGCTTTTGCGATATCTTCGGAAATGTAATGGTTCTTTCTTGCGAGCACTTCACCGGTGAACGGATGAATGTAGTCAACTGATGCATAGCGACCTAAAATACGGTCGAATAGTGATTCGATTACTTTGCCGTCACGATCAAGAATCGCTTTGACGCGAACTCCCTTGTCGGTATGACAATCTTCTTCAGTGATGACGACATCTTGGCTGACATCTACCAAACGTCTGGTAAGGTATCCCGACTCAGCAGTTTTTAAAGCCGTATCAGTGGAGCCTTTTCTGGCTCCGTGGGTCGAAATGAAGAATTCAGACATGGTGAGGCCTTCACGGAAAGAAGCTTTGATCGGCAATTCGATGGTTCCGCCTGACGGGTTGGCCATCAAACCACGCATTCCGGCCAACTGGGTGAAGTTGGAGGCATTGCCTCGAGCTCCGGAGTCTGACATCATGAAGATGTGGTTTTCATTGTCAAGTTCATCGATAAGTCCTGTTTGGATTTCATCCTTGGCAGTAGCCCATTCGGTTATGACGAGTTTCGAGCGTTCGCTGTCGGTCAACATACCTAGGTTATATTGCTCGGAGATATCATCGATGTTCTTGTCATGAAGAGCAAGAATCTCTTGTTTTTTCGAGTAAACTTTGACATCGCTTGCCGCAACAGTGATCCCGGCAACGGTTGAATACTTGAATCCGATGTTTTTCATCCGGTCAAGCATCTTGGACGTTTCATTAATCTTATATTTTGCAAAAATCTGAGCGATGATCATCGAAAGGAATTTCTTTTTGAACGGATCGACGATCTTGCTGTTTTTGATTGCTTCCCTGACATTTTCTCCAGGAGCAACAAAGTATTCAAGCGGTGTCTCTATTTCCAGATTTTCTTTGGAAGGTTCGTTGATAAAAGGAAACGACGACGGCAAAATTGTATTAAATATCAGTTTGCCGGGAGTCGTGATCAGATAATAATTTTTAAGATTTTCTTTGAGTGGTCTGTCAAGCGAAGATGCCTTGATGGCAATCTTCGAGTGAAGTGTCAGCAATTTGTTTTCAAAGGCAAGGATAACCTCATCAAAATTTCTGAAGATTGATCCTTCGCCTATTTGTTCCCGTTTTTCGAGCGTCAGGTAATAGTTGCCTAGAACCATGTCCTGTGAAGGTGTGACGACCGGTTTTCCGTCTTTTGGATTAAGGATATTGTTCGATGCCAGCATCAAGACTCTGGCTTCAGCCTGAGCTTCTTCCGACAAGGGAACGTGAACTGCCATCTGGTCACCGTCAAAGTCAGCATTGAACGCCGTTGTTACAAGCGGATGCAATTTGATGGCTTTGCCTTCGACAAGAATCGGTTCGAAAGCCTGGATTCCAAGACGATGGAGTGTCGGTGCACGGTTGAGTAGAACCGGATGTTCTCTGATGACATCCTCAAGCACGGCCCAAATTCTTCCATCCAATCTTTCGATCAGACCTTTGGCGCTTCTGATGTTTGAAGTAATGCCTCTGGAGATCAGTTCTCTGATCACAAACGGTTTGAAAAGGATGATTGCCATCTCTTTTGGCAAACCGCATTGGTACATTTCCAAGTCTGGTCCGACAACGATTACAGAACGTCCTGAGTAGTCAACACGTTTTCCCAATAAGTTTTGGCGGAAACGACCTTGTTTGCCTCTTAGCATGTCTGATAGAGATTTCAAGGCTCTGTTTCTTTCCACAACGACTTTCCGGCCGCGTTTGGAGTTGTCAATCAAAGCATCGACAGCTTCTTGCAGCATCCGTTTTTCGTTTTTAGTGATAAGATGGGGAGCGCCTTGGTCAAACTGGCGTTTCAAGCGGTTGTTCCGGTTCAGGATTCGGCGGTAGAGATCGTTCAAATCGGTTGTCGCGAAACGTCCGCCGTCTAATTGAACCATAGGACGAAGGTCTGGGGGAATGACCGGTAGAACATCAAGTACCATCCATTCCGGTTTGTTATCGCTGTTTTTGAAGGCCTCGACAACGTTCAGTCTTTTGATGATTTTGTCGCGCCTTTGTTTGGAAGCTGTTTTGAGTTCGATTCGCAAATTAAGCGTTTCTTTTTCCAAGTCGATTTTCTTGAGCAGATGTTTGACTGCTTCAGCACCCGTCAAGGCGCGGAAGCGGCTTCCGTATTCAAAGTAGAAATGTGTATAATCGGCTTCCGATAGGATTTGTTTGAATTGCAGGTCGGTGTCGCCAGGATCTACGACAATGTAAGATGCAAGATAGACGACTTCTTCCAGATCTTTTGATTTGAGATCCAAAAGGATTGCCAGACGTGATGGTGTGTTTCTGAGATACCAGGCGTGAACGACCGGGGCGGCCAAATCAATGTGTCCCATTCGTTCTCTTCTGACTTTGCTTTCTGTATACTCAACACCACAAATAGGGCATTTTTTCCCTGGATGGGAGCTACGTTTTGATTTATTGGAACAGGCGCACTGGAAATCTTTGGTCGGACCGAAAATCACTTCACAGAACAATCCATCTTTTTCCGGTTTCAATGTGCGGTAGTTGATTGTTTCGTGTTTTTTGACTTCGCCATATGACCAACTGCGGATCTCTTCGGGAGATGCGAGTCGGATTTTTAAATGTGAAAATTTTTGACTCATGCTATTTTCCCGCCTCTCTTAGGATTGGAATCCGTATTTAGATATGTAATCTTCAACGTCGTCGTCGACAAGTGACTTGTTGACTTCGTTGGTTCCTGAATCTTTATTGATAAGTTCAACATAGATACCGAGTGATCTTAGTTCTCTGGTAAGTACCCTGAATGATTCGGGCAAGCTTGGATCAGGGATCGGTTGTCCGTCAACGATAGCTCTGAATACTTTGTTTCTGCCGATGATGTCATCGGATTTGACTGTTAGCATTTCTTGCAAAGTGTAGGCTGCCCCGTATGCTTCCAAAGCCCATACTTCCATTTCTCCGAAACGTTGTCCGCCGTTTTGTGCCTTTCCGCCCATCGGTTGTTGGGTGACCAAGGTGTAGGGGCCGACGCTTCTTGCGTGGAGTTTGTCATCGACCATGTGGTCGAGCTTAATCATGTACATGACACCGACAGAAACCTTGTTGTCAAATTTTTCACCGGTTCTTCCGTCATATAATGTATATTTGCCGTCTTCGTCCATGCCGGCTTCTTTCATGATATTGTCAAGATCCCATTGTTCAACGCCATCAAATACTGGGGTTGCGACATGGATTCCCAATTTTTTTGCGGCCATGCCAAGATGAATTTCCAAAACTTGGCCGATATTCATACGTGAAGGAACTCCAAGCGGATTCAACATGATGTCGACTGGGGTTCCGTCTTCAAGATAAGGCATGTCTTCAGATGGCAATATTTTGGAGATGACACCTTTGTTTCCGTGTCTTCCAGCCATTTTGTCGCCTTCGGATATTTTTCGTTTTTGTACGATATAGACTCTTACAACTGTATTGACTCCAGGCGATAATTCATCTTCTTCTCTGGTAAACACTTTGACACTATGAACGATTCCGCCTCCACCATGAGGAACACGCAAGGATGTATCGCGGACTTCTCTTGATTTCTCACCGAAGATTGCCAAAAGCAGTCTGTCTTCAGGAGTCGGATCGGTAACGCCTTTTGGCGTGACTTTGCCGACAAGGATATCGCCTTCTTTTACTTCGGCTCCAGGAATGATGATACCTTGAGAATCAAGATATTTTCTGCCATCTTCTCCGACATTGGGAATTTCTCTTGTGATTTCTTCTTTTCCTAGTTTTGTGTCTCGGGCCTCTATTTCGTATTTTTCAATATGAATCGAAGTATACACGTCTTCCTTGACAAGTCTTTCATTCATGATGACGGCATCTTCATAGTTATAGCCGTTCCAGGTCATGAATGCCACGACCACGTTTCTACCGAGGGAAAGTTCGCCATCGTCCATTGAAGGACCGTCGGCGATGATGTCATCGAACTTGATCGAATCTCCGAGTTTTACTATCGGAGTCTGGTTGATGCAGGTACCCTGGTTGCTTCTCATGAATTTTTGTAATGGATATGTGTCCAGTCCGCTGTCAACGGTTCTGCGAACCTTGACTTGCAACCCGTCGACAAATTCAACAACACCGTCATTAAGGGCTACAACGGCTGTTCCGGAATCGTGAGCTGTCTTTAGTTCAATACCGGTTCCGACAAACGGAGCTTCCGGTTTGAGAAGCGGGATTGCTTGACGTTGCATGTTCGCACCCATCAAGGCGCGGTTGGCATCGTCATGTTCCAAAAATGGGATGCAGGCCGTGGAAATAGAAACGATCTGTTTCGGTGAAACGTCCATATAATCGCAACGTGCACGGTCAAAGATCTTAGTTTCGCCCATATATCTGGCAACAACTCTTTCTTCTTTGATTGACATATCATCGTTTAATTTGACGTTTGCCTGGGCAATGATGTGTGTTTGTTCCTGGTCTGCCGAAAGATACTCAAGGTCAGTTGTTACTTTCCGGCTTTTTGGATCTATTTTGAGATACGGAGTTTCCATGAATCCGTATTTATTGACTTTCACATAGCAGGCCAAACTGTTGATCAGTCCGATGTTTTGTCCTTCAGGGGTCTCAATCGGGCAGATACGTCCATAATGGGACTGATGAACGTCACGTACTTCAAAACCAGCCCGGTCTCTGGTGAGCCCGCCTGGTCCTAAGGCCGAGATTCTGCGTTTGTGTGTCAGCTCATCCAAAGGATTGGTCTGTTGCATGAATTGTGATAACTGGCTAGACCCAAAAAACTCTTTCAGTGAAGAGGTCAGCGGTCTGATATTGACAAGGTTTTGTGGAGTAAGTTCTTTTGCTTCCTTGGTTGACATTCTGTCCTTGACGTTTTTTTCCATTTTGGCAAGACCGATTCGGAACTGATTTTTCAACAATTCACCGATAAGACGCAGTCTGCGGTTGCCAAGATGGTCGATGTCGTCCAATGATCCGATTCGATCAAATAGGTTCAAGTAATAAGATATGCTTGCAAGAATATCGGAAGTTGTGATGTGCAGTTTGTTCTCGAAAGAATAGTTGCCGATCAGTCTGACGGTTTTTGCGGATCCGTTTTCGATGACGGTCAAATCCAAAGCTTCGATGAAAGTGTCTCTGACAACATTTGCGATGAAGTCATCGTTATAATTATCAGGAGCGATTTCTTTTCTCGCTTCCCGTGCCAGATGCAATTTGAGTTCTTCTTCCAAATTATGATCAAAAACAACTTTTTTTGTAATTAATTGACGGTGTGACTTCAGGAAATCAACGCCTTGTGCATCAACTTTCTGACCTTTTTGAAACAGGATTTCTCCGGTCTCATTATCAATTATGTCATTTGCAAATTTCAAATCCGCACCGCGGTTGACGAGTAGCATAATTCTGGTGATTACATCCAATTTCTGATTTATCTTGAAACGGCCAACTTCGGCCAAATCATAGCGTTTTTCATCAAAGAGTCTGGACACAAAGAAAGAACGCGCTCCTTCAATGGTCGCTGTTTCTCCCTGGCGGATCTTCGCATAGACTTCTTTCATTGCGTCTTCGGAAGATTCGATGTCGTCTTTTTCGGCGGTATTCTTCAACAAATGATGCTCGCCGAACAGTTCGAATATTTGCTCGTTCTTGGAAAAACCAAGCGCTCTGATCATGACTGACAGGGAAATTTTCTTCGATCTGTCAATCTTCGCGTAAAGGATTTCCTTCGATCCGATTTCGTACTCTAACCAAGCTCCCCTGGTAGGGATTACTTGACCGAGATATTTTCTTTGTAAGGTTTTTTTATCAATTTCTTCCGAGAAAAACACTCCGGAAGAACGTACGATCTGGCTGACAATTACCCGTTCTGACCCGTTGATGATGAAACTGCCAATGGGACTCATCATCGGAATGTCGCCCATGAAGATCTTTTGTTCCTTGATGCTGTCGGTGGCTACTTCACCAGTAATCTTGTCGAAAACATCTGTGTTTCTAAGTTGCACTTTGACCTTAAGCGGTCTTGAAAACGTCATATCTTTTTCTTTGCATTCTTGAACAGTGTATTTGGCGGGTTCAAGTTCGTACTCGCCAAAGTATAATTCCAAATTCTCTGTAAAGTTTGTAATTGGTGACAAGTCGTCAAACAGTTCCCTGAGTCCGGTCTGGACAAACCATTCGAAGGAAGATGTTTGCACTTCGATCAAGTTGGGAAGTTCTATGTTTGATTTTACTCGCGAATAGTTTCTTCTCTCTCTTCGTTTACCGTATTTTACGGTTTTATAATCCACAAAATCACCCCAATATATACTTGTTATGTCATTAAAAAACTGTTCTAATCCTAAAAATCATAAAAATGCGTATTCTATCGCATTTAAGTATTTTATCACTAGCTTGTCAAATAGTCAAATGATTTTTACATTTAATCACAAAATAACCTGATTTCTTGTTTATGATTTCGACCTTGCTATAAATTCCTTCACAGTACTTAATTGCCGAAGCCGCACCTTGATCTTTCCTGATCACAAAAATCAGGCTGCCTGTGGTTTTAAGATAATCTTGTGCCTGAAGAAACCACCCATAGATCGTTTGTTTTCCCGCCCTGATTGGTGGATTGGTGATAATATGATCAAATTCTCCCTTAATGGCTGTGAACCCGTCGCTTATGATGATTTTGGGTTTCACCCTATTCATAACAGAATTTTCCCTTGCCAGCTCGACTGCACGTTTATTTATGTCCGTCATGGTCACATTACACTTCTTTTTATCCGCAATAATGATTCCGATCGGACCATACCCGCACCCAAGATCCAAAACATCGTTGCCAATAAAAGGGATTATGGTTTCAAGCAAAAGTCTCGTGCCAAAATCAAGACCGGTTTTGGAAAAAACGCCGATGTCGGTATAAAAGAAATATTTCGAGTCTGCGATAACGCAGCTGAACTGCTTTTTTGCTGATTCGAGCTGGTCATTGTCGCCGGTAAAATAGTGGGTCATATATTCTCCCCCTTTAAAACGCCAAAAACCTGAGGATTCCTCAGGTTTTGATCAGTGATCTTTGTTATTTTAATTCTACTGTCGCTCCAGCTTCGGTAAGTTTCTTAGCGATTTCTTTTGCTTCGTCTTCTTTGACTTTTTCTTTGATAGCTTTTGGCGATTCATCTACCAATTTTTTCGCTTCAATCAAACCAAGTCCCGTGATTTCACGAACAACTTTGATAACTGCGACTTTGCTTTGACCAACACTTGTCAAGACTACATTATATTCTTTTGGTCCTTGATCTTCTTCTTCAACTACTTGTTGAGCAGGTGCTGCCGAGACTGCGGATGGGTCGATGCCGAATTCTTCTTTCATTGCGTCGATCAAAGCCTTGATCTCCAAAATCGTCATTTCTCTTAGGGATTCAATAAATTCTTTTGCAGTTAATTTTGCCATTTTTCTTTCCTCCAATTTTCGATTATTCTTTGCTTATAATAAGATCGAGGCCGATAGCCAGATCTCTCAGTGGTGCGTAAAGTTGTGTAGCAAGCATCGTGAGCAATGTGTCTCTTGGTGGTAATGTTGCAATTTGTTTTATTTCGTCTGGATCGTAGAAAGTTCCATCTACGACGCCGGATTTAACCACAAGTTTCGGGTTCTTTCTGGCGAATTCATGAAGAATTTTCGCAGCTGATATGGAATCATTGAAAGCGAATACGACTCCGTTTGGTCCGTACAAATCTGTTTCCAACGCTTCATAACCTGCGCTCTTTGCGGCTCTTCTTGAGATGTTGTTTTTGATTACGAGCATTTCACAGCCTTCTTTACGTAGTTGACGACGTAAAATCTCTGTTCTGTCCACAGTGAGTCCGCGGTATTCCGCAACAACGATTGCTTTGGCTTTGGACATTTTCTCTGTGATAATATTCACAGCGTCTTGTTTTTCTTGAATTACTGTTTCTCTCGACATTGCTAAACCTCCTTATACATGTCTTGTAAAAAAAACCTCTTCTCGCGAGAAAAGAGGAATAAATAAGTTTTACTTATTTTTTCTTTGTCTCGGTAGGATAATTAAGCTTTCGCCCCTACTGTCTTTGATAAAGTTATTTTTTTATACTGCTAAATCTACTCCAGGTCCCATCGTTGAAGAGATGGTGACGTTTTTCATGTAGATGCCTTTGACCGTTGACGGTTTTGCCTTGGTGATGACATCGATTACAGTTTGAATATTGTCAACTAAATTCTCGACTGTAAAAGATACTTTCCCGACAACTGCCTGGATGTTTCCGCTCTTGTCAACGCGGTAAGTAATTTTTCCGCCTTTGGAGTCGGTAACAGCTTTGGAGATGTCTTGGGTAACGGTTCCGGTTTTAGGGTTTGGCATCAGGCCTTTCGGTCCCAAAAGCCTACCTATCTTACCGAGCGTTGCCATCATGTCCGGAGTGGCGATTACGACATCAAAGTCGAACCATCCACCTTGGATTCGTTCAACCAAATCGTCTTCGCCGACATAATCAGCTCCAGCGTCTTTGGCTTCCTTGGCTTTGTCGCCTCTGGCGAATACCAATACCCGTTTTTCTTTACCTGTTCCGTGGGGCAACACCAAAGCTCCACGTAGGTTTTGTTCAGCTTTTCTCGGGTCAAGATTCAAATTGAAAGCCAATTCGACTGTCGCGTTAAATTTCTCGAATGCGATGGTCTTGACAAGAGTTGCGCCTTCCAAAAGCGGATATTTTTTGCCTACTTCGATTTTTGACAAGGCTTCTGCATATTTTTTCCCTTTTTTTGCCATTGTTTTTTCCTCCTATATCTGGTTTTAGCGGATTGTCCTCCCATATATAGTTGTATATTACTAACAACTAGTATTTAGTCAACTACGACAATTCCCATGTTTCTAGCGGAGCCTTCGATGATTCTCGATGCGGCTTCAACATCGTTTGCATTCAAATCAGGCATTTTTACAGTTGCGATTTCAAGTAATTGCGCTCTGGTAATTGTTGCGACTGTATCCTTTTTCGAGTTTGCGGCACCTTTTTGGATCTTGCAAGCTTTTTTTAATAAATCGCTTGCCGGGGGCGTTTTGGTGATGAAAACAAAAGTTCTATCTTCATATACCGTAATCACTACCGGAATGACGCTTCCTACTTGTTCTTTGGTGCGGTCGTTGAATTGAACACAAAATTGTTGAATGTTCACTCCCGCTTGTCCTAAAGCTGGTCCGATTGGTGGTGCTGGTGTTGCTTTACCACCAGGTATTTGCAGTTTTACGACTGTTTTGATTTCTTTAGCCACGAAAGACACCTCCTTATTTTCGTGATGTGGTTGATGGATTTACTCCTCCCACGCCTGCGCCAATGTTACACGCGCTGAGATATTATACAATAAACACGGATTGAATGTCAAGGTTTTTTTCTCGCAATTCAAACTGGTCAAAGCTTTGGTTACACGTCATATTTTGCATTGATTTCCGATGGGGTTTTTCTTAACAAAGTAAATACCGGAATCATACCGAAAATGATATTCAATATATAGATTGCGATAATGCCGGCAAGGAAGATATAGAATGGGAAATAGAACTCTTCTGTCGCCAACGGATTCAATTTTTGAAATTCTACGATCAGAAAGCTCATTGCCAAATATCCCGTCAATGACCCGATAGTTGTGAAGGAGAGGATCTCGGAAACAAATATTTTTGCCACATCGGCCCTGGTGGCTCCAATCGAACGGTAGATGCCGACTTCTTTGACTCTTCCAAGCAGACTGGAACGCATCATGAACACGAGGTAGACGATCGATCCGGCAAGCGAGATCAGGATAATTCGCAATTTGCTGGCAATCTGGCTTTGGACATTATCGACCTGGTGATCTCTGGCTGTCTGGTACGCGTCAGTAGCTATATAATCAAGCGTAGCGATTTCCTGGATCGATTGCTCGATATCGTCAGTCGTGAAATAAACATAGCCCGATGAATAATAATAGTCAAAATCTGAAGTATATGCATAGATTACCATTGTTTCAAAATCATCATTTAAAACGATTGTGCCAGTTATTGTATCTGAAGTGTATTTCCCAACCACGGTCAATTCCACTCCGTAGCGAACAATACTATTACCAATGTTTAATATGGTATTATCGTCTGAAATTAAAATCTCTCCTGCAGTCGAAATGTCTCTGCCTAGCGAGATGGCGTAGTAATCAGCTGCTGAACCCTGGGCGACATATCCATTCATTAAGTAATAGTTACTATAGAAAAGATTGAAGTTGTCATCAGTAAGAATCATGATTGGCGAATCTGTTTCTACAATACCCACAATCTGCAGATCCACAGGATAAGTAGTCGGAGAAATCGTAATTTCCAAGATATCCAGATAGGAAGTTCCGCCCATGTTGATGACAGATGCGGATTCCAAAAGGTCATCCGCAATCCATTTGTCGATCACAACTTCGCGATTATTTACTGGAAGTCTCCCCAAAATCAGTTGCGGATCATCAACCTGTGAAAGCTTAACCGGATAGCCGGTCGACCTGGTAGAATAACTGCTCCAGTACGATTGTTTGTCAGCCTGGTAAAAGTTACCATAATCATAATAGAAACTCTGTCTAGCTGAATAATAATTGACCGAAGTCACATCTGTTTCTTCAAGAATCGAATAAATGGCTGCGGGAGTGATGTCGGTGGTGATTTCGACAGCCACCATGCCTCTGGCTATATTCAGGAAGTCCTTGTCCTGGATACCTGTAAGATTGGTAAATGTGGCTAGGTTATATACGATTAAAGCTGAAATGACAATATATGCGATAAGAAACATCCGCGAACCAAATTTCCGCTTTCTAAACAGTTTGGCAAATCCTGCCTTGAGCGTGTCTTTGAACCGGATGAAGGATTTTCTTATTTTGTCGCTTGTGATGTGTCCAAATTGATGAAGGTCGAACACATGCTCGGTAACATCCGAGGTTTCTGGTTTTCTGTAATGCATATTTAGAAGCTTAATTTCGGAATCATCGGTGATGTACTTGATTTTGGCCTTGCTGTCAGCCTTGATGTAAACTGTGTTATTTAAGCTAATGACTTTGATATTTGGCTTGCTTGCTGATTCTTTCTCATAATAAAATTCTACTGGGATTGGTGATTCAGAAGTCGCTTTTTCCATATCCAAAAGATAGATGTTTCTGGTATCAACGTGTTCCAAAGTCCGGTTTCCCGAGTTTTCATAATCGTTTACGATCATGCCGTCTTTAATTTCGATGACCCTGTCAGCGTAGAAATCAACAAGCTCTTTTTCATGGCTGACCAAGATAACCAGACAAGTCTGGCTGATTTTTTTGATGATGGACATGATTTCAAAGGTGTTGTTCACGTCCAGATTTCCGGTCGGTTCATCGGCCAAAACCACTTTCGGGCTTTTGGCGATAGCCCTAGCAATGGCAACGCGCTGTTGCTGTCCGCCAGACAAGGCCTGAACGTTTCTGCGTCGGTAATTATACATACCTACGCTTTCCAAGACGTAGTTGATGCGTTCCTCGACTTTATCTTTTTCATAGAGTCCGGCCATGTTCAGACTGATTTCCACGTTTTCATAGACAGTTTTGTCAGTCAACAAATAGTAATTTTGGAAAATATACCCAATCGACTTATTTCTAAGAACATCCCATTCGAGTGCTTTATAACGATTGATGATGGTGCCGTCGAAATCAATCTGGCCCTTGCCAAATTTGTCAAGTCCACCAATAATATTTAGAAGTGTGGTTTTACCGCAACCTGATGGTCCGGTGATTGCGACAAGTCCGGTTTCGGGAAATTCAATCGATGTGTTGTTAATGACATGAATCTCGTTCTGTCTACCTTTGTTGAAATATTTATGGAGGTTTGTGACTTTAATCATCTCTTTCGCCCCCTATTCTGATTTCAGGGAGGTTTGGACCGTGTCTTTGAAGACGCGGCCACAATACCTGCCCGAAATGATTAGTGACATCAAGAGTAAGATCCCGAAGAAAATGAGATAGTCGATGAAAGCGAAAGTCTTAAGGCCATAGAGAATGTTGTATTGGTTGATGGCGCTCATGTTTTTGAGCACAATCGAAAGCACGAAGAAAAAAACAAAACTGAAAACAACTACAAAAACATTCTCAAGGTAGATAAGCAATCTTATTACCATTTGGTTGGCTCCTACAGTTCTAAAAATCGCATAATCTCTCAATTTTGTATTGATAATTACCCTAAAGATGATATAACTTAGAAAAGTAGAACCGATAATTGTCGCGAGCAAGGCCGCAAGCAGACCTAAACTCTCAAAGAATCGGAGTGCGGATCCATACGGATCTTCGAATTCGAAATCATAAGGATAAATGACTTTGTATTTATCAACTGACCCGTCTTTGATGCGCTCAAGACTAGAAACCAACCGTTGGACATTTATGTTGGAATCCGTAAAGACCGTCACTTGATAGATGTCATCATAGAAAATTTGGTCATAATTGTTTTGGTTGACACACATTTCATTACCATATTCTTTGAATAAAACCTCAAGATCTGAAAATGTATTTTCAGTGTATGCATCTTTAAAATATAGCTCTGCAGTAAGTCCTTCGCAATCAAGTTCTCCCACTTCGCAAAAATACATTTCATATTCTGTCGGAAAAGCAATTTGGTGATTTGTTAGCGTATTGTCAACATGTATTTGCATACCGTTATAAATCAATAGCATACTAAGAATTTCGTTGTCACCATATTTTGTGTGATCAGCATATTCCATGTCAAAAGTCATGTCTTTAACGAAAGCAGTATAGTATATACTTGTCAGAGCGGCAAATTCCTGGTCGCTTATGATCAAATAATTATAGTTCGTATCCATGAATAGATCGCCGCTATCGACAATGCCGACAATTTCATGTTCTCTATTATTGTTAATATTGAAATCCGAAGCGCTTGATTGGTAGTACATTTGATCGAGAAATACCTCATCTACTTCTTCATCGTTGATAAGCGTAGTTGACAATGCCAACAAGACTTCACCTTCTGCGCTTGGCATAACTCCGGATAATATCAAGGCTTCGTCATCGATAACGGAAATAGGCAGATATCTCACAGACCCTAGATAATAGAAATCATTAAGGCTTTCGATCCGTTGCATGGAGCGCAAATTGATCATAACATCAAGCACAAAATCCTTGGCAATAATTGTCTTAACCTGATCTTTGCCTTCAATTTCGGCAAGCTCTGCTAGTGTGAAAGCAGATTTGTCGGCTTTGTTCATCACGATCCTGGATATTGATTTGTTGCCAAAATATTCTTCTGAAATATAGTACATATCATAATTTAAACCCATGGACATCGCCAAATTGAAGGCCCCATATACAAGTGCGACAAAAAATGAAAACACAAAGAAAACCAAGATCATCAGAATTGTCTTCTTGGGAACTGCCAATAGGTTATTGAAGGCCATTCTGATATGTTCTCGAAATTTGATTTTCTTTTCTTCTTCGGCAAACACTGGCAAATCAAGTTTTTCAACTTTCTTGACTTCAACATCTTCGACGATCTCGCCATCATAGATTCTGATTTTTCTTGAGGCGTATTCTTTGACTTGGTCAAAATCGTGGGTTACGACGATGACTAATTTATCTTTGGAAATATCATGAAGCAACTTGATGATCTGTTTTGCTGATTCTGAGTCCAAATTGCCGGTGGGCTCATCGGCAGCAATTATCGGACAGTCCTTCGCCAAGGCTCTGGCAATGACAACCCGTTGTTTCTGACCACCCGATAATTTTGTTGCCTTGTGGCGGATGTGTTTTTCCATTCCGACCTCTCGGATGATTTCCATAGCTCTGTGTTTTGCGTCTTTTTGCGAGTAACCAGCCAACAGCAAAGGCAACTGCACATTCTGCAAGACGGTATAGGAATCAACCAAGTTATAATTTTGAAATACGAAAGCGATGTATTTTTTGCGATAATTCTCTAAATCGCTAGTCGAAAAATAGGAAGTCTCTTCCTCATTAATGTACATTTCGCCTTCTTCATAAGAGTCAATACCAGAAATAACGTTCAAAAGCGTGGTCTTTCCTGATCCAGACTCACCGACCACCGCAACAAACTCGTTGATTCCTAGTTCAAGGTTGGCTTTTCTTAGACCTAGAGCGACCACATTGTTGGTATTGTAATACTTCGACACGTTGACAAGTCTTAACATATAAACACCTCGTATTGTCTTTTTGCCTTAAGTTACATTCTATTATATTATCTTTAAACAATTAAGTACACACATTTGTTGGATAAAAAAAGCCGGTCTCCCAGCTTTATAATACTTCGATTTCCGCAAAATCCAGTTCGATTGGGGTTTTTCTTCCGAACATATCGACAAGAACATTCACTTTGCCTTTTTCGTCATCAATCGAATCGATGATTCCGATTTGCCCCGCAAACGGCCCTGAAGCGACTTTGACGCTTTGTCCTGGTTTTGCATTCAATTTTTGTGCTTGAAGCAATCCGCACTTCTTCAAGATTGGATTGATTTCATCCGGCAGGAGGGGAATCGGTTTTGTTCCGCCGCCCGAACTGCCCAAGAAACCTGTGACTCCCGGTGTGTTTCTCACGACAAACCACGAATCGTCGGTTACGATCATTTCGATAAAGACATATCCCGGAAACATCTTTATCATTTTTTCTTTTACGGAACCGTCCGCTTTTTTTTCGGTTTTCATTTCTTCGGGGATCATGACTTGGAAAATCAAATTTTCCATTTGCATCGTTTCAATACGACGGAGCAGGTTATCCTTGACCGAATTCTCAAAACCAGAATAGGTTTGAACGATATACCATAAACGCTTGCTGTTATCCATCAGTTAGCAAAGGACTCCTATAATCCAAAAAGCCATTTGAACATTGGTTCTAAGAACATGCCAAATAGTGTGAACACGACCATCAAGAATACCAAGAAGGCAAATACTCTTGTAGTGTTTCTCGCAAGGATGCCTGCGGATGGCCAGGAGACTTTTTTCAATTCAGCGATGCTTGGGCGCATAATCGGAATTGCAAGATAGATTACTACCAATACGCCAATCAAAATCAGGAATGATCCGGTAAGTATCCTTTTCAAAGCCGTATTGAAGAAGAAATCGATGAATCCGACGCCTGATGTGCCAAGAATTTCTGCTAAATTTACTGATCCGAATTTACCAATAACAATATAGACACCATAAAGAATCAAAACCGGAGCCAAAATTGCCAACAACCAGTTTTCAAATGCATATTCCTTTTTGAGAATCTCCATTACCTTCGAATGTTTTTCTTCGGTTTCTGGAGCGTGTTTTTTGATATTTACTTTTTTTTCAGCCTTGACTGGCTTGACTGCCTTGCTTTTTTTATCTTCAGCCATTAATGTATCCTCCTACTTGCCTTCCTTGTGCAATGTATGTTTTTTGCATTTGTTGCAATATTTAACGATTTCAAATCTTGTCGAGCTATTTTCGCTTTTTTTGATTTCATAGTTCCGCGACATGCATTCCTGACAGATTAGGATTGCTTTTTTCTTCATTATATCAACTCGCTTGCTTTAATAACTGTATCAAAAAATGTCGATTTTGTCAAGAAAATCATAACTCTAAATGCATTTTAAGTTTATGACGAATTCTATCCATCGCATTGTATACTTTTTTTATGTCACATCCGATGATATCTGCAGTCTCAGAAGGAGACTTGTTTTGAAGATATCTGACTTCGAAAATATGCTTTTCCAATTCGGACAACTGACTAACAGCGTCGATGATGTCTGCTTCGGAAAAATAGTCTCTCCGGGAATCATCAACCACATATTCGAAAAGGACTGGCAATTTATTGGAGAGAAATTTCCCGTAGTTTCTGTTTTTTCTGATTATAGATATATAATGATTTTCCAGATTTTTTTCAAAATATCTGGTAAACGACTTATTGAAGCTTTCATCGAATCTTAGAATCGATTTATACATCACCAGAAGTCCTTCCTGAAAACAATCGTCATATTCTTTTGTCAGGTTGAACTTTCCGATTTTTTTCGCAATTAGGAATTTGTACTTTTCCATCATCAAAGCAAGCGCTTCTTCATTTCCCTGCTTGATCAAATTGATGATTTCGTAGTCGTTGTAATCGCGAAAATGCAAAATCTACCCCTTCTTTCGTCGCAAAATGTCAAAGATGATGATTCCTGCCCCTACAGATGCGTTCAAGCTGTTGATTTTCCCTTCCATCGGGATTTTAACCAATAGATCACAATTTTCCTTGAGCAGTCTCTTCATGCCTTTGCCCTCGCTTCCAATCACAAGGCATAGAGGTCTATCCACAAATATTTCATCGTAACAAGATATGGCATCAAGCGCAGTTCCGACAATCCAATATCCGGCTTTCTTCAACTGATCGACCGCTTGGTTAAGATTCACCACTTCAACTATGTCTATGTATTCAACGGCTCCTGATGACGCTTTAATGACGGTTGCGTTGACAGATACGCTTCTGTCTTTGGGAATGATGATGGCTTTAACGCCTCCGGCTTCAGCGCTTCTGATAATCGCTCCGAAATTGTGAGGATCCTGGATTCCATCAAGCATCACGATTAAAGGATTGGAATTGATGTCCAATTTGTCGATGATTTCTTTCAGCGAATACATTTTATAGTCTTCGACTTCAATGACGACCCCTTGAGTCAAACCTGTGAATTTCTCGTCAAAGCGTTTTTTGTTCATGATCGTGATCGGAACATTCATTCCCTGAAGTTTTTCATAAATTTCACGATTGAAATTTTCCTGAATGAAGGCCTGGATGATCCTTCGGTTTGAATTTAGAACTTCCAAAGCGGGATTTTTCCCATATAACAGTATACTCATAGATATCACCACTTCCATTTTATCACATTACGAGTTTTTTTTCTTGAAATATAAGCTTGTCTTCAAGAAAAGAAAACTCTGTTTCAATCAGAGTTTTCTTCAATTGTTATTATGCATTTGTTGACAATTTCAGCGAGCCTGTCGTTTTTTCCTTCAAGATATAAATAACCCAGCAACGCCTCGAATCCGGTTGCTTTGTGATACGTAGCTAAATCTGTGTTTTTGGGTTTTCGGGTCGATTCTGCATTTCTTCCCCGTTTGAAGATCTTTTCTTCTTCTTCAGTCAAATCGAAATCAAGCAACGCTTCCATTGCCAAAGTTTGACCTTTGGCTGAAGTGTACTTGATTGCTTCCTTGTGCAAGTCATTGACTTTAGTAAGGCCTTTTGCCAAGAGATGCATTCTGATTTTGAGTTCGTAATAAGCATCTCCGATATAGGCCAGTGACAAGCCGTTGTTCAGGTTCATAAAAGATTCCTTTTTTGAAGTTCCTGACGGATAAGATCAGCTTTGTAGAATTCTTTGTTTTTTCTAAGAGTTTCCCATTCGCGGATCAAGATTTTGTCCGCTTCTGTCAAGTGCGATAAATTTAATTTCAAGCCAAGAATGTCAAGCATATATTCAAGTGAAATCTGGATTTGTTTCAGCAAATCAAGATTATATTTTTTTCTCAGTTCAACATTTGCCGTTTTCAGAAGTCCCTGTAAAGCAGTGATGGCGTTTGGCGTATTGAAATCCTGTTCCATGGCTTCATCAAAATCATTTACGTATGTCAATATTTCTGAGTACGTTTTCACTTCAAAGCTTTCTTGAGTTGAAAGATCAATTTTTCTTATCAACGATCTTATTGTGTTATCCAGTTTTTCCCATTCGGCCTGATACATCGCCAGATTCTCGTCGCTATAGTTTAGTGGTGAACGATAATGTGTCGATAACAACAACATCCTGAAGGCCATAATCTTGTCTGAAAGATCCTTGACAAGCACGACATTGCCGATGCTCTTGCTCATTTTCTCGCCCTCTAAATTGAGCCTTCCGTTATGCATCCAATAATGGGCAATATGATGATTGCGACAAGCTTTTGCTTGTGCGATCTCGTTCTCGTGATGGGGAAAGATCAAATCTGACCCGCCGCCATGGATATCAATCTGGCCTCTGAAAATATCCTCGATCATGGCCACGCATTCCGTATGCCATCCCGGCCTGCCTTGAGAAAAAGGCGAAGCCCAGTTGAGACCGGAATCAGTTTTCTTCCACAAAGTGAAATCAAGCGGGTTTTCCTTGTCGGGGTTTGGCTCGACTCTGGCGCCATTTAGGAGATCGTCAAGTTTTTGGTTACTGAGTTTGCCGTATTCCTTGATTTTGGAAACACGGAAATAGACATCTCCGTTAATTACATATGCATATCCCTTATTGACGATTTCTTCAATGTATTTGATTATTTTATCCATGAAATCGGTTACTTTCGGCTTGATATAGTCAGTCTTCGACCCTAGCCTTTCCACATCTTTCATGAATGCATCGATATAAAAAGAACTGATCTCTTCTTCAGATTTTCCCGTTTCTTTTGCTTTTTGGATAATTTTGTCGTCCACATCGGTAAAGTTAGAAGCGAACTTGACCGCAAAGCCTTTGGCCTCGAAATATCTTCTTACAGTATCAAAAAACACAATCGGTCTGGCATTGCCGACATGGATGTAGTTATATACCGTCGGTCCGCACACATAAATCGACACCTGATTGGGGACTTTGGGAATGAAAGTTTCCAGTTGATTGGAGTAAGTGTTGAATATCTTCAATTCGTAACACATCCTTCCTGCAAGTATCATTATATGCAATCTGGGTCTATTTATCAAGATTTATCGCAATAGATAACTTGTAAAAGACCGCCTGACATTGTAAAATGGACTTATCCTTAAGACGAGGTGATATAGCGTGAAAAAAAGGTTTTTCTATATCTTGTTATTATTTATCATATCTTTTGGGTTATTTGGTTGTAACGGACTGACTACTACATTTGCCACCACTTCAGAATCCACGATCATTACTACCCAAATAAACAACCAGATCCATGAAATCTATCTTTTAGCGGTGGGGGCAGAGCAAACGGACCTCACTTACGCTGAGTGGTTGGAATCGATCAAGGGCGATCAAGGTCTTCCCGGTGCCGATGGTAAGGAAGTATTGTTACGGGTTTATGACGGCATGATTCAATGGCAACACGTCGGAGAATCGACTTGGAACGATTTGATAGCATTATCCGAACTGATTGGTCCTGAGGGCGTTGCAGGAGTTGATGCGAGAGATATAATCCTGCAAGTTGCTTCAGGAAATATCCAGTGGCAATATTCAGGTGCAGAAACTTGGACTAATTTGATCTCTATAGATGTTCTTTCCGGAGTTTCCGGTGCGGATGGAAGCGAAGTTGTTTTTCAGATCGGATCCGGATTTATTCAATGGAAATACGTCGATGAGGAAGTCTGGAACGACCTTATTGAACTATCAAGTCTAGCGGGGACTGATGCCAGAGAAATAATCTTTGATGTATTTGAAAATTACATCGTATTTAAGTACGTAGGCGACACCACATGGACGAATCTTGTTTCGCTTGATACAATATCTGGCGAACCAGGCAAAGGCATTCTCTCGACCGGAATCAATGAATCGGGCGAGTTGATTGTAACCTACACAGATTTAACTTTCGATAATCTTGGCAAAATACTTGAAATTTATATAGTTAATTTCAAAGACATCAACGGTTATTTGATCGATTCCCAGGTTATCTTGCAAGGCATGTCTGCCACCGCGCCATCAGTTCCGGTAATCGAAGGCTATGATTTCATTTCCTGGAGCGCTGATTTCAGCGTTGTCACAGGCAACCTCAGTGTTCAAGCAACCTATCTTATTGAGACCAACACTGTCAATTTTTATGATTATGAAGGCGCATTGATAAAAACCGAAACTGTCGATTACAACCAGGATGCAACACCTCCTGCAGTTGCAGAAAGAAATTATTTTGTCTTTACAGGTTGGGATAATGACTATTCCCAAGTGACTGGTGATTTAGACATACACCCAATCTGGCAAGCAAGAACATACTCGGGTGAAGAAATTTTCCAACTTGCCAATCCAGCAACGGTCGAGATTCGAATCTACGGACAATGGGGCGATGACATCAAGCTTGGTTCGGGATTCTTTATTTCCGAAGACGGAATTGTTGTGACCAACCATCATGTGATCGAAGGCGGTTACAGCGCAACAGTGGTTACATTTGATGATCAAGAATATGAAGTCATAAGCGTATTGGGATACAATGAGACTTTGGATTTGGCAATCTTGAAAATCGAAGCCGTCACACCAAGTCTCAGAATATCAGAGCGAGTAAACAATACCGGCGCAACCATTTTTACCCTTGGAAGTCCGTTGGGGCTTGCCGGTTCATTTTCTGACGGAGTTATCTCCACCGCTTCGAGAAAATATGGCGGTATCGATTATATTCAGATCACGGCTCCTCTTTCTCATGGAAACAGCGGCGGACCTTTGCTAAATATCTACGGTGAAGTCATTGGCGTGAACACTGCAACCTTTGTTGATGGTCAAAACCTGAACCTCGCTGTAAACATCAATCAATTGGCTTCAGTTGACACAGACACTCCCACCACGCTTGAAGATATGTATCAGGAATACTGGGGCTATGATTATTATCCCTGGGATAATGAAATTCCCGAAAGCGAGCCAAACAATTCCTTGGTAGATGCTGATGTGATTGGCGAAAACGGGTTAACGATCAATGGAGAACTCTCAGATATCAGCGATAGTGATTATTTTAAGTTTGAACTTGACGCATCAGCGCTTGTAACTTTGATGTTATTCGCTGATAACGATAACGAGCTTTTAGAAATAAAAATGACCTTGCAAGATAATTTAGGAGTAGAAATTGCCACAGCTACCATCGAGGACTTTGACGCTTATTATGCATTATATATTCAGGAAGATTTGGAACTTGTAGCGACTGAAACATATTATGCTGTCATCTCGCTTGTCGCTGGATCTGAATTAACATCGATAACATACGATCTGTTTTATCACGCCAGTTAATTAATACACATCTAGCAAAAAAAGAACACCTTCGGGGTGTTCTTTTCGTTTTTTTTGGTTAACCTACAGTTATTTTATTATATTTTAACTATATTTGCAGCTTGTGGGCCTCTGGCTCCGTCTACTACGTCAAAGCTAACTGCTTGTCCGTTTTCAAGAGCTTTGTAGCCATCGCCTTGGATCGCTGAATAATGTGCGAAGATATCTTTGCCATTTTCATCAGTGATAAATCCATAACCTTTTTCTGCGTTAAACCATTTTACTGTTCCGTTCATTTGTTTCTCCTTTATTAATTTTTGATGCTGTTCACATTATACAATCTTTATTATTTAATTGCAAGCCATATTTATTGCATATCGCCAATTTCGCCCGAACCTTCGCTTTCTTCCAGGTTTTCATCCTCTATATCCGGTTCTTTTTCTTCGTTTTCTGACTTTTCATCCAGAAAATCGACATTTTTTATTCTCCCGAATTTTGAAGTGATTTTTTCAACTCGCGTGTTTACACTCGAGCTTTGTTTCGTCAAACCTTGGATGCTGTTGTTAAGTTTATCCCAATCTTTTTCGAAGATTTGAAACTCTTTGTTGAGCATTAATAATTGTTGGTTGATTTCGGCTGTGTATTTGCTTCGCTCATAATCGATCGCTACTGCTTTAAAACTTGAAAGCAAAGGAATCAAGGTCGTGGGCGAGACGATTGTCACGAATTTGGTTCGCGCATATTCGATGACGTTAAGGAGCTTGGAATGTAAAAGCGCTAAAATTCCATCCGAGGCTACAAACATCAAAGCGTATTCGGCTGTGACTCCGGAAATAATGTATTTAGAAGAAATATCGGTGATATGCTTTTTGACTTCAGCCCCAAAACTTTGAATAAGTTTAGCTTCTTCTTCCTTGGACAGATCCTTGTTGTCGAATAATTTGGAATAGGACGAGAAAGGAAATTTGGAATCAAGCGCAATCATCTTGTTTGGCTTGGGCATGAAGATCACCGCATCGGCTCTGACTGACTCCTGTTTGCCTTTTTGCTCTTTGATTGTATATTGCGTCTGATACAATTTGTCATTGTCTCCAAATACACTATATAAAAGTTGATTCAATTGATATTCGCCAAAAGAACCCCTTGCCTGGTTGTTGGACAAGATGTTTTGCAAACCGATCATTTCGTTGGAAAGGCTTTCGATCTTCTTTTGGGCATCATCGATTACTTTAACGCGTTCTGCAATCTGTATGAATGTCAGATTCGTTTCTTTGAAACCAAGGGCGAGCCTGTCTTCGACTTTTTGGTTAATCGAAGTCATTTTTTGGTCCAAAGCGTCTGTAAGCCCTTTGAAATCAAATGTCAGCTTGGAATTGATCTTTTCCTGGAAAGCGACGAGTTCTTTGTTGATGTTCAATCTGAACTCCGTAATGTTTTCCGAGGATTTATCATTTGTCTCAAGCAGTTGCTTGTTCACTTCTTTATTGAAATCCATCATTGATTCATACAAAGCCTTGGTAACCGATGTCCTCAGATCGTCAACTTGATTGGACAAAGAATGCTCCATTTTGTCAAATTCAGTTCCATAATTGCCATGGCTTCTTCCCTTGAACATAATAAACATTGTCATCAATAACACTACCGACAACAAGATGACCGATACAAGCCCTAATGTTTCTGCCAAATTCATACAACCACTCCTTCAGAATTTAGAATATGGGGCTGAACAGATTGAAAAGCCCCTGTAAAAATCGTTTAATAATGCTTCTTTTTTTCCAATCTTCCAACATGATTTCATTCGATACCTCTATGTCTTTTGCAAAACTTTCCAACAAGGAATCGACTGCTTTGTTGGTAAATATCGTTGTGACTTCAAAATTGAGATGGAAACTTCTCGGATCGAAATTGACCGACCCGACTGATGCCAATAAGTCATCGACAATGAAAATTTTCGAATGGACAAAATGCTTTTTGTATTCGTATATCTTGACACCAAGCGTCAACAGCTGTTCATAGTAAGATCTGGTCGCAAAGCCGACCATCACATAATCGCTCAGTCCCGGAACCAAAAGTTCAATTTTGACACCGCTTTTGATCGCGATGTGGATGGCGGCCATGAGTTCTGGTTCGATAATCAGATATGGGGTGACGATCTTGATTGATTTTTTGGCGGAAAACATCATTTTGAGATACACGTCGCGAATCAGACCGTCTTCAAAATCGGGTCCTGATTCTAAAACAGAAAACAATCCGGGATAATGAGAATTGGTTTTATCCATCGGCTTATCAAGCACTTCTGCCTTTATGTAATACCAATCTTTGACAAAGACATTTTGGATACCAGTCACTCCATTTCCTCGCATCAGGACATGGGTATCGCGCCAAAAACCGAATTTAGGCGATTGATGATTATATTCGTCGGCAAGGTTCATCCCGCCTATAAAACCGACTAACCCGTCAATCACGATTGCTTTGCGATGATTTCTGAAGTTCAGATTGCTGTTGAATATTGAAATTGTCTGCGGATCGAAGATGCCGATTTTTACTCCAGCCTTTTTCAGTTCTTTCATATATCTTCTATCCAAATACCGATTGCTGCCAAAATGGTCGTAGATTAGATATATGTCAACACCTTCTTGAGCCTTTTCTTTTAGTACATCTAGGACTTTTTTTCCGATATTATCGGTTTTGATGATATAGAATTCCATGAAAATATAACTTTTCGCCTTAGATAGTTCTTCAATCAATCTCGGAAAGAAAACATCACCGTTATCCAATATCTCTACAAACGTGTCGTCCTGATAAACTGAACGGCCAGTTGTTTCGTGAATGAATTTGAAGATTTCTCCGTATTCTCTTTCTTCATAATCCACATGCGTTGATTCCTCTAAGCCCAGAAAAGCTTTATTAGCAATTAACGGCCTTGTTTTGTGGAATTTTTTTGTTACGAAATCCCTGGCGAAAACATAATATAAGATTATTCCCAGTATCGGATTTAAAAGCATAATAATTATCCAATGACTTTTTTTATATGCATATGTCTGTTTCAGCAAAATTCGAACTGTAATAAATAGTGCCAATAGCCATAAAATACCGATAACAAAATAAAATACGATATTATTCGGCAAAATATCCAAAAGGAAAGACAAACTGATGTATTGTGCCAAAGAAAAAGTGTAAACGAACAAGACGACAATCAAAAGGGCAACCAAAAGAAACATTCGTTTCATAACTTCTCCCCCTTTCAATATTCATCATAAGTATTTTACCATAAAACTTCGTTATTTTGTTATAATCTTGTCAAAGAAAAACGTCTCAAACGAGACGTTTTGTCATATTTCGATAATCTTAGCTTTCAAACCGAACCTTCTTACTGAAGCAACCGCAGAAACAGCGCTGTCTCTTACGGGGTATGTCTCTCCCGTCAGCATGAGTTGGCTGTTTGAAGCATATAAGGAGAACTGAAATCTTCCTTGTTTGTCTTTTGTGACGCTGAAGCGGTTTTCTTCAATTGCCTTCTTGACGTTTTCGATTCCCGAAATTGCGCTCGCCTTAGAAGCATATTTAGAACTAGTGAACAAAATCTCCGCATTTGAGGCTTTCAAACGAAAATGCCATTTGCCGTCTTCTTTGTATACTTCGTATTTGCCGGTTGCTTTCTGTTCGATTGGCACCGGTTTCAACATCTCTTCTCGTTCTTCGTCTTTAGGCAGTTTAGTTAATGTGTCGGTCTTGTCTGTTTTATAAAATCGTTTTACCGATGCAGCAGCTGATTGTGCGTTTTGTGCCGATTCATAAAATTCACCCACAGCGATTACTCGTGAGGAAGTTTCATTCAGTAAGTTGAATTGAGTAAATCCACTTTTGTCCTTATAGTAGGAAAATACTCCTGTAGTCATGTTTTTCTTCAAGGTTTCGATGCCAGACATCGCTCCTTTTTGAGTCGAATATCCTTGGCTGACAATCAAAATCTCGCCATTTGATGCTTTGAGGCGGTATTTGTAAAAGTCTGCTTCGGGAAAAACTTCATATTTTCCCTGATATTTCACTTCTTTTTGGACTGTTTTTCCAGTTTTAGACGGCCCCGCTTTTGGCTTTATTGTAGTTTTTGATGTTGGCTTTGTTAAAGCTGTTTGTTGCTTTATGACCGGGATATCAGGTATGCTCGCTGGAGAAACTGGGGTTGTTTTCGGCAACGTAGCTTCTGTCTTTACGTTTAGTTGTTGCTTTTTTTTCGATCTAAACAAATTTCGAAAACACATATCAATCACCTCTATACGCATTATACCACAATATGCTCAAAGAAAATACGGGCCTACTGTGTTGAACGCAAGTTGAATTACATGAGTTTATCTGCCAAAACTTGTTTAGGTAGGCTTGAGTCCCTATCATATTGGAGTCTGTACAGATTGAAATAATGCCCTTTTAATTTAAGTAATTCTTGATGTGTTCCCACCTCGATGATCCTGCCTTTTTGCATTACTATGATTTTATTCGAGTGCTGGATTGTAGACAATCTGTGGGCTACTACAATCATGGTGCCGATGTTCATCATCTTTTTGAGTGATTTTTGAATCAGATTCTCTGTTTCTGTATCAATGTTCGCGGTTGCTTCATCAAGGATCATGATGGCCGGTTTATGCGAGATAGCCCGGGCAAAAGACAGGAGTTGCCTTTGTCCGGCAGAGAAATTGTTACCTCTTTCCCGTACCGGTTCATCATATTTTAGCGGTAGACGATTGATGAATTTGTCGGCATTAACATATTTGCACGCTTCAAGAATCTCGGAATCGGTGATTTCATCGGTTCTGAGCCTGATGTTTGACTCAACTGTTCCCGAGAACAAAAAGACATCTTGCAACATTTGGCCAATTTTGTCTCTTAATGAGCTGATCTTGATATCCCTGATGTCGATATCGTCAATCAAAATCTGACCCTTTTGAATTTCATAGTTTCTGACAATCAAACTGATGATTGTCGTTTTTCCGGAACCAGTGGCCCCAACTAGCGCTAGAGTTTCTTTGGGATTTACCACAAATGAAACGTCTTTAAGAATCCAGTCATCCGGTTGATAGGCGAACCAGACGTTTCTGAATTCTATCTTGCCTTTAAGTTCGCCGATTTCAGTTGCGTCCGGTTTGTCTTCGATCGTCGGTAAGGTATCCATGATTTCAAATAATCTTTCTCCTGCCGTAAACGCCGACTGTAAAATATCAAATTTTTCAGCCAATTCCTGAATCGGATTGAAGAATTTGTTTATGTACTGGGTAAAGGCAAACAAAGTACCAAACGTAATGACTCCCGCGATCGTCTGCAGAGAACCAAACCAAAGCACGATCATCAAGGCGATGACATATAGCATGTACATGAGTGGCCTGTACAAACTGAAAGCAAATGTTTGCTGCAGATAACTCTGGTTCAAATCCTGATTTTTGCTTCTGAATTCAGCAAACTTTCTTTCTTCACGGTTAAATATCTGAATCAGTTTCATGCCCGAGAGGTGTTCTGAGAGAAACGCATTGATGATTGAAACGTTGGCTCTAACTTTCCGATAAGCTTTTCGGGAATATTTTCTAAAGACAAATGATGCCAAAGCTACGAATGGCACTACACTAGAAATATATAGCGTGAGTTTCCAATCGGCAATGAACATGATGACGAATACTCCAACAATCGTGACGATATTGCGAAACAGATTGATCAGGACATCTGTATAAAGCATATTTAAGGTATCAATATCCGATGTGACTCTGGTCACGAGTTTTCCAATCGGAATATGATTGTAAGTTTCAATCGATAACGATTCGATGTGATTAAAGATGTCACGTCTGATATCATAGATGATCTTCTGTCCGGTTGTCTGTAACAAGATGGTTTGTCGATACGAGACAAACGCACCGATGACGAGTGCTACGAAATAGAGCACGACAATGATGATGATTTTTGAGAAGGATATGGGATCTTCTCCCAATGAATCAAGGGTTGCGGAAATGAACAGCGGTCCGATCAAATCGAGAGCTACCACGATAAACACAAGTACTGTGGCAAGTATCAATTCCTTCAGGAAGGGTTTTACAAAAATTAATAATCTTTTGATGATCGTCATGTCGCTATAGGAGCGGTTTTTGACGATGTCGATATCGACAAAACCTTTAGCCATCGATCTCGCCTCCTTCCAATTCTGTTTCCAGTTGTTGGCGGATAACGATATCCTGATACATCTTGTTGGTGGCAAAAAGCTCATCATGTGTACCGATTGCCTTGATTTCGCCGTCGTCGATCAAAATGATCTTGTCAGCGCCCTTGATCGTCGAGATCCGATGGGTGATGATGATGATTGTCTGATTTTGTCTGAACTCTTCGATATTCTTTAGAATCGATTCTTCCGTTTTGGTATCAACAGCACTGAAGGAGTCGTCCATAATCAAAATCCGGGGCTTTTTCATAAGAGCCCTGGCAATCGAAATTCTTTGTTTCTGGCCGCCAGACAGCGTGACACCGCGTTCACCGACCATGGTTTCATACTGATTGGGAAAATCAATGATGTTATCATGAACATCACTGTATTTCGCCATCTGTTCGATCAGATTCCGGTCGATGTTATCCTGTGAAAAAGAAATGTTTTTCTCAATGATATCCGAGAAAATGAAATTATCCTGAGGAACATAACCGATAGCGTCCCGCAAAGGTTTGATCGGCAGTTTCATGATGTCGAAATCGTCGATCAAAATCTCATTGGTTCTCACATTGTAAAGCCTTAGCAACAAATCAACCAAAGTGGTTTTACCCGAACCCGTCGGCCCGATAATCCCGACCAACTCTCCGGGATTGATTACAAAGCTGATATCCTTTAAAACCGGTTCTTCACTTGAGGGATAAGTAAATGTTAGATGGTTGAAAGTGATTTTGCCCAAGATCGAATCTTTGGCAACCAAATCCGCCTCGTCATGGATCTCAAGGGGTTCATCAAGAAATTTATTGATTCTTTGAAGACTCGCCTTGGCTTGGGAACGCATGTTGATGAATCTTCCAATTGCCATCATCGGCCAGATCAATGATCCGAAATATGCAATATAGCGCGTCAAATCTCCGATTGAAAATTTGAGTTGGTCGGTAACGTCAAGCGCCACTGTCCTATAGACCAGATAACCACCGATACCAATCATCAACACCCGGATGACATTGATGAACATTTCGACACCTACACTCATCAAAGTCGAAGCTTTGATGAATGAAAGGTTCTTGTCATAATTATCTTTGTTGATTTTGGCAAACGCCCTGATTTCTCTTAGTTCGTTCACAAACGCCTTGATAACGCTGATGCCGTAGAAATTCTCTTGGGCGAAATCGCTAAGATTTTCAAACGCCTTTTGCTTGGCTTTGAATTTTTTTCCTGTTATTTTCGAAACGAACGTTGCCAAAACGGCAATCATGATTAGCGGAATGAAGGCAAAAAAGGTTATAATCTTATCTAGATTGTACATTCTGTATAACGCCATCGACCCGAGCGCAAGGACATCAAAGAAAATCATGATTCCCGGTCCGAAAGCCATACGGATAGCATTCAAATCATTGGTAAAAAGCGCCATCAACCCGCCGGACTTCTTTTCCTGATAGTATCTCTGACTCAGTTTTTCCGCATGACGGAACATTTTGTTCCTCAGCTCAAAATCGATTCTTCTGGAAGTGCCAAAGATGAAGATGCGCCATAGGAATCTGCCAAGCACGATGATGAGAGCAATTTTTATCATGTCCGTTATATATAATTTTAACTCCGGTTGCGTCAAAGTACTGTTTTCAAGTTTCTCGATGATGAACCCCATAATATTGGGAATTTCGAGTTGGGCGTAGTCGACGACAAACAGGGCAATGATACCGAGCATAAAGAAAAAACCATATTTCAGGTAAAAATTATTTACATGTTTTCCAAATATCAAGTTATCACCCCCAGCAAGCAGATTAATTCTACATCATAACCTTTGATTTTTCAATTTTATCCTGCAAATAAAGAAAAAAACACAGGCTGTGGAGGCTTGTGTTTTTTGGCTTTTGCAAATTAACGTTTACTGAATTGAGGAGCTCTTCTAGCACCTTTAAGTCCGTATTTTTTACGTTCTTTGGAGCGAGGATCTCTGGTGATCATTCCAGCTGGTTTCAAAATCTTGCGATATTCGGGATTTACTTCGAGTAGTGCGCGCGTAATTCCTAAACGGATTGCGCCCGCTTGTCCAATCAGACCTCCGCCGTTTACATTAACGGAGATGTCAAATGTGTTTTCGTTTGCGGTAAGTACAAGGGGTTGATGCACGTCAAGACGCGCAAGTGCAGAAGGAATATAATCATTGAAATTTCTTCCATTGACTGTGAATAATCCTTTGCCAGGTCTCAAGATGACTCTAGCGACTGCGGATTTCCGTCTTCCGGTTCCGCGATACATTACTGATTTTGCCAACCTTGGCACCTCCTACCCTTTCAATTCCATCACAACGGGAAGTTGTGCTTGGTGTTTGTGTTCTTGTCCTGCATAAACGAATAACTTTTTGTACATTTGGTTTCCCAATTTTCCTTTTGGTAGCATTCCCTTAATTGCCAATTCGACCATTCTTGTCGGTTTTTCAACGATCATTACCTTCGCTGTTTTCTTTTTCAAACCACTTGGATAATTCGAATGGGTGTAATAAATCTTGTCATCCCATTTGTTTCCTGTGAGTTCGATCAGACTAGAGTTTATCACGATGACATAATCTCCGCAATCCACATGTGGCGTGAAAGTGGGTTTATGTTTCCCGCGTAAAACACTAGCAACTTCGGTAGCTAAACGGCCTAATTTTTTGCCAGCGGCATCGACCACAAACCATTTACGTTCAATCGTTTGTGCATTTGCCATGTAAGTTTTCATTTTATTTCCTCCTTAAATTTTATTTAAAGAGCTTGTGGGATCTAAAATAAAAAATGTACCTTTAATATAATATCATCAAGGTACACTTTAGTCAACTATTATCGATTTCAATCAATAATCTTCTTCGTGAATTTTCCCATCACTTTTGATACCCCCGTCATTACCACGAAAGCCTGCGGATCGATCTCCTTGATAAGCATGACATACTTTTGGATTTCATGGACGGAAATAACTGCTAAAAGCACTGTTTTAGGCTGGTATGCATAGGCTCCGACACCGTCGATCATGGTGACGCCATGTGGCAATCTTGATTTAAGGGCGTCTGCCATTTCTTTACCGTTCACGGTAATGACTTCGAGTTTCATGAAATTATAGCCCGTAAATATTTTGTCAAGGACAATTGAGGAAATCAGTTGCGATACGATTGTGTAGATGGCAATGTTTAAGCCAAAGATGGCTCCGGCAGCGAGAATTATCGCTCCGTGCAAGTAGATTTGGTAGATTCCGACCGATTTGCCGGTCTTGATCGACCAGTGCTGGAAGAGGATTGATGTGCCGCCTCCCGAAGCTCCGACTTTATGTAGCATGCCATTGCCTACACCGCCCAGAATGCCTCCGACTAAAGCGTTGCTTAGGATGTCGTCGCCCATAACTGGGATATTGACTCTAAAGGCCAGGATGGCAGAAAAGATCAGAACCGAAATGATCGTGTAGACGACAAAACGGCTATTCAGTTTAAAGTAGGCAAAAACAAGGAGCGGGATTTGCAATATAAACGACAAAAGACCAAGATTGATGACAAAATCACTTGCCGTGACAAGTTCAATCACGTTGATAATGAGCTGTGACAATCCTGTGATTCCACCGGTATACAGTTTGGCAGGATTGATAAAAAACAAGATTCCCAAACCGGAGATGATTGTGCCAAAAAACACATTCGCTATGGTTATCAGTTCTTTTTTCTTATCGATACCTCGTAGAAGATTCTTAGGCATAGTTATCTTACATTGTCTCCTGGAAACAGCGCTTCGTCCGCTTCGATGATATATAATTCATGATTTTTAGTTTCACCGCATAAAATCATGCCTTCACTCATTTCTCCCCTGAGTTTGACGGGTTGGAGATTGGTGATTACCAAAACTTTCTTGCCAATCAAAGCGACAGGTTGGTAATATTCAGCGATTCCGGACACTACCTGTCTGACTTTTTCGCCGGTGTTGATTTGCAGAACAAGCAGTTTTTTGGCGTTTTTATGATATTCAGCGGAGATGACTAGCCCGACTTTAGTTTCGATCTGGTCGAACATATCGATTGTGATCTCCTGTTTGTTTGCCGGTTCTTTGACAACTTTTAATGCTTTGTGATTCATCATGTCGCGAATGGCAGAGATCTCAGTTTCGCTGTCAAGACGAGGAAAGATGTGCCCCGGCTTGTCTGTGACATGGTATTGTTTCTGGAGGCCAAAGGCAATATTTGCCAGCGTCTTGTTTGCTTCTTCCACACCAAGCATCGAGAAAACAAGTTCCGGCGTGTTGATCAAAACAGGCACATAAAGGATCGAGGCAATTCTCAAAGCTTCCAGCAAATGATAAAGCACGGATTCCAAGACTAATTGATCAGCTTCTGTTTTCGCCAAATTCCAAGGCGAAGTTTCATCGATCAATTTATTGACTCTTGCGATGAGCCTGGATACTTCAAATAACGCGGTAGATACTTTAAACTCATCCATTGCTTGTTGGTAGTTTTCGCCTACCTCTTTTGCCAAAGCTTCCAATTCCAGTTCAAATTCCTTGTATGGATGATTGTGTTTAACTTGTTTGACGCTCCCATTAAAATACTTGTTTACCATCGTAATTGATCGGGATACAAGGTTTCCCAAGTCGTTCACCAGATCGGTATTGATTCTTGAAACGAAATCTTCTGGTGTAAACAATCCGTCGTTACCATAAGGAAGTTCCTTGACGATATAATATCTGAAGGCGTCTAGGCCATATCTGGCAACGAGTTGTTCCGGATAGATGACATTACCTTTTGATTTTGACATTTTCCCGTCTTTCATCAAGTACCAGCCGTGAACGAATAACCTGAATTTGATTGGTACGTCTAGGGCCATCAGCATAATCGGCCAGTAGACGGCATGGAAGCGCAAGATGTCTTTGCCGACAACATGGACGACTTCATTGCCTGACACCCAGTATTTTTGATACAAGGCGTCATCCAAACTGTCATAGCCCAAAGCGGAGATATAGTTGCTCAAAGCATCGATCCAGACATAGATAATATGCAAGGGGTCGCTTTTGACTTTGATTCCCCATTCGAAGGATGTTCTTGATACGCTCAGGTCGAGCAACCCTGATTTGATGAATTGGACGACTTCGTTCTTCCTGGTTTCGGGAAAGATGAAGCCGGGATTGTCTTCGATGAATTTCAGTAATCTATCCTGATATTTCGACAACCGTAAAAAGTAAGTTTGTTCCTTTACGATTTTGGTTTCTCTGCCGCAATCGGGACATAGAGAACCCTCAACGAGTTGAGTCGGTGTGAAGTAAGCTTCACAATCGACGCAGTAATTGCCGGAATATTCGCCAAGATAAATGTCATCTTGCGCCAATAGCTTTTCAAAAATGGAAGTAACCACCGCTTCGTGCCTTGGCTCGGTTGTCCTGATGAAATCGTCATTCTTGATTTCCAACAGCTTCCACAAATCTTTTGCCAGAGTCGCAATGTAGTCGACATGTTCTTTTGGAGTTTTTCCGTTTGCTTTGGCTGCTTCTTCGATTTTCAAACCGTGTTCGTCGGTCCCGGTCAGAAATCTGGCATCGTAACCTTGCATTTCCTTGTATCGCTTCAGGGTGTCGCAAAGGCATGTCGTGTATGCGGATCCGATATGGAATTTCCCGCTCGGATAGTAGATTGGGGTTGTGATATAAAATGTTTTCTTCATTTTCTTCCTCTATTCGAATTCTCTGTACAGAATCCTCTTTTTCAATTCGTTTTGTTTTTGGGTTCCAAAGACATTTTTAACGATTTCAAATGCGAAATCATAAACTGCTCCGGCACCGATTGCCGTAATGATTTTCTTGTCCGTGACAACGGATTTATTCTCTCTGATGGCTTTAGGCATGTATTCTTCCGTTCCGGGAAATGATGTGTAATGCCTTCCGTCAAGCAAACCTGATACGCCGAATATTGTCGGTCCGGCGCAAATGGCCATCAGCCATTTATCACCACCCGCGAATTGCTTGACCAATTCAAGCACAACCTTATCCTGTCTCAAAGTCGAAGCTTGTCTTCCGCCCGGAATGAAAATCCCGTCATATTCCATGTAATTTATTTTCTTAAGCATCACGTCGGTCACAACTTCGGTATTAAAAGAGCCAATGGCCGTCTTTTTGTTCATGACATTAACCAGATCAACAGTGATCCCGCTTCTTCGTAAAATGGCTACGGTTCCCAAGGCTTCGATGTCTTCGAATCCATCCGCCAATAAACAGGCAAAACGCATAAAGATCCCTCCTTATTGATATTACATTATATCATTATTTTTTTGTTTTTTCCAAATATTCCTGATAAATTATGTTTTTTGGAACCGAGGTCATCTCCGCTACTTTTTTCATCGCTTCGGTTTTCTTGAGACCAGTAGAAATGAAATAATCGACTTGTTCAACCAGTGAGATTTTGTCAAAATTGGCAGGTTCTTCCAAGTATCCGTCGACAACGACTACCATTTCGCCTTTTAGGTCATCCAGTTCCATCAATTCACAAGGTTTTCCTTTAAGAATTTCTTCGTGGTTCTTGCTTATTTCTCTGAGAATGGCTACATCCCTGTCAGGAAATAATTGATCAAGGTCGCGCATAAGGTTTCCTATCCGGTGCGGAGCTTCGTAAAAGACAAGCGTTTCTGTGCGGTAGGTAAGTTTTTTCAGCTCGGAAAGCCGTTTTTGTTGCTTGCTGTCAAGAAAGCCATAGAACAAAAATGGGTGCGGCTTCATTCCTGACATCAACAATCCCGTAAGAGAAGCTGATGGTCCGGGGAGGCAGACAACATTGTATCCTGATTCGATTGCCTTTTGGACAAGTTCGTACCCGGGGTCGCTAAGCAATGGCATCCCGGCATCGCTGATCAAACCGACGTTTTCGTTTCTTTCCAGAATATTCATTACTTCTGCGCTGGCCTGAGACTGATTGTGTTCATGAAAGCTTTTTAAAGGTTTGCTGATATCAAAATGATTCAGCAATTTCATCGACACTCTTGTGTCTTCAGCGTAAAGATGATCTACTTCCTTGATCGTTCTAATGGCTCTTAGAGTAATATCTTCCAAATTGCCGATTGGCGTGGGGATCAGATAAAGCGTGGCGATGTCATTGTGATAATTCTTGTGTCTATACATTTCCGGCCTCCTGATTATCTCCAAATATTTTCATAGCTTCAACAGTATGTTTTCCAAATTCATCCAAAATATACAGAGGTTCTAATAGTTTCATGTTTCCGGCTTTTCCGGTGTTAGCCGCTTCGATCAGGACCATCACTGCCGGCACGCCTGGTTTGGGATAGACAAAACGCATCCTCTTCAAGGCAAAACCTTCGTTATGCAAGAAAATGATCAGATCCTCGAGCCGATCCGCTCGGTGGACGAAAACAAACAGTCCACCGGTTTTCAACAAACGTTTGGCTTGGATGACAATCGTTTGGAAATCAATCAACAATTCGTGTTTTGCATTTCTTACAGCGATGTTTTCGCTTGTGATTTTTTCATCCTTGTTTTTGAAAAACGGAGGATTACAAGTGACGATATCGAATGAAGACATCATGTAATGAGAATGGACGACACGGATGTCGTCCTTGTTGATGGATATTTGTTCTTCCAGATGGTTTAGCACAACACTTTTTTTGGCAAGTTCACATAAATCATCCTGGATTTCGATGCCGGTAATCAAAGCTTTGGTCTTTAAAGACAAAAGCAAAGGAATCGGAGCCAATCCGGTGCCAAAATCCATGATATTTCTCGTCCTGGGATTGATTTTAACGAAATCAGCCAAGATAACCGAATCCAGTGAAAACCGGAATACATCATCTCTTTGGATGATTTTCAAATCACCACTTGCCTGTAAGCCGTGGATAAGTTCCGCTTGTGACATGTCTATCACCCGATCTATTCTTCCAAATCCTTGAGGTCGGTGCCGTTGGAATCCATATCTTCATCAATTGCTTTTTCCCGGAAACTAAGATCGGAGACGTGATAAAAACCGGAAGGGCCATCTTCGACATCGACTTTGGCGATTAATGTCACAAAGTTGAGTTGGGTGACTTTACCTTTACCATCGGGTGTAGTGACATAGGAATCGATTTTTGGCATTATTTTCCGATATTCCTTGTAGTTTTCATTTTCATAATGGATACAGCAAAGCAATTTTCCGCACAACCCGGAAATATTGCTGGGGTTTAGGGAAAGACTTTGATTTTTTGCCATTTTTATGGATACGGGTTCGAATTCTCCTAAAAAAGAAGAACAACAGGTGATCAGTCCGCAAGGCCCGATACCACCCAACACTTTAGCTCCGTCTCTTGCACCGACTTGCCTGAGTTCAATTCTGAGATGGAATTCATTGGCAAGGTCTTTGACCAGTTCGCGAAAATCAACTCTGCCATCCGAATTGAAATAGATGATGAGTTTCGATCTATCCAAAGTAAACTCGCAATTCAACAGCTTCATATCCAACTGATTTTTCGTGACAAAATCCTGTGTCTTTTTCAACACATAAGGCTCTTCATTCTGGTTATGTTCATTTTGTAGAACATCCTGTTCGGTCGCAATGCGCAAGATCGGTTTAAGCGGAGAGATGATTTCTGACTCCTGGATCGTTTTCTTATCAGCGACAACCTCGCCGAGTTCAAAGCCTCTGATTGTTTCCACGACGACTTTGTCGCCTTTGTTGATATTTTTACCTTCGGTGGCAAAATAGTATCTTTTGCCAAGGCGGCTAAACTGTACCGGTACTACTTGATATTCCATGGTTAAAACCTCTTTCCAGATAAACCAGCATCTTGTCGAATGCAAGTTGATTGTTGATATTGTACTTCAGTCTTGATTTCAAATCAAGCATGGTTTCCAGTTGGTCTTCGATTTTTTTCTGGGAAATACGTTCTGAGAGTTTCTCAATCAATTCGATTTCGGTTTCGAAGACAATCAGGTCCAAATAGCGGATTTTATAATTGAGCAGGTCTTTCAAAAACAAAATCATCATCGTCAGGAAAAAATCGGTCGTTTCCGACTGTTGCAGAATGATATCTCTTTGTTCCTTAAATATTAGAATAATCGATTTTTCTTTGGTTAATAAATATCTGTAAATATCGATAGCCAGGTTCAGCGTGTCAAAAATCACTTTGTTCGACACCATTTCCTTGGCTTTATCGGTGTTATTCGTGTATTCCGACACTGCATCAACCAATAGTGGCGAAAATCCCTCATTGGATAATTCTTGCTGGATCTGTTTTTTGCCGATCGGTTTGAAATGCAATACTTGTGCCCGAGAGACAATCGTTTTCAGCAAGGAATTGATCTGGCTTGTGATCATGATCTGATAGATATCTTTTCCGGGGTCTTCCATTGTCTTCAGAAGCGTGTTGGCTGATTCCTGATTGAATTTTTCGGCTTCATCAATGATATAAATCCTTGGCCCGTTTTCAGTCGAAGCTCTGGAGAATTCGATCAAAAGTTCCTTGATTTGCTTTTTTTTGATGATTTCGCCTTCCGCCTGGACATAAAAAAGATTCGGATGAGTAAGAGAATCGACTCTTCTGCAATTGTGACAAACTCCGCAAGGAGTATAATTGTCGTCAAGGTTCCGACATAACAAAGTCTTGGCGATCCACATTGCGGTATCGATGCGCTTGGTGCCAATCAATCCTTCGAGAATATAGGCATGGGAAAGATGATTGTGTTTGAAACTGTTAAGCAGAATCCGGGCGACATCAGGTTGATAGTCTTCAAGCTTTTTCCAGGAAGTGATCGTCATTTTGATCTGCCCCGTTTCAACACCTCTTCGATTGATTCGATTGCAAGCGAAGCGACTTCTTCAATCGTTCCTTCGCCGGCGATTTTTTTTATTCGATCCGGATATTTCTTAATCAAATCGAGATATCCTTGATAAATTTTATTATGAAAATTGATCGTTTCCAAATCAAGTCGGTTTACTTCCCGGTTTGGAGTCTTGAAGACTCTTGTCAAGCCGACTTCGGGGCGAACATCAACGAACAAGGTGCGATCAGGCAAAAGATCGTCGATTGCAAAGCGGTTGATCGCATAAACTTCGTCTATACCGATGTTTCTTGCCAACCCCTGGTAGACCAGTGAACTGTCCACAAATCGGTCACAGAGCACCAAGGCACCACTCTCAAGGGCAGGAATTATCTTTTCAACGAGATGTTGTCTCCTTGAAGCCGCAAAAAGCAAAGCTTCAGTTCTGGGATCCATCTCTGTGTGTTCTTTGCTTAAGAGAATATCGCGGATCTTTTCGGAAATTCTGATTCCGCCCGGTTCTCTTGTCACGAGTACGGTGAAACCCAAATTGGAAAAGTGTTCTTTGACTTTTTTGATCACAGAAGTTTTTCCGGAGCCTTCCGTACCTTCGAAGGAAATAAATAATCCTTTCATCGTATCCACCTGCTTTACTTCTCTATTATCTCATAGAACGACTGTTTTTTGAATAAAATCTTTCATTAATATTCTTGCTTGTGATACAATATTTTAGAAGGCAAGGTGATTTTATGCAAATCGATATTCACAATCTCTCGTTCGCTTATGGTCACAGATCTGTCATCAATAATCTGTCTTTGAGTCTGAACCCGGGAGACTACATGGTCGTCAAAGGAAAAAACGGTACAGGTAAGACCACTCTGATCAAATGCCTTCTTGGAATCAATCCCGTCAAAGCGGGAATGATTTTTTACAATCATCAAGATATAACCAATTTTAATAAATGGCCTCAATTTGGATATGTGAGTCAAAAATTCGAGGATTTCAATTACGAATATCCGATTACCGTTAATGAATTGCTTGCAGTTTACAGCTTGAAACCAACAAATCAGAACCATCGATTGAAAATGCTTGACCAGCTGGGAATTTTAGAAATCGTCAATGAAAATATAAATAATCTTTCCGGCGGGCAACTTCAACGTGTGTTCATTGCGAGAGCAATGCTTAACAATCCGGAAATCCTGATTTTAGATGAACCAACCGCTTCCATCGATAAACTAAACACAGAATATTTCTACCGAACAGTGAATGAACTACACGCCCAGGGAATCACGATCATCCTGATTACTCACAATGATTCTCTTGAGCATTTGAACTATTCGCATGTGTTGAGCATGTATCAGGATATGACCTATTCCTTCCAATCCCGCGAGAAATGCGACCCTGCGGAGGTGGAACTGTTATGATGCTCTCTTTCTTCTCCGATTTATTCGCCTACGAGTTCATGTTGAGGGCTCTTGCGGCAGGTATTGTTCTTGGCGTATTGGCGCCGCTCATCGGTTCGATTGTTGTTGTAAGACGGCTTTCATTCATTGCCGATACCCTGGGTCACTTTTCCTTGGTAGGAATCTCTGCAAGTTTGTTTTTGTCGACCTTGGGAATTTCACTTCTTTTTGAAGAGCCGTTGTTTCTTGGTCTGATTTTCTCTGTAGTCGGGGGCTTGCTGATAGAATTATTCCGCAGGTCGTACAAGAATTACAAAGAAATCTCGATGGTCATTGTCATCAGCTTGGGCACTGCGCTAAGCGCAATCTTTTTCTCGAAAGCCAGAGCCACTGGCTCGATCTACACATATCTCTTTGGCTCGATCCTGACTGTCAATAATTATTACATGTATGCGATTTTAATCACCGCTTTGCTTGTTGGATTGCTATTCATATTCTTTGGAAGACAAATCATCGCTGTGAGCTTTGACGAGACAAGCGCCAAGTTTTTGGGAATAAATGTCAACATCTTTCAAATTATCTTCATGGTCATGCTATCGATTGTCGTATCGGTAATGCTGGAATCTGCCGGCGTTTTGCTTATTTCCTCGATGATGATCATTCCCGTTGCTGCAGGTATGAAGGTAGGGTGGAGTTTTCGCTCCACGCTGGCTATCGCCATCTTCTTTTCGGAAATGTCGGTATTCTTTGGTTTATGGATGGCGTACTCGCTAAAAATACCGAGCGGAGCCGCTATCGTGTCCGTCAATATCGTAATTCTGCTTGTTGTAACATTAATCAAGCGAATCGTTCAAAAAAGCCAAATCGCCAAAATGAATAAGGAAAAATCATAAAAAAATCAAGCCCGAATTTTCGAGCTTGTTTTATTAATATTCTACATTCGTCAGGTATAGCCCGGATGCTGGCGCCAAGCGCGTGGTATGGGTTCGTGATAATTCATCGATTAGCATTCTGATTGATCTTTCAGACTTGTGGGTAGCTAATTGTACCAGTTGAAAGACGATCAGCCTGATCATATGGTGCAAAAAACCACTCCCGACAAAAACAAGCGTGATAATTCCTTTCTTTTCAATAACATTTGCTTCATATATCGTCCTTTTCATGTCGTCTTTCTCGCCAGTGCAAAAGCTGGTGAAATCATTTGTCCCAATAAGCTGCGTCAAATTGTACCTAAGGATATCCAAATCGAGTTTATCGACAGTCCACGCGTAATTTCTTTTCAGGGGATCGTACTCGTTCGTATTTAGGATATATCGATATTCTTTTCTATATACGTCATAACGCGAGTGAAACAATGGGTGTGCAAAAAACACTTTTTTGACATGGATGTCTGAAGGCAGTTTGCGATTCATTACATATAACCATCTGGCTTCGCTAAATTGGTTGAAAGTTTCAAAATCAATGACCTGATTGTTGGCATGAACTCCGGTATCTGTCCTAGAGGCACCGTGGCAAATCGTCTCCTGGCCATTTATCTCTTGAAGTATGGTTTGGATTTCTTTTTGGACGGTTCTTTCTTTTGTTTGCGATTGGAATCCGAAAAATCCCGTGCCGTCGTAGGAAACCACCATTCCCACCCTATTCGTTTTTGGTTTTTTTGAAGAGATGATGATTCTGGATATTTTGTCAAATGTATGGCCGACTTTGAAAAGTTGGCCTAATTCATTTTCTCCATAAAGCATTCTCGATCCAGCAATACTATCAAGACTTACCTGTTGAAAAGTTTCAATGTGTGAAGTGATGTAATCGGATATGTCTTCAACATTTAAATACACCGCTTTATCAACTTTCATCCCGGCAGACTGATCTAGGTTGCCAAGAAAATATTCATACCCAAGCAAAGGCATCATAGCACCCTCGTCAGAATTGAAGCCGCTAGGCAGGCGACAATAAAAAGCGATGAAATAATGTCAAGTCCGTTAAAAGCCAGATCATGGATTCTCGTTCGGGGTTTTCCCGGAACGAAATTTCTCGATTCCATTGCGTCTGCTAATTCCTCGCTTCGCTTGAAAGCGATGATAAACATCGGCACCAAAAGTGAAATAACCTGTTTAATCTTGTCTTTCAATTTGCCTTCAGAGAAGTCGGCGCCACGCGAAGCCTGTGCTGACATGATCTTGTTGGCTTCATCTAAAATTGTCGGAATGAATCTTAAACTGATCGAGATGATCAATGCAAAATCATCGCTTCTGATACCAACTATTTTTAGAGGTCGCATAAGTTTTTCCAAGCCTTGAGTTAAATCCGTCGGTTTTGTTGTAAGTGTCAAAACGGTCGAAAACGTGATGATGATAAGTAACCGGATAACCACAAACAACGACATTTCCAACCCTTTTTGATAGATCATGAATTTGAATGTTGTAAGCTTGTATCCATATGGAAGAAAACGCAAAATGAAGTAGATACCAATTATATAAGCCAACAATAACAGAAACTTGAATTTATTGATTTTGACAAACAGTCTCCAAATGAAGGTCCAGGCAATGGTAGCCGCAATGCTTGAGATTGACAGCGTCAGCGTATTGTCGAGCAATAGGGTTCCTTCTTTGTTGAAAAAGATCTGAAAGAAGAAAGTGAAAATCAAAAGCACAAACAATGGCTTTAACCCTTTGAATACCCTGTTAATTGATATTCTTCCTGCCAAAAGGATAATCAAGGCTATGGCCAAAGCAATTAACAGTTGGTTTATCGTCTTTAATAAGAATATTGATACCATCAAGATAACGACAGCGATGATTTTGGTTCTTGGATCCATCCGGTAGAAAAACCCTGTTCCGGGGACATATTGTCCGATAACAATATTTTTCATGATTTCATCGCCCTCTCGATTTCCAAGGCGGCTTCAGTCATTGTCTTTTTATAAATATTGATATCTTTGCCAAACCGCGTTTTCACAGCCTGCAAAACTTGAATCGTCTCAGGATAGTCAAGACAGTACTTGTTCAAATCATCTCTATGAAACAACTTCTCCGGAGTTCCATCAAAAACAAGCTCCCCGCCGTTTAGTACAATTACCCTTGAAGCAAATTCGTAGACGAGATCCATGTCATGAGTTATGACAATAATGGTTTTTCCCGTATCTTTTTGGATCGAGGTAAATAGTTCCATCAATTGTTTTTTTCCGGCCGGATCAAGTCCGGATGTCGGTTCATCCAAAACTAAAATATCAGGATCGAGCGCTAAAATACCAGCAATCGAAACCCGTTTTTTTTCGCCTCCCGAAAGATTGAAGGGATTTCTTTTCAAGTATGTTTCATCGAGTCCAACCAAAGAAAGCGCCTTTTTTGCCAAAACCTCCGCCTCGTCATGTTTGACCTTGAAATTCATTGGTCCAAACATGATGTCTTTTTCGACAGTCTCCTCAAACAACTGGTATTCAGGAAACTGAAAAACAAGCCCGACGTGTTTCCGCAAAGCATTGTATTTGATTTTCTTGTTTCTTTTTTGGGAAACAACTGAACCGAAGATCTCGACTTCTCCTGATGTTGGAAATATCAAGGCATTCATGTGTTGTGCGAGCGTGGATTTTCCTGAACCGGTATGACCGACGAGCGTAATAAACTCGTCTTTTTCCTGTATTGTCAAGTTAATCTTGGATATTGCCTGGTAAAAATTTATACTACCCGTTGGATAGCGGTAACTTACTTCCCTAAATTGTATTCCCATAGGAAATCTTTCACCGCCTTCAATTCTTCGGAACCAGCATTAAGATGGTTGGCGATTCTTAGCGCCATCGGAAGTTCCAAAAAAGAATTTTTAAATATTTCCGGATGAGAGAGCAAATCTTCTTTCAATCCGTCTTTAAAGACCATCCCATCCTTCAAAATAACAAGCCTGTCAGCTAATAGCGCCTCTTCGATGTCATGGGTGATCATGATGATGGTGATGCCTTCATCGTGCAGTTGCTTGATGTATTTCATCAAATCTTCGCGTGCGAACGGATCGAGCATCGAAGTTGCTTCATCGAAAATCATGATCTCAGTTTGCATGGCCAGGATTCCTGCAATCGCGACGCGTTGTTTTTGTCCGCCGGAAAGCGCTGAAGGTTCTTTGTCCAAAAAATCGGCCATGCCGACTTTTTCTGCATAAAAGTTTATTTTTTCAAGCATTTCTTTTTGAGGAAAACAAAGATTTTCCATACCAAAAGCGATATCGTCTTTGACCGTGACTCCGACAAACTGGTTGTCAGGATTTTGGAAAACGATACCGATCTTTTTTCTGATATCATAGGTTGTATCCTCTTTAAGAAGGATCGAGTCGATTTCAACGGTTCCGCTTGCTGGTTCCAACAATCCAAGAATCGTTTTGGCCAATGTCGATTTACCGGAACCATTATGGCCCAAAACTGCAATCCATTCGCCTTTTTCGACTGCAAGGTTGATGTTCTTTAAAATCATTCTTTTGCCGGTGTAGGAAAAAGATAAATCCTTGATGTCTATATAGCTCATATGCTTATCACCACGCCTAATTATTATACCTTAATAAAAACAATAAGGAAAACAAATTCATCCGGTTAGAAAGAAATTTTGTTTTCCAGGTCGGGAAGCGTTAAAATACCGAGAATCTTTTCGCCCTTGACTCCATTTTCGGTTACAAACAACATTTCTAACTTGTTTTTTGCCAAAAAGTCACGTCGAAACATCTGTATCGCCTCATAAATATCCATATTTCTGGGGATGAAAGCGAAATACCGTGCAGGATTTCCATCCAGATCAATTGCCTTCATCAGTTCGCTGATTTGCATTTTACGGGAAATAGTTCCGGTAACATTGGTTGATAGATGGTAATAAAACGCCTTTTCCGTAAACACGCCGATAAGTCTGTCGTTTTCAAAAACGGGGATTTTTGAAAATCCGTATTTATCCATCATATCCATTGTTATTCCGATATTTTCGTGTGGGCTCACTCTTTGAATCTTCGCCAGCGGAATCATGGCTTCCATTACTTTTTGCGGATGGACAATCATTTCGACGATACGCACGAATTTATCCAAAAAAACATCTGTTGGTTCTGCTACTTCGGTGTTGTGAACGATGATGTTTCGAAGTTGGGCAGCCTGTTGCAAGATGATGAAATACTTTGGATTGGCAATGATCTTGTTTGCTTTTTTACCACGGACGCGAAACAGAGTGCCCATGAAAGTCGACTCCCTGTACATGCCTTGTTCGTATTCGACACGCAGGAAACTTTCCAATGTTTGGAACGTATCCATGAATAACTTCAACTTATCCATAAAGTCTCCTTTATCTATTATCTGAATCATGAAAAATATAACACGTAATCAGGACAATATCAACTGTTTGGGTAAAGAAAAAGTGCCGGTTTTACCCGGCACTGATCAATAAATTAGCTTAGACAAGTTCGATGATAGCCATCGGGCAGGAATCTCCCAATCGATGACCGGTGCGATAAATTCTTGTATAGCCGCCTTTTCTGTCTTGATACTTCGGTCCCAATTCTTTAAACAACTTATCGAGAGCTGTTTGTTTTTCAATCGCCAGGTCGCGCAAAATAGCTTCCGCTAGTCTTAAAGAATGCAAATCGCCTCTTTTTGCGAACGTGATCAATTTTTCCACAGTTCTCCTGAGTTCTTTTGCTTTGATGAGGGATGTTTCGATCTTATCGTGCAAAATCAGTTGTGTCGCCAAATCGCGGATCAATGCTTTACGATTGTCACTGCTGCGATTCAGTTTACTATATCCTCTAGCCATGATTTACCTCCTTCAACTAGTGTTTCGCCAAGCTTAAATTTAGTTCTTCAAGCTTTTGCTTTACTTCTTTCAATGATTTCTTGCCAAGGTTTCTGACTTTCATCATATCTTCTTCGGTTTTTTCAATCAATTCGCCAAGCGTATGAATGCCGGCTCTTTTTAAACAGTTGTAGCTTCTGACGGACAAATCCAGATCCTCGATCGGTTTTTCCAGATTGCGAGTGGCTTCTTCGCTTTTTCTCTCGATCATGAAGTCTTCCGATAATGCCTTGGTGGAAAGTTCCACCAAAGAATAGAAATGGTCGATCAACATTTTTGAGGCCATTCCAATTGCCTCTTTCGGATTCATAGACCCGTTGGTCCAGACTTCGATTGTCAATTTGTCATGATCGGCACTGTCGTCTACTCTTGTTTTGTCGACCGTGTAATTGGCACGGATGACCGGAGTGAAGAGACTGTCGATAGGGATGACTCCGACCATGTTATCAAAAGAAGCGTTTTTGTTTGCGTTCACATAGCCATTGCCTTTTCTGGCATGCAAAACCATCCGGAAACGCGCGCCTTTGTTAACGTGGCAGATATAGTGATCGGGGTTGATGATTTCAACTTCATCGTCCGCGATGATATCTCCTGCGTGAACATCGGTTGGACCGTCAACAATGACTTCCATCCGTTTTTGCACGTTCGGATTGTTGGAGTCAATCGTCAAGACAACTCCTTTAAGGTTTAAAACAATCGTAGTAACATCTTCAACGACGTTGTCGATAGCGGTAAATTCATGTTCCACGCCTTCGATTTGCACATTGATGATAGCTGAACCAGGTAGTGAAGACAATAAAACTCGGCGTAAGGAATTTCCAATTGTAATCCCGAAGCCTCGGTCGAGAGGAGTAATGACAAATCTACCGTAATTCTCCTCAATTTCTTCAGTGATTGTTTTGGGTTTTTCGAATTTCAAGTCTTTCAAATTAATTACCTCCTATCCGCGAGGCCGTTTTGGTGGACGACATCCATTGTGGGGAACTGGTGTGACATCTCTGATAGCGGTGATTTCCAGACCGGCAACTTGCAAACTTCTGATGGCTGCCTCTCTGCCTGGGCCCGGACCTTTAACAGAAACCTCTACACGTTGAACGCCGTTGTCCATAGCTGCTTTGGCAGCTGCTTCACTGGCTAAGCCAGCCGCAAACGGTGTCGATTTTCTTGAACCCTTATAGCCGATAGCCCCGGAAGAACTCCATGCGATCGCATTGCCTGCGGGATCGGTGATTGTTATGATAGTGTTATTGAAAGTCGAATGAATGTGTGCTACTCCAGAAGGAATATTTTTTTTCACACGACGCTTTTTAACTACATTACGTGCCATACTTCATATCCTCCTTTACTTCTTCTTATTCGCAACGGTTTTTCTCGGACCCTTACGTGTTCTGGCGTTATTTCTGGTATTTTGGCCGCGAACGGGCAACCCTTTGCGATGACGGATGCCTCTGTAAGATCCAATTTCCATCAAACGTTTGATGTTGAGTGCTATCTCACGACGCAAATCGCCTTCTACTCTATATTTTTGTACTTCCTGACGAATACGAACGATTTCATCGTCCGTCAGATCCTTGACTCTTTTGTCTTCCGACACTCCGGCAGCGGCCAAAATCTTTTGCGATAATGTCTTGCCAATGCCGTATACGTATGTCAAAGAAATGACAACTCGTTTTTCTCTAGGAATATCTACTCCTGCAATACGTGCCATCGTTACCTCCTATTTCCCTTGTCTTTGTTTATGTTTTGGATTTTCGCAGATGACCATAACATTGCCATTGCGTTTGATTACTTTACATTTGTCACAGATTTTTTTTACAGATGGTCTTATTTTCATACCATTACCTCCCTAAAATCTTCATTAATTTTTAATTCATTCTGTACGTAATACGCCCACGTGTTAGATCGTAAGTTGACAGTTCAACTTTGACTTTATCGCCTGGTAAAATGCGTATGTAGTGCATGCGGATTTTACCAGAAACGTGACCGAGAATTCGGTGACCGATTTCCAGCTCAATGATAAATTGCGCGTTCGGCAAAACTTCTATAACTGTACCCATCATTTCGATTACATCATCTTTTTTTGCCATTGAATCACTCCTCTTCATTAACCTTTGTTAATATCTCGTAGCCGTCCTCAGTAATCAGGATTGTGTGCTCGAAATGCGCACTCAATGACCCATCTTGTGTGTGTGTAGTCCATCCGTCCGGCATTACTTTTACTTCCTTGCGGCCAAAATTGATCATTGGCTCGATTGCTAGCGTCATTCCGGGACGTAAGGTTATTCCTCTTCCCGGAGGTCCAAAATTAGGAATTGCTGGATCTTCATGAAGCTTTTTCCCAACTCCGTGTCCGACAAAATCGCGGACGACGCTGTAGCCCAAGCCTTCGGCGAAGGTTTGAATTGCATGAGAAATATCTGTCAATCGGTTGTTGGGTTTGGCCTGGGCAAGACCCTGGAACAAACTCCTTTTAGTGCCATCAAGCAGTTTCTCTGCTTGTTTGGATATGTTTCCGCAAGCATATGTCCATGCAGAATCGCCATGGTATCCTTTATACATCGCTCCGATATCGACGGAAACTATGTCGCCGTCTTTCAAGATGGTCCGAAACGAAGGAATTCCATGAACGACCTGGTCGTTTAAAGATATGCAAGTTGCTGCAGGAAATCCATTGTAATTTTTGAAAGACGGGATGGCGTCATTGTCACGAATGACTTTTTCGACAGCCTCATCAATCGTTTTGGTGGAAACTCCCGGTCGAATCGCGCTCTTTGCCGCCAAATGGGCAAGAGCGACTATCCTACCGGCAATTCGCATCAGGTCGATTTCTCTACTTGATTTGATCGTGACCATTAATTTTCCTCTAATCCAGAAATAATGTGCTTGAAGACAGTAGGCGACGTATGTTCTCCGTTTACTACCAGCAACAATCCTTTATCTCGATAATAGTCTAAAAGCGGTTTAGTCACTTTGTTGTATATTTTAAGTCTGTTCAAAACTGATGCTTCCAGATCATCTCCCCTTTGGATCAATTTATGACCACATACGTCACAGATGCCCGGGACTTTAGAAGGGTGAAAATCAACATGATAGGTTTTTTGACAGTTCGAGCAAACTCGCCTGCCGGCCATGCGGCGCAGCAAGAGTTCATCATTTACATCCACGTTTATGACAGCGGACAGTTTTATTCCTAGGTGAGCAAGAATGCAATCCAAAGCTTCGGCTTGAGCTCTGTTTCGCGGATATCCGTCCAGCATAAAGCCGTTGGGATAGTCTTTTTTTTTCAATACTTCTTCCACGATATCGTTGGTGATATCATCGGGAACCAACTCGCCTCTTGAAACATATTCTTTGGCAATCAGACCAATGGGCGATTCTTTTTGCATTTCTTCGCGGTAAATATCGCCTGTTGATATATGTGTCAGTTGATAATGTTTTAGAAGTTTGGTGGCTTGGGTGCCTTTTCCGGCTCCCGGTTTTCCCATAATCAATAGGTTTATCATGGTAAAAGGTTTAGCGCATGAAACCAGCGTAAGCTTTATCTTTCGTGTCAGTTTCGATTTGTTTTGCGGTTTCTAAAGCAACACCAACGATAATTAACAGCGATGTTCCACCGATTTGTGCATAAGAATGCCCCAAAATTATTGATGTGATGATCGGCAGACTGGCAATCAATACCAGGTATAGAGCTCCGATGACAGTCACTCTGAACAATGTTTTGGTAATGAAGGCTTCCGTCTCGTTGCCGGGACGAACTCCTGGAATGTAGGCATTTTGTTTTTGTAAGTTTTCAGCCATTTGTTGAGGCTTGATGAGAATGAAAGAATAAAAGAACGTGAAGATGAAGATCAAAACAATGTAAATGACATATCCAATCGGTTGATTGTACGAAAAGATCTGACCCAGCCAGTTTTGCGCCCTGGCAGCTCCACCAGATGAACCCCAACCGATATAGTTGAAGATCGTGTTAGGTAGCGACAACAAGATTGAAGCGAAAACTACTGGAATAACGTTTGCGGTATTGATCTTGATTGGAATGTTCGATTCTGTTTTTCCGGAGAATTTCGATCCTGCAGGCCGATTGGCATATTGGATTGGAACTTTCCTGGTTGCATCCTGCATGTAAGTAATACCGATCAGCACGACGATGAACATCATAATACTGACGCCAAACAGCATATATCCTTGCCATACCCCTTGTACTTCGGAAACTACTGACATGGTTCCTTTTGGATCTGAGATGTAATATTGGATAAGCGAAGCGATCGTTCCCGGGAAAGAGATGATGATACCGCCAACGATTAACATCGACGAACCATTTCCGATTCCTTTGAGAGTGATCTGATCAGCTAGCCAAATCATGAATGCGGTTCCGGCTGTAAGCACGACTGCAATGTAGAAATAAATTAGGAACCATAAATTGCGTCCGTCCTGGGTAGCCCAGTCCATGACACCGAGTTTGAACAAGGATGTTTGTGAACTGTGGAATGCGAATGTCATGGCAATAGCTTGGACAAACGCCAAGGCGATTGCCAAATATCTTGTGGCGCGGCTGATTTTTTGACGGCCGACTTCGCCTTCCTCGCCCCATTCTTTAAGTACGGGAATAATGTCCATTTGCAACAGCTGAATAACGATTGAAGCTGTGATGTATGGGGTGATTCCCAAGGCGATGATGGAATAGTTTCTCAAAGCGTTTCCGGAAATCGAGTTGACGATCCCCAAGAATCCGCTATTTTCGAACAAGCTTGTGAGGGCTGTCGAATCAATTAAAGGCATGGTGACATAGGTCAATAGTTTGAAAACGAAAAAAGCCAGTAAAGTAACTCCTAATTTTTTCAGGACTTCTTTATTCTTAAATAACATTTTTAATGTTTCCACCCTAAATCACCTCTGTCTTGCCACCGGCGGCCGCAATTGCTTCTTGTGCAGAAACTGAGAATTTGTGTGCTTTTACAGTCAAACTTTTTTCTAGTTTTCCATTGCCCAATACTTTTAATCCGCTTTTCAATTCCCGAATGGTTTTGTCTTCTAACAAAAGTTCGGGAGTAATAATAGTGCCTTCGACGTATTTGTTCAAATCGGCAAGATTGACGGTTGCGAACTCTTTACGGAAGATATTTGTGAAGCCGCGTTTCGGCAAACGCTTGAATAGTGGCGTCTGTCCACCTTCGAAACCAAGGCGGGTTCCGCCTCCGGAACGAGAGTTTTGTCCCTTTTGACCGCGACCGGACGTTTTGCCGGTTCCGCTGCTTGTTCCTCTGCCGACACGTTTTTTATAATGTGTAGCTCCCTCAACGGGTTTCAATTCATGTAATTTCATCATGGCCACCTCCTATTTCACTTCTTCAATCTTGACCAAATGTGAAACGGTATTGATCATTCCCTTGATGGAATCGGTATCTTCTTGTACCACTGAAGAATGGCATTTGGTCAATCCCAAAGCTTTTACCGTTTTGACTTGATTGGGTTTCCTGCCAACCATCCCTTTAACAAGAGTAATTTTTATCTTAGCCATTATTTCAAAACCTCCTTGACTGTTAATCCGCGAGTTTCAGCAATTTCTTCAATGCTTCTCGTGGAGCGCAGTCCTGCCATTGTCGCGCGGACAATATTGATAGGAGAATTTGATCCGAGTGATTTGCTCAAAACGTCTTCAACGCCTGCAAGTTCCAATACAGCACGTACTGGTCCTCCGGCGATGACACCGGTTCCTTCGACTGCGGGACGCATAAATACTTTTGCGGCACCGTATCTTCCGGTAACCGAATGGAAAATCGTCGTTCCGTTGACCGGAATGGTAACAATGTTTTTCTTGGCGTCTTCAATCGCTTTTTTGATTGCATCGGGAACTTCGCTGGCTTTTCCGGTTCCAAAACCGACTTTGCCTTTTCTGTCTCCAACAACGACAAGTGCGGAGAAACTGAAACGTCTTCCGCCTTTGACAACTTTGGTTACGCGGCCAATATTGACAACTCTTTCTTCATAGAGTTTTTCCTCTTTTTTCTTCGCACCACCACGCGGTGTGCGGGACGGTCTTCTTTCTTTTCCGTCTCTTTCCTTATTATCTAGCATCGGGTTACCTCCTTCATTAGAATTCCAGCCCTGCTTCTCTAGCAGCTTCGGCCAATGCTTTTACTCTTCCGTGGTACAAATAACCACCACGGTCGAAGACAACAACTTTGATTCCTTTTTCCAAAGCTTTTTCAGCGACTAATTTGCCGACAAGCTTTGCGCCTTCGATGTTTCCGCCATTTTTAGCTTCGAAATCCAATGAGGAAGCCGAAACCAAAGTTACGCCTTGAACATCATCGATCACTTGGCAATATATCGCCTTGTTGGAACGAAAAACATTAAGCCGAGGTCTGGAAGCCGTGCCCTTTATAACCGCTCTGATACGATAATGTCTTTTCGCACGTTGAGCATTTTTATTTACTGGATTAAACATTTCTTTTCACCTCTATGCCTTATTTAGCAGTCTTTCCTTCTTTACGACGTACAACTTCGCCACGATAGCGGATGCCTTTGCCTTGATACGGTTCTGGTCCGCGGATCTTGCGAATATTAGCGGCGAATTCGCCAACTGCCTGTTTGTCGATTCCTTTGATGTATACTTCTGTGTTCGTCGGAACCTCAATCGTAAGTCCTTCGGGAATCGCTACTTCTACCGGGTTTGAATACCCGACGCTAACTAACAATGTTTTGCTATCTTTTAATGAAGCACGGTAGCCCACGCCCTTGATATCAAGGATTTTGGCATACTCTTCGGTCACACCATGAACCATATTGTTCAACAACGCCCTAGTAGTTCCGTGCAGAGCACGATGGCTAAGTGAATCAGATGGCCGGGTTACAGAAATTTCATTATTAGCAGAATCGATTTTCATGTCTTTATGAAAAGTAAAATACAACGTTCCCTTGGGACCTTTGACGGTAACATGGTTAAAACTGTCAATATCGATCGTCACACCTTTGGGAATCGTAATCAATAATCTACCAACACGACTCATAATATTCTTGCACCTCCATATTTATAATTATTCATCTGTTTGTTTACCAAACATATGCTAAAACTTCGCCACCAACTTGTTTGCTTCTGGCTTCCCTGTCTGTCATGATACCTTGGGAAGTAGATACAATAGCGACTCCGAGACCGTTCAAGACTCTAGGAAGATCATCGGTTTTAGCGTATACTCTTAGTCCGGGTTTGGATATTTTTTTCAAACCCCTCACTGCTCTTTCTTCGTTTTTTAAATACTTCAGGGTAACTTTCAATGTTCCCTGGACCTGACCGCTCACAAACTCAAAATCGGAAATAAATCCTTCTTTTTTCAAGACTGTCAATATTTCTCTTTTCAGTTTAGACGCGGGAATGTCGACTGATTTGTGTTTCATCTGATTTGCGTTGCGAATTCTTGTAAGCATATCCGCAATCGGATCTGTCATTACCATATTCTAAATGCCTCCTTCCTCGATACATAGGAATTGAATTTAATCATACCTGTTACCAACTTGCCTTCTTCACACCGGGAATCTGACCTTTGTAAGCCAGCTCACGGAAACATATGCGACAGAGTTTAAATTTGCGATAAACCGAGTGAGGACGTCCGCAACGTTCACATCTCGTATAATTTCTTACTGGAAATTTCGATCCGAGTTTTTGTCGGATCTTCAATGATGTTTTTGCCATATTACGCCTCCTTAGTTCTTTCTGAATGGCATGCCGAACATTTTCAACAGCTCATATGATTCTTTGTCAGTTTTTGCTGTTGTAACGATGACGATGTCCATTCCTCTGATTTTGTTGACCTTGTCATAATTGATTTCCGGGAAGATCAGTTGTTCTTTCACGCCAAGCGTGTAGTTTCCGCGGCCATCAAATCCTTTTGGATTTACACCGCGAAAATCACGGACACGCGGAAGGGCGATCGAAATCAATTTATCCAGGAAATCATACATTCTTTCACCGCGAAGCGTAACTTTGCAGCCAATCGGCATGCCTTCGCGCAATTTGAAGTTGGCGATGGATTTTTTTGCTTTTGTCACTACCGGCTTTTGACCGGTGATAATGGTGAGTTCGCTGACGGCATCATCCAAAACTTTTGGATTTGCGACTGCGTCTCCTGCACCGATGTTGATTGTGATTTTGCTAACCCTGGGGCATTCCATGACGGAAGAATAATTAAACTTTGCATGCAAAACTGGTATCATTTCGCTTTGATATTTTTCTTGTAAACGATTCATCAATTTTCTCCCTTCATTTCTCTAAGACTTCTCCAGATTTTTTTGCGAATCTGACAGTTGTGGTAACATTTTGTTTTTTAACTTTTTTGGTTACTGACTTGTAACCTACTCTAGTTGGTTTTTTAGCTTTAGGATCCATAAGCATCACATTCGACACATGAATCGGTTTTTCGATTTCCATGATTCCTCCGTCAGGATTGAGCTGCGAGGGTTTCATATGCTTCTTGACTTTCGCCAAGCCTTCACCGTCAAGCATAACCCGTTCCGATTTTGACAGGATTTTGCTGATAGTGCCTTGTTTGCCTTTGTCTTGACCAGAGATTATAACGACTTTGTCGCCTTTTTTTAGTTTCATATGACAATCCTCCTTATAATACTTCTGGAGCTAAGGAAACAATTTTTGTAAACTCAGCTTCTCTCAATTCGCGCGCAACCGGTCCGAAAATACGTGTGCCTTTCGGGCTCTTGTCATCTTTGATGATGACTGCTGCGTTGTCATCGAATTTGATATGGCTACCATCGGGACGACGGACACCTTTTTTAGTTCTGACGATTACCGCTTTGACGATCTCGCCTTTTTTAACCAAGCCCCCGGGTGTGGCGGCTTTTACTGTAGCGACGATAACGTCGCCGATGTTGGCATATTTCCGGCTTGTGCCTCCAAGCACTTTGATTGTGAGTATTTCCTTGGCTCCGGAATTGTCGGCTATTTTCAGCCTGGTTTCTTGTTGTATCATATCAATATCCTGCCTTTCTCGCTACAAAACCACGTTTTGTTCGATAATTTCGACCAAACGGAATTTTTTAGTACGGGATAAGGGACGGCATTCCATGATTTTGACTGTATTGCCAACTTTAGCTTGGTTCAATTCGTCGTGAGCGGTGAATTTCTTGGAGGAAATCACCCGCTTGTTATATAAGGAATGCTTTTTGTATGTAGTCACTAAGACAGTGATTGTCTTATCGTTTATAGCGGAAACAACTGTTCCGGTAAAGGTACGATGTAGTTTTTTTGCTTCCATAATATCCCTCCCTACTTGCTTTCTCGTTCGGATATGATTGTTTTCATTCGAGCGATAGTTTTTCTAACGGTACTTAAGCGTGCTGTGTTTTCGAGTTGTCCGGTCGCGTGTTTAAAACGCAAGTCGAACATTTCTTTTTTCAAATTGTCGATTTCTTTCAAAATGGAATCAGTTTCCATTTCCCTGACTTCTTTAACGTGCGCCATCAGATTCACCAGACTCTTTCTTTATAAATTTGGTCTTAATCGGCAGTTTGTGCGAAGCAAGCCGTAAAGCTTCTTTTGCAACATCTTCGGGAACACCTGCAACCTCGAACATGATTAACCCCACTTTGACAACTGCGACCCACTCTTCGGGGGCTCCTTTACCGGATCCCATACGAACTTCTAGTGGTTTCTTAGTTTTTGCCAAATGCGGAAATATTCTCACCCAAACTTGTCCGGACCGTTTCATGAAGCGGGTCATTGCAATACGACTGGCCTCAATTTGGCGAGCAGTGATCCAAGCACCTTCAAGGGCCACAAGACCATAATCGCCAAAATTCATTTCGGATCCACCTTTTGCCAAACCTTCGTAGCTGACTCTGTGAGGACGACGAAACTTTGTTCTTTTAGGCATTAACATATTACTTTGCCTCCTTCTTCGAAGGCAGTATTTCCCCTTTGTAAATCCATACTTTTACACCGAGTTTGCCATAAGTCGTTTTGGCTTCTGCCAAAGCGTAGTCAATATCGGCCCTTAATGTGTGAAGAGGGACGTTACCTTCGCTATATCCTTCGCTGCGTGCAATTTCGGCGCCAGCAAGGCGTCCGGAAATCAGCGTGCGGCATCCTTTTGCGCCGGCTTTCAAAGCGCGTTGAATCGCAACTTTCTGCACTCTTCTGAATGAAGCGCGGCTTTCAAGTTGCTTGGCGATGCTTTCTGCCACTAATTTGGCATCAAGTTCTGCGCGTTTGATTTCGACGACGTTAAGGAATACTTCTTTTTTTGACATCAGTTTTAGTTTTTCCACTACTGCGTTCTTTGTTTCGCCGTTACGGCCGATAACCATACCTGGTTTGGCTGTGTTGACGGTAATGATGACTCGTGATTTGCTTCTCTCAATTACGATTTTCGAAACGCTTGCGTTTTTGTAGAGATCGTTCAATAAGTCGCGAATTTTAATATCTTCAAGCAGTAAATCTGCCACATCTCTTTTGTCTGCATACCAACGAGATTCCCAGTCGAGAATAATGCCGATGCGTTGTCCAATTGGACTGACTTTCTGTCCCATAAAATTCCTCCTTATTCCCTTTCTGCCACAGTGATGTAAATATGGCTAGTGCGTTTCAGAATTGCGAATCCTCGTCCTTGTGAGCGCGGTTGCATTCTTTTCAAAGTTTTTCCTTCGCCTACGAAGATTTCTTTTACGTATAGTTTTTCCTGATCCAATTGGTTGTTGTGTTCCGCGTTGGCAACGGCGGAAATCAACAATTTTTCTACTGGCTTGCTGGCGCCTCTTGGAATGTTTCTCAAGATAGCGAATGCTTCACCAATATTTTTACCTCTGATAAGATCAACTACCAAACGAATTTTGCGAGGCGCAATTCTGATAGTACGCGTAATTGCTTTTGCTTCCATCTACTTGCCTCCTCCTGATGATTTCTTCACGACTTTTTTGTCTGCGTGGCCGCGATATGTTCTAGTTGGAGAGAACTCGCCCAACTTGTGTCCGACCATATCTTCTGTGACGTATACCGGAATATGTTCTTTTCCGTTGTGCACACCGATTGTCAATCCGACAAATTGTGGAAAGATGGTTGAACGTCTTGACCATGTTTGTATTACTTTTTTGGAGTTCGCTTTGTTTGCCTCGACTACCTTCTTGAGTAGATGATCATCGCAAAACGGTCCTTTTTTTACTGAACGTGACATATTGAGTTCCTCCTTCCCTACTTATTCCTGCGTCTAACAATTAATTTATTGCTAGCTTTATTGGATTTCCTTGTGATTTTTCCAAGAGCGACTTTACCCCATGGTGTGAGTGGTGATGGATGTCCGACTGGCTGTTTGCCTTCGCCGCCTCCGTGAGGATGGTCGACTGGGTTCATTGCCGATCCACGAACGGTTGGTCTGACTCCCATATGGCGTTTTCTTCCGGCTTTTCCTAAATTGACTAGTTCGTAGAATTCGTTTCCGACTTCACCGATTGTTGCCCGGCATACGCCCAAAATTCTTCTAACTTCGCCTGATTTAAGACGGACAAGCACATATTTTTCCTCACGTCCGAGGATTTGTGCGCTGGTTCCTGCCGCACGGATCAATTGTCCGCCGTGTCCAGGATACAATTCGATATTGTGGATAACAGTACCTACTGGGATGTTTTTGATTTGCATAGCGTTGCCGATGACGATATCAACGACTTCGCCTGATAAGACAGACATTCCGACCGTTAATCCTTTTGGAGCGAGGATATAACGTTTTTCTCCGTCTGCATAATTGATCAATGCGATGTTGGCGCTGCGGTTTGGATCATATTCGATCGTTACTACTTTGCCTACGATTCCGTCTTTGTTTCTTTTGAAATCGATGATCCGATATTTTCTTTTCGCTCCGCCGGCTTGATGACGGACAGTGATTTTTCCTTGGTTGTTTCTTCCGGCTTCTTTTTTAAGCGGGGCCAACAAGGATTTCTCTGGCTTGGAAGTCGTGATTTCTGCGTAATCCAACTTCGTCATTTGTCTTAGACCGTTTGTACGCGGTTTATACTTGATAATAGCCATTATTTGATTTCTCCCGTCTTAAGCAGCATAAATGTCGATTTTATATCCTACGGCAAGCGTCACGATCGCTTTGCTGACGGCTGGTTTAAAACCAGAGTATTGCCCGACCTTCTTGGCCTTGGGAATACTATTGATGATATTCACTTTGGCGACTTTCACCTTGAAAATATCTTCGACTGCTTCTTTAATTTGTATTTTGTTTGCATTTTTATCGACTTCGAATGTGTACTTGCGATCCGAAACCATTTTTGAGCTTTTCTCAGAAACGAGCGGGCGTTTGATAATCTGATATTTGTCCATAATTAACTAAGTGCCTCCTCGATTTTCTTGACTGCAGTTTCAGTAGCGAGTACCAATCCTGCATTCATTATGTCATAAACGCTGATATGATCGTAGGTCACGGTTGTAACATGCGGCAGGTTTCTTGTGGCGGTGTCTAGCGTATCATTGATTTCTTCAAGCACGATCATGACTTTGCCATTTATTTTCAGGTTGTTTAAAACTTCGACCATTCCTTTGGTTTTGAATGATTCCAAGGAAAGACCATTTACGACAAGCAAATTCTCTTCTCTTACCTTGTCCGACAATACGATTTTCAAGGCTAAACGACGAATTTTCTTGTTAACTTTATAATCATAACTACGCGGGTTCGGGCCGAATACTCTGCCGCCTCCGACAAATTGCGGAGCGCGAATCGTACCTTGACGAGCGTGTCCTGTACCCTTTTGACGGTAAGGTTTTCTTCCGCCGCCTTTTACTGCTGATCTGTTTTTTGTCTGTACTGTTCCTTGACGCATAGCAGCTCTTTGAGCTTTGACTACATCGTAAACGACTTGTTGATTTGGTTCAACGCCAAACACACAGTCAGCTAAATTAATTTCCCCAACAGTTTCTCCTGTTTGGTTTAACAATGCTAATTTAGGCATAGCTTTTCCTCCTTTCAGCGATCATTATCCTATTTTTCATTTTTTATTGCATTTTTAATGATGACTAGTGATTTATTTGCTCCTGGTACATTTCCCTTCACCAACAAAATGTTGTTTAAAACGTCGGAACGGACTATTTGCAAATTTTGGATTGTGACGGTTTCATGGCCCATTCTACCAGGCATTTTTTTGCCTTTGCGGATTCTGTTTGGAGCGATAACGCCCATTGACCCTACTCCGCGATGATATTTTGATCCATGTCCCATCGGACCGGTATGGAAATTATGACGCTTGATATTTCCTTGAAAACCTTTCCCTTTTGAAGTTCCTGTTACGTCTACATAATCACCAGCGGCAAATATATCACATTTGACCTCTTGGCCGACTTCGAATTCCATCATTCCTGGAAGACGAATCTCTTTTACGTAGCGCTTAGGCGTTGTTCCAGCTTTTTCAAAGTGGCCGGTTTGGGGTTTATTAACGAGATTTGCACGTTTTTCCATGAACCCTAACTGAACAGCTTCGTATCCGTCTGAGACAACATTTTTCTTTTGTAGGACAACATTTGGAGTCGATTCGATAACTGTTACCGGAATCAGTCTGCCAAGGTCGTCAAACACTTGAGTCATTCCTACTTTTCTTCCTAAGATACCTTTTGCCATGAGTACACCTCCTATTTTATTTTTATTACTTCAAGACAATGTCGACGCCGGATGGTAAATCTAAATGCATCAACGAATCGATCGTTTTAGCGGATGGATTTACAATGTCGATTAGACGCTTGTGTGTGCGTCTTTCAAATTGTTCGCGAGAATCCTTGTTTACATGCGGGCTTCTGAGAATTGTGAAGATCTCCTTTTCCGTGGGCAAGGGGATCGGCCCGGACACCGTTGCGCCGGTTTTCTTTGCCGTATCGACAATTTTTTTCGCCGATTGATCCAACAATCTGTGATCGTAGGATTTCAATCTGATTCTGATAACTTGGTTTGCAGCCATTTAATGCTCCTCCTTTGCATATAACTTAGCTTATATACAGGCTTATTGTAAATTCCCTAACCTCCGACGAAACGCCATAACAACGCCTACGTGTGTGTCAGCAACCTTACAAATCACTGCCTTCCTGTTTTCCACAGGCTTATATATATTATCAAATTTCATTTAAGAAAGCAAGTTTTTTTTATCGCTAAATAGCGCTTTTTTTCGTATTTACACTAATTTGTGTCAAATTCGATGATTTTAGTCATGATTTCGTCAAGAAATCCGCCTTTGTTGGTGTCTGAATAATCCACCATCACTATCGGCATTGCCTCAAGCCACAAGAAAAAATTATCGGTCTGGATCAAAGCAAGATTAAATCCTTTTGCCCGTTCTAGAAGGCTCCAGGAGGTCAAAGCATTTAATATGCCTTCTCCTGACATCTGCATCGTGAGTACTGCCTGCATAATTCTAAACCCGTTTTGGCTGTTCTGTTCATATTGATTGTCGGATATTTGATTGCCTGTCATCGCATATCCGGAATTGATAAGAGTTGTTTCCCAATCAAGAAAAGCAAATACGTCTCCGTCTAAATCCATATTGGGCCACGCTGATCTGATACTTGAGCCGTATTGCCAGAAGTTATCGTTTTCTTCTTCAAATTTGGAAAGAATAATGACTCCGCCTTGTTGTTTATTGTCGGTAACGTCTCCGTATGTCACATCGGATAATTCTTTGTCACCTTCAAGGTAGGCATAATCAAGAATGCCGGCATCATCGAATAAAGCGTATATTTCCTGAAAATCATCTTGAGATGTATAATCGACTCCATAAATATGCTGCAAATCAAGGATCAGAAACTCTCCCGGATTGTCAGAGAGAAAAGTCTCGATTTCAGCCAAAACTGCCAAAAAATCCCGGCTGTAATATGTGTGACTTGTATACCAAGCTGATTTTGATTCATTGTAGCTGAGACGAATATCAAAATACCTCACTCCATTTGCGAGCAATTCGGAAGCGTCCGATACCTGAGTGCGCGACTGTCTCAAGGAAAACCCTTTGATGAGCATACCGATTGCGCCGGTCTGAATAGAATCGGCGGAGAGAAGATCGGTTTTGCTGAAAAGCGTGATCTCGTTTGTGAAAGCATCGTGAGCGCCAAGCATCGCTATGTCAATTATTTTTTGTTCACTGGTCAAATTGTCTTTCATCCATGATGAATAGTCGGAATCAGACTTTATATGTCGGAAATTCGTCACCGGAAAATTGATCGTGATAACAAGTGCTAGCACAATCACAAGTAACATGAGAAATATCCTTAGTATTCTTCTACTTATTTTTTTCATTGGTGTTTTCCTCTTTCCAAAATTTCACAATTTTTCTTTTGATTTGGGAAATATCCCCGAATGTCAAGACATGACTCCATTCTCTTGGATATAATCTCAGGTACTTGCTAGACCCAAAGCGATCGTCCATCAAAATCGCAATGCCCTTGTCCGTATCTGTTCTGATTACTCTTCCGACAGCTTGGATTACTTTGTTCAGTCCGGGATAAGTATAGGCATAATCGAAACCGGCTTGGAATTCTATATCAAAATGACTTCTGAGAATATTGTTGAAAGGACTAAGTGCCGGCAATCCGACGCCAACAATTAAAACTCCAGAAAGCATGTCTCCAATCAAATCAATCGATTCTCCGAAAACACCACCCATCACAAACAATCCGACTTGGGTTTTGTCATTCTCGGTCTTGAACATCGTCATTGTTGATGATCTTTCAAACAGAGTCATCTGTCTTGTCTGTTTGATTACTTCTATTTTCTCCAAGTCGAAGTCAAGAATTTTTTCCACCATTTTCAAATATTCATATGATGGAAAAAACAAAATATAATTTCCTTTTTTTCCCGATATTAAAGCTTTCGCAGCTTCGGAAATTTGTTTTAGAGAATCTCCTCGGTCATTATATCTTGTCGAGACGTGATCGGCTATCAGAAGCAAAAGGTTATATTGCTTGAAAGGAGACGGCAGCTTGACATCTGTCCCCTTACCTTCTGTAAGCAAAGTCTTATAGTATTCAATCGGTTCCAAAGTTGCGCTAAAGAAAGTGCATGCCTGGGAATAATTTTCGATTGTTTGTCGGATGAATTGACTTGCGTTCAGGCATTTTATTGAAACAGAAATCAATTTATCGCTTTTTTCCAAAAGAAAAACAAATTCGGAATTGAAAAACTCGTGGATCTTCGTAAACTGGATAAGCGCAAAATATATCTCCATAATTTGGCTTCGATTAACTATTTTCTTATCCGTGGATAAAGTCTGATCAAGTTTGACAAGCAATCTTTTTACAAGTTGCAACAAATAATCGTTTACTTCTTCTTGTTTAATAAAATCAACTTCGATCAATTCCAAATCGAACTCCTGAAACAAATCCAGAATTCGGGATATCTCTCTTTTAGGGTTTGGTTTTAGATATGAACAAAGTGAAATAAGTTTTGTGAACATCTCATTTGTCAAGGTGGCTGAATACATCTCGCGGGAGCGATTAACCATATTGTGAGCCTCATCCACAAGCAAAATCGGAACCGATGCTTTTTCCTCGAAATATCTGATCAGGTGAACGCGGGGATCGAAGACATAGTTGTAATCGCAGATAACGATATCACAATAATTCGAGAGGTCTAGAGACATTTCAAACGGACAGACTCGATGGTTTCTCGCATATTTTCTGATCACATCTTTTTTTAACAGACTCTCATTTTGAAAGGTGTCTCTAATTGCTTTAAAAACTCGCTCGTAGTATCCATTGGCGTATTTGCATACTTCCGGATCGCAGTCTCTTTCCTTTAAAAAACACATTTGGTCTTTCGCTGTGATTTCGCAAGTTTTGGCGATTAAACCTTTTTCTTCCAAAAGCGATATCGTATCCAGAGCAATCTGTTTTCCATCATTTTTTGCGGTAAGGTAAAACACTTTCTGTCTAGGCATATTGATGGCCTTCAAGGCGGGGAATATTGTAGCTATAGTCTTCCCAATACCCGTTGGAGCGGTAGCGTAAAGGATTCCATTTTCCAAGATATTTCTGTAAACGTAGGCCATCATTTCCCGCTGATTCAAACGATATTCAGAGAAAGGAAATGTCAATCCTTCAATTGATTTTTCCCGTGAGGTTTCGTGCTCTTCGAGAATAGAGAGCCATTCCAGATACTTACCGACAGCCTTGTTGAAAAATGTTTCCAACACGCGAAAAGAGAAGTTTTTTTCGAATTGTAATACTTCTTTATCTTCTACTTGGATATATGTGAGGACGACTGTGAGTCGTTTCAGCTTATGTTCCAGACAGTAAATATAGGCATATAATTTTGCCTGAGCCATGTGGCTCGGAAAGGTTGTCTCATCAAGATAATCGAAGTCCATATGCGTTGATTTGATTTCTTCGAGCATCAGTTCGTTATCACGATTGATGATGCCATCGATTCTTCCCGACACCAAAAGATGGATATCCCCCTTATCCAACTCGGTCTTTACGAAGACCTCTTTTTGATCTTGTTCTTCATATTTGGCTTGCCAAAACTGATGGATTTCCATACCTTCTTGTTGGCGCATTGCCAACATTCTCTCGTTAGTAAGGTTTCCGCTTCCGTATAAAAATTCAGCTATTTCTTTGGCGCTCGTCCTGATTTCTTTCATCGTATCACCGATATAATTATACAACAATGAAGGCCGCATTTTCACACATAATAAAAAAAACCGCCAAGCGAATTAAACTGTACCCCATGTCAAGGACACAAGAAAAAAACGACTTATAATTTTTCCA
>CAZLAQ010000009.1:0-64676 GCA_964557695.1 uncultured Candidatus Izemoplasmatales bacterium | reverse complement strand
TTAAAAAGAAAATGACCCCTTTTTTAATTGTGTCTACTATTTGGGGGTCATTTCAAAAGGATACACTTTTTTTAAGTGTCCATTATACAGGGTACATTTTATTTTGTGTCTACTAACATCTTATCACTTCACTTCGAAAGATGTGTTTTTATCTTATTTGTTATAAAGTTCGACGATCAGGTTTTCTTTGATTTCCGGTAAGATCTCAGATCTTTCCGGAAAACGGATGTAAGTGGACTCAAGCTTGTTTTCATCATAAGCGATGAATTCCATGCGGCTGATCACTGCATCCAAAGCGGCTTTAATGATTACAAGGCTCTTCGATGTTTCCTTGATGGAAATCACTTGACCCGGTTTCACGCGGATAGAGGGAATTGAAGCTTTTTTTCCATCTAAGAGAATGTGGCCGTGGTTGACAAGCTGACGGGCTTGTTGTCTGGTTCTGGCAAAACCGGAACGGTAGACAAGGTTGTCCAGTCTTGATTCCAACAAGAACAAGAAGTTCGCGCCTTGTTTTCCAGCCATTTTTTTGGCTTCGATGAAAGTCTTATGGAATTGTTTCTCATTAACTCCGTAAGTGAATCTCACGCGTTGTTTTTCTTGTAATTGGGTTCCATATTCAGAAACTTTTGAACGTCTTTGACCATGTTGACCCGGTGCGTAAGGACGCTTGTTGAGTTCTTTTCCGGTTTCAGTGATCGAGTAACCCAAACGACGTGATACTTTCCATTGCGATCCTGTAAATCTTGACATATATTATCCTCCTTTTATTTGATTACGCGTAACGGTTGAGGAGTTCATAAACTGGATATCCGGATTGTTTTGATGGTTTCATGTGAAGCAGTTCACAGTACTTCCAAACCAAATGAGGAACAATCACACAATAAAACATTTTAAGAACAACTGCTTTTTATTACATGCGCAAGTAGTATTATAGCGGAAAGACTATAAAATGTCAACCAAAAGATTCACGGCTTTCGTGAACAGGTCCAGATCGGTTTTTTGAAAGTGGTCAAGCTCGGGACTGTCCAGATCCAAAACGCCCACAAAGCGCGAATTATGGACAATTGGCACCACCAATTCCGATTTTGAAGCCACGTCGCATACGATATGTCCAGGAAATTTGGAAGTATCTGGAACAAGGAGCGCGATTTCCGTTTTTGCACAGGTGCCACACACTCCTTTTCCGATTTGGATTGAAGTGCAGGCAGGCTTGCCCTGAAAAGGTCCGAGATAGAGGCTCTTGTTTTCATATAGATAAAATCCGACCCAATTCAAGTCGGGAAAAAAAACATGGATTACTGCTGACATGTTGGCGAGGTTTGTCACAAGGTTAAGTTTTTTAGCCAAATAACCTTGTAACGTTTCCATAAACAATGATTCTTTATCAGCTTGAGACAGCTTGTCTGGTTCTATATCATACATATCAATCACCCGCCCCATTATAAATTATCTGCGCAAAATTAACAAGATATATGATAAAATAGAAGTGAACCGAAACGAGGTAAAAACATGAATGAATTGATCCTGGTCCGTTACGGGGACCTTGTTTTGAAAGGCAAGAATAAAAAGTATTTCACTCAACTTATCAATAAGTTGATCAAAGAGAAGTTATCAGGATTACCTGTAGAATACGATTTCAGGCATGATAGATGCTATGTTATTTTGAATGATGCCAGTCATCAGGAAGTAATCGAAAAACTGCAATATGTTACAGGGTTGTATTCGTATAGTCTGGTATCGAAATGCGAAATCGATTATGACGAAATCTCCAGGATTGCGGTTTTGATGATCCGCGAGGCAACAAACAACAAATTGACCACATTCAAAGTTGAAACCAAGCGCGCAGACAAGAGTATCGAATTAACTTCAATGGAAATATCGAAATTGGTTTCCAAAAAAATCTTGGTGCAAATGGAAAATCTCAAAGTCGATGTCCATAATCCCGAACTGACGCTAGATGTCGAGGTCCGCACCGACGGAGCCTACATTTATCTAAACCAGATTATGGGGACGGGCGGATTTCCCGTATCGATTGGAGGCAAAGTCATCGTCCTTCTGAGTGGAGGTATCGATTCGCCGGTCGCAGCTTTTCTGGCGATGAAAAAAGGTTTGCAGATCGAATGCGTCCATTTTGAATCGACACCGATGACTTCAATCGAATCCGTGCAAAAAGTCATTGATTTGACCGAAGTGTTGGCCCGATACGCCCCATCAAACAAAATCAAACTCCATCTTGTGCCTTTTTTCCAGCTGCATGAGGCAATCATCCAACATATTCCTGAATCATATCTAATCACGATCATGCGCAGAATGATGCTAAGAATCGCTTCTGAGATCAAAACAAAAGCAAAAGCTTTGGCGATCGTCACCGGTGACTCAATCGGTCAGGTTGCTTCCCAAACGTTGGAAAGCATGGCGACCATCCAACAAGTCACTGACGATTTGATCATCAGGCCACTTGCGAGTTATGACAAACTGGAAATAATGACTCTGGCCAGAAAAATCAAGACACTTGATATTTCCAACCGTCCTTTTTCGGACTGTTGCAGTGTATATGTTCCCAAGAGTCCGTCCATCAGACCCGAAGTATTCTTCGCAGAAAAATACGAGTTCAAGTTCGCTTTCAAGAATTTGATCGAGGAAATAGTCAGTCAAACAAAAACACTAGAAATCGATGCTTTTGTCCACAGGGATCTTCAATCATTGGGTCTTACAGTCGCTGAGGCACTTAAATGAAAACATTGTATACTGGAAGACTGATTATGAGAAGTTGGCAATTATCAGATTTGCACGACTTGTATGAATATGCTAAACTTGAAACGGTCGGACCATATGCTGGTTGGAAACCACATGAGAGTCTTGAAGAAAGCAAGGAAATCCTCAATAAATTCATTGCCGTTGACGATACTTGGGCATTGGTTCTCAAAGCAAACGGAAAAGTAATCGGTTCGGTCGGAATGCATGATTTTCAGGATACAGAGGGAAATAAGGTAAAATCCCTTGGTTACGTGCTTTCCACGCCTTATGAAGGCATAGGTTTGATGACCGAAGCCTGTAAAAGAGCGATAAAATACATTTTTGAAGAAACCGACATAAAATTGATTAAGGTAACCCATTTTATCGGCAATCTGAAATCGAAAAGAGTTATCGATAAATGCGGATTCAACTATCTCAAAGAAGACGACTACAAAACTATTACCAATCAAGAAAAAAGATCATATTTTTATGAAATAAGAAAAGAAAATTATAATTTCAAGGAGGAGAACTTATGAACACATGGAATCTAGACAAGCTATACACAAGTTTTGAAGACGAACATTTTTCACAAGATTTAAAAACACTATTTGAATTAGTCGATCAGGCAAAGTTGCTGGGGAAAGAATTCTCAGGGTACCTCAATGCGGAAAAGATACTTGAACAATACCTTTTAGCAAGTGCCGATCTCAACTTTTATGCTGACAAACTATTCCAATATTCGGGCTTGCGTGAAGCCACAGAATCGACAAATCAACAGGCGGTAAAATATCTGAACACGCTTCGAGTCAAGATTAACGAATTGACGATTGTTGACACGCAGTTTAAAAAATGGTTGCGTGACGTTCCCGGACTTGATAAGATAATTGCTGCAAATCCTAAACTGTCTGAACATTCGTTTTATTTGAACGAACTCAAAGCCCAAGCCGAACACATGCTTGATGACCAGACCGAGAATCTGATCGGGAAATTGAAACAATCAGGATCAAGCGCCTGGGGAAGATTACAGGGACTATTGACCTCGACGGTAGCAGTCGATTACGAAGGAAAAGAAATCACACTATCAGAAGTCAGAAACTTGGCGTACGAAAAAGACAAAGATGTCAGAAAAAAAGCATATTACGCTGAGTTAGAGGCATATAAGAAAATAGACAAAGCAATCGCATTTTCAATCAATGCCATCAAAGGCGAAGTCAACACGCTTTCTGAGGCAAGAGGATATAATTCACCACTAGAAGAAACACTATTCAAAAGCCGGATGAAAAAAACAACACTTGATGCCATGATGGATACCATGACGGAATATCTACCCATATTCCGGAAATACCTCCAACGGAAAGCTAAATTGCTCGGTTACTCCGAAGGACTACCTTTTTACGATTTGTTTGCACCAATAGGCAACATCAACAAAACTTTCACGATCCCGGAAGCCGCTGATTATATCCGCAAAAACTTTGCGACTTTCAACAAGCGTCTTTTTGAAATGGCGGACAGGGCTTTCAAAGAAAACTGGATTGACTTTGTTCCGAAAAAAGGCAAGGTTGGCGGAGCTTTCTGCTCCAATATTCATCCCATTAAGGAAAGCAGAGTCCTCACAAATTTCACCGGTGTTTTCGGTGATGTTATCACGATTGCCCATGAATTAGGTCATGCCTATCATGGTGAAGCGATTTTCACTGAATCCATCCTTAATTCTTCATATACAATGCCGGTTGCGGAGACTGCTTCGACATTTTGTGAAACCATTGTCAACAAAGCCGCTTTGAAAGATGCGACTTCCAAAGACGAGAAAATCTATCTTTTGGAATCATCCCTGCAGGATTATACCCAAGTCATCGTTGACATCATGAGCCGTTTCATCTTTGAGAAGAGCGTGTTCGAAGGTAGACAAACTACTATTTTTGATGAAGAAGAACTCAAGGACTTGATACTGTCTGCGCAAAAACAAACATATGGCGACGGACTCGACCAAAACTTGCTCCATCCATATATGTGGTTATGCAAACCGCATTATTATTCCGGAGAACTCAGCTATTACAACTTCCCATATGCATTTGGCCTCTTGTTTGCGAAAGGCCTCTATTCCAAATATTTGACTGACAAGTCAGGTTTTGTGAAAATGTATGATCTGTTATTATCCGCTACAGGTAAAAACATGGTCGAAGATGCTGCAATGATCGCGGGAATCGATGTGACAAAAAAAGATTTTTGGCAAGGATCTCTCGAACTTTTGAAACAAGACATCGATCTTTTCTTGGAATTGACGGAATAAATAATATTTTTCCAACAAACAACCAATCTTCTTTGTTTATATTGGTGAAACGCAAGGAGGGAAACCTATGAAAAAAATATTAATAAGCATCTTCATGCTATTGGCACTTTTTGCTCTGGCAAGCTGTAATGAATCATATACTCCGCTTGACTATAAAGAAATCGAAGATGTCGGCAATTTTCAAAATTATTCGCAGTTGAAAGAATACCTGGATACTTTCTATGATGATACCTACGTTTATCGCAATGATTACTATATGGATGCCGAGGCTGGAGCAGCGATTACGACAACCGCTGCCGCATCAACCCAAGGCACCGGCGAAGACAAGTCCCATTCTGAAACAAACAATCAGGTAGATGGCGTGTACGAGGCGGACAGAATCCTTACCGACGGGTTCTATATTTATGTGCTTTCCAATAACCAATTCGTAATTGTAAATGCAGACGACTTGTCGATTTCCGACACGTTTACTTATGATAGTGATAATACATATTATGGATATACATACGGAATGTACAAGTATGAAAACTTTATCGTATTGCTTACAAATGAATATCATTATGAGCAAAGCGTGGATAAAACCGGTACAGGAGTATATGACTTTTATTATGTAAGATATACTTTTGGCACTAGGGTAACGGTTTTGGATATTACTGACAAAGCCGATATCGCAATCGCAAAAGAATTGTATTTTGAAGGCAGTTCCCTTACTGAAAGCAGAATGATTGACGGATATTGTTATCTTGTCATGAACAACTATGCGGCAAATTACGGATATACTGATGATGACTATATTCCTGAATATTTTGACAGTACTGTTTCTGATGAAATCATCAAACTTCCTGCTAGAAATATCTATTACATGCCAAATGATTTTTCGTCATTCGGCTTTCTAATGCTTGTTTCATTTGAGATATCAAGTGACGAGGCTGCAGATGTGAATGCATATCTCGGCAGTTCTTATCAGATATTTATGAGTCAAAACAATCTATACACAATCGTATACAGGTATTGGTACGACGAAGCAACGTTTTTCTACAATTATCAAACAATGATTATTCGCTATGCAATCGAGGATCATAAATTGGTGTACAAAGCAGTCGGTTCCGTTGATGGATCTCCACTCAACCAGTTCTCGATGGACGAGTATGACGGTTACTTCCGGATTGCCACAACGGGATATGAATATACACAAGTAACTCGTTGGATCGAGTATGACCCGTCTTCACCCGACGATACAGTCGGCTCGGATGAAGTTCCAACAACTACCGTTCCTGTAACGACTGTTCCAGTGACGACTACAGCGCCCGCTACGACAGTTCCCAATTCATCTGATGTGTCAGAAGGAACGTTTACCGGGAGTTGGTCCACTATTGAAACAACTTGGAAAATTGTCAACAAAGTCACGATCTTTGATGCAACAAGTGATGGCATAATCGAACCGGTTTCTGAAATTGACGATCTAGGAAAACCAAACGAAAGAATCTTTGCTGTCCGTTTCAGCGGGGACTATGGCTATGTTGTGACATTTGTCAATACCGATCCATTATACAAACTTGATTTATCCGATCCGGAAAATCCAGAAATTATCGGCGAATTGTATGAAGAAGGAGTTTCGGATTACCTGCATGAAATCGGAGACAACCTGATGCTAGGCGTCGGTCGTCAGGCTGCCGTGTCTGAGTGGGGTTTTACTTATTTCACAGGAGTTAAAGTTTCATTATACGACATATCGGGAAATGATCCGATTGGACTTGAAACCTATCTTGTTGAAGGTGAGTACAGTTATTCTCCGGTCACATATGATCACAAGGCTTTCGTTAGCTATGAACCGGAAGGCGAGGATTTTATGTATGTCGCAATCCCGGTCTACGAGTACCATCAAGTATATTACCGTTCACTACAAAGTGTATATGTTTTCAAGGTGTTCTACTCTGGAGACTTACAATATCTGACCAAACTTTCACATTTACAGGATCCACAAGATGAATATTACTATTACTACTATGATTCGATTGAACGGACAGTAATGATCGAAAACATGATTTACACGGTTTCTTATTCGCAAATTCAACAATATGACATGTCTTCAGATTTTGCATTTGTCGCAAAAACTGAGTTCGATCAGGAATAATTTGCATTGAAATATGTTAATGAGAGCTGACTTCGGTCGGCTCTTTTTTTCTTCGAAAATCGAATACAATTGCTGTGTTTTTCGTGCTTGAGTGACAATTTATTGTCAAATATGTAAAAAAGCCTCCTTGATATATGGCTTTTTTCTATGTTTAGTGATATATTCATATTGTGATATATTTCGTATAATAGAATAAATAAGGAGGAATTTTTATGAAAGGAAAGATTTTAGCCTTACTATTTTTTGTGTTTTTCGGACTTTTCCTTGTTGGTTGCGATTTTTTTGGTGGCGGAACAACAACGTTTATTACTACCGCTGCAACAACAACTGCTGGAGACACTTCGGTAACAACTGCTGAAACAACCGCTATTACAACCGCCGGTACAACAACAGGTGCTACAGCTGTCACAACAACTGCTGCAACTGCTGGAACAACTACAACGGCGTTAACCACTGCGGTTACAACTGCCACAACGACCGTGACAACTACTGCAGCTACAACAGCTGCGACGACCACTGTGACTACTGTCCCGACAACCACGGCAACAACGACTGCAGTCACCACTGCGGTTACAACTGCCACAACGACCGTGACAACTGTCCCGACAACCACGGCAACAACGACCGTGAGTACTACCGCAACTACAACAGCTACGACGACCACTGTGACTACTGTCCCGACAACCACGGTTTCAACAGAATCAACTGAAACTTCGGCTACTCTTCCTGAAGAGGTGACAGTTACCTTCTTGAATGAAGATGGCACGATCCTTTTGGAGGCAGTCATTGCATATGGTGGAGACGTGACACCTCCCGCAGGGCCTTCATTGTCTGATACCTCCCACTACAGATATACATTTGTATATTGGGATCATGATCTGACTGGCATTACGGAAAACATGGTTGTAAGACCAGTGTATGACGTCGAGTATTTGGATGCGAGCGGCGAATTTGACAGAGCTGATCTGATTGCTTTGATCCAAATGATGACAGAAGATGAATTGACCGAGATGGAAATCGAAGAAGAAATAGACATGTACTTATATGTTCTAGGTATTTTCTCCGAAGAACATCTTTATCAAATTCTTTCGTTTGTAACAACGAAGTTTGGCGAATTGCAGACCATTGACAATGCGGAAGATTTCAATACATGGGTAGCTGAATTGACTGGCAACCCCGACATGGACGACGAATTTGTTGTCAATACTTTGATGCACATGCTGTCGACGATGATAGCAAATAGTTATGAGTACTTTGACATTTCATACATCGATGACGATATTGCCTATTTCCAAAATCGCGTCGATGAAAATCAAATAATGATGGATGGTATCAGAAGTGACGTAGTTAATTATTGCACGACTTCCACTTCAATGCCTTCTGAATGCATCGCATATTACGATGCATCGGTTCAAAATTTAAACAACTATTTTATGGAATACGATCGATTGTACAACGATTACTTTAGATCTGTAGATTTTGAGGGTTCCGAGCGCTATCAGGAACTGCAAGAGTTGATTGATCAGTATTTCTATTACACTTATGAAGACATTAATCTGTCGGAAGCAGCTGCGTATCTGAGCGACTACAATGGACTATTATTGACATTAAATCCAGATGAATATACAGCGTATATGCCGATTCTGAATGCGTTTTGGGCATACCTCTTATATGAAGATACGGTTTATTATCCGCTTGAAGATTCTTTGGACGGTATTATCGACACGACGGGAGATCATAGGCTGGTAAAAAATCAAATCGTATGGTATTTCGGAGATTACCAGAATTTGTTTTGGGATAATCAGAATTGGCATGGAGAAATAAATAATTCTCAGCAAGAAAGAGCCAGAATGCTCGATCAACACCGGACCATGTCGATTTTCTATGGTTATCTGCAAACTCCGGGAGGATTGGCAAATATCAGAGAACTGGTCGAAGATTTATATACTTCTGCCAAAGAATTACTGACAACTGTCGATTCTGATTTATTTGACCTTGTCATGGAAATTATGCATTTGACAATGAACTTGGAAGAAGATGAAAATCCTGACTTATCTTTCCTATTGACTCCGGAGAATTTAGCATTTTACATTCCGAAGTTTGTAGATATTTTGGAATTTTTCCAAACCAAATTTGATACTGGAGCCATTTCAATCGACAACTTGGTTACAATTGGAGAAGATATTCTGACCCGTGTAATCCAGAGCCAGGATATGACAGAAACAGAAAAAGCTCTTATCTTAAGTTTGGCATTGCCGAAAGTGGAAGAATATGTCACTATGGCCTTAGATGAATTCGACAACTTAATCAATTTCCTAAATTCGATTGATGTTGTCAAGGTCGAAGCGATACTTGACTTTGTGAAACTGTTTGCCCAGAACGGACCAGATGGCCCGGATATGAGCGTTTTGGAAGATGATGGGCCCGATAATTATGTCCTGATGATTTGGACAATCGCCAATTTCGCTGATGTAATGCTTGGAGACGGTTCGCTAGATCTATCCATGATTGTTGACGATGTTATCAATCTTTATTATGATATAACTACTCAATTCGAACCTGATGAAGTTTTGAAAGCATCTGTCAAGGCAGCTGCCAATCTAAATATTGCTAGACTTCTCGAACTATCGGCTATTATCGGTGCTTACAATCCGGTAGCTATCGGGGTAGACGGCGTAATCGCAATGGAGGAATTTATGGCGAGAGGCCAGGCCTTGGCTGGGATGTTTTCTTCCGGATTCGAATCGATTCTTGAACCAATTGAATTCGGCTACACGCATCAGGCTTTTGTCGACCTAGTACAAAATATGTCCGATGGTTATCTAACCGAGGAAGAAGCGGACCAAAAGATCCTCGATTTGATGGGTATCCTTAATGAAACCGATGAAGAAACGGCATATTATCTGCTTCAAACGCTGATGCTTCAAGTAATGAGCGTAACGGCAATTACATCGTTTTCTGATGTGCAAGCCTGGGTTGCCGGTTTTGATAATTATGGCTATACCCGTCCAGAAATGGCGCAATGCGTCGTGAATTTCATAATTTATAATTTTACCAAACAACTTGCTCCTGGTGGGCATTTCGACACTGAAAAAGATTATTACGAGAATTGGATATCCAATTATGAAGATATGATCATCGAAGATGAAGGTCATATTCAGGATATCGAAAATACTATTTTATTCAAGATAAGTGGCTTAAACCAGACGCTGATTGACAATTACATGATTTACTGGCATGTGATGACAACAGAAGTCAGCATGTTAGCGGACATCAATATTTTGGTTTCTGACATGATGTATTCAAGTGATATCTTTGATTACGATACATATTTTGATTTGACTGACTGTCTGGAAGATATTTACATAGGGTACAAGACACAAGATGATTTCGATTTGCTTTGGAATCAACTGAGACAAGAGGAACAAGAACTCTATCAGGATGTGATTGACTTACTTGTCGAATATTCTGAATGGAAAACTTTAGTATATGATCCGCTAATGGACTCATTCGTTTCGGACTTGTATCAGGCGACTGGTGTTAACGAATATTACTGGAATGCTATTGAATATTATGAAGAATTCTACTATGACATCCAGAATCTTGAAAAATGGATTGATGAAAATAATGAATCCCTGGAATATCTTGCCATTGACAAAGCCAGAGCAGAAATGATCCTCGATTATTTGGATGACCCAGATAACTTGCAACTGACAATAGATGTCATGCTTGTTGCCGCGGATGAAATCACCAATTTGGTCAATACTGCCAATTCAGAAACCTTTGACACATTTATGGAATTGATTATGGGCAGTATGAACTTCGGACTAAGAGTCATGTCTGAGGAGCCCGAAATTGACGGACCAAATATCGACTTGTCTCCTGAAGCTGTACTAGGCTATATTCAGGATATATCTGCTGTTATCGGAACATTGTTCTCAACAATAGATGCTACCGACGAAGCAAATATCAAAGCTTTTGCTATCGATATGCTGGAAATCCAGTTCTTGGCTGAAGGCCAGTCACAAGTTGAAGTCGATTTGAAAATGGTTATAATCAATTTAGCTATTAACAAGTATTTTGACAGGGTTCGGGATGTGCTTGACATAGTTGCCGTGACATTAGATGGAATCAGTTTGGAAGAATTAAATACATTCGTGGCTCTGGCTCCGAATCTCTTCGTCGACAACGCTTCAATGGCTCAAATTATTATCGGAGTGTCGACTTTGATTGATATCTTGTGTTATGACGAAACCTTAGAAGTTCCTGACACCTTTGATTACGAAACCATCTTTAATTACGCAGTTGAGCTTTATTTTGACATTATGTACATGTTTGATTACGAAGAATTAGACATGACAGATCTCCAGACAATTGTTCTCAGTCATGTTGAAGATCTACTGGCGTACGCCTATGAGATTGCATCCTTTGACCCGATGAATCTGACAGATGAGAATTATGCTACAATCTTCGAATTGTACAAATATGGCGAATGGATTGGTCAAAATATTCAAAATCCAGAAGGCCTAGTATATCCGCTCCCAATCTCATTGCTTTATGAACATCAGGATTTTGTTAACCTGATCATATCAATGTATGGTGAAGAGATTACTGAAGAACAAATCGGGATTGAGATTCAGAATTTTATCGATCTATTCGAAGTTGAAGATGAGGAAGCAGCTTATTATCGGATTATGTTGTTAGGCTCGTTCATGAGGAATTTGCCTGAAATGCGTTCCTTCTATGACGTTCTTGACTTCTATCGATCCCTCCGAGGCATCGGCTTTAGCAATGAAGACTTGGCAACGTACCTGATCAATTTTGCCATTTCCAGATTGAATATGGCGATAGCTGATAATTCGGATGAAGAACAAATTGAAGCTTGGGAACAAGACATCCTCGATTTTGAAGTTCAGTTAGCATATTACGAAGATGATGTAGCTCAAATCGATGCCGATGTGGCAGCTGAAATCGCATTATTGGCGATTACAAATTCAGGGGCAGCAGCAATTGCCGAGCAAATGTATAACCAAGGAATCTACCGTGATATGGTATATTCATTCTGGAATTCAATGTATCATGAAGGCTTCTCGCACGAAGAATTCTATTTTGATTCAGAGCGATACTTCGAACTTGAGCTATATTGGGCGGGCAACATGGAAACAGAACCCAACATTGATGCCTTTAATTATTTGTATGATTCCTTGAGACAAGCGGAAAAAGATGTCTATATGCCGATTTTGAATGCTGCAAGTAATTATTGGAATGCAGAAAGACAATACGTGGATTTATGGAATAATTTGAATTCATATATAGTTGTCACTTCCGAGTTGAATGATTTCGGTTATTACATTGACTGGCAACGAGGAGACAGACTAGATTCGCAGCATTGGGCTGAAATGTATTCAATGTGGATTGAAGAAGCCCAAGACAATATTGAACGGACTTCGCAAGGTATCATGATGTTATCGATGTTTGATGATTTCTTCAGCGATCCAGACAATGTTATCTTGGCGAAAGCAACACTCGCCTTGCTGATGAACCGTCTTGATGCAGTGCTTGAAGATTTGACAAAAGAAGACTTCATGATCCTGAACAAAGTTTTCTCGAACTATTATTTCGATTTCAATGAATTTACTACTCCAGAAGAAATACTGGAAAAAATGCAAAATCTGATGATCTTGTTTGGGCCGATCTTTTTCGATGCATCCGGAACTAGTAATCCGGGATCGCAACTCAACACTTTCCTTAGCGAATTAATATCAAGCTATGCAACAGTGTTCCTGCCTGATGAAGGTTGGACGATTGAAGATTTCCGTCTTGATGTTACAGAAACGGTAGTGAATTTTATCGACCAGATGTATTTGGTTAACGAGTTCGATTTATTGATGCTGACAGAGACTGATTATGATGAGATCATGACTTTGATCACCTACATCCAAGACTTCGGAGGTCTGTTTTCACAAAATGAGACCGGCGAAATTGAATAAATTTTCATGATTTATGAGGAGCCAAATTGCAAAATTTTGGCTCCTCTTTTTTTTATGTGTTATAATTGATTTGGTGATAAATATGGTGATTTCTTCTGCAAGAAACAATTTCTTCAAGGACTTGATGAAACTTAAACAAAAAAAATACCGACTTCTTAACAACCAATTTCTCGTCGAAGGCGTGCATCTTGTCAAAGAAGCCATCGCTTGCGGTTTGTGTTTGGAAGTGATCGCAAAAGATGCGGTCACTTTTTGGGAAAAAGACACAATCCTGCTGAGCGAGCCATTGCTTAAACTTATATCTGATGTCGAAGAATCCCAGGAGATTTTTGCGCTTTGCCACATGTCCTCTGATTTTAGAATAGGTGACAGGATCTTATTGCTTGATGGCATTCAGGATCCGGGGAATTTAGGCACACTGCTCAGAAGCGCCAAAGCGTTTGGTTTTGAGACGATTATTTATGAAAATACAGTTGATTTATATAATCCCAAAGTCATTCGTTCCACTCAAGGAGCACTTTTTCACGTGACTTGTCGTCAGGCAACGCTGTCTGATTTCATGAAAGAACACCCTGAATACCATTATATCGGCACGGATGTCTTGACAGGTTTGCCCCTGGGTCAAGCTGAAATAAAATCCGAAAAAATCGGATTGTTGTTGGGCAATGAAGGACAAGGTGTAAGAAAAGAACTCCTGGATCTCACCCAAAGCTCGGTAACGATTGAAATGAACGGGATGGAATCAATCAATGTCGGAGTAGCCGGCGGAATCATAATGTATAAATTTCGAGTTAGTAAATAATGGATTATATCTATGAAGCCCAAAGGATTTTTGCCGAAAATGAAAACAAGCAATTGTTGACAGAAATCTTGTTGCCGAAAAGGGATGAATCCAGGATTGACATCAAGCATGTGTTTGTTGACGAATCGTTACGCGGGCAGGGAATCGCATCAAAGTTGATGCAACTTGCTTACTACTACATTAAAAGCCAAAACAAACAGATTGTCGCAAAGTGCCCGTATGCCATCAACTGGTTCAAGAAATATCCCGATTTTCAAGATATCGTCATCAATGTCAAAACGAAAAAAACGGAATAAAAAAACTTGTTTCTTTCAGGTTGGTATGATATAATTACTTTAGCATAAGTTACATTTGGGAGGGTCGGACCCTCCCTTTTAAATACTTAAGGAGGGAATCGAATTGAAACTTGACGAGTTGAAAAAAGAACTGGAAAAAGCAATCAAAAAACTTGGCTATGAATTATACGACCTCAATTATGTGAAAGAGAAAAAAACCGACTTGTTACAAGTCGTAATCGACAACGATTCTGGTATCACAATCGACGATTGCGTCAAAGTCTCCCATCATTTGAGTGCTTTTCTAGACGATATCGATCCTATCCCCAATGAGTATAGTCTGGAAGTGACGTCTCCAGGAGCAGAAAGAGAACTAAAAGACGCTTCTGAAATTAAAAAAGCCGTCGGAAGATACGTCCATATTGAAACCTACGACCAAAAAATGGATGGCGAACTTTTACATTTCGATGGGGACACAATTACGATTAACGATAAATTCAACAAGCAGATATCATTTAACTATATAGATGTTATTATGATTCGTCTTGCAATTAAATTTTAGGAGAATATAGACATGATTAGTAAAGAATTTTTCAAGGCATTGGAACAAGTAGCCGAAGACAGAGATATTCCCAAAGAGAAAATCTTGGATATTTTTGGCAAGGGATTATTAAACGCCTATAAAAAAGACTACAATGGCCAACAAAATGCCAAAGTAGTTTTCAACGAGGAAAAAGCCGAGATTCTGATTGTTGCCACATATCTTGTAGTTGAAACCATCGATCCGGAAGCGGAAAAAGGCATACAGATCACTGCTGATGACGCACAGGAATTGAAAAAGAATGCCAGGGTGGGAGATATCATTGAAGTGAAGATCACACCGAAAGATTTCGGCAGGATCGCCGCTTCAAGTGCTAAACAAATCTTGACACAGGGGCTGAAACAACTCGAAAGAGAGCGAAACTATGAAATCTTCACCGATAAGACCGGTGAGATGGTCATCGCGGAGATCGTCGCCATGAACGACGACTTTGTCACGCTTTTCCTAGGATATGACACTGAGACATCAATTCCCGCAAGAGACCTTGTTGGTACCGACCTAGTTATGGGAAGCCAAATTAGAGTTTATATCACCAAAGTCGAACAAACCACAAAAGGACCTAAAGTCTACGTATCAAGAACTGACAGAAATCTTGTCAAAAGACTTATGGAACAAGCTATTCCCGAACTTCAGGAAGGCATCGTGGAAATCATGGGCCTTGCAAGAGACCCGGGAGACAGATGCAAAGTCTGCGTTGCCTCAAACAATCCGAAAGTTGATCCAGTTGGCGCTTGTCTCGGAAGAAACGGTGTCAGGATCCGCGAAGTCATCGATTCGCTTAGTGGCGAAAAGATCGACATCTATAAGTATAGTGAAGATCCCAGAGAACTGGTTTCAAATGCGATCCAACCTGCCAAGTCGATTGCAGTAATCATCGACGTGAAAGAAAAAAGCGCGACAGTGATCGTACCTGACGATCAATTGTCGCTTGCCATCGGCAAAAGGGGACAAAATGCTAGGCTGGCTGTCCAATCAAGTGGATGGAAGATTGACATCAAATCCGAAACGGATGCCTTGATTCAAGGAATCCACTATTGATCAAGGAGGAACGACCATGATCAAACAAAAGAAAATCCCGCTTCGCAAATGTGTTGTCACCGGTGAAAAATTTGAAAAAAAGCAACTGCTTCGTGTCGTCAAGACACCTAACGGAGAAGTGATTTTCGATCCAACCGGAAAAGCCAACGGCAGAGGCGCCTATGTCTCGAAAAACAAAGCCGTAATCGAAAAAGCGAAGAAGACCAATATCTTGGCAAAACATCTTGAGACAAAGATCCCGGATGAAATCTATGAAGAACTATTAAGACAGGTCGGCAATGAATAAAGGCAGACTATTGAAAACCCTTGGGTTGGCATTCAGGGCCGACAAGGTTGTTTCCGGAGAAGAGTTCAGTCTCGATCTTATCAAAAAAGGCAGAGCTTCACTCGTTTTTCTTGCTAACGATTCCGGAGTCAACACGACTAAAAGGATCCAAGATAAAACCAAGTTTCACAATGTAATCCTGAATCAGGACTTGTCAACCGATGAATTAAGCCTGGCAATCGGCAAGACCAACCGAAAAGTGATTTGCGTAACAAGCAAAGATTTTGCCAAATTATTGCTTGAGGCAATCAATGAATAAACAGAAAGAGGTGGTAATGTGGTAACAAAAAAACCAAATACCAAGAAGAAATCAAACTTCAAATCCAATAAACCGTCTGGGAAACCAGTCAATAAACCCCAAACAAGGACCCCAAGCCGTAAACCCAATCCAATGATTGAAAAACAGGCGGAAGTCATCGATAAGACAGTCTATTACAAAAATACAATGACTGTGCTTGAACTTGCAGAACAATTACACCGTCCTGTCCCAGAAGTCATCAAAAAATTGATGTTTATGCGTATAATGGCTTCCCAAACACAATCTGTCGATAGAGACACAGCGGAAATCTTAGCTTTGGATTATGGTTTTGAATTCAAAGATGAAGTCATGACGGACATGACAAGATATGATGAACTATCTATCGAAGACGATCCCAAAGATTTGGTTGAAAGACCACCTATAGTCACCATAATGGGCCATGTCGACCACGGCAAAACAACTTTGCTTGACACGATCAGACATACTCGTGTCGTACAATCAGAGGCAGGTGGCATCACCCAGCATATCGGAGCATATCAGGTCGTTAGAAATGACAAAGCCATCACATTCATTGATACTCCCGGACATGCAGCGTTCACTGAAATGCGCGCCAGAGGCGCCAGGGTGACCGATATTGTCGTATTGGTCGTTGCGGCTGATGATGGCGTCATGCCACAGACAAAAGAGGCTATCGACCATTCTAAGGCCTCAAAATGCTCAATCATCGTAGCCATCAATAAAATGGACAAACCCGGAGCTAACCCCGAACGGGTCAAACAGGAACTTGCCGATCTCGACTTGTTACCGGATGACTGGGGCGGCGAGACACCGTTTTGCTATATATCCGCATTGAAAAACACCGGTGTTGACGAATTGCTTGATACAATCCAGTTGGTTTCCGAAATGCTTGAACTAAAAGCCAATCCCAAAAGAAATGCCATCGGCACTTGTATTGAAGCCAAGCTCGACAAAGGCAGAGGCCCGGTCGCAACTATTCTTGTATCCAATGGTACCATCAAAATCGGCGATACTTTTGTCGTAGGTAACACATACGGCAAAATCCGTGGTATGAATGACGACCTTGGAAAGAGTGTCCATAAAGCAAAACCGGGATCCGCTGTTGAAATCAACGGATTGAACGATGTTCCGCAAGCTGGCGATCCATTTATGGTATTGGATGACGAAAAACTGACCAAAGATATCGCGCAAAAACGTTCCGACCGTCTATTCAAAGACACTAGTTCTGCTAAAAAAACGATTACTCTCGAGGAATTCTTCTTGAAAGCAGAAGGCACAGTCAAAGAATTACGCTTAATCATCAAGGCTGACGCCCAAGGATCAATTGAAGCTTTCAAGGGCTCAATCGAAAAAATTTCTATTGAAGGAACATCCATCGACATCGTGAGAACCGGAGTTGGGGCAATTACTGATACTGACGTGTCACTTGCCGAAGCAAGCAACGCAATCATTATTGGCTTTGATGTCCAGGCACCCTCAAATGTCAGAGACAGCGCTCATGAAAAGGGCGTTGAAATCAGAGATTACCGCGTTATCTACGAAGCCATGGATGACATTGAGGCCGCAATGAAAGGTATGTTAGAACCTGTCTTTGAAAAACAGATCATCGGTGAAGCTGCCATCAGGGAAACTTTCTCGATCTCCAAAGTCGGCACCATTGCCGGTTGCATGGTAACTTCGGGATCGATCAAACGGGATTCTACGGTAAAACTGATCCGAAACGGGAAAATCATTTTTGAAGGCAAAATTTCCTCACTGAAACGCTTTAAGGAAGATGTCAAGGAAGTGAAACAAGGATTTGACTGCGGAATTATGATTGAAAACTATAATGATGTGAAAGTTGACGATGTTATTGAAGCATCAGTAATGAAAGAGGTGGTATAAAATGCCTAAAACCGATCGTTTGGAAACATTGGTTCAAAGAGTGGTTGCCGACATCATTACCAGGGAAATCAAGGATGACCTGGGCTTTCTGACCGTAACCGGTGTCAAAATCACCAACGAATTATCTTACATGTATGTATACTACACGATCTTCGGACCGGAAGACAGATTACAAAAATCCCAGGAGGCACTAGAAAGAGCAAAAGGATTCATCAAGAACCAGATTGCCTTGCGTGTCAAAATGCGGAAAGTCCCCGAACTTGTCTTCAAATATGACAAATCAGAGTTTACTGGACGCCGCGTTGACGAGATTATCAAGAAAATCAAATGAGGATAAACTTTGGCTATTTGCCAAAGTTTTTCTTTTTAGGTTCTTGATTGAATGCCATGGCTGGTTAAGGTATAATGATACAGGGTGTTAGTTGATGAATTCCACGATTAAAGATAAATTACAGACTTTGCCGGAAGCTCCCGGAAGTTATCAGATGCTTAACGCTTTGGGAGAGATCATCTATGTCGGCAAAGCAAAAAACCTCAAGAACAGAGTCAAGACTTATTTCACCGGCAGCCATGACCAAAAAACGACCAGTCTTGTCCAAAGCATAACTGATTTTACCTATATTGTTACCGCTTCGGAACTCGAGGCGTTTTTGCTGGAACTTTCTCTTATCAAAGAACACGCACCCAGATACAATATCATGCTTACAGGTGACAAGACCTATCCTTATATCGAAATCACGAATGAGAAACATCCAAAGCTTGTCATCACCAGAAAAGCAAACAAAAAAAACAAGAATATTTTCGGCCCTTTTCCCGATGCATATTCTGCCAGGGAAACAATGCATCTTCTAAACAAACTGTTTCCGTTCAGAAAGTGTCAGAAGCTCCCCAAGCAGCTCTGTTTATACTTCCATATCGGACAGTGCCTGGGACCGTGTGTAAATCCGGTTGAAGACAGTCTATATGCAGAGATGATTAAAAAGATAAAAAGATTCATGTCGGGCCTTAGCCAGGATTTGATCGATGAACTGAAACTAAAAATGCATGAACATTCTGAAAAGATGGAATACGAAAAAGCCAAAGAATATAAGGAATTGCTGGATGCAGTCGAGAAAACCACAGAGAAACAAAAAATCATATTTTCCGATCTTAACAACAGGGATATCATCAATTTCCATACATATGATAACTATATGGCCTTGTCGATTCTTTTCATGCGCCAAGGGAAAATTATTTTTTCACAGACACCGATTCTGACTTTCTACAATGATCCAGAAGAAGCCTTCTTAAGCTATCTTGCCCAGTTCTATGAAATCCATCCCGTACCTGACGAGGTTTTGTTACCGCAGGGGATTGATCTGTCACTGCTGGAGCCGATTCTCAAAGAAAAGGGCTTTATTCCCCAACGCGGAAAAAAAATGCAACTTATGGACATGGCATTGGAAAATGCCAAAATCCATTTGCAGAACAACCTTGGAACATATTTGAAAAAACACGAAAAAACTATTGGAGCCTTGGAAAAATTGGGAGAACTCTTGCAGATTGAACCGCCAACGAGAATCGAAGCTTTTGATAACTCCAACACGATGGGGACAAATCCAGTTTCTTCGATGGTCGTGTTTTCAAATGGGCTTCCGGACAAAAAAGAATATCGCAAGTATGCAGTAAAGACGATCAAAGGGCCTGACGACTACAACACAATGAAAGAAATCATCTACCGCAGATACCAAAAGATGCTTTATGAAGACACAAGAAGACCTGGACTCATCATCATGGACGGAGGCATAACCCAAGTCCACGCCTGCAAGGAAATACTTGATTCTCTAAAGCTTTCAATCCCGGTTGTCGGATTGAAAAAAGATGACAAGCACAAGACGAATCGCCTGTTGAATCTTCGTGAACAGGATATTCTCCTTGACAGACATGACCCCTTATATATACTGCTGAACAAGATTCAGGAAGAAGCGCACCGTTTCGCGGTTACCTTCCATAGGCAAAAGCAGTCCAAAGAGATATATGCTTCGATATTGGATGCGATTCCTAAAATCGGAAAACAAACAAAAACAAAACTTTTGCTCAAATTCAAAACCCTGGAAAATATCAAGAATGCACTGGATGAGGATTTACAAAAACTCAGTCTTTCCAAAAAACAAATCGCAAATCTCAGAATCGCTCTTGAGGGAATCAAATAGCGATATTTTCTGTCACTAACAAATGATATGTGGTAAAATGAAATATGAATTACAGATTGATGATGGACGAGGTACACTATGACAGAATTTGTATACGGGCTTTTGCACGGAGTCGATGAGAAAAAACGCGTGCTGGCAATCAAGACCAAACATCGGGTTCGTTTTTTCTATATGGCAAAAGGCATGTTCACCGGATTCATGAATTATTTTGGACCGGGGATATATGTTTACATGACCGTTTTAAAAGCATGTCGATCATATAAAGGCTATTCCGTCCATAACGTGGTCAATGTGGAAAAGGTCATGGCTCCTAACAGGCAGAGACCGAACATGTTCTACGATGTTTCGATTATCAAAGCTGGAGTAAAAACGATTGTCAATGCCAACAAGCCAAAACTATTTGTCGATTTTGAAATGTCGATGCCTCCATATCGGAACTATCAAAATTTCGTCTCGGAAATTATCCAGGTGGGCATGATTCTTACCGACGCTTCCGGAATTGTTTTGGAAGAACACTCTTTCTTCATCAAACCTACTCTATTTCCACAAATCAGTGATAGAACAGAGAAATTTCTGCATATCAGCCAGGATGATATCGTGGATGGGAAAGATTATAGCTACTTCCATGAAATCTTTCTAAAAATGCAAAACACGTACCGCCCAATGATTTTCATTTGGGGAAAGAACGATAAACTGGAACTTAATAAGATGAATAGTATCCATCAACTTGAAGAGTTCGCAGGCAAAGCCCAATTCATCGATTTATTGCATCTCCACAAAATCTATTTTGGTCTCAAAAACGATCTTGGGCTCTTTAGCGCCTACAATATGTATGCTGCAGTTGACTTGACAAACCAGCTCCATGATGCCTTTCAGGATGCCACGGTGACCAAAAATGTCTTTTTTTGGTTTCAAGATGTAATCAATGGCAAATTGATGATTAATACATTGAAAGACAATACTAACACATTGGAGAAAACAAATGAAATCCAAGCATAACGAAACTGTTCCTGTCATATCAAGAATTGCTTACGGATCCGGAGACATGTCATTTACATTTGGAACGGCGATCACAGGTTTCTATCTTTTGATATTCTTGACAAATGTCGTCGGCCTCAAAGGTTATATGGCATCCGGAATCATTTTCTTGGGGTTCATCTGGGACGCGATTACTGATCCCATTGTTGGCTATTATTCAGACCGGATCAAATCAAAATTCGGCAGGAGAAGAAAACTGATGCTTTGGGCTGCCTTGCCCTTGGGAATTTCCTTTTTCGCTATTTTTGCGGTCTCGACATTGATTGCCAAAATGTCTCCAGAGATGTTTGGCTGGAGTCAAAACAGTCTTACGCTTGTTTTACTAATCAAGTCTTTTCTAGTTCTTGTAATTTATTTGTTTTTTTATCTTTGTTACACTTTAGCGTATATCCCGTATATTTCTTTGATCAATGACATGACCAAGAAATATAACGAAAGAACCAAACTCACAGGATACAGAATGGTCGCAACGATCCTCGCGACAATCATCGCAGTCGCAATTCCCGATTTGATCATGGGCGATGTCACTTTGACGCATTCGGGAGAAAAATTCATTCTTATTTCCGCTATTTTCGGTGTTTTGATCGTATTGATACTGCTCTTTTCCATTTTTGGTACCTATGAATTGGTTTCGGAAGAGATAACACCAAAGGAGAAATTCCATTTTTATCGCGATTTTCTATCTTGTTTTAAAGCAAAGGAATTCAGAAGAGCTTCTCTAGCCTTTATGTTCAGTCTGTCGGCTATTTTTGTTTTACAAGATACAATCCAATACTATGTAAACTACTGGCTTCAGTCCCCAGAGTTGTTCCTACCCTTGGCAGGATCGGTGCTGGTGCTTGGATTTCTGAGTGTGCCCTTGTGGGTAGTAATCTCGAACAAAATTGGCAAAAAAAAGACACTATATCTTGGAAGTCTTTGTTGGATAGTGGCGTTTGCGATGTTCATGGCACTTCCGCAACTGCCTTATCAGGAAATCGCTCTGAATTTTCAAAATCAAATCTATATCGTCCCGCTTTCAATGCTGGATGCAATCATTAGTTTTCCCTGGTGGGGGTGGATCGCAGTTTTCATTCTCGGTCTGGGGATGGGCAACATTCATCTGACTGCTTATGGAATGTATCCAGACGCAATCAGCGTTATAACCAAAGAAGCCCCAGAAAAGGAAGGAAGCTACTTTGGTTCTGTTTCTTTTCTCCAAAAAATTGGTATCGGACTGGCAACATTGTTGATTGGACCGATTCTCGACCTGTCCGGATATATTGCCAAGCCGGATCAAAGTTGGTTCACAGCGCTTGAAAACGCATCGCTTTCAATCGATGGCACCTGGCTTTACCTGCAATCGAACTTATCTGCTCCTTTTGCCATTAAGCTGACTTTTTGCATACTGCCGATTATTTTGATGATTTTTGCGGCCTTTTCTGTAAGAGGGTATGGAGTCGATGAATTGTTAAGACAAGAAAAAAGATGAACCTTGAGTTCATCTTTTTATAGGACCATAATTACTGGCATGACCATCGGTTCCCGGCTGGTTTTCTGGGAAATATACTTGCCCAAGGCTTTTGTCAGGTCATTTTTCATGCCACTGATGTTTAGTTTCTTACCAGTAGCCAGATACTTGTCAGTCACGTCGAGAGCGAGTGTTTGCAAGTCTTTAATCATCTGCTGGTTGTCTTTCATGAAAATGAATCCTTTGGATACGATCGAAGGAGTGCAGATGACTTCGCGCCTTTCCTGATTGATTGTCAACACAACCGAGAACAAGCCGTCCTCAGATAATTCGCGTCTGTCCTTGATGACTTGACTTCCGACTTCGCCGATGGCAGAGCCATCAACATAGACATCCGATGTCTGGACTTTGCCGGCAATTCTGGCGTTGTCTTTCGAGACGGCGAGAACATCACCATTGTCGAGAATGAAGATGTTTTCTTTTTTTACTCCCGTATCGGCTCCGAGTCCGGCATGGGTCTTGAGCATCCGGTATTCGCCGTGAATCGGCATGAAATATTTTGGACGCATGAGTTTCAACATCAATTTAAGCTCGTTCTGCCCGCCATGCCCTGAAGCATGCACATCGGCAAATGGTGACTGGGTGATAACAGAAGCGCCATTTTTATAAAGCAGGTTGATGGTTTTGTTCACGCTTTCTAGGTTTCCGGGAATCGGAGAAGAAGATAGAATGACGGTATCTCCGGGAATCAGGGATATTTGCTTGTGAGTTCCGGAAGCAATCCGGGTCAGTGCGGCCAAGGGTTCGCCTTGTGATCCGGTGCAAAGAATCGTCAAATTTTTCTGTTTTAGACCGACCATGTTCTTACTGAAAAGGAAGGTTCCGTGCGGAGCCTTGATATATCCTAGTTTCATCCCGACATTGATATTTTTTTCCATGGATCTGCCAAAGACTGCGATTTTGCGGTCTGTGACGACGGAAGCTTCAACGATTTGCTGGACGCGATGGATGTTCGAGGCAAATGTAGCAATGATAACCCGGCCTGAGATGCTTCGAAACAGTTCTTTGATATTTTCGGCAACGACTTTTTCGGATATTGTGAAATCCTCCAATTCTGAATTAGTGGAATCGGAAAGCAGACATAAAACGCCCTCTTCACCGATTCTTGCCATTTTTTGGTAGTTTGCATCAGCTCCTGTGGGTGAGAAATCAAATTTGAAATCTCCGGTATGAACAATTACACCTTCGGGAGTGCTGATTTTTATGCCGAAAGAATCCGGAATCGAATGATTGGTCCGGAAGAAACTGACTGATATATTTTTGAAACGGATGATATCCGATTCATGGTATTCTTGCAGATTAAGAGATAGATTTGTATGCTCTTCCATTTTGGTCTGAATGAGTCCGGCTGAAAGTCCGGAAGCATAAATTACCGGTACCCTCACCATTTTCAAAAGGAACGGAATTCCTCCGATATGATCCTCATGTCCATGGCTGATGAAAAGAGCCTTGATCTTATTTTGGTTCTCGATTAAATAAGTATAATCGGGAATCACGTAATCGATGCCCATCAGGAATTCATCCGGGAATAAAAGCCCAGAGTCTACGATAATGAGTTCGTCACGGTATTCCACGCAATACATGTTCTTTCCTACTTCTCCTAATCCACCAAGTGCAAAAATCCCGACTTCATGATTGGAAAACAATTGATTTTGCATGGTGAATACAATCCTTTCTAAAGTATTGAAATGTCATAACTTTACTGCTTATTATACATAATAAACTTATAATTTGCAAATAGAAGCACCGATTTATTTCTTCATTGGCTTGATTTTTGCCAAATAAGGCATTACAATAAAAATACATGCGGGAAATATACTCTGGATTGTAGGTCTAAAAGCCGACATGTCACACTAAAAGAGATATTTTTAGTGTTTTTTTTAGCAAAAGGAGGAAATATAAATGCCACCTATCTTCTATTGGTTCATGGCTTGCTTTTTAGTGTCTTTGGGAGGGATCGTCGCGGCAGTGATTCTAGTGATTGCCCAAAACAGGAAGAAAAAATTTATTGCCGAAAATCTTGAACAAGTTTATGTAAAAAGCACACACAAGACATTCTCCAAGTCCAAAGGAATGGCTCATTATTTCGTGGAGTTTGTCGCAAGAAACGGTGTCGCTTTTCAACTGAGGGTCAAACAGAGCCTATATGACGAATTATATGTAAACGACATCGGCACCTTGGCTCATCATCGGAATAGAATCCTGTTTTTTGAAAAAAAGAAGACGGTAAAGCCTAATTTTTTCAAAGCGACTAAATCGATGTCAAAGACAATGCGTGTGACTTTGTCCTCACCAAGATTTAATCTTGAAATTCAAATGAAAGATGAGATATATGCCACTATTGATGAAATAATGAAATATCTGGACAGAATGTTGGAAAATAAAAAAGACAATTTTCTTACTTTGGAGGATGAAGCAGGCAATTCTCTGGAAATCTCTAGCAGCGATCAAGACTTAATCGATCTACGATATCTTCAGGCAGAGAACTCTTATCATTTAAACAGAGTCAAGATCGAGGAAGTCAAGGCAGTCGTCAAGAAATTCTTTGATAAAATTAATTTGGTTGAATCAAATCATTTTCAGCCAGAAAAATAAGCTTATTTTTTAGTGGTCGTATCTATGGTATAATTATATCGAAGGGGGTGACGTCATGATTTGTAGAGTATTGGTTGATGTTCCGGTAAAAGCAGTTGACCGGTTGTTCGATTACGAGATACCCGCTGAATTTCAAGATGTTTTAGAAATTGGAATGCGCGTCATCGTTCCTTTCGGAAACCGGGAATTGATGGGTTATTGTTTGGAAATTGTAGAAAAAAGTGAGTATGAAGACCACCTCAAACCGATAAAATCACTGTTGGACTTGGAATCATATCTTACCGAAGAACTGATCGTTCTTGCCAAAAAAATTCAGGAAGACACATCAAGTGTATTGATTAGAGTAATTGAAACGATGTTGCCTTCGGCCTTGCGGACCACTTATAAAACCTTGCTCTGTGTATTGGATCGTCCGGGGTTGCCAGAAGTTTTGAAATCGTATTTTGAAAACACAGATGAAAGATATCTCGATCAAGAATTGGCTACGGTCTTAAAACCAGTCAAGGAAGCGGTGAAAGCCGGAACTCTCAGACAAACCATAGAAGTGAAGTCAAAAGCCAATCCACGCTCGGTGAGAATCATAAGATTGTTGAAGAATGCAACGCTACCAAAAACTGATAAACAAAAAAGCGTCATCGCATATTTGACAGAGACAGAAACAAATAGTGAAAATTATCAGACCCTGCTGAAAAATTTATCAATCACTTCATCGGTAATAGATACTTTGTCCAGACAAGGTTTTATCGAAATCATTCTTCAAGAAGAATACAGAGAGCTTTTTTCCCTTCAACCGGAGAATGACAAACAAGTGAACTTAAATATCGAACAGGAAATTGCATATGATAAAATCATAGCCAAGCTAGATCAAAATCAATTGTTTCTTCTTCATGGTGTGACCTCATCAGGCAAAACCGAGATATATTTAAAAGTCATAGAAACTGTTCTGAAAAAAAACCTGGAAGTCATCTTCCTTGTCCCGGAGATCTCGCTGACACCGATGATGGTTTCTAGATTTAAAAGCAGATTTCATGATCAAGTTGCTATCTTGCATTCCGGACTGTCCGCCGGTGAAAAATTCGATGAATGGAGAAAGATAATACGGCATGAAGTTAAAATCGTGATTGGTGCGAGAAGTGCCTGTTTTGCGCCATTTACCAATCTTGGCTTAATCGTGGTCGATGAATGTCATGAGTCCACATACAAACAGGACGAGATGCCCAAATATTATGCGTTAGATGTGCTGGATCATCGTGCTAAATATTACAATATTCCGATGCTTATGGGCTCGGCAACTCCAAATATTGAATCATATGCCAGATATAAACGCGGATACTATGAACTTTTGGAATTGAAAAAAAGAGCTCAGAACTCAAGCTTGCCTGAACTGCAAATCGTTGATATGAAACAAGAATTCAAAAACGGAAACTACAATCTGCTATCAGATTTACTATATGAGGAAATCAAAACCAGACTTGAAAAGAAAGAACAGACAATTCTGCTTTTGAATAGAAGAGGTTACTCGACATTTGTGATTTGCAGAAACTGTGGCTTTGTGTTTACTTGTCCTCAATGCGATATTTCACTTACTTATCATGAAGCAGACCATACATTGAAATGTCATTATTGCAACCACAAGCAAACCGTTCCAAAAACCTGCGCAAAATGCAATTCTGAAGATTTGCGATACTATGGCTCCGGAACGCAAAAAATCGAAGCAGAATTATCAGTGCGATTTCCTCTGGCAAAAGTTGTCCGCATGGACAATGACACTACAAGAACAAAAAATGCGCATGAAAAGTTGCTGTTTCAGTTTGAACATGAAGGAGATATTCTTTTGGGGACCCAAATGATTGCCAAAGGCTTAGACTTTCCTAATGTTACGTTAGTTGGCATCATCCAGGCTGATGGCAATCTCTATTCCCCGGACTTCCGAGCCCCGGAAAAAACCTTCCAGTTGATCACACAAGTCTCTGGAAGAGCAGGTAGGAGAGATGTTTCCGGAAAAGTTATCATTCAAGCCTTCAATCCGGATCATTATGCGATCCAATATGCATATAACCATGATTATCTCGGGTTCTATGAACATGAGATGGGACTCAGAAAACTCGCAAAATATGTGCCATTTTACTTTCTGGTACAACTCCTCTTCGTGGGTGAAAAGATGCGTGATTTGTTTATAGCCGCAAAAGCAGCTGTGGGTTCGATTAGGCAAGTCCTTACAGCCGAGTCGATCATCTTGGGCCCTTCACTTCCAATAATGCCCAAGATAAAGAATCTATACAGTTGCCAAGTTATCATCAAATATAGGAATGAACCAAAATTAAATCATTTGCTTTCTGAAATCAAAGAAAAATATGAAAATGAACTGGTCCGGATTACAATCGACAAAAGTCCGACCTTGAGTTAGGGGTGATAAAGATGAAAATAGTATTTATAGGTACCATGGATTTTGCCGTGCCAATTCTTAAGGGATTGACGGAAAATTATGATGTCTGCTTGGTGGTTACTCAGCCAGACCGCCCTTTTGGAAGAAAGCAAGAGCCAAAACCTTCAGCTGTCAAACTTGAAGCGATTAAACTTGGAATACCCGTTTTCCAACCAGAAAAAATCAAGACAGATTATCAGGATATTTTGGATTGCAAACCAGATATGATTGTAGTCGCTGCATATGGACAGATGATCCCGAATCTAATTTTGGATTATCCTCAAAAGAGATGTATTAATGTTCATGCTTCCCTGCTACCGAAATACCGAGGCGGATCTCCTATGCAACGAGCAATCATGAATGGAGATGTGACGACCGGAGTCTCTGTCATGTATATGGAGAAAAAAATGGATTCTGGTCCTATTCTTGCTCAAAAAAAAGTTACAATAAAGGATGCTGACGATGTCGAAACTTTGGAAAAAAGATTGGCAATTGCAGGACGAGATCTCTTGCTTGAAACACTTCCACTTGTGTTTGAAAACAAGATCAAGCCTCAAGACCAAGATCCAAGTAAGGTGACATTTGCCTACAACATCAAGCCAGAAGAAGAAAAAATAGACTTCAGTCAAAGCGCAAGAAGTATTTTCAATCATGTGAGAGCATTCCATCCCAAGCCATTGTGTCATGCAGTAATTGATGGATTGAAATTAAAACTGTACATTATTGAGGCCCTTGATTCGGATCTTTACAATAATAAAGAAAACGGAGAAATTGTGTTTTCCAACCGCGAGAAAGTGTATGTCAAAGCCTCAAAAGGGATTGTTTCCTTGAAAAAAGTCCAGTTGCAAGGTAAAAATGTCATGGACATTGCCGACTTCATGAATGGAACAGGCAAAAATCTGCTTTTGACTGGCAAGATTTTCAAATAGACTTTCAGTATCCAATTTAAATATGTTATAATATTTAGTTAGTATATACTCATTTAGGGGTGATTATATGAACCGTCAAAAGAACTTGTTTTCTCGCGAAGAAATGTATTTGATGAATCTTGACAAACTGCATGAACGTGGAGTTTCAATTGAACAAATCGCTGAAATAGCCTTCAAACAGCAATCCAAATGGAAACCCGATATTTCCTATAATGAATGTCTAGAGTCCGTAGAAAAGATTCTTTCTTTGCGTGACGTGTTCCATTTGTTGCAACTTGGTGCGGAAATCGACCGTCTTACCGAAGAAAATGCTTTCCATGGACCGATTCAATCAATTTTGGAAACGGATTTAGGAATGTTCGGAATTGATGAACTGTTTGGTTTGGAACTTGCTGGTCTTTATGGTACGATTGGAAAGACTAATTTTGGTGATATTGATGTCAATAAACCCGGAATTGTCAACAAACTAAACGAAGCGGGAAAAAAAGGAAAGAACGCATGCCACACTTTCCTTGACGATATCGTCGGCGCCATAGCGGCTGCAGCATCGACAAGAGTCGCACAAATCGAAAATGAAATCGAAGCAAGAAAAGATCCTTCGATCATCGAACAACCTAAATTGTTCTAGTCTATACACTTGAGGCAAAGGGGGTGATGTGATGGACAATCGAGAAAAAGCCTTGGATGAATTTTTCCGCAAGAATGATTCAGCCAAGAAAAAACGTTCAGTAAAATCTGATAAACCTGAAAGCCAAGTCAAGATTGATGAGTATTTGGCATCGGTTGTGCCGGAGAAACCGCAAAAGAAAAGAACGCTTTTGGACAAATTCGTCGATTTCTTCCGCATCACGTCATTCAAGAACAGGTTTGATGAGAAAAAAGTCAGCGCGAATATCAAGCAATTCGAAGTCGAAGGAAAAAGCAAACTTTCGATTTTCCTCAATAAAATGCGTCTATTTTTTATCAATCGCTTTAGTTTTGAAGCCGGGATTGATATTTTGGATGAAACATCGGTATTATATCGCAAAAACATGGTCATCAGAAACATTCTCTGGATCACCAATATTGTGTTTTTGCTTTTCACTTTGATTGGATCTGAAGGCGTAAATCTTAAAATTAATTTGATTGTCACCTTTGCGATATCTTTGATTATGGTGTTTACCAGCCGCACGATTCGCAAAATAATTTTACAGGAGCCAAAAACACTGCACAAGCAACAACTTGGAGAATATGTTTCAGGTGTCTATATCCTGTTGATGGCGATAGCTGTATACGTGAAACTTAGAATCACACTTGGTTCAAATGCTGCCGAAGGCTTCTTCAGCATCACCCAAGCCGGATATTCTCTCATTTATTTCGCTTTGGTCGTTTTGGCACTATATCAAGATTCGAAATTACTTAGCCTGATATTTAAGATTTCTATCATTGTCATGACCATTATCCATGTGACAGTTCTTTATCCTGTTATTGACCATGCAACAGATATTGTAACGTTATGGAATTATCTCAAAGGTCCGATTCTGACAGACATCATCCTCAGGACATTGGTGCTAGCCGTATTCATGATTGCGCTTTACTCGACCGCGAAAATATCTGAAGACATGAATAACAAAAGAAAAGAAGAACTCATCAAACGCAGAGCCATGGAAAAAGATTTCAAGGCTGTCGTATCCGATGTTTTCGACGTTATCAGTGTCTATAGGCAGCGAGTAGATGAAAATCAAGAAAAAATGGTGATCATGGCCTCCAAAAGAGTAGCTGAAATGTCCGGAAAACTTGGAAATTACCTTGGTTATTCACCTAAGCTTTGCAAGGAAATCTTTGACTTTTCCACGATCCATATTGACAAGAAAGATTATTTATCACTTGCAGATTATGATTCTAAGGATGTTTTGGAAGAATCCGATTTTCGTAAAATCAGGGAAAAGACGATTGTTGGTTCAGTAATCATCAAGCGGTTGCAACTCGAAAAAAAGGGAGAAGACATTGTTCGTGCCCATTTCGAGAAAACAGCTGACAAAGACTTTATCAAGGAAATGAACATCATCCAGAATAACCGCGAATCACAAGTCATATTACTTTGTCAGATTTATGACATCTTGAGGCAGCCCAGGAACTATAAGCGAGAACTCAAACATTCACGTTCCATGGATTTGTTACAATTGGAGTTTTTTCCTTATTTCGATCCACAGATAGTTGACCGATTCGTCAAATACAGCGAAGATTTCGAATCGATTTACTACAAGTTGAGCCCAGAATAGGAGACAGACAAATGTATCGATTTTTTACTTCCGAATCTGTGACCGAAGGTCACCCGGACAAAATATGCGATCAAATCAGCGATTCCATTCTGGACGCTATTTTGACCGATGATCCCGATGCAAGAGTCGCAGTGGAAACACTCGTTACAACTGGACTTGTACTTGTTGCCGGCGAAATTACAACTGCTACATATGTCGATATTCAAAAGATTGTCCGCGACACAGTCGCATCAATTGGCTACGACCGCGGGAAATATGGCTTCGATGCCGAGAACTTAGCTGTTTTGGTATCGATAAATAATCAATCTCAGGACATTGCTATTGGTGTCAACGAGGATTTGCACCATGAACAAGGCGCGGGCGACCAGGGCATGATGTTTGGATATGCGATTTCTGGTACTCCAGAATATATGCCGATCACCCATGTGTATGCCAGTAAACTGGCGCTTCGTTTGGCACAAGTCAGAAAAAGCGGTGTGTTGCCTTATCTTCGCCCCGATGGCAAGACTCAGGTAACAGGAGAATTCAATGAAGATGGAAGCCTTAAGCGCTTTGACAAGATCCTCATTTCTACACAACATTCTCCGGAATCTCTTCAAGAGACTATTCGCAAAGACTTGATCAAACATGTAATTAAAGAAGTCATTCCTCCAAAGTATTTGGATGAAGAGACTATAATCTATGTCAATCCGACCGGAAGATTCGTCATTGGCGGACCATCCGGAGATTCCGGACTTACCGGGAGGAAAATCATTGTGGACACATATGGTGGTGCAGTACATCACGGTGGTGGTGCATTTTCTGGAAAAGATCCTTCAAAAGTCGACAGAAGTGCAGCATATGCATGCCGGTACGTCGCTAAAAATATAGTTGCAGCAGGCTTAGCCACAGAATTGGAAATCCAGGTATCATATGCGATTGGTTTGGCAAAACCAACCAGTATCGGTGTCAATTCCTTTGGAACAGGTATATTATCAGATAATAAGCTTGTGGAAATTATCGAAAAACATTTTGATTTTCGGCCCAAGGCAATAATTGATTATTTTAAATTGAAGCGACCGATTTATAAACAAACAGCTGCATACGGTCATTTCGGTCGAAATGATTTGGACCTTCCATGGGAAAAACTGGATTTGGTTCCAATTCTAAAAAAATACTTGGAAGCAGGTAGCAAATCATGATATTATCAGTCTTAGGACAGATTTTGGAAGTCATTGGCGGAGTTCTTATCTTTGTCGGCGTAATTGTCGTCACAAGCGTTCTTATCGTCAGATCTCTCAAGGCGAGTTACAAAGATGTATACAAATACCAATCTAAATTCGATATCGAACTTAGAAAAATGATCAATCTTCTATCTAAAGTCAATGGAAATGGGCGCGGGAAATTAAAAGACTATCAGAACGAAGTCATTAAAGATCTTTCCCACGATGAGAAAAAACAACTATTGATGCTTATTGACGAGATGTACGAAGAATTAGACAAAGTTGACGAGACCAATAACTATCTTGTCGAGACATTCGAGAATCTTCAGGAGCAAAGAAGAACCCGCGACAGTAAGGCGATCGTATTTAATCATAAAATTCTGATGTTTCCTTTCAATATCTATGCCAAGATCCTCAAAATGAATAAATGGGATTTATTCCTACACCAACAATAAAAATAGAGTTCGCGAGAACTCTTTTCATTTGGCTGTTTGTTGAAACATGATGATTCTGGAAAAATCTGCATGTTTTAGGTTGAATAATTGAATTTTCCACATAATATTCCATCAATTTCTTTTGATTGTCAATCGCTTCTAGGTAAACGCTGATTAAACACCAGCGTTTGAAATAGCGAAAAAAATTGTGTTAAATTTTGGAAGAGTCATTCTTTATGATATTTGATTCCTTGATAACTCTTGTTGTTTCTAAGCAGTTTATCGATCTCGTTCGTGACGACAAATTTTTTTAGTGACCATTTCGGTTCGACCAGTTCTTCTTTGGGACTGTCGCCTGTAAGACGATATAAGACGATATCAGGTCGCAGCAGTTCAATTTGGGATGCGACGATTTTGACATATTCATCCCGAGAAAGAATTGGAAATGGATTATTCTCATAATAGTGCTCGAGAGCCGTGTTTTTCATAATGTAGAGCATATGGATTTTCAGGCCCTGGATATCGAGTTTATTCAGAAATTTGACTGTTTGAAGCATCATTGCTTTGGTTTCTTTTGGTAATCCGTTGATAATGTGACAGACAACATGGATGTTGTGTTTCCGGAGCCTTGTTACAGCGTCGACAAAAGACTCCAGATCATGCTGACGGTTAATGATCTTTGCGGTTTCTTGATGGATTGTCTGCAGACCGATTTCAACGGTCAAAAAAGTCCGCTTGTTCAAATCAGCAAGATATTCGACAATTTCTTGTTGGAGGCAGTCCGGCCTGGTGGCAATGCTGATGCCGACAATATTATCATCCAATGACAAGGCTTTTTCATAAAGCGATCTGAGTTTATCTACCGGTGCATATGTGTTTGTGTTGGCTTGAAAATAGACGATTGTCTTTCCAATCGGCCATTTTTTTCGCATGGTTTCAGAAATTTTTAAGTATTGTGCTTCTAGAGAATCCAAAACATCTCCGGCGAAATCTCCGGAACCTTTTTCTGAACAATAGATGCAGCCTTCATCTGAAAGCGTTCCATCCCGGTTGGGACATGTGAAATTCCCGTTCAAGGGAATCTTGAAGACCTTCGTTCCAAATTTTGCTTTGTAGAAGTCGTTTACAGTCAAATAAGGTCTTTCCTTGTTTAGATAATCCATTCTACCACCAAGGTAAATTATAGCATGAATACGAGCATTTTATCTTTGTTCTACTGAAGATAATATGTTATAATGTAATGAGTTAGGTGATGAATGTGTATAATATTGTTAAAGACAGTTTGTTTCAACCAAAATCAATTATCAAATACCGTAACAAATCAGGGTGGTTTGCTTTTTTTTATCTCCTGATTTTGACTGTCTTCATGAGTATTGGGGGAGCGGTGTTTTATCTTGGTTTTCAAGGTAATACAACTATTTCTACGGAAACGACTGGATGCGATTTGGCTGTGGCAAGTGTTGTTTGTGATGAGGCTTCGCATATCAACACAGATAAATACCAGCTATATGGCTACTCTGTGTTCTTTCTGGATGAAACCGGAGTTGTATCCGATGTGTCTACACTGATGGATGATGCTTCTATTGTTGTTCAGGGTAATTCTTTGGATTTCTATCTTTCCGGAAAATTTTTCAGCACTCTAAGGCCATTTTCTTCTTTGCCTGATACAATGACTTTCGACAGATATTTTGCCAATATCTCAACGGCTGTTTTGATTGGAAGCATATTGATCACATTTCTTGGCAACCTCTTCCTGCTTGTTTTTGTTTCACTGGTTTCCACAATTCCTTTCTTCAGGCTGAAAAAATACATCCGCTTCAAAGTAATCTACAAACTCGTGATTTTTGCGATTACACCAATCGCTTTCTTGATGACATTTTACAACTTATTAGATCTTCCCGAATTTCTATTTTTCATCTTGATGCTTATCGGCTACAGATCAGTATTCCTTTTACAACGAGAGCTCTATTACCAAACCATGTTACATTTGCAAGAAAATGCTTCCGATACCGTCGAAGCATCCTATAAAGTGACTGATGAGGAAAAAGATTCGGATTCAGATACAGACGAGGACGAGTAAGACTTGTAATATGCCCTTGCAAAAGCTAGTCAATCATGATATGATAGTCTAAAATGCTATGAAGAAGAAATAGTAATGACCATTTTGACTTGCAGAGACCCGGTGGCAGGTGTAAACCGGGACCAAATGGACATGAATTGGTCTTTGGAGCAGTCAAGGCGAAACTCGGGAGTCTTGAACGTTTTCCGCGTTAGGGAACAAAGTGCCGGCAATTGCCGGAACAAAGGTGGTACCGCGATTCAAGTCGTCCTTTTTAGGATGACTTTTTTATTTAAGAGGAGGTAATTGTATGAGTGAGTTCATTCCCAGTTTCGAACATCAGATTTTGGAAAGCAAATGGCAGAAACGCTGGTATGAATCAGACTGCTTCAAAGGGATTGATTTTGATAACAAGCCCAAGTATTACAATCTGGTGGAATATCCCTATCCCTCGGGTCAAGGAATGCATGTCGGTCACATTCGCGCTTACATGTCATTGGAAGTAGTGTCCCGAAAGAGACGGATGGAAGGATACAATGTGTTGTTTCCCATCGGGTTTGATGCTTTCGGTCTTCCAACGGAGAATTATGCGATTAAACATCAGATTCATCCAAGAATCGTAACCGATAACAATATCGAAATATTTACCGCCCAGTTGAAAGCAACCGGTTTTTCATTTGATTTCAGTCGGCTTGTCGATACAACCGATCCGGAATACTACCGTTTCACCCAATGGATATTTTTAAAAATGTTCGAACACGGCTTGGTATATAAAAGCACTACCGATGTCAACTTTTGCCCCGACTGCAAAGTTGTTCTTTCAAATGAAGAATCTCAAGGCGGAGTTTGTGATCGGTGCGGTCATGAAGTCGTTCAAAAAGAAAAAGAAGTCTGGTTTCTAAAGATTACCGATTACGCAGACAAACTGCTCAAAGGACTTGATGATTTCGAATCTTCATCCAGGATCAAGACGGAACAGGAAAAATGGATTGGGAAATCCGAAGGAGCATATATCTATTTTCCCATTGCAGATTCCAAGGACAAGCTACAGGTTTTTACCACAAGACCGGATACGATTTATGGCGCAACTTTCATGGTTATCGCACCGGAACATCCAATTATTGAAAAGTATCATGCTAAAATCCATAACATGGACGAGATCCATGAGTATATTGAAAAATCCAGGCTGAAAACCGAGTTTGAAAGAGTCCAGCTGGTTAAGGAAAAAACTGGAATCAAAATCGAAGGAATAAGTGCTATCAATCCACTGAATCATAAATCAATGCCGATATTCATTGCCGATTACGTGATGATCACTTACGGAACAGGAGCCATCATGGCTGTTCCGGGACACGACGACAGGGATTATGAATTTGCACAAAAATACTTTCTCGAAATCGTTGAAGTCATTCAAGGCGGGGACTTGTCCCAAGCAGCATACACTGACACGGAGTCAGGAATCCTCGTCAACAGTGACATCCTCAATGGATTATCCGTTCCAGAGGCAAAAGAAAAGATCAATGACTTCCTGGAAAAAAACAGTCTTGGAAACAAGGCAATGCAATTCAAAATGAAGGATTGGGCATTCAATAGGCAAAGGTATTGGGGAGAACCGATTCCGATTATTTACTGCGAGGATTGTGGTGTCGTTCCAGTCCCTTATGAGGATTTGCCAGTTAAATTACCAATCGTCGAGGAATTCCTTCCGACTGAAACCGGGGAAAGCCCATTGGCAAACATCCCCGAATTTGTCAATTGTACTTGTCCTAAATGTCATAAACCCGCAAAAAGGGAAACTGATACAATGCCACAATGGGCCGGGTCAAGTTGGTATTTCCTTCGCTACATGGATCCTGGCAACAAGGAAGTATTTGCTTCTCCTGAGAAACTTGACTACTGGGGACAGGTTGATTGGTACAACGGTGGCATGGAACATGTGACCAGACACTTGATCTATTCAAGATTCTGGAACCAGTTTCTGTTCGATATCGGCGAAGTCCCAAATCGCGAACCTTATAAAAAAAGGACTGCTCAAGGCATGATTCTTGGCGCCGACAATGAAAAAATGTCAAAATCAAAAGACAATGTCATCAATCCGATGGAAATCATCAACGAATTCGGGGCTGACACCTTAAGAGCGTACATTCTATTCATCGGTGATTATGATATGCCCACACCCTGGAACGTAAACGGCGTCAAAGGCTGTAGGAGATTTTTGGACAAAGTCTGGCGACTTTTACCCAAAGTAAATGATGATCCCTTTTATTCTGATGATACCTTGGGTTTGGTTCATAAGACGATCAAGGGTGTTTCAGATGATATTGAAAATTTGAAATTCAATACAGCGATTGCAAAACTGATGACTTTAACCAACGAGTTTACGCAAAAAGAAGTTATTACATACGCTGAGTTCGAAACTTTGTTGAAACTTGTTAATCCGTTTGCGCCGCATCTGGCGGAAGAACTATACTCAAAGCTTGGTCATAATGAAATGTTGGTTAATGCAGCTTGGCCAGAATATGATGCTAGCAAACTAATCGAGGATGTGATCGAGGTTGTCGTAAGCATCAATGGAAAAGTCAAGGATAAGATGATGATTCCCAATAATCTTGAGTCAAGTGCGATGGAGAGTATGGCAAGAGCGCTTCCTAAAATTCAGGAATTGTTGTCAGGCAACGTGGTTCGTAAAGTAATTGTTGTCCCCAATAAATTGGTTAACATAGTCATATAAAAGAAAAAACACCCATCAAGACGTAAAATTCTAATGGGTGTTTTAAATGCGCGAAAAATACGGAAAGTCACCAAGATCTTATTCTGAATCTATCAAAGCAATCTCCGATAACTTATGCAACCGGTGTCAGTCCGATTACTTGATTTACGATATCTATGGTCGTTTGACTTGCCCTGATTGTCATGCGGTTGAGGGAGAAACCCTCTACCGTTTCTTTCGTGAAATAGAAAGCAGGAAACATATCCTGAAATTTCCTTTTGAACTTTCTCAAGAACAGGAAAAAGGAAGCTCCTTTTTGCTTGAGCTGATAAAAAACGGCCAAAACGGCATCTTGCATGCAGTCTGTGGAGCTGGAAAAACCGAGATGACATATGCTGGGATTATTTATGCACTCAATCATGAGATGAAAATCTGTTTTGCGATCCCCCGGAAAGAAATAGTGATCGAACTCTCAAAAAGGTTTAAAACATATTTTCCTTCGACTACCATCAAGGCATTGCATCAAAACAACAAAGATGACGAAGGGGCGCAGCTTGTAATCTCCACAATCCATCAATTGATCAACTATTTACATGAATTTGATCTTATAATCCTTGACGAGGCTGATGCTTATCCGTATGCTTTCAATGAATATCTGAAAAGACTTGTGCATAAAGCATTGCGACCGGGTGGTATCTTAATCCAAATGTCCGCAACTATTGATCCAAATGAAATTGACGTTTGCAACGCAAATTATCATCTATCTCCATCAAGGTTCCATAATGGCTTTTTGGATGAACCTCAGTTTATCCAGGTTGAGAACATTAAAACGATGATAAAAACAAATAAGATTCCGGAAACAATTACTCAGATCCTTGATCGATGGATTAAGAATAACCTTTCCGTATTTTTGTTCGTACCAACAATATCGATCGGTCTTTGCTTGGCAAGAATTATGAAACAGGCAGGATATAAGTCAGATAACATCTCCAGCGCATCATGGAATAAAGATAATTGTCTTAGAGACTTTCAACGCAAACGGACCGACATCATGATTACAACGACTATCCTTGAAAGAGGTGTTACTTTCAAGAACGTGCAGGTCGGAGTTCTGTATTCGGACGCCTTGATTTTTACAAAATCGGTATTGATCCAAATATGTGGACGGGTGGGAAGATTCAAAGACTATCCCAGTGGAGAAATCTGCTTTTTCTCTGAGTATGTTTCAAAGGCGATGATAGAGGCAAGAAAAGAGATTAGACAACTGAACAAAATGATAAGAGACAGAGAATGAAGTGCCGATTCTGCGGGAAATTTTTTTCTTCAAACCTAGAATTCTCAAGTCTTTTTAAAGCAGAGTTTTCATGTCGCAAATGTAAAAGAATACATGAAGCAAATCTGCTTTATGAATGTATTCCCTATCAAGGGGGAATCATTGAATACTACTATTTTAGGGATATTGAATACCATGATTTTGCTATGGATATTGTTTATGATACCATGATTGACAAACCCCTTAACTTGGCGATTTCACAACAAAATGAATATGAACTAATTTTATTCATGGAAAAGGCGGAATTTCTTAATTTTACCAAGTGGGGTTTTATCGTATTATTATTTAACAAAATAATGATTTTTTCCAATTACAGATTTGATTTCGAAATATTTGCGATGTTATTGTGATTATTTTAAAAAAAAGGCCCCTAATATTTACTTCATTCTTGCAAGGTGTTATAATGAAATTGGATTTAATACGAAAAGGAGTGATGAGAATGAAACTCGATGTGAGAGGCAAAAGCGGTTTTGAAATAACAGAGGCAATCAGACTGTATTTCGAAAAGAAACTCAAAAAAGTGGAGAAAGTATTCTCCGAGGAACTCGAAGCATTCGCAGTATGCAAGATTTACAAGGAACTTACCAAAGTTGAAATTACCATCCCCATTAAATTCATTACAATCAGAGCAGAAGTCGAAGACAAGGATTTATACGCTGCGATTGACAAAGCCGTCGACAAGCTCGAAGCGCAAATTCGGAAGAACAAACACAAAATGAATCGCAGCTTGCAAGAAAAAATCGGATTAAGGGAGGCATTTAAAAACGACGAACTCGATTTGGAACTACTTGAAAAGGAGTTGATCTCACCGATCAAGAAGAAGCGGATCCAACTAGATATGCTTTCTCTTGATGAAGCGATCACTCAAATGGAATTGCTCGGGCACGATTTCTTCATCTACCGAAATGAGGATAAGGACGTTTGCGTGTTGTATCTCAGAGACGATGGCAAATACGGATTGATTGAAACTTACTAAACCAAACCAAGTGACCTTTAAGGTCACTTTTTTTAATACCCCTTAACAAATCTGTTGTATGTGTTGGCTATTTTGTGGTATGATTATGGATGTAAGTGAAGAGGTGAACTACTTTGTTTAAATTATTTGACACAAATAAAAGAGCATTGAAAAAGCTGGAAAAAACAGCTCAACTAGTTCTCGATCGGGAAAATGAATTCAAGACGTTGACCGATGAAGAACTTCAAGCGAAAACCAAAGAATTCAAAGAGCGATTCAGTAACGGAGAATCGTTAGAATCTTTGTTGGCGGAGGCATTTGCCACCGTCAGAGAGGCTTCAACCAGGGTTACTGGCATGACGCCTTTCAAAGTCCAGGTTATGGGCGCAATCGTCATCCATGAAGGCAACATCGCGGAAATGAAGACTGGTGAAGGAAAAACCTTGACCGCTGTCATGCCCGCTTATTTGAACGCTATCGGAGGAGGAGGAGTCCATATCGTAACCGTCAATGAATATTTGGCCGGACGTGAAGTGAATGGAGAAATCGGTGATTTGTTTCGTTTTCTCGGTTTGACTGTCGGCCTCAATATCCGTGATTTGACTCCTGAAGAAAAAAGAGCCGTATATAATTGCGATATCCTTTACTCGACCAACAATGAACTGGGGTTCGACTATTTGCGGGATCATATGGTTATCTACAAAGAAGCAATTGTCCAAAGACCCCTCAATTTTGCGATCATTGATGAGGTTGACTCGATTTTGGTTGATGAAGCGAGAACGCCTTTAATCATTTCCGGTGGCGAAAAGAATACGGCGGAATTGTATCAGAATGCCAATTATTTTGCGATCAGACTCAAAGAGGACGAAGATTTCCAAATCGATATCAAGGACAAGTCGATCGGTCTATTGGAATCAGGAATCAAAACGGCCGAGGGTCACTTCAATCTCGAAAATCTTTACGATGTAACCAATGTCACATTGTTGCATCACATCAATAATGCTTTGAGAGCCAATTTTATCATGACAAAAGACATCGACTATGTTGTTCAGGAAGGCAAAGTCATCATCGTCGATCCATTTACTGGTCGACTCATGCATGGACGACAGTTTTCGGAAGGGCTTCACCAAGCCTTAGAAGCAAAAGAAGCTGTTGAAATCAAGAAAGAAACAACGGTGCTTGCGACGATTACCTTCCAAAACTATTTCCGGATGTACAAGAAATTGTCCGGAATGACCGGTACTGCAAAGACTGAGGAAGAAGAATTTCGCAATATCTATAACATGTACGTCATCGAGATTCCTACCAACGAACCGGTAATCAGAACCGATGACAACGATCTTATCTTTGCGACCATGCAGGCAAAATACAAAGCGCTTGCAGAGGAAATCGAGAGAAGGCACAAACTTGGACAACCGATGTTAGTCGGTACGATTTCAATCGAAAGTTCCGAACTGCTTTCCAGCCTGCTAAAGAAAAAAGGTGTAAAACATGACGTATTGAATGCCAAGCAACATGAACGCGAGGCAGAAATCGTCGCCAAAGCTGGACAACGTGGATCTGTGACCATCGCAACCAACATGGCCGGACGTGGAACCGACATCAAACTTGGACAAGGAATTGTTGAACTTGGAGGTCTTGCTGTTATCGGTACCGAACGTCATGAGTCAAGGCGTATCGACAATCAGTTGCGTGGCCGTAGCGGACGTCAAGGCGACCCGGGTTATTCCAGATTCTTTCTATCCGCGGACGATGACCTTTTGCGCCGTTTTGGTGGTGACCGTTTCAAACGGATGATATCGATGGTCACAATTCAAAAAGGCACCGGTACGGAAGAACCGCTTGAATATGGCATGTTTTCCAAACTTGTGCAAAGAGCACAAACCCAAATTGAGGGGAACAACTTCGATCGCCGGAAAACAGTGTTGCAATATGATGAGGTCTTGCGCCGTCAAAGGGAGATCATCTATTCTCAGAGAACTGATGTTCTGTTTTTGGACTCGATCGAGGAAATTGTCAGTCAGATGATTGAAACCAGTCTGAAAAGGATCATCGCTGAGCATCCTGACAATCGCGAGGAATTGTATAATATTTTGAACAAATTCTTCGCCAAAGATGCGATTGATCCGAAAATCATCGCTTCAGAAGAAATTATCGCTGAATACGTCTTGGACCAATTCAATAAGGAAGTTGAGAACAAAAAAGCATTAGCTGGAGAAAAAGCCTACAATGATTTTCTTAAAGCTGTCACTTTGAGAGTTGTCGATACTTACTGGGTACAACATATTGACGCTATGAGCGAACTCAGACAATCAGTCACACTCCAAAGTTATGGGCAGATCAATCCTTTCCGAGAATACCAGGATATGGGTTTCAGAATGTTTGAAACCATGGTTGAAAGCATTCAAAATGATGTTACAAGATTCGTATTGAAAGCCCAAGTCAGGCAGAACACAGAACGTGTCCAAGTTGCTAAACCTGTATTCACATCTTCCGGTAAAGAAGAGGAAACCAAGAAGAAACAACCTATAAAAGTAATGCAAAAAGTTGGCCGGAACGACCCATGCCCTTGCGGAAGCGGCAAAAAATACAAATATTGTCACGGCAAAAATCAATAAAACACAAGGAGACAAAATGAATCATCTGGAGCTGAAAACAAAACTAGGAGAACTAAATGAGAGCTTCAATGCTCTAAAAGATACTGTGTCGATCGAGAAACAACAGAAGATACTGAAGAATCTGGGAGAAAAAACAATCGCTCCGGATTTTTGGTCGGATACAAAAGCAGCTCAGAAAGTAATCAAGGAACAAAACGAAACCAAAGCGATCGTCGAGGAATTTGACGAAATTAAGGATATTCTTGATACTTTGGAGCTGACATATGAACTTGTATTAGCAGGTGAGGACATCGATTTGTCAGAAGCAGAAAAGTTGATCAAAAAGTTTGATAAAAAAAATGAATTGATGACTATCAAAATGTTGCTAGACAAGCCTTATGATAAATTGAACGCTATCATAGAGTTTCACCCCGGAGCCGGGGGCACCGAGTCTCAAGATTGGGCACAGATGCTTTTGAGGATGTACACAAGATGGGCGGAAGCAAGTGGCTATAAAATAACTATTTTGGATTATTTGGATGGCGAGGAAGCAGGTTTGAAATCGGCGACAATGCTTGTTTCCGGTACAAATGCCTATGGCTATCTAAAAGCTGAATCAGGAGTCCACCGCCTCGTGAGAATATCGCCATTTGACGCTTCAGGCAGAAGACACACATCTTTTGCCTCAGTTTCTGTTGTTCCGGAAATCGATGATTCCATCGATGTCGAAATCGACGACCAAGATTTGAAAATCGACACATATCGATCTTCTGGAAACGGCGGACAAAGCGTAAACACGACCGATTCCGCAGTAAGAATTACACATTTGCCGACCAAAACCGTCGTAACATGTCAAAATGAAAGAAGCCAATTACAAAACCGTGAGACTGCCTTGCGGGTTTTGAAAGGCAAACTTTACCAACTTGAACTTGAAAAGAAACAGCAAGAGATCGACCAACTGTCCACGACTAACGTATCCAATGCCTTTGGCTCACAGATACGCTCATATGTTTTTCATCCCTATTCGATGGTCAAGGACCATAGAACCCTTGTCGAAACGGGAGCAACTGGAAAAGTGATGGATGGTGACCTTGATGAGTTCATCCATGCATATTTGTTAAAAACAAAGAAATAATTTAGGAGGTGCCTATGATTAATAACAAACCGATGCGGCGTATCGGCCGGCTCGAGCAGTACTTTTTTCTGACTTTCGGTGTGTTTATCATGGCGGTAGCCTTCTATTTTTTTGTCATACCTTCAGGCATAGTCACTGGCGGTGTCACAGGTATCGCAATGGTATTCCAGAGATATTTTGCCAACGTCCCGATATCAGCTTTTGCCTTAATTTTCAGCATGGTGTTTCTTTTGCTGGCTCTATTGTTTTTGGGAAAAAAGGAATTTTTCCGGAGCATCTACGGCTCGCTCCTTTTTCCGCTGTTTCTCGCTATCTTTGAATTTACGATTGTTAATCCGACCTTCGGCCCTGACGAGCTTTTGCTCGCTTCGCTTTATGCAGGTGGCTTGATCGGAGTCGGTTTCGCAATCGTCATCCATTACGGCGGCACCACCGGCGGAACAGATATTCCTATCAAGATCTTGAAAAAATACACAACCCTATCATTGGCTGTGTGCTTATATATTGTCGATTCCTCTGTTATTTTGCTCGGAGCCTTGACTTCTCCAGAAGGCATCGGGGCCGGGTTTATCAATGCGCTTTATGCTTTAGTAATCGTTTTTCTGTCCGGAAAAGTCGCAGATACCTTTTTGCTGGGATTGCAATCCAAAAAAGCGGTACATATCATCACGGATTTTCCAAAAGTAGTCAAAGCAGCCATATTTTCAGGCTTTAGCCGGGGTATGACTGAGATCAAAAGTTTGGGTGGTTTTACGGAATCAGAGAAGACGATGCTGATAATGGTCATCCAAAACAATGAATATATGTACGTGAGGAATATTATCACCATGGCAGATCCCAAAGCTTTTGTCTATGTGACTCCGGCTTCGGAGATTCACGGTGAATGGTCCACAAGAGAAGAGGTGTTTATCAAAAATGCCCAAGGTGAAACGCCTCAAAGCAAAAAAAAAGAAATATGAAATAACATTTCAAATCGAAGCTTCCGATGATTTTGTATGCGATATTTCCGAGGATCTTGTTGTCGAATACAGGCTCGTAAAAGACAAAGAATTGAGTCCTGAACTTTATAAAAAGTTTCTGATTGATCTTGAACTTGACACCTTCATTCAAAAAGCAAAACGTTATGTTATCGGCAAATATCGCTCTCAGAAAGAAACTAGGAAGTATTTGGAAGCGCTGAATCTGACATATGACCAACAAAACAAAATAATTGCTAAACTTGAAAAACTCCATTTGATTGATGATAGAGAAGCAATTGATAAATTGGTCGGAAATTTCTTTTTCGACAAGCATTACGGTATGAAGAAAATCGAGTATGATTTGCGTAATAAAGGTTTTTCCACAGAATTGATTTTTGCAAGGCTTTCCATGATTAGCACAAATGAAGTCGCGGAAAATCTCAATTATTTGTTCGAAAAAAAACTTCCGTCTTTACGAGCTTCTTCGCTAAAAAAAGCCGAATTAGAAATGAAACAATATTTATATGCCAAAGGCTACGATTTCGCGGAAATCAACGAAATCCTCGCGATTAGAAAGCAGGATTTCTCAAAGCTCATCAATGAGGAAGAACAAATCAAAAAAGACTATACACTTATAGAAAAAAAATATTCAAGACTTGGTTTTTCCGATGATGAAAAAAAGTATAAAATACTCCAGGCTCTACAAAGGAAAGGATATACGTACGGACTCATAAGCCAAACACTAGAAAGGGGAAAATAAGATGGATTATCGCATGTCGGAACTTGATCTTTTCTTATTCAACGAAGGCAAACTGACAGAGGCCTACAAACATTTTGGATCGCATTTGATAAAAGACGATTTGAATCAGGTGCTGGGCGTAAGATTTACTGTTTACGCACCGCATGCAAAAATAGTTTCGGTCGTAGGCGATTTCAATTACTGGGATTCCCGGACGAGCGTGATGGAAAAAATCGATGAATCCGGCATCTATTCAATATTCGTTTCTGATCTTGCAGAATGGACTAGATACAAATACTGCATCGTCACAAGTTATGGACAAACCATCTTCAAAGCTGATCCATATGCATATTATTCGGATAATCGTCCAGAGACTTCTTCAAAAGTCTACGATATCGAAGGCTATGACTGGTCAGATGGAGCATATCTCTCCCGACGCAAATCCAGTAATCCTTACATGGGAAAGATGTCCATCTATGAAGTCCATTTGGGTTCATGGATGACCAAACCGGATGGGTCATTTCATAAATACAATGAATTGGTCAATTATCTGATTCCTTACGTCAAAGCGCATGGATTCTCCCATATCGAGATCATGCCGATCATCGAACATCCGCTTGATGAATCCTGGGGATATCAAGGGACTGGATATTATAGCGCGACGGCAAGATACGGTGTGCCAAAAGATCTGATGTATTTTATTGACATGTGCCATAAGGAAAATATCGGTGTAATCATGGACTGGGTTCCGGGGCATATCTGCAAGGACGCTCATGGACTCTATATGTTTGACGGTGAGCCTTTATACGAATACAACGATATGACTATCAGAGAGAATGTTGTCTGGGGAACAGTCAACCTTGATCTTGGCAAAGGCGTAACCAAAAGTTTTCTGATTTCCAATGCGCAATTCTGGATCCGTTACTTTCATCTGGATGGATTCCGGATTGATGCTGTTTCAAATATCTTGTATTTCCTTGGAAATTCTTCAATCGGAACCAATTTTCCTGCCGTCGAGTTTTTGAAGAACCTTTCTTTCGCAGTCAAGGAATATGACCATTCCGTCCTGCTGTTCGCAGAAGACTCGACAACTTATCCAAAACTTACGACTTCGGTTATTGAGGGAGGGGTAGGCTTCGATTATAAGTGGAACATGGGCTGGATGAACGACACAATGCGATACTTTGAAAAAGATCCAATCTACAGAAAGTACCATCACGACTTGATTACGTTTAGCATGATTTATGCCTATTCGGAACGTTTCATTTTGCCACTTTCGCATGACGAAGTTGTTCATGGAAAAAAATCGCTGGTATCCAAGATGCCAGGAGATTATTGGCAAAAGTTTGCCAATTATCGGCTTTTGATGGGATTATTGTTTACCCATCCCGGGAAAAAGTTGTTATTCATGGGGGGAGAATTCGCTCAAATGCACGAATGGAAGGACAATGAAGAACTGGATTGGTTCTTGTTGGAATATCCCTTGCATGAGCGCGCTAACCTCTTTATTAGAGATTTGATTCAAGTATACAATCACCATTTGCCCCTTTTTGAGCTTGACCACGACCAAAGAGGCTTTCGCTGGATTGACCAGACAAATAGCAGCCAATCAGTTTTCTCATTTGTTCGCTATGCGCTTGATGACACCAATTTTTGCGTCGTAGTACTAAACATGACACCAAACACCTATGATTTATTCAAACTCGGAGTTCCCAAAGCCGGAAGATATGAAGAAATACTTAACAGCGACAAGGAAATCTATGGTGGGTCGAATATCTTCAATGGTCTCCCCATCGTATCTTTCAGGGAGAACAATCACGGATTCACTGATACGATCGAAATAAAAGTTGCGCCACTATCCGTTACTATTTTTCAAAGTATGCCCCATCAAGATTTATTTGACCAAGATAATCAGAAGGAATGATTTTATGAAAAAAACATTGATAGCTATGATTTTGGTCGGCGGAGCGGGATCAAGACTGCAAGAAATCACCAAAGACACAGCCAAGCCTGCTGTGTCTTTTGGTGCGAAATACAGGCTAATCGATTTTACGCTATCGAATATCACCAACAGCAATATCGATGTTGTCGGGGTTGTAACCCAGTACGAACCCTATGATTTGATGAATTATATCGGTTCTGGAGCTTCTTGGGATCTTGACGTGACCGATGGTGGAATCAGTTTCCTGACTCCATATGCAAGGAGCGGAGGTGTTTTATGGCAAAAAGGGACTGCGCATGCCATCAAACAATATTTTCGATTCGTCAAAGAAAATGAGGCAGACTATGTTTTGATTCTTTCCGGGGATCAGGTTTATAAAATGGATTACCAGAAACTATTTGAACACCATCTGACGCATAATGCCGAAATCACGATTGCTGCTACAAAAATCTCTCAAGAAGAAGCATCGAGATTTGGAATTTTGGAATTAGATGAAAAGGGATATGTTGTCGGCTTCGAAGAAAAGCCTGACAATCCAAAAAGTAACTTGGCCTCAATGGGGCTGTACCTTTTCAATACCGATACCCTGGAGGCGCTTCTATCAGGCGCCAGCGCTGAAGATGAGGTCGATTTTGGGAAGAACATTATTCCCAAGAGTATCAGACAAAAAAAGCAGGTAAGCGCCTACGTGTTTGATGGGTATTGGAAAGATGTTGGCGCAGTAGAATCGCTCTTCCAGGCTAACATGGATATGCTTGATGATATTGATTTTTTGACTTTAAATCTGTCCAAAAACTTACCGGTATATTCTAAATCCCTAAATTTACCCCCACATATCTGCCTTGAAAACGCCTTTGTCAAAGACAGCATCATTGCTGATGGTTCAATAATCAATGGCAGGCTAATCCATTCTAGCGCCGGATATGAAACTGTGATCGAGAAAACTGCTTGTGTCGAGAATTGCGTGCTCTTGCCTGGAGTAGTTGTCTCAAAAGGGGCGTCAATCAAAAACCTCATTGTTAACAGGAACACTTTCATTCCTGAAAATTATCGCTTGGAAGCCGATAAAATCACTTTGCTTGATGAAGACAATCTGGAAAGATTGGGTGATCGAAGTGGCTAATCTATTTTTAGTGTGCGATGCTTCAAACGTTGGCGGATTTAACAAACTCACAAGGCATAGAATGCCTGGAGCACTGCCATTTGGGGCGAAATACCGCTTGATAGACTTTACTTTGTCAAACTGTAAAAATTCTCATATTACCAATGTGGCTATTTTCCCATATGGTAATTATCGTTCCTTGGCAGACCATATTGGGTCAGGAGACAGATGGGATTTAAACCGCAGAAAAGATGGCATTTTCATCCTGCCTCCTAAGAATCTGAATCCGACAATCGAGGATTCAATCAGTTTTCAAAGGATGTATGAACATATTGAATACTTTACTAGAAGCAACCAGGAATACGTTATTGTCTCTCCTGCGAATCTTGTTTGGAACATCGACTATCAGGTCTTGTTGCACGACCATTTGGTCCAAAATGCAGATATAACCGAAGTCGTTTCTCTGGATCAAAAGCGGATCAGAACTTTTGTGCTTGCCAAAGACCTGCTTTTGGATTTTATCAAAAATTATGATGCGATTCCTTACCGAAATCTCACAGATGTTTTTGATTATTCCACGAGTCTGAAAAAGAATCCGTATCATTTTGAACAAGCCTGCTATTTCATTAACAGCCCATTTGAATTATACCAAGCCAACATGCAGCTGTTGCTACCAGAAGTCAGACAACAACTTTTCCGCAAGGACAGACCGATTCTCTCTAAGGAAACGATGTCTGCCCCGTCAAGATATTCTAAAGAAGCCTCGGTTAAGAACAGCATCGTTGCCTCTGGCGCAATCGTTGAAGGCACATTGGTCAATTCGATCATCGGGCGCAAAGCCATTATTAAGAAAGGTGCCAAGGTAAGTCATTCCATCATCATGAATCAATGTGTAATCGAGAGTGGAGCCACTATCGAATATGCATTGCTGGACAAAGAGACAAGAGTCGTTGAAAACGCGGTGGTGAAAGGGAACTTAAATCAGCTTTTTGTATCTGAAAAGAGACAAGTCGTGATTTCGGATGAAAATCTTAAAGTTTTGCAAATCACTGCCGAATGCAATCCGTTTGTCAAAACCGGCGGATTGGCCGATATAGTCGGCTCTTTGGCGGAAAACTACAGCATTCTCGGTATTTCCAGCAATGTCATGATGCCACTTTATCCCAGGATAAAAGATAAATATAAACTATTCATCGAGATTAAAGCTGATCAAATTATTGATTATGGAAATGATAAATACAAAGTAACACTTTATGTATATAACAATCAAAATGTCAATTATTACTTCATCGAATCATATGATTTCTTCGACCGCGAAGCGATCTATGGCTATAAAGACGATGGAGACCGCTTTGCATTCTTTTCCAAGGCGGCACTAGCTTTTCTTGATGTATTCGACGAAATGCCCGATATTATCCACATCCATGACTGGCACATGGGGCTTATACCGCTGCTTTTGAAAGAACACATTCATTTGAAAAACATTAAAACCTTGATGACTATCCACAACATCGAATATCAGGGAATTTATGATGCTGATATTTTGGAAAAACTCGGATTAAAAGAAAATGGCAACCAGAAGTGGATCAATTTCATGGAAATAGGCTTGCAAACGGCAACTAAAATCTCGACTGTTTCTGAAACATACAAGGAAGAATTGAAATTCGAATACTTCAGCAAAAACCTTGTCGATATCATCAATAAGCGTGAACGCGATTTTTACGGTATCCTGAATGGATTGAGCGAAGAAACAGGTCCGAACAAGGATTTGACGATTCATGAGAAATACAATCTCATGAATGTTTTCGGTGCAAAAAAGATCAACAAGCAAGAACTGCAAAAGCGTATGAATCTTAATGTAGGAGACGAATATTTTGTCTTGGGAATGGTTACAAGGATTGTAGAACAAAAAGGTTTTGATATCCTTCTGCCCGCACTTGAGGAAGTATTGCATAATGACAAAATCCAGTTTGTGATCTTGGGTGCAGGAGATGGAAAATATGTTTCCTGGTTGGAACAGATCAAACTTAAACATCCCAAACAGGTTGCACTGAACATCGGCTATAATGCAACCGAGCCCGGATACATCTATGCAGGGGTCGATGTGTTCCTGATGCCTTCAAGATACGAACCATGCGGGACCGGACAAATGATCGCACTAAAATATGGTACGATCCCGATTGTAAGGCAGACCGGGGGTTTGAATGATACAATCGAGCATTTTGATTCGATCACCAAACGAGGCAATGGATTCAAATTTTACAACTATGATTTCCGGGATCTTATTTTTCAAATCACACAGGCATATTCGCTGTATGATAAGAGCAAACCAGATTGGAATCAGTTGATCATCAATGCCATGAATTCGCGATTTTGGCTCAAGGACAGCGCAAAATCATACATCGAACTTTATCGGATGATGATCATCTAAGATAAGATTCAGTTTTGAGTGAAAAAATATATGCAAATCAATGATACTAGCATCATCTGTGAGGTGAGGACAATGAATTACAAAACATTTTGTTCCAAAACTGCCTTTAAAAAGGCTTTTGAGGAGCGCTTGAAGAGAACATATATGCAAGATATCCCACATTCAAGTGTTCGCGAGCGCTACAATGTTCTCGGAATGCTTCTAAAAGAAGAAATCGCTTTGGATTGGATCAATACCAATCAAACGCTTGTTTCTTTGAAACCTAAAGAAGTGCATTATTTCTCGATGGAATTTCTGATGGGAAGGCTAATCACGAACAATCTGATGAATATGGGAGTTCGGGATGTTGTCAATCAAGCTTTCGCTGATGAAGGCCTTGATCTCAATGAAGTCGAAAACTTCGAACCTGATCCAGGTCTTGGCAACGGTGGCTTAGGAAGACTGGCCGCTTGCTACCTTGATTCGATGGCATCGCTCGGGATCCCCGGATTCGGGCATTGCATCAGATACAGATATGGACTTTTTCGTCAGAAGATTAAAAATGGTTATCAGGAAGAACGTCCAGACAACTGGTTGTCGGACGGTTATGTCTGGGAAGTAAGAAAAGAAGAGGAAGCAGAAGATATTCCTTATTTTGGCTATGTCGAATTTAATGGGAAAATGATATACAAACCAAGCGAGTATATCAGAGCAGTTCCTTATGATGTTCCGATTGTCGGAAATCAAAACGGAGTTGTCAATTCACTTCGCCTTTGGAATGCCGAACCCTCGAGGAAATACCCCAAAGACAAGGAACCCTTCGAATATGAGGCGGAATTGCAGAGAATCTCAGGATTTCTTTATCCCGACGATACGACTGACGATGGAAAAAGATTAAGACTCATGCAACAATACTTTTTCAGTTCCGCTGGTGTAAAAAGCGTCCTCAGACAACATAAGGGAACTTATGGCACGTTGAAAAATCTCGCCGACAAACATATTTTTCATATCAATGACACGCATCCTACGCTTGTGATCCCTGAGTTGATGCGAATCCTTTTGGATGAAGAAGGCATGGAATGGGATGAAGCCTGGTCGATTACCCAAAAAGCTACAGCTTATACCAATCATACCATCCTATCCGAAGCACTTGAAAAATGGCCTGTGTCGATTATCCGGCCGATGTTGCCAAGAATATATCAGTTGATCGAAGAAATTGACAGACGTTTTTGTCTTTTCTTGAAAGACAAATTTGGCATTCAAAAAAACGAACTGGCGAACCGTGTATCGATCATTAAAAACAACCTTGTCAGGATGGCAAATCTATGTGTAATTTCTGCGTCTTCAGTGAATGGAGTCGCCAAACTGCATACCGAGATTTTGAAAAATATCGAGATGAAAGATTTTTTTGAGCTGTTTCCGGAAAAGTTCCACAATGTGACAAACGGAATCACCCATCGCAGATGGCTAATCCATACAAATACTGAACTTACTGATATCTTGAAGGATACGATTGGTGATGATTTCATCAAACACCCAGAAAAAATGAATGATTTTTTGGCTTTTCAAGATGATCCTGAAGTACAGAAAAAAATCCTGGCAATGAAACGGACGAAAAAAGTTGCTTTGGCAAACCGGATCTTCCATGAACAAGGGTTAAGGATCAATCCTGATTCTTTGTTTGATATTCAAGTAAAAAGGTTGCACGAATACAAGCGCCAGCTCATGAATGCTTTGCATATCATGTATCTTTACCAAAAACTGAAAACCGACATAAAGTTCAGGGAAAACTATTTTCCGCATACTTTCATTTTCGGTGCTAAGGCAGCCAGCGCTTACTATTTTGCCAAAAAAGTTATTAAACTGATCAACACGATTGCCAAAAAAGTCAACAATGATGAAGATGCTTCCGACTATCTCAAAGTCGTATTCGTTGAAAATTATAACGTTTCCTATGCGGAGATAATCATGCCTTCGGCAGATTTGTCGGAACAAATTTCCACCGCCTCCAAAGAAGCAAGCGGAACCGGAAACATGAAATTCATGATGAATGGAGCGATTACAATCGGGACTGAAGACGGGGCCAATGTCGAAATCCACGAACTTGTAGGTGATGACAACATTGTCATATTTGGACTAAGAGCGGACGAAGTCAACCGGATTACGAAGGAAAAATCTTATCGTCCCAAAGAAGTGTATGACCAAAAACCGGAGCTGCAGAAAGTCCTAAATCAACTGATCAACGGCTTTTTCGAAGATGTCCATACAGACGAATTTCAGGAAATCTTCAACAAACTCGTCTATGAAGATCGCTTTTTCGTCCTGAAAGACTGCGAAAGCTATAAACTGGCTCACGCCAAAGCAAATGAGTTGTACAAAGACCGAACCGGCTGGGCTAGAAAAGCAATTATCAACATCGCAAAAAGTGGAGTTTTTTCTTCAGACAGAGCTGTTATGGAGTATGCCGATATCATCTGGCATGTATTACCGGTGTTGGGAGAAGATAACTAATATGGAAACGAATGATATATGGATTGATTTGACTCATAAAATCGGTAGTGACACATTGCCATATTTTGGTGATCCGTCACTGATAATTGAATTTTTGGAAAAGGACGAACAATCCGGCTTCTCGATTTCAAAAATCACGACGGGGATGCATCTTGGCACACATGTTGACAGTCCAATGCATTTTATTGGCAAAGGAAAAAGCATCAGTGACATTCCCCTTGAAAAGTGGATGGGCTTTGCCAGTAAAATCAATGTTTTTCCCGCTATGGGAATCATTAGTACGAATGAGATCGAATCAAAGTGGAATTTACTTTCTACCCATCATCAGGTGCTTTTGATTAATTCTGGACATGATGTTTTGTTTGGCAAACGCGAATTTTACGACAAGTGTCCCGCATTTGAACCTTCATTCTTTATTTTTCTCCAGAAAAATTCAATCAGGCTAGTAGGACTTGATCTGCCGACAATCAAATATCCCGGAAACAACAATAAAGCTGCTCATCGCGACCTATTGGGTAGAGACATTTTGATTGTTGAAAGTCTAGCCAATTTGGCAAGCGTTCCTAATGAACTTTTCTTCATGGCCCTTCCCTTGAATATATCCGGGTTGGAAGCTTCGATGGTGAGAGCGGTCGGGAAAAAACTTGATACAAACTGACATTATTCTTTATCAATTGACAAAAAACGATTGGTACCTTATAATTAAGATACAAAATTAAATAGTATAACTTCGGGGCAGGGTGAGATTCCCTACCGGCGGTAAAGTCCGCGAGCTTAGGCACGATTAGGTGTAATTCCTAAACCGACAGTAAAGTCTGGATGAAAGAAGTGATGATTTGTTTGCTTAGGCCCGATTTATTTTGGGCTTTTTTATTTTGCTTGACTAGGGAGGATCATTAAATGAAAATTAATAAAACAAAATATCTGGTGTTGGTGGCGATTTTGGGAACGTTGGCCGGAATAATGATGTTACTGGAATTTCCTCTCATTTTCTTGGCGCCAGAATTCTATAAACTCGATTTGAGCGAAGTCGTCGTGATGATTGGTGCATTTTCATTGGGACCTTTGGCTGGAATTTTGATCGAGCTAGTTAAAGTAATCATTCTTTATTTCGCAAGAGGTACAATGACTGCAGGAGTCGGAGAACTTGCTTCTTTTTTGATTGGCATTTCCTTTATTCTTCCCGCAAGTTTCATCTATCACCTCCACAAGACAAAGAAAACCGCGATTATTGGCTTGCTTGTCGGAAGTGTTGTAATGGTTGTTTCTGCTTCTATCCTCAATGTTTATGTTTTATTGCCGGCATACGGTTATGCCTTTGGCATGACCATGGATCAGTTCGTCGCTTTTGGCACGGCCATCAACGCCAATGTCAACAATCTCAAGATGTTTATCTTGCTTTGTGTCGTTCCTTTTAATATAATCAAGGTAACATTGGTTAGCGTGGTGGTCATTCTGATCTATAAAAGAGTGTCTCCGCTACTAAAAGCGAAGGACGCGTATGATGAAAAATAGATTATTGCTTATGTTTTTGGTTATCCTGGTTGTATTTACATTTGGCTGTCAGGAGATAACCACTACAGCACCAACAACGTTAGTCATAACTACTACAACACCGACGACGGTAGATACAACTACTACATCTCAGTATTTGGTGTATACAACTATTGATTTGTACGACTATAGTGATTTTTCAGTTCTTTTTTTGACGGAGGCAGAGACACAATTATCTCAAGTTGAAGATGATTACTATCTATATTTTTACGGACCATCCTGTTACAGTTGCAATACGATCAAACAGGAAGTATTGACAATAATAGATGATTTGACAGTCATTAAAGTGTATCTTATCGAAACGCATGTTTTAGCAGATATCAACGAAAATATCCCAATCATTCATACTCCCGCGTTTGTCCATGTGGTCAACCACCTTGTTGAGAGTGCATACGAAGGCGCTTCGGATGTGTTGGCGATTTTCCAAATAATGGAATAGAATCAGGTGCGCAGGCACCTTTTTTTATGGGAAAATTGAATCTTTTCAGAAATAAATAGCTTTAAGTGTTTTCAGACTAAATTTACGAAAATAATTCGTCAAAATAATGCAAATAGTGGGTTAAGTGGACTTGCTAATTTTATACGGAAATGTATAATGAAGACGATGATATATGTTAATAAAAAAATAATCAAAACCAAACATATCTAGCCTCGAATATTTTCGTTATGGATGGAATTTCATCCAGGTATTATATAGATATTTTATTCTTAAGAAAAGGAGGAATAATATATGGAAAACAAGAAACCGGCAGCAAAAACAGTTCAACAACCAATGCAAAAACCAGTTGCAAAACCAGAAGTAAAGCCAGCTCAAAAACCAGTACAAAAACCTTTCGGGAAAAAATAGTCAAATAAACCTTGAAGCATTCATAGATTAACGGTTGGTTTAGAGCCAAAAAACATTTGAGAAAGAATTGACAGCGGTAACTCGCTGCCAATTTTTTTTATTCATTATGTGAACAGGTAAAAAGAAAATCCAACAAGAAGTTGGATTTTAAGTATTATTCTACTAATTTTGCCTGAATAAGTGGATTGATCGGAAGTCTTTGCGTTTGATTGATATTTTGAACATAAAACGTATTCATGGATTTCAATTGATGGTTTCCATAATTTCTAGACATGATCAACTCACCATATTTTTTTAGTTTTCCCGATTCATCAAAGTATAGCGTGTATGTTTTCTTTTCGCTTACGAAAGGATCGGCATAGGTGATTTTCGTTCGGTTCACGCCTTTTTTGATTTTGAAATCCTTGATATATTCCAAACCGGTCCAGAACAAAATTCCATGCTTTGCTTTTTCGATAGTTGCATGGTCAGTAGTCCTGTCAACAACCGAAGAGGAGAGGAATAGGGTAAGCATTTGTCTATCATCAACATAGACATGTTTCTTCTTGCTGACAGAATACAATACAGGATCAGCATCAATACTAGTGGTAATGTAAAGACAAGGTTTAGGCTTCTGGAAAAACACTTTTAAAAACACTACAATATGAAGGAACGATACCGCTCCAAGAATCGTCAAAAATATCATAAAAAACTCCTGATATTCGGGATCGCCAAAAGATCTTGGAACATCGTTAATCTCAATCGTCATCTTGAAAACATAAAAGCCCAAAAACACCAAGAATATGCTAAAAAAAGTCGGAAACAGAATCAAAACCGGGAAAAGCAAGCCATTACTTTTTTTTAGAATCGTCGCGGTTTTGATTTTTTGAAAATCGAATCCCAATTCATAAGATGTCATCTTTTTTCATCTCCTATAAAAGTATTATAATATATTTCGCTCTAAAGCGGAAAAAAAATCGTAATTTTAGCTTTTTCTGTGCAAAAAAAAAGAAAACAATGATACAATAAAGCTGGTAATGACTCGAAATAGGGAAGCGTGATTATATGAACACAGTAAAAATCGACAAGTATTTTCGCGGGATGGTTGCCCATCGCGGTTTGAGCGGCATCGAAACTGAAAACACAGTCAATGCTTTCGTGGCAGCCGCCAATAGAAGCTATTTTGGCATCGAATGCGATGTGTTCGCTTCGAAAGACGGCAAACTAATCATCACTCATGATGACACGCTTTTACGCTTGGGGATGCTGAACATCTATGTCCCAAGTTATCAATATGAAGAAATCCGCAGATTCACATTGCTTGACCGCAAGACAGGGCATCTTTCAGACACCTTGACTATTCCCTTGCTGGCAGATTATCTGGCGATATGCAAGACCTATCAAAAACACGCTTTGATTGAGCTCAAAGAGAATCTATCCTTGGAAAATATCGACAAAGCGGTTGAGCAAGTCAATAAATTCCATGATTTGCAAGAGACGAGTTTTTTGGCATTCAATGAAAAATATTTGTTGCATCTTAAAAAGAACAACCCTGATTCGAACTTATATTATCTTTCAAACACAATTTCCGAAAAAATCTATGACCTTTGCGAAAAAAACCATTTCAATCTCGATGTGAAAGCCGAAGCTATCGATGAAGCCTTTATCAAAAGATTCCATCTTCTGGGCTTGAAAGTATGCGTGTTTACCGTCAATGACAAAGACAATGCAGAAAAGCTCATCAAGATGGGTGTCGATTACATTACGACGGATATCTTGGAATAATATGGCCAAAATCTGCGTAGTCGGCGCCGTATCTGTCGATTTGATTGGTATCAGCAAAGGTGATTTGATTCCCAATGACTCAAATATCGGAGCAATCCGGCTTTCCTGTGGCGGAGTTGCCAGAAACATCGCCGAGAATTTGTACAGACTGCAAAGTGACGTTTGTTTGATCAGCCCGGTCGGGAACGGAGGATTATCCAAAATCGTCCGTGAACATCTGGAAAATATGGGTATCAGGCATTATCTGATTGTTAAGGATGGAATGAGCACTTGTTGTTATTTGGCTGCTCATGACAATGCTGGTCAGCTGATTTCAGGCATCAATGACTTTCAACTTGCAGACAGTTTGTTGCCGGAGGACCTATTCTTGTATGAAGCGATCATCGAACAATCCGACTTTTTGGTGATTGACTGCAACCTTTCTGAATTTATGCTTTCATATCTGTTAAAAAAATTTCAGAGTAAGAAAATCTTTGTCGATGGCGTAAGCCAGACAAAGGTAATCAGAATAAAAAATTTGCTTTCATATATCGATTTATTAAAAGTTAACCACAAGGAACTTGAAGCACTACTCGACAAACAATATTCCGATCCAGCTAAGGCAATCAAAGACTTACTTGACCAAGGTGTCGGAACTGTAGTAACAACCAACAAGGAGAAACCCGTATATTACAATATTCAAAACAAGATAATGCATACCCAAGTCTTGGAACCAAGATATACAATATCGAGCGTAGGCGCCGGAGACGGATTGATGTCTGGTGTGATTTTTGGACTTACTAATGGGAAGGACATGACTTATTCAATCGAACTTGGAAAAAAAATAGCTGCTTTGACAATGGAAACCGAACTTGCATGCAATCCTACATTGGACAAAACAATTCTCGAAGCGTAAAGGGGTGTTTGTTATGAAGAATCAAACCATTGAAACGATTATGAACCGAAGAAGCATCAGACATTACCTTGAAAAAGCAATTCCGGATGCCGACCTGAAATGGATTGTGAAATGTGGCATTTTTGCCCCATCCGCAAGAAACAAGCAGAATTGGCATTTTACAGTCATAACCGAAAGGGAGACAATCGAAAAAATCAATCAACTGTCACTTGAGGGCATGGATCGCCTGGGAATCCAGAAAGAGCCTGGCTATCATATTTTTTATCATGCGCCTGTTGTCATCGTGCTCAGTTCCGCGATCGAAGGCTTCAGTGAATTAAATTGTGGCTGTGCCTTGGAAAACATGGCCATTGCTGCCAAAGCTCTGGGAATCGATTCCTGCATCATTGGTCAGACAAGATACATGTATCATCAAGCCAATGCCATCGACATCAACAGGATGCTCAAAATTCCGGATGGTTACCAACATGACGCATCAATTTGCTTCGGTTACTTTGATGGTGAATATCCGGATCCAAAACCAAGAAAAGAAGACGTCGTAGATTATATTCGTTGACTATATAAAATACTTTTGACGAGTCAAAAGTATTTTTTCTATTAATCGCTAACACAGGAGGAATTTACAGTGTGGAAAGAATCCTATCAAAAATGGCTGGATTTCAAAGATCTTGACGAATCATTAAAGCAAGACCTTGAAGGAAAAACCAATGCGGAATTAGAAGACATGTTCTATTCTTCCCTAGCTTTTGGCACGGGCGGAATGCGGGGAATTCTTGGCGCTGGTACGAACAGAATGAATATCTATACGATTCATAAGGCAAATGATGGTCTTGCCAGATATTTGCTTGGAAGATATCGCGAGGAAGAATTGATTCGTGGAGTTGTAATCGCCCATGACAACAGAAGAATGTCCAGGGAGTTTGCGATGGAGTCTGCCAAAGTGCTTGGCTCATACGGAATCAAATCATATTTGTTTGACACTTTGCGACCGACCCCCGAGCTTTCATTCGCAACCAGATATCTTCACGCCATATCAGGCATTGTCGTGACTGCCAGTCATAATCCGCCTCAATATAACGGATACAAGATTTACGATGAATATGGTTGTCAATATACTCCTGAATATGCAAACAAAATTATCGATCTCGTCAATGAAGTTAAAGATGTTTTCAGTATCAAATGTTTGGCCTATGAAGCGCTTGAAAGCGAAGGCTTGATCGAATTTATCGGTGAAGCAGTCGATACGGCTTATCTGGAACTTGTGAAAACCGTCCAAATCCATCCCGAGATTATTAAAGACATCAAAATCGTCTTCACGCCTTTGCATGGAACAAGTGCCATGCTGGCGACAAGACTCTTGTCCACAACTGGATACGAGTTTTATCCTGTCAAGGAACAGATGATCCATGACCCGAATTTCGGGACGGTCAAATCACCAAATCCTGAGAATAAAGCATCGTTTGAAATGGCAATCGACCTTGGTAATAAAGTCAATGCGGATTTGTTGATAGCGACCGATCCAGATGCCGACAGACTGGGGATAGCTGTCAAAAAAGACGGAGAATACCATCTCCTTTCAGGCAATCAGACCGGAGCGGTGCTTTTATATTATTTGCTTACCGAAAAGAAAAAACTGGGACTTCTTCCCCATAAGGGTGTGGTGTTCAATACAATCGTCACTTCCACTTTGGGGGCGAAGATCGCGATATCGTTCGGATATGAAGTCATCTCTACACTAACCGGATTCAAATTCATCGGGGAACAGGCAAGATTTTTGGAAACAACTGACAAAAAATTTATTTTCGGTTATGAGGAATCATTTGGCTATGTGATCAATGATGGCGCAAGAGATAAAGATGCCTTGCAGGCGCTGCTGTTAGCTTCTGAAGCCGCAGCTTTTTACAAAAACACGGAAAACAAAACTCTCTACGATGTATTGCTTGATATTTTTGCCAAATACGGTTATCATAGTGAGGAACTCCTGAATGTGGAACTTTTGGGACTTGAAGGGAAAAGAAGAATCGAGAGAATTATGGATTCAATGCAAAAAAATCATCTGGAAAAGATTGATTCCACCAAAGTCTCGACAATCGAAGATTATTCTTTAGGACTAAGATTTGTCTCAGGCAAACAGGAAACGATCGATCTGCCAGCTTCAGAAGTCATAAAATACATATTGGCCGATGGGTCTTGGTTTGTAATGCGGCCATCAGGAACGGAACCAAAACTGAAAATCTATGCTGCTTCGGAAGGCAGAACGCTTGCTGAAGCCCAAACGAGAGTCAAACGGATTATCGAGGAATTGAAACGGATTGTCGACAAGATTAAATAAAGAAGGTATCTTATGGAATTATTTTTTGGCATCACCCTCGTAGTCTTAATTATATTGATCTACGTTGTCACCTATATTCTCAATGAAAAGACAAAAGTTCCGGAAGGTTGTGAGAACCTGACGGATTTTTCAGGATGCCAGACATGTTCCAACAGAGCTTGTCATATCAAGCTAAAGGTTGAAAAAAAGAACAATGTTAAATAATGATTGGGATGATTTGTTAAAAGACGAATTTAAGCAAGACTATTTTTTGAGGCTTGTCGAAAATATCCAAAAAGAGTATCGCAAATTCACCTGTTATCCTCCCATACACGATGTTTTCCATGCTTTGCGGTTAACCGCCCATAAAGACACGAAAATCCTGATTCTGGGGCAGGATCCCTACCACAACCCCGACCAGGCGATGGGGATGGCTTTCTCCGTAAAAAAAAACGTGGTTTTGCCTCCGTCTCTAGTAAATATCTTTACCGAACTCAATTCGGATCTAGGATATGAAATACCTTTATCCGGAGATTTGACTGCTTGGGCTAAAAATGGTGTCTTGTTGCTTAATGCCATCCTGTCAGTCAGAAAAAACCAGCCTCTGAGCCATCAACAGTATGGCTGGACGAGATTCACAGATTACATCATCACGCTGCTCAATGAAAAAAAGACCCCGATGGTCTTCGTTTTGTGGGGAAGTTTCGCCAGAAGCAAAAAACAGTTGATCACCAATCCGATTCATTTGGTGATCGAGAACGTACACCCTTCGCCATTGTCGGCCTATCGAGGTTTCTTCGGATCCAAACCATTTTCCAAAATCAATGCTTTTCTTGTCAAATCGGGACAGATCCCGATTAATTTCAAACTGTAAACTGGAGCAAAAAATGTCAAAAAACCAAGTTCAAAAATTGGTATTCATTGGTTTGATGGTCGCTATCGGAATCATTCTGGGACAAATTGTCTCGATATCGTTGCCTACACCATCAAACCCGATTATCAAATTCGGGATCGGCTATCTTCCAATCATTCTTATCAGCATCATCTATGGTCCCGTCTTCGGCCTGACTGCCGGTATCATCCAGGATATCCTGGGCTTTTTTATGGTCGGAGCAAATCTTGGTCAGGTGTTCAATCTCGGATTCACTTTGAATGCAGCGCTCTATGGAGTAATCCCGGGTTTGATTTTCCGTTTCGCCATCAATAAAGAGAAAAGACTTTTCTATTACTTGAACTTTGCGCTTTCTGCATTGCTTTTACTTGGGGCAACCTGGTATTTTTTCAATATCAATCAAGTCATATCATCGACACTTTCTAATACGCAAAAATATATTCTTATCGGTATCAGTTTATTTGGTACTTTATCACTTGTCATCTTCAATATCATTGTGAACAGAAGCGAGAAGTATGGCAAAGAAGGCACTAAACTTTTGTTTATAGTCTTCTTGCTATATATTGTCGTCTCCTTGATTCTGACGCCGATCTGGCTATTTATCATGTATCCCGGAATTGATTTCTGGGCACGGATTCCCTTGAGGATCATCAAAATGCCAATCGAAGTGGCCGCTTACGTCATGCTGCTTGTGCCGATGCTTAGGTTATTGCGCCAACTTGTGTTTAAGAAGACTGAAGCTTGATCAAGAAAAAAAACGACTCTTGTCGTTTTTCTTTTTTTTAAATTTCGACGACTTTGACTTCGCCAGCGCCAAGGTGGAAATAGATTCCGCCATCGTTGGAAAAATCATGATAATCACGGCCTAATTCATATGTCGCATATAGCAGTTTTCCGGATAAGTTATTATTACCGGAAGCATTTCGCAAAGTTTCCAAGGAAGCAATACAGTTGATATCGTTATAGACATTGCTGTTGCAGACAACAATCAGGCATTTACTAGTTTTCTTGTTGAAATATGAGACACCGATCACTGGGGTGTCGAATTCGTTGAAATAAATAGGTAGATATGTCTTGATGTCGGTGATTTGATTCAGCCATTTCTGTCTGATGAACTTAACACCATCAAGATGATCTGCAAGCTCCCAGCGATTTGGATTCAGATAATGGAAGGCATATTTGTCGAATAAGGCTAGTTTTCCATAGAACAGGTCTCCGGTTGGAAGATTGAATTTGTCCTTTTCGGTGCAATCAACACCAGTGTTCATCGGTTGGGTTTCATAGACTTCTTGTCCAGAGTTGATGAAAGGTACCAAATTTGGTAAAAACATATTAAGTATCGTTGTCATGCGAGCCAGTATCCTGCCTCCATCTCTCCCGGCAATCCTGGCAGTATCATGTGTTTCAGCACAGGCAAACATCGGCAAGGCGATGTCTTTAGCGCCATAGACGAATTTATGAAGATTTTTCTCCCAGATTCGCGGTTCCATCCAGAAACCGTTGCCGATCATGATGTTGTAGCCTAGCGCTTTGGCTTTTTCTGCATTGTCTGGATTCAGTTCTTCGGCGATAAATGCGAAGTCCGGATCTTTTGCTTTGGCATTTTGGATGATCATTTCCAGAAGGTCCTTAGGCAGTGCGTGACCCATGTCGATTCTGGCTCCGTCGATACCATATTTGTCTTGATAGAACGGAATGATCGAAGCCAAGGTATTCCATAATTCAAGATTGGGTTCTTTTCCGGGATATAGATTGGCTTTGATAGTATCAAAGAGAATATATGGCGGGGTCGATTTGCTTTTCAAATAACCGACTGTTGCTTGTGGATGATCAAGAAACATCCGGAAGAAAGTCACATCGGTCCAAGGCGGCTGAACATCGTTGATATGATCGGAAAAAGCCGGAGCAATCCTGAGCCCGAAATGTTTTTTGATTGCCTCAGTAATATTCTGACTGTGATCGATGATTTTTTTCCAGAGAATGGGATCCTGTTTTTCGGGATCGATGCAAAACATGTTGATGTGGCGACGCACATCTTTCGATTCGTAAACTTGTTTCATGTATTTTGGTTCCGGAGAGAGCGTGCTCGGAAGATTATCTACAAACGGAACTTTGTAATTATCATAATCCTTGTCTTTAATCCAGTAGAACCAGTCGGGATGGGCTTTGATCAAATCGTTTACCACAGCATTGGTTCTGGGGATAATATCGATCACTACGCGCATATCAAGGATGTGGCAACTTTCGATAAATGCCTGGAATTCTTCCTCAACTGACAAATCATCACCAGTTAGGTTGTCTTTTAAGTTCGGATCAAGATCAAAAAACGATGATACTCCATATGGTGATCCCAAATCGCCTTTCTTGTCCTTCAAGGAAAATTTGGACAACGGCAACAGATACATTGTGTCAACACCCATTTTTTTTAGCAACGGCAATAAGGCAAGCATTTTTACAAATGTGCCAGTTTCCTTCATCTTGTCAAAGTTGGAAATATCGAGTGAAAAAGACCGGTCATGGTCCCATGCCGATGAGGCTCGGATCATGGTAGAATAAAGTACTGAAGATTTGATCCAGTCACCACCTGTTTTCCCAGGTAATGATTTGACATGTTTGATTTTGGATAGCGACTGAAGGTATTTAATACCATCTTGTTTGTGGACAAGAATGTATTCTTCAATTACCGATAGGTAAAATTGATATGGATTAACCAATAGTTCGTTTGAAGGCAACTTGCGCATTTCATTTCCCGAATAGTCCCAGGCGTTCCACAAGTCGGGAACGACATAATTGATATTGCCAGATTCGACTTTGCATGAAAGAACAGATTTTAGTTTTTCCAGGATTGATGTCACCATGTTATCACCTCGATTTCATTATACCAAAGATATTAACATAAAGCACAGGTATTTAATATATGTAAAGGGTTACAAACCATTCAATTTACTTTGAAAAACCACTGATATATAGTATAATAACAGCGGTTAGAGGTGAATTTATGAAAAAACCTGTTGTACTAA
>CAZLAQ010000008.1:0-70289 GCA_964557695.1 uncultured Candidatus Izemoplasmatales bacterium | reverse complement strand
TTTTTTTATGTTTTTTTATTTATTTATCTCTTGACATCGTTACCGGTTGCTATCATAATTTTTAATAATGAAATTATATTGCAATATATTCATCTTGTCAATGGGGAGCATTATAATTGCATTTTTTTATTTACATTTTCAAACAAAATACAGAAGTTATATACGTAGAATATGGATTACTACAATAACCTCAAATGTCTTGTCAATACAAGGTTTTTCTCTTTAAGTTCTCAATAAATAGCGAGTTTTACTCTCCAGTTATACCAAATTTACTGTTTGTGAACTTAAAAGCTTATAACTTTTAACTAACCATATTATAATCGAACACTATTTGTTCATCAATTCTATATGAATAGTATCGCTTTATTAGACGGCGAATTTTGAAAATGAGGATCAACCTTGTCTAGTCATTACTAAGTTTATCGCGTTTTTACCAATATAATTATAGCATTATTAAATTTAAAAATAAACCAGTCATTAACTTCTGTTTCTATTCTTTATGCTCCATGACTATTTTGAAAAGTTCAAATCTCATCAACCGAACGGAAAACAAGCATTTCTTGAAAGTTCAAACCCCATCACGACTAACTCTATTTTTATCTATAAACTTGCTCAATAATGAAGTATTTTAGTGCTTTATGTAGTGATTTCAAATCTCATCACCTCCTAGCACCTTGCTATTTAGTGTTTATTTACTACTAAAAACAAACAAAAACGGCTCTATTGAGCCGTTTTTATAAAAGTTATAAGCTTGGTATAATCATCATGGTGCCATAAGAGAACAAATAAACTCGCACTTTTTAGCGAAAACACTTAAAAGTGTTCATTTGTCCATCAACATACCTTTTAGAGGACGACAGAGGAAAGTGTAGGACAATGAAAGAAAAGTGTTCTTTTGTCCACCAACATACCCTTTGTAGGACACCATAGGATAATGGAACTTACAATGCATTTAAAGACACCTACAACTTTAAATGTCGAATTGATATTTTTATTATAAACATTCAAATAGAATTAATTCACTTTATCTAGTCATATGTTTCCAACGACAAGATGTGTCGAGTGGTGCCAAGTGCTATAAAAAAGTGCCTCGACTTCTCCGAAGTAACATATTTTTAGCCCTATTTATGTTTACACACACGAGACTTTTGCATGGTAAATTGTTCCGAAGTAACATATTCCATCCTAAATTTAACGAATTAGTACTTGACTACCATAAGTTCACTGCTTGAATGTAAAGCTGTTTAATAAACTTTATTGGTTGTTATGATTAGATGAAAAATTAGTTTTCAGTTGGTATAAACATCAGTTTAACATTCTTATAACCTAGGTTGCTTGTGATCATGTTAATAGTCTTGACGGCATTTACTTTGCTGAAGAAAGGTATCTCGATAAATCCATCTCCTGGTATCTCTTTATTTGAAATTATTGCAATCGCAATTGAACAATTTAAATATGATAAATCGTTATATATTGCAAGGTTTTTTTGCTGTTTCATTTTCTCAATAATTTTCGTCCTAAATTCTTGATCTTTCAATAGTGTTGCTGATATATTTGCCTGAGCAAATAAGTGACTCAAAACAGAAGATTGGCCATACTTTTTAACATGGATGAATGTCATCTGTTCATTATCAAATACATCACATACTTCAAATTTTCTGTTTTTATAATTTACATTTTTTTGGTCTAGCAAAGTAAATCTTTCAGGGTTTTCTGCACACACATATTCATTGTATTCAGACTCCTTTTGATTTTTTTTGCTAGTTTTGAGAGGTTCTAAAGTATAGAGTTTTCTATATTTTTTTTCGTATTCATTGAAGAATTCTATATCAATCTTATACAACCCCCCATTATTTAAAACATATTGAATACCATTAACTTCTACTGAAGCATATACACAATTGAATAATTTCCAAACATCTAGTTCGTTTTCATTGTCATCTCTGACAATAACGTGATACTTTTTCAATTGTTCTATATTTTCTATTATAATATTTTCAGATTTAATAAAATTTCTTACTGTATCGGTATCCAGTTCACTTTCAATATGAAGTATAGTTTTATCTGTTATTCTACTTCTGTAGAACCCATAGTCATTTACTTCTTCCCAATCTATAAATTCAGCAGGAGCAAACCAGATTTTACTAAAATCGTTTTCAATGTATGCCTTATAAATTTCATCATAAACGATTGAAGTAATAGGGTCTTGAACTGGCACTTCTAAAATATTATCAATAAAAGCATAATCATTTCTATATGTATCTTTTTTATAGACTTCTACACATTTTTCGAGCAATTCATTAAGTTCATCAAAACCATACGTGGTTGTGAAAGAGACGCAATCCTTTCCACAAATTTTTCCAACTGTAAATCCTGTATCTTCTTGTGGGTAGACTACTACACCATTAAGCAAATCTCGTTCAATGTCAAATGTAAATTCAGAAAATTCCTGTCCCCGAGTTGCATTCTCTCTGACCTTTGACTGAGTGCTACTAATATTACTTTTTGAAACAGCATAAATATTCTTAGCTATATTAAGTGCTAATTTCATTCCAAATCTTTGTTCAAACTTCTCTTTTGCAAGAAAACTATCCGATCCATTGAATGTCACTGCAAATAAATATTCTTCATCCCCAAAAACAATAGTTCTAAAGAACATCGCTTCTCCGTATGCAACCTGAATTAATTCATCATTCATACCAAGATAATTTGTGTACCATCCTGGAGATTTCGGATCTCTTTGTTTGTAATATAGCACAGTTTTCTCTTCATCTTCGAGTGTTAGTTCTTTTGGATAAAATATCTCATCAGAGTCATACTTAATTAAATCGGAAATAGCTAACTTGTTAGTTTTACTATGTTTACTTAAAAAGATTTTTAATCTGTGTTTCATTTCATTACTCATTTAATTTCCCTCCTTGGATAGGATATATTAAGTAGGACAGAATTAGAATAGACATGTTAAACTAGATTAACAACACTATTAAATGAAATTAATATATAAAACTATAAAAATCTAATAATTGAATAAATTGAATTAATTTATATCACTTGATAAATATCATTCCTCTGTCATTTGATTAATGATTGAAAATAGATTGTTGATAACAAATTTTCCATTCGTTTGTAAAATGCCTTGCTTCCAAATACTGCCATCAATTGATTTGTAGTACACTTAAATAAAAGATAAAGAACAGCTACTAATAAAAAAACAGAAAACATCAATTGGAATCTCTGAGTAGAAAGCACATCATTTTCATTCAATGAAAAAGCGATGATTGAAATTATAAGGGCTACCAAACTTAAGAACACTCCAGTCCCAATTATGTTTCGAGGTACTAGAATTTGATAATGCCTTAAAGCCTCTAGTACTTTTGGACGAGTATTTATCTTGTTTTCCTTGCAAACTTCAACTAACAAATGAATATCATTTTGTTCTCTAGTTTTTATATAGCAAGCGAAATTTTGCTTGATTTTCCAAAACGAAATTGTCCTGCTTCTATCTTCTTTGCACAGAGTAGCAAAAAAGTAATAGTACTGAGCAAAAAACAAAAGAGGGATCAATGCATAACCATACCAAATACTCTCCAAAAGAACCATAAATAAAATAGTAATAACAATATAGCAAATATAAAACAAAACGATAAATATAGCATCACGCTTGTACCAAGATCTTTTTTTGAATTCATATTCTATTCTATTGTACATGTTATTACCTCTAATCATTCAATACTTAAAATTTTTCATAATGCTATGCACTTTCTCTTTAAACAAGCCTGGAATCATTGTTTTCACTTGGAAAAACTCATTCATCTTGCTATGTGCAAATGCAATCGCATCTATCTCAATAAATTGTGTTAAATACTCAATGTCCACTTCAATATTTTTTGAAGGTTTATAATTCTCAAAATCCTTCTTCCATTGTCTTATTGTTTCTTTTGATTCTCTTCCAACAAAATACTCCGGAAAATCAACATTTGCTCTTTGATATGCATGTCTTGTTTCATGTGGGCTGTTACCATTATTTCATCCACTGATGCTTTGCCTAGCCATTCTTCATTAAAGTAAATAATATAGTATTTATCATCAAAAACTGCGTTGATTTCAGAATATAAAAAACTCTTTCCGGTTTGAATTTTACTAGGATCTCGCTTAACCCTAGAATTCTTGAAGCCAACTCGACTGAGTCAATAGCTTTCTTCTTTTTATTCATAAATCCCCCACATACAATATCGTGTTATTCATTATTAATATTTTAGCACAATAAGTTTTTATAAACAATGCAATTCCTTATATCACTATTTGAAAAAAATTAACAAAAAAAGCGCCAAATCCAGGTTGTGTCCTAGAAATGGCGCTTTGTTTTACTTTGAAATTTGTTTTTGTAAGAGTTTTTCTGCTTCTGATAAAGTTGCTTTACTTTCCGTCTTATTGCTGAAGGGAATATAGTCATTAACAATGGCTTCTATCTAGTTTGGACTATTTTCAGCGAGATGAGGATTTAGAAATGATTATGAAAATAGTAAAGAGATACTTGGATATTTCTTGATACTCTTAAGCTGAACTTTTAGATAGAATATCAGAAATGATTTCGGGCTTTGACGGCTTGTAATAATAATACCCTTGTACTAATCTACAACTTGTATTTTTCAATAAATCAATTTGTTCTTTTCTTTCAATCCCTTCAGCTAATGCGATAAACCCAAACTTCTCAGTCAATTCAAGAATAGTATAATAAATGTCAATATATTCATTTACTAGAAACTGATCAGAAAATGCTTTGTCAAACTTAACTATATCAACCTTAAACTTACTTAAATAGTTGATTCCAGCTTGACCTGATCCAAAATCATCAATCGCAGTTTTAATTCCTAGAGATTTCATCTCAGAGAGAGTTTTTACAGTTAACTCTCTATTATCTATAATTGTTGATTCAGTAAGTTCAATGCCAAGCATCTCAGGTTGAATATTGTTACTCTTTAGAATATCTATTATAAACTTATTTAATGTTTGATCCTCTAGTTGGTTAGCAGAATAGTTAACATATACAGGGACAATTTTAATTCCTTGTTTCTTCCACTTTGCTTGTTGTTCAATTACTTTTTTTATTACAATGCGTCCTATTTTGCTTATTAATCTATTTTGTTCAGCAATCGGGATAAACTCATAAGGTGAGATACCTGAATCTGTGATTCTAAGGAGAGCTTCCAAACTAATAATCTCATTTGTATCAATATTGACTTGTGGTTGATATAAAATTAAAAATCCATCATTTTGAATTGCATTATTTAATGCATCTAAAACTTCTTTCTTTCTTTGAATGCTTTTATCAATGTTTGAGTCGTAATATCTATAAGACATTTTATCAACCTTTTTTGCTTCATACATTGCGATATCAGCTTTTCTTAGTAAATCTTCTGATACTATACCATGAACAGGGTAAAGACTAACTCCCATACTAAACTCAACACTAACAAATGAATTGTCCACTGTTATTTTCTGGTTAAATAGCGATTTTATATTTTCAATCAAAATAGATACTTCTTCAATTTCCCTATATTTATAAATTACTAAAAATTCATCACCTTGATGTCTAGAAACATAAATATTTTCATTTTTCAATGTTACCAATATATCTGCTATACTTTGAATTAACAAATCTCCGAAGTGATGTCCTTTGGTATCATTTATTGACTTAAAGTCATCAATATCTAAATAGATAATCGCAACTTGATTACCCTCAATACAGATAGTGTCTAACAATTTTTCCGTTGCAAATCTATTTGGCAATTTAGTCAATGGATCAGTAAATGCTATACTAGTCAATTGATCAATCATTTTGGAACTCTCTTGGTTTTTATCATACACTTTATTTACAAGACTCGTAAATAGCTGACTTACCCCCGATAAATCACCATAGTCACTAGGTGTGGTTCTAAATGTAATGTTTTCTAAATTAATGTTATTTACTGAGTTGCTAAATTTTTTTAATGGTTTGATGACCTTTACATATTGTCCGATAATATATGCTGATATGATAAAAATGTCTAAAGAAATAAAAATAATAATCATAAAGAATTTCATCTGATTGAAACTACTATAACTATAACCGATACCCAATATTCCAATAATTTCACCGTTGTAATAGATTGGTGTGGATATTTCTAAAACATCCTCTCCAATTTTTTCATAATACCAATTTTGTGAAATTGTCTTCCCCAATAAAACTTGCTCAAAACCTAAATCTCCCGAGTAATCTGTTCCAATTGCTACTATATCTGTATCAGCAATTGCTATAAAATTCGTGTCTACAACTAATGCATATAACAATTCTGAATTATTTCTAACAAATTGGCTCAATACATACTGATACTCGTATTTTTGAGTCAAATCAAAAATTACATCCGCTGTGCAACCAACTTGTATAAAAAAGCCATCGTCCTCAGCTCTAACATAGACAAACTTATAGTGTCTATCGTCTTCTGTTCCTCTTCTTATCTCTTCAATATAAACATCAGGTTCATTATGGATAAAGTTGTAAATCGGGTCTCCTTCAGTTGGAGTCCATCCTACAAATTCATCATTTGCATCATTAAGTAATAATCCATCCTGATTGTACCAATAGATATCAGTCAAAATAAATGTTTCAGTTATTTCATGCAAATATTCATTTGTAATTAAGTCTCTGTTATTAAGGATATGGTTTCCAACTGAGACTAATAGAGAGTTAATTGATTCAATGTGATCATCTCTATGTTCAAGATTATTAGATAAACTAACAGAAAGTGTTTCGGCCAAAATTGAACCCGAAGTAATCATTTCAGATTTAAATTTGTTGACAGTAAAAAAATATGTCAACAATCCAGTACTTACAGTAATAAATAAAAGTACCATTATGGGTAAAGTAAACATTCTTTTTATATTAATTGGTTGAACTTTCTTCATTTTATTCCTCAATTCTATTTATCGAAATCTAACAACAAAAAATGCTTGTATATTTTGCTAATCTTTTTTTAAATTAAGTTTATTATACCATCTGATTTTAATAATGAGAACATAATTTTTATATTTAATAAAACTCAAGTTATATCAAGCAATATATTCATTTTCACATAAATAAAAAAAGGACTCTTCCACGGAATGTGTTAAGTCCACAATTATGATTATATCTTTTTGAAAAGATTTATCGTTGCTTCAATTTGATTACTAATATAGTCATTGATATCTCCATAATTATTCGCAATAAATTCCTTTGTTTCAATATTTAGATTTCTCATGACTTCTTGTTTAGCGAAGATAAGAGCTTTTTTTTGGGATTCTTTGTCAAATGTTCCACTCTTCTTCAAGGATTCGACATAAGTTTGAAATACAACTCTTACAGCACGTTCTACGCTCGATGTTATTGAAATTAGTATTCTTCTTGCATGGTCATCTTTAATTTTACTATTTAGATGCTGAATAAGTTTTGCTCCACCAAGTGTAACCAGTGGCAAGACAACAGTAGTTACGACAATACTTATTATAGATATGACGATTTCATTCATAGACTTCTAGTCTCCTTTATTGTAGTGTTTCGCTTTGATAAGTTCTTAACATCATTTTCAAGTATAGAAACTCGAGTGTTCAAATCAGTGAATCCATTATCCAACTTATCAAGCCTTTTCTCAATACGTTCTGTACTTGACTTGATATAACCTAAATCGGATATTAAAATACCTTCGTTTTTTCCAGCTACTTTATCTTCTTTTCTATCCGCTCTACGAAAGGCTAGATAAGCAAATAGAATGCTTGACAGAGTCCCTGATACACTAATTATCATTAATGTGACTTCTAACTCACTCATGCTGCAATACCTTATTTCTTATTTCTTTAATCTCATCAAGATACTTTCTTAGAGTTGATAAATAAATTGCATCGTTTTCTTTATCCCAGTTCATTTTCAACTCATCAATTCGTTGAATCCATTCAACTGGTAATGTTAATGAGTATTCACCAGTGTTCAAAAAGTTATCAAGAATCGCTCTGATTCTAAGGATATGATAAGCTCTTTTTACTAGCATATTATCCTTATTTATGATTTGATCATAATATTCAATGACTGTATCTAAATACTTGTCAAGATAATTAGCAAAGTCACTATCTACGAGTTCATTAAACTCATTTTCAAACAATGGATTTAAATATACAAGATGGTCTTTTGCATTGATAATATCATCAGCGTGAAGTCTGTTGTATAGTGGAACATCGGTGTTCATACTTTGTCTTTTACAAAAATCTTCATAACCGTATCCAAAAATGTCAATGCCCTCAAGAGATGTGTGAATCAAACCTCTAAAGCCGTGTAACACAACGGTGATATCTATGTCAGAGTTATCTGATGTCGTTTGGTAAGCAATAGATCCACAATAATAGATAAACATGACTTCATGCTCAGGAAACATATTGACAACAATTGTTTTTAATCGATTATTATCATATACTGGTTTGCTCTGACTCATGAATAATCGCCTCCACTTTTTCTAGATCATCAATAGATTCATCAAATCCAACGACATTTTCTTTAAGCCAAAGATATGCTAATGCAATTGCGTTTTCATCTGTAAATAAATTAAAATCTTTTTCTGGTACTTCAATATCTACCACTTCCAACGGATTAAATCCATTGGTTCTTTTTATTTTGTCTAAATAAGATGCCAAACAAATGACAATTTTCTTATCTCGAAAATTAAAATTCATTCCAATGATACGATGATAATTCACATTAATTCCAACTCTTGATTCTAAGCTTTTGATGATAGCCATGATTATGTCCTCTTCTTTCTATAAATTGATATTTGAAGTGTGTCTGGTGACCCAAGGTTCAAACCAGGATTTATGTATAGTCTTCCAATTGCTCCATCAATCACATGAACAAATTCTGCTATAGCAACAGTCGGACTTGATTCATCAGATAAAGTTGTAACAGATTGACCTTTAGCTACCCATGAGTAAGCAGTGGTAAGATTTGACTGAAACATTGGAGTTATTTCAAACGATATGGTTTTAGTTATTGCATAAGATGGTGTTTGACTTCCTGAAAATTGATCGTTAATATAAAATGAGCTTGTGGCTCTTCCATTCATTCTAGAAAGTCCAGTATTATAATCATCATCATATCGAAAACACATGTAACTCCCAAGGAAATATGTACCTGCAGATGATAGATAATTAAAGTATGTAGATGAAGTATCACTCATTGCACCGACAGTGGATGCAAAAACATAAATCTCATAAATATAATTACTGTCAAAATCATGCAATATTGTTAAAAAGTTACTGTATCCTTGATAGGCATATACGAGTTCCTCGATTCCACCTCCTACTTTCACAACTGAAGAATTGCCTCTGATGAAGAGTTCATTGGTGGTTGTATTAAACCCCATTTCGCCAACATAGAGAAGGTTCGAAGTCGTTGGATTCGCATTGCCTCTTTTAACACGAATAATTGCCATTAATAACTTCCACCATCAATCGTTGATGTATGTGTGAGTACAACATCCTTATCAAGACCAATATAATAAATTTCTTTATTGGGATTATATATAGTCATTACTTCTTTAAACAACACTAAACCTGAACTGATTGTTTTGGAGTAAAAGTTTTCCATGCTATCTGTAAAGAACATCGCTGAACTAGATGACACAGATACGTTTTTTGCATTTGCAATAATCGTTCTTTGATCATCAGTTAGATGCAGATTACTAGATACATGAGCGTTATAAGTTGTTGTCGATACACCTCCAAGTTCGGATAATGTAATCGTTACAGCTCCAGTTTTGCTGTTTACCGAGGTCACAGGACTCACATCTGGGATAATAGATGATGGGAGTTTTCCATCCGAGCCAATGAGTGGGATTGTTCCATTGGTAGTTCCAGTGTTCTTCTTGGATGCAGTCCCTAAAGCAAGTGCAGTGATTTTTGTATCCATACTTGTTTCAGCATTTGCTTTGTTTAAGTATTCGATGTAGTCTGCTACAGCTAAAGGATTTCCTGCAGTACCAGTTTTATCTTGTTTAGAGACATATAGATTACCACCATTTAAGTCAACAAGTGGTTCACCAGCTTTAATTGCTCCTGCTGATCCAATCAATGGACCTGTGCCTGCTGATGTTCTTCGTTTAATTTGTATGATTGCCATAATTTGTGATTCCCTTCTTAGAATTTATAAATAATAACTTTGTTAATGACATGTGTTGTGCTACCACATGTCATTGTTAAGACATAATTTTCATAATGTAAATATAGAGAATAGGTTGTTCCATAGATGCTATAAGTCACACTGTTTGATGAACCGACTTGATAAAACAAGCAGGCTCCCGGAACTGTAATAATATTAGTGTTTCCAATAGTAACCACCAAGATAGCTCGACTGAGCTCATAAGAGGATGTATCAAAAATACGGTATACACCTGGTGATATTAAAACTGGTGTTTTTACACGTGGTTCAAATTCAGAACGCATCTTAACTTCTATGTTGGAAATAAGTTCTGAGTAAGATAGAATCATTGGTCGTTCAAAGTTTGGTGTTAATGAAACCGAAGTTGATGTTTTTGAATAAGATGCCAGAGGAAACTCATATAGACCATCAGTTTGAATCAATTGATTTAAGATAAGTGTTGGAAAACCACTTGTCTGTTCTTTAAGATATATACTGACTTCATTATCATTCGTATCAACACCAAGAATCACATAACCGTTTTTAGTTGAATCCGGACTGATTTGTATTGAAGTGTTATTCTCAACATAAATCAATCTGCCATACACTGCAATATAACCATCTTGAAAGGTAATTGTGTTATTAGCAAGTGTGTATGGAACTCCACTCTTAATCCCTTTTAGAATACCTATACGATTGGAAAGTAAAAAATAATACAAGTCAGCATCTTTTTTAGCTGAGACATTTCCACCTTCAAATGTAATTTTTTGTAACCCCATTTAGAATTCACCTCCATCTAAATCTGTAGTACTACTTTTGTTAATTGATATATGTCCAATTTGTGAGTTCACACTTTTGCTCAATATTTGCATTTTTTCAGTGAGCTTGATTCTGTATTCGCCCAGTGTTACATGACATGAATTCATTTGGTTTTGAAATCTGATTCCTGTAACGATTGAATCATATAGTTTACCTTTGAAACGAAATTCTATAAAGTCACCTAGATTAACGTTATCGAAGACTCTAATGATTTTGTGGTCTAGATTAACTGTAAATGTAATTTGATGATTAGTTCTAGTTATACTTAGTTCACTTTGAGCCTTGTTTTCTAAAGTATCAAAATCAGTATCCCCGTAAGTTTTTACAACTGATTGAACATCATTAAACCTTAAAGGGTTAGATGGGTCTTGTGTAATGGATCCATTACTTAGCAAATAGTAAATTTTTATATCCGTATACATCACATTTTCAGTTTTTGGATAATAGATGACTTTATTAATAGATGTTTCAGTAGTGTCATTAATTACTAGATCAGCAAGTGCCAATTGGTCTGCTTTTAACTTGACACCTTGGCCAATGTTGATGATACGGAGTAATATACCCACAAGTACACCATTTTGGATAACTATTTCTTCTTTGATGTTGACACCATAACTCTTTGATATAAGTTCCATAACTTCATGAATGGTCATTATTTTATCATCATCAAACGTTAAATCTCCAAGTTTGGTTGTTTCTTTACTGATACTAAGGTATGTTATGTTTTCCTTAACATCTGCATTGGATACGAATTCTTGTCTAACTAAAGATTCAATATAGTCTGCAAGGATTCCTGAATAAGAGACTACCTTAACACTTTTTTTTAACATTTCCTTAAACTCAACTGTACCAATAATAAGCCCATCATCCTCATCATCTATACTTTCAATGATGCCTATGTAGTTAAATGCTTGAGTATGGATATAGACAATATCTTTGGTATTAGCATTTATGGATGTAGTTGGTAACTTAAATGTTGATTTTTGAGAAATGACTAAATCGAGTTTGATTTCAAAAACATCTGATATGATCACATGATCTTTGATTTGAAAAGTCTTTTTATCAAGTATGATGAGTTCCATAGTTTACCCCAAGTAATACTCAAATATTTTGATTTTACAAATGGTTTGTTCTGAAACACCAGGTTTGAATTCAAACTGGATTGCACCAGGTTCTATCCACAAAAAGTTTTGCTTTTCAAAATCTTGAAATGGATAAATATCATGTTTTTCATCGTTAATGATTTCATACATTGTCAAACTATGAATCACGCTAGAAATCACAATATGCGTATCTACTCGATTCATAAGTAACCTTAGTTCTTCTGTAATTTTTCCATCTCTTTTCACCAAGAGTTCAGGTTCATCTATGGATCCAATCATTTCAATGATAGCGTTGGCTTTTATGTGTCCACCAATCTCTAAACTGCTTATTCCCATGGATGCATTGGCATAGGTGAAAGCATATGTATATGGATAAATCTTTCCACCAGTATCCACATTCGAAGTGATGAGTAATGTTCTTTCTTTTATCCAGTATGATTTTTTATTAAGTACAATCTCAGACTGTAACCCACCAGCTTTGAGTTCTGATTTTGTTACTGAAACGATATCGACATAACAATATTTAGAATCATGACTCTCATAATGAAGTTTCATGTCATGCTGACCTTTTTCTAAAAAGGATAAAAATCTTTCATACCCTTGATATCCATCTAGGAAGGTAAGTAGACCACGGATTTCAGTTATTTCGAAGTTGTTTTTTAATGTCCTGAAATGATTATCGTATTTAAGATATGCATAGTTTTTGGAAAACCCTAACCCTGATAGGTTAGTCAATAATATTTTGTTATAATACGTGAACTGAAACTTGACCCCATATTTGTTTTCTAGGATAAATTTTCTCATAGATATGCACCTCCAAGTGATCGGTTCAAGGCATCGATGTCTATGGTTGAGGCAGATGTATTTACAGTTAGATTGTTGGTTGTATAACTGCTACTAGAAGTATTTGAGTTTGATTGAAAGATTTTCCCTGAAAATAAGTCACCAAAGAAATTTCCAACTTTACCAAACACTTTACCAACCCCATCAAATGCTTTTGCGATATTATCTATAATCCACTTCACTGCATCAATAATTTTTGTTAGCAACCAAAGGACTGGTTCTAATACTGCTAAAAGTAGTCTTAGTGCTGGAGCTAGTAATACACCAATGACTTCTCCTATCAGCCTTAGAAGAGGGCTAAATGCTTCAAGCAAAAACTTAATGAAATCAAGTTGCGTAATTAATGGTGCTAAAAGTAAATCAATTAATGGCATTAATAGAACCATCACTCCAGCTATTGCTTCTATGATGATTGTAATCAACTCTAGAATGGGTTCCAAAATAGCAATTAAAACATCAAGAATTGGATTTAAAATTTGAACTAATATGTCAACCAGGATTAAGACAACGTCAGCAACGACTTTAAAGAGTGAACCAAGAACTTCTAGTACACGATTGAGGGGTTCGATAAATGAAGTAACCAGGTTTGCAATTGCAACCATAATAATGCCAAGGACACCAATAATCACTTCAATAATCGCTTTAACTGGTTCTAGTAATTGAAGCAATACAACAAGCACTTTTGCTAAGATATTGCCTAAGAGTTCTACAACGATTTGGATAAACGGAATAAGTGAAATAATCACACCAGAGAGCATTCTTAGAATGGAAATGAATGGTGGTAAGAGTTCTTCAAGTAATCCCATGAATGCATTAGCAAGCTCACCAACGATGACTATCACGACATCTAGGATATTAACTAGTGGATCCATAACACCTTCAAGGAGTTCAACAAAGTTGTCAATCAATGTTTCGACAATGCTCATCAAGACTTCAAAAACAGGAGCCAACTTAGAACTCAGTTTTGTGATAAGTTCCGTAATTGGCACTAAGAGTCGTTGAATTGCTTCAAATATTTTTTTTAAGAGTTCTTGAAACTTCTCATTCTTGAGTAGCAAAACCACAAGAGCAGCAACCAAACCAATAATGGCAAGTTTTCCAATCGCTAAACCCTTGAAAAGTTCTGCACCTTTAAAGATACTCATCACACTCTTTAGTTGTCCAAACAAAGGAATTGCTTTTGCAACAATCACTAATATTGGTCCAATACTCGCTAGTAATACAACCAATACACCAATAATTTTTTTAGTGGATGTAGAAAGACTATTCCACCAATTCAAAACTGTTCTTATTGCTGGAACCAGTTTTTCTTGAATGGTATCGACTACTTTTTGTACAACAGGTAAAAAAGCAACACCAATCGTTACACTCAAACTTGTGAATGATTGTTTTAGATTATCTAATGAATCCGTAAATTTCCCTGCAGTTTCAGCTTCTGATTCTGTTACGATGCCTAGTTCTACTGCTTCATTTCTTAATCGATTGACTTCATCAGAGGTGACTCCAAGAACTTGAGCAAGTTCTGCTCCAACCTTATCACCAAAGATTTCATTTGCAATCGCAACTCTTAATGTTTCATCTTCTAGTTTAGACAAACTATCCCTGATGAGATCAAATGCCTGGTCACTGTTTAGACCTATTAAATCATTTGTAGTTAATCCGATTTGACTCAAGTAATCTTCATACTTTGAACCATTACCAGTGACAATATCACCAAGGACACCATTGAGCTTAATAAAGGCTTTTTGCATGGTTGCTTCATCTACTGCTAGAATTTTAAATGCATGACTCCATTTTTGATAGGCTTCTACAGATAGATATACTTTGGCTGCATTATCAGCAATAGCATCTGCAGTTTGCATCGATTTTATCGTTAAAGCACTTAAAGCAGAAACAGCACCAAGAATCGGTGCAGTCACATACTTAGTCATGGATGAACCCACTTTTGAAAGTTTTTCTACATTGATGGCACCAAGTGACTTAATCTTTTTTGCTGTCATTTCAAGTTCGCTATTGAGCTTATTGATATCTGCTTCAGTGTATTGAACAGAACGTTTTAAGGCATTGAATTCTTGTTCAGATATAGCACCTATCTTAAGTGCTTTCTTTGCTTCTTCAAGTTTTGCATTTTGTGCTTCTAGTTTCTTTTTTGAAGTTTCTAAGGTTTGATTCAGTTTATCTTGCTTATCTTTCCATAACGAAACATTGGAACTATCAAACTTCAAAGCATTATTAATCGCCTTTAAGTCTTTTTGCTCTTCTTTGAGTTCAGCTGTTATTCCTTTTAGATTTTTATCAAGTTCGGTCGTGTCAAGACCAAGCTTGATGTTTAAACCTTTAATGGTCTCTGCCACGATGTTCCCCTCTTTCTAAATTAAGAATTTATCAATATCTGTTTGGGTAGCATTTCTGTTTCCCATCCCACCATTTGCTTCAAGTTCGATATCCACAATTTCTCCATATGTATTGATATCAAAGAATTGACTCTCACTGATTTGGATACCTAATTTTGCTAGATTATATATGATGGATGCAGTGATGGGAATGTTGCCTACTTTTTTGTTGTGTTACCTTCTTTGACTGTACCCAGTAGTTCAGCAATCGTGTTTGCGATACTTTCAAGTTCTTCTGTATTGCTTAAAACACTGAAATCAAATTCTTGAAGAAACTCATCATAACTTGATTTAGTGTAGGGTTTATGCAAGACATACGTGATTTTAAAAATGACATCTATCACAGTCGATAAAGAAGATATGTTATTGTTTTGTGATAATTGATCTAGTACAGATATATCTGAAAAAAGTTCCGTACCAAAAGTGTTTTTATAGGAGATGATAGTAAATAGACTGGATTTGAGTTTGTAATCTTTATCTTGAATATGCAGTGTTTTTTCCATTTAATAACTCCTAACTACCAAAGGTTGGTAATACTGGTGAAGACTCTAGGAATGTTTGATAATTGGTATCACCAAGGTTTGCAATCACATGAGTCACTAGATAGTTTCCCACTTCAATAGGTCTAGCAACAATGCTCAATGTTATGGAGTTTGCTTCAACTGATTCACCTTTTGTTTTTGTCGCTTCATTTACAGGTGTCACTGAACATAAATAAAACCAAACACGTCTAGCTTTAGCATCTCCTTGAAACTCAAAGCCTAGTGCAAATGTCTCAACACCTGAATTCGTGACTTCAACTAGGTTACCATTTACAAGTTGTTTATAGCCTAGAATATCGACTTTAAAGGTATCCGATAACTCTGATAGTTTTAATGTGATGTTTCTCCCTGCATTTTGAACAAGAGTTGCAATCACAGAATCATCAGCATAGATAGATTGACTTCCACCAATGATTTCGCTTGAAAACTCTTGAGCACCCAGTAAGGCAATCGGTGATGAATAAGTCCATGAACCATCTTCAGATTGAGTGGCTTTTGAATAATGTACATTCTTTAATCCGAATGTAACTTTATTTTGTGGCATGATTAATATCCTCCTTCGGATAATATATTGATTTGATAAACACGATTAATAGAATAATCATCATTTTGATATGTACTGACTAATACAGGGATAATTTCTTTTTGATTAAATGCTTCTTCAAAAAGATGAACCAATGCTTCATTTCTAGCCCTTGTCACAAGTGTTACTTGATACTCAACTGAATAGATAATGGCTTGATTATCTGCACTAATTGGTCTTTTGGATATGATTTGATAAACAATATAGGGCAATTGATTTGATGATTCGGTATTGTCATTGCGATTTGAAAGGTAATACACTTTATCCGTAATCAGGTTAAGTATGTTATAGATAATATCGTTATGAAGTGCCATTGATAATAATCCTCTTAATCTCTTCTAGCATTTTTGGTGTGAAGTAATCATATGATGGTCTTAGAAATGGTCTTCCTGGAATATGCTTACCTGATGTATGTCTAAACCCAAGTTCAATCAAGTGAACAAGTTGAGACTTCGTTTTACTAGATATATAGATAATCTTGTTCGTACCTTGACCTATTTCAGTCTTTATAAAAGAATCTGCAAGATGTTTTCCCATTTGATTACTTCTAGGCGCATTTTCTTTAATGTAGATGAGTATTTGATCAGCACATTGGTTTACACGATCTAGAATAGTTTCTATAGTCTCATTTGAGTAATCATTTATCAGCTCTGATATTTTCCCTGCAAGTTCAGTTATGTCGATTGTTGCCATAAGAAATCACCATCATTTAATCCGGTTTTTGATAAGTAAAGTTCGACATACTGTCCACCTAAAAAAGTTCTTTCAACTCTGTAATATGTTTCATTCATCCGAACGATCTTTTCTTCTTTGTAAGAAAATGCATTCAGTTGAACTTTGATTTCGATTTTAACCTTAGTTTCAACTGCTACTTTCCACTCTTCTCTTGTCAGTGATCGAATGATACCAAGGACTTCTCTACTGGTCAAGACGTTATATTTTTCTTTGACTTGTTGCACTGATATGAGGTTGATTCTTGCATTCGGACTATTTGGAAAAGGCATTTTAACTACCCTTAGCTATGGAAACTTGTTTTAATAGGAAATAGAATGCTTGTGGTAATTCTTTCACAGAACCATCGCCCTTGAAACCGAAAAAAGTTTTCACATAAATGAGAATTAAGCTTTGAACATCGTGGTCTAAAAGATGAGTGTCACTCACCCCAGTCGATTTAACCAGGGTGAGTGCACTTTCGATTAGAGCGTTTATTTCAGTGTCCGCAAATGTTTCGGATTCACTGATCATCAATGAAGCTTTTACAAGATTAAGTAAACTTGATGAAACGCTCATAGCATTATTCTCCAGCTGGTGTTACTGCACCTTTTTTCACACGAACAAAACCTTTATACCCAACTACGTTACCACCAGCAAAAACTGATGCTTTGTAGCAGATAATCCCTTGTTTGAATTTGTAATCAGTTGATTTGCTGATTTCAATTGGTGAGAAAATGGCGGTTTCATAGTTCTTAAGTGAACCATAAGCGATGCAATAGGATCCAGTTGTTGTTGCTGAGTTGCTAACAGAATCACAATTGGAGTTAATGATGTAGAAAATGCCATCAAGTGTGTGATTCACATAGTCAATCGTATGAACCTTACGTCCTTCAGCAGTTCTTAGCCTTGCAAAAGCACGTAGGTCTGCTTTACTTAAAATGAGGATAGCACTACCTTCAACTTCTTCAGGTCCACCATACGCATAGATAATGTCATCAAGTGTATCTTCATTGATTTCAGATACTTCAACATCAGTTGTATCTGCCAAAGCAGTTGCATTTTGACTAAAGATACCAGTGAATTGATTAGATCCACCTGCACCCTTGAGGATTTCAAGTGACAACTTTTTCTTAAGACTTGTTTTGATGTTTTTGATAACTTCGTTTTGATAATTGATTGCTGGTAACTTTTCAAGTTCTTCAGTAATCTCTGTGTAAGCAGTTAACTTACATTTTGTGATGGTCAGATAACCAAATGCTGGTTCTGATTCATTATAATCAGCACCTTCAGCAGTGTAACCTGCAGTTCCTGAACCTTTTACAAAAGTCTTCTTGTAGGTTTCTCCACCGACTAGGTTAACCAAGTTAATGTTATCAACCAAGGTTGAAACTTCACTAAATGGATATGCTGCTAACTTGCCATCGGTGTGTTCTGGTAAAAGTATTTCATCTTGTGATACTTGGATGGTACGTTTTTCACGTAAATCAAGTCCACGCTTTTCAAGTGCTTCTTTTGGCAATCCACCTGACTTCGTTTCAATCACTGGAGTTGGGTCAAATTTCTTTGCCATTTCAATCTTTTTGGATAAGACATTTCGTTCTTCGTTCAGTTTATCCACTTCTTTTTCAAGTGTTTCTAATTCTTCAAGCGATGCAGTATCAGATGTTTTTCTGATTTCTGCGATTCGCCCATCAATTTCTTTCATACGTACATTTGCATTCATAATGATTGGTTTCCTTTCAATTTTATGTTTAGTCTTTTTCTTACAAGATTTGTTTTTCGATTCTTCTCTTCCTTATCCAAGTTATCCAGTTCCAAATCCATGGCATCTAGACTACGAGCGTGTATCGATGTATCTTCATAAGCTGGGGTATCAACAATCGAGACGTCATAAAGTCTTTCGATTGATTTGATCGTTCTTTTGGGGATTTCACCACTTCTATCCCATGATTGTTCTTTAACACTAAAAGCAAATGACATCTTATCAAGTAGTCCATTTTGAACCATTTTAAAGATATCCTGGTTTGATGCGGTATCAAGTAGTTTCGCTCTTACTTTAAGACCAACTTCATCCACTTCTAGTGTAAGTGATTCATTACGTGTTCTCGCAATAACAAGAAAGTTATCTTGGTGATTGTATTTAAGAGGTACATCTTTCATATTGGTAACCAAAAGAGCATTTTTGTCGATCACTTCAACAAATCCACGTTTCTCATCACCAATAAGTGTTTCTTTGTTAAAAACAATGGCATAACCTTCTAAAACCATCTCTTCATTTTCGTTATTAAGTCTTAATTCTGATAATCTAATCTCTTTATTCATTATAAAAACTCCTTCGATATATCAATTGTATCGAAAGAGTTTCAAATATTTGGGGGTCAAACTGAAGACTTGTTGATATTATATAAAATATAGGGATAGAGGTAAATAAAATATGAGCAGTTTTAATGATTTTATCAGTATTGTGAATTCATTGCCTTCAGGTTCTGAAGTGATAGTGAATTTTGATTGGTGTACAATCAATGGATTAACAGTTACAGCTAATATGATGAAAGGTTGGGGACAATCATTCGCAAATGGTGTCCGAAAAGGGATGTATGGTTGTGTTAAAAACACTAGCACTTCACCATCACAGGGAACTGCAAGTCACTTAAAAGTTACAAATCTTTGCACATATGTGAAAATCTAGGTTACTTTTTCGATTGATTTCCTATTTGATAATCATTTGCCTTAGTAGAATCAACATAATTTAAACTTTGAAGACGCTTATTACCATCTTCAACTGGTTCAAGACCCAGCAAAGCTCTTGATTCATTCAAACTCATGAGACCTAATCCCATGAGTTTTTCTATTGCATTGACCTTGGTATTCCAGGATGCATATTGTAGTCGTTCGCTATAAAAGATGATTTGTTCTCCATCTTCTTTTTGTTTTTTTGAGAGTAGTATTCTAGAAAACTCTTCTGAAAGTTTGATGGATAACTGTTCAATAGTACCTTCATAAAATGAGTTAAATTGTTCTTCTGTGTAGTTATTATTGTAGATTGGTTCAGACACTCTGAAATACGAAAGGATTTTCTTGTTTAAGAAATCAAGTGTTGCAGCATCAACAAGTTTTGGATCACTCGATAATGGTACATAATCAGCTTTCAAATCAACTGGTATAATTGCAGAGTTATTATCTTTGATACTAGTTCTTAATGCATTATCAAAGATTTCTTTTTGTTTGTTTTTATCTTCTTGTGATAGCATGGCATTCATTTTGAGCAATCCCTTGATTTGAAATGAGGATTTAATAGCATTGTCAATACCTTGAAGAATTGAATCATTAATTGCAATAGTTTTGAGTACAGCTTTATGATCTGCAATTGCACCATTACCACCAAATATGTCATTGCTGTAGAAATATCTTCTCAAGTGAATAAGTGAATCATATGAAATGAGATAACTCTTCCCATCATCAAAATGCATCTCCAAAAATGTTGAACCCAGTGCATCTTTTTTTACTTCAACAGTATGAGGTTTGATTGGGTATAATGCTACCAGTTCATTGCGTTCATTGAATTGGGGATAGATAAACACGTTATTGTTTAAATATAATAACGAAACTATCTTGTAGATAAAGTCACTCGGACTCATTAGTTCATTTGGTTGATGTTTCAGTAGATAAGATAACGAACCCTTTTGCTCTTCAACAAGGGTTTTTGATTCTTTGATATGACGAGGTTTTAACTTGGATGCATGACTGGCTATGCAATCAATACATATCTTCACAGTATCTGAATTTAGAATGTTTGAACCGAAATCACTAAAAATCTCAGCCACATTGACTGATAAGATTGACTGCGATATATCTTTTGTTTTTTTACGATTAAAAACTCCCATTATTTCACCATCTGTTCAAATTCAATTCTGTATCTATTCAATACTGCATAAGCAATAATCAGGGCAACTGTACCATCAATTCTACGAAACTTACTACTTAGTTTACTTGGTTGAATATTACCATTGATATCAATTTTTGCTTGTGTGTTAGCTAAGTTCCATTTCAAGATTGAGTTATTGTTATAGTTCACTATCTTGTTCTTTAAATCAGCTTCTAGTTGCTTCATAGGTTCTGATAAGGTGTACACACCTTGTCTTACTTTCTCCATTGTAAATCCCATTTCTTCCATTTCTTTGACCCAGTAAAGTGCATTCCAAGGATCATATCCAACCCAAAGCGGTCTGATTCCATCTTTTTGGACTCTTTCCATGAACCATTTAGTAACAAGTGAGAAGTCATTTTGATTACCATCAGTTAAAGTTAACAGGCCCTGTTGTTGCCATAAGTCATACGGAACAGAATCTTCTTCAATTCTTTTCATCATGACATCTTTAGGCATAAAGAAATGCGGAAGGACATATTTAATGTTATCTTTTTGAATGAGCAATAATGCACAGGTTAAGTCTGTTGTATTAGATAAATCTACAGCACCAATAGCGTAAGTGTTTTTTAATGATATCGTGTGCTTTCTTTCATTATTTAAATCAGAGAATGTCAACCAGGAACCTGACTCAGTTTGTTTGATATTAAAATCCTTACAAAGCATTGTGACCCGAGTTGATAAATCATTTTTGGATTTATTCATAATATCATCAAGATAACTTTCAAGTTTGATACTTCCTAAAGAAGGATTTGATTTTTGCCATGTTTTTTTATCAGTATAGATTTCATCTTGTGAATCCTGGGTATATAACCAGGCTAACAACTTATCATCTTCAATCTCGCCTTTAATCATTTTTCTACAGTATTGAAGTTTCTTATCTAAGAATCCTTCAGTTACTGTGCCTTCTGTGGTGATGATGAATATTAAGGGCTCTTTTTTGGTTGATTGGCTTTGTTTGATGGCATCATACACCTTTGAATCTGTCATCTCGTGGACTTCATCGATGCATCCTACTTCAATGTTATAACCATCTTTATTTCTTGATTGTGCGGATAGCTTCTTAATCTTGTTTTTTGTCTTATGTGAATAGATATAAAAGATATTCTTCTTACTTCTCTTTTCACTAGACAATGCTTTTGAACCTTCACGCATATTGTTGATTTCTTCGAAAAGGATACTTGCTTGATCTGATGTATTACTAGCACAAACAATATCAACTCCACCACGAGATAAGAAAAACTCAGCCAAGTCAATTCCAGCAACAAATGTTGTCTTTCCGTTCTTTCGTGCAATCAGGAGCAACACTTCGTTAAATCTTCTGAATCCTGTATTTATATATTTAAAACCATAAGCAGTTTGAAGTAATGCTTTTTCCCATAACTCAAGTAAAAATGGATGACCATTAAATGGTGATTTCGTATGTTTGCAAAATGTTTCTATAAACCTAATTCGAGTATCTCCTGGTTTGTTATCAAAGATAAACTTCGGATTATCTAAATCCAAAACAAGTTGGTTCAGGACTGCCTTCAGTTCTTTGCCAACAAGAATGTTTCCTTTTTGAATTTCATCATAATACTCTAGGAGATAGTTCATAGACTCTTTAAGAACTTATCGAGTTCATCATCTTCATCACCACTGTTTTTACCCATGATTGAACTAATTGTTTTTAATGTTGATGAGAAAGAGGACATCAGTTTCGTATAATACTTTGCTGGTTCACTTTGTCTTTGTCTACCACTTGTTGAAACTTGCACTGCACCATATATGTGGATCTGTTCTTTCAATATTTCTAGTTCCATCTTCATGAATGCTGCTTGCTGAAGCAACTCTTCAACTAAGGTTCGTTTTCCTGAATCTAAACTATCCAAAGCAAAAAGGCTTGAAAGCCTTATGTACTCTTCATAGACACAATTTAGTTTACTCATAATTTGGTACCTCGAATATTCTTTCTGGGCATAGTAGAACATTCCCAAGTAATCCGATTCCAGTTAAAGAACGGAATGATTCATTTCGTTTTCTTCGTTTGAGCATTCCCTCTTCATCACAAATGATTAAATGAGAATGATATCTTGCTGGATAGAGTTCAATATATCCTTCTACAAGGCTTTGAAGTTCTTTCAGTGTGAAGTACTCGTTCTTTGGTGTAATCGTTGCTACAGTCCCATCTTCTTTGAATAGGACTGCATTCTTGGGTTCCTTAGTGATTTGATATATCCTAAGTGGTACCACATAGTTTTGGTTGCACTCATCACAACATCTTTCTCCACTGAATGGTGCTGGATTATTTCCATACCCATCAAATGTTTTCTTACAGATTGAACACTTCTTCATAGTTTCATTCTCCTACTTTCTCTTATAGATACTTTGTATCTAAAACAACAAATACCACAAAGATTTTAAATGTCCAGTGAATAAGGAAGTATTCGACCGGCATAAGCGAACCTCCATCAAGTGATTTGTAGTCTTTCGAGATGGAGGAGAAGCGTAACCTGTAACGTATTCTCATATCAAGATCACCTTGTTTAAGGGGTCAAAATCAATGAGTGTCGTTTCCGTTTCGACTTTGGATAGATATCTATCTGCTTTTGATTCTATCAAGACATTGACAAATATTTGGGGGTCAAACTGAAGACTTGTGTTAAAAATGTTCTACGCGCGTGTAGGGGGTGAAAGTGTTGGGTTCCAAAACGTAAAAAAATCTCAGAATCAAATCTGAGATTTTCAAAATTTAGGGTCACGTATTTTGGATGTGGGGCTTGCGGTCGTGGCGATTCGCCTATCAAAACTGAGCTGGGGGGGATAAACTTATATCAATCCTCGGTGTTAATTGTTATGACAATCTTACATCATCAACCATTCTAGAAATAACTCTATCATATGAGCCTTCATATCTTTGTTTATATTCATCAAGTAATTTAATTAGGACTTCATCAGTGATATGTAAAATTATGTTGTTACTGTCATTAAAAGTATCTTTACATCTTTTCAAGAATAATTCCGAATTATTTAAATGACGACAGAAAATTATTCCAACTCTACCTCTGCTGTTGCTAAATCTACCAATCATCTGATCCAGTTCAGGATTAGCAATATCTTTTGAGTGGTTTTTACATTCCATAAGGATATAATTAGACGGAATGTCATATACATCTCTAATGATATTAAAAATTCTCTTTCTGGCAATATTTGTAAATGCTAAATCTATTCTTTTTCTGCCTTCATTAATTTTTACTTGTACTTGAGGGTTGTTCAAATCAGGATAAAATAAAAGTTCAGTTATACCTTTTATTGCGTTTTCATAATCACTAAAAGCTTCATTTCCTTCAGGTATACTGGTGAGGTTATATTTTAATGCTTCAATCAAGACATCGATATTATTAGGTGTCACAGCTTCGCCATTAAATAAGTCTCCTTGGATAAATGCCTCCCTTTTAAATCTTTCAAGTACTTCTCTATTTTCTAAAGTAAAAGTAAACAACCATTCTTTATTTGGAATAATTCCTTGATTATTTAAATTTTCAACAATGCTTACTTTGGTCACATATCTATCAACAATATCACCATTTTTATCTCTTCGAACTTTAACAAGATTACTATTTAATCTCAAGTGTTCATTTTGAAGAAAATTAAGAACAAAGTGCTGTAGGTATTTTTCTGGGGTAAATTCAGATTTAAACGATACAATCTCTTTTGGAACCAATAAATAGGGATTTCCATTAATATACAAACGTTCTGTTTGTGAATCAGCAATCCAATCTCGTGAAACAGAATCCCAGTAATATCCTGAAGATGCAGTAGTTAGTGGGATATTCCATAACTTGCATTGATCTTTTGTGTATTCAATCAAGGATTTACGTATAACATTGGCACATAAATCTGAGATTTTGTCTGCGCCAATGCCATCAACAAATATCCTACTATCTTCTAGTTTCTCAATTAAACCAGACTCTATGGCATTACTACTCAACATGCTAGTTATTAAGTTTTCAGAATTTAAAGAACCAATACCTCTCCCTCTTGATTTACCTTTAGAAAAACCAAGATGAATTTCGTTTATTTCACCAATATATGTTAAATGCTGCTTAGCACTTTCCATTTTGCTGTTTCTAATAAGCAATAATAGTTTGTCGAAAAATGTTTGAATACTAAATGAAGCTGCTTGAGCTAACGGACTTTTTTGCATTGATATATAATGGGGGTCTAAAAACAAAGGTAAATCCCCATCAATATCAACATTTACGAAATCCAATTCCAATTGACTTTTGTTTAAATGAAAATACTCTGAAATTAACACAATTGATTCCTCCTATGCATCTTAAGAATGGTACATCTTAATAACACAATTTATTGCCGTTCACATATGTTATGTGACTTTAAAAATTATTTTGTTTTATAATCCGTTTTTCGTGAAGGTTACACAGTTTGAATTAAAATCTGCTTTAGCGTTATAGTCAGCTAATGACCATCCATAACTAAATGAGTGATTAAAATTAGATCCGAATGTTTTATATTTAAAAATTGATTTCGGTATTGTAACATTCATGACTTTTTCTAGTTGTTCGAATGTTAATGTAATCTCATTTAAAGTTTGTCGATTTAAGTATTCAGTTAATCGGCTATACTTATCACCTTTAGGCATAGTTAACCTCCATGTTAGTTTTTATTACAACTGAAATCCCTTGTTGCCAATGTTTCTTTCTGATTTGAGTTTTTCTATGATTTCACCTTTTTACGCAGTCATTCGATAATCTTGAGTAGGTGTTATACCAATAATTTGGGTAACCAGTTTAAATATAGATTTGCCTTCATCAGGAGACATTCGAAAAAATTCTCTTTTGCTTGCTTCAGTATGTTTTCTTAAACTTGGATTTAAGGTATCAATAATACTATGGATGCTTTTTTCTAACACTCTTGATTCTTCTAGTGTATGTGTTGTTATGGTTTCTTCTATCCTAAAAGGTAGTGGTACTGATGTATTATATAACTCTTTTAAACGTCTTTCTATAGCGTTTGTTCTTCCTATCTTGACCCATCCTGGAATTGATTCATTTGATAGCAAATAAACAAGTTCTTGTTGGTTATCTTCGATTACTGATTCAAAGACTTCGGATTGAATTAATTGATATTGTCCTTTAGCATGAAAAACTAGCAGTCCTTTATTTCGTAGATTCTGAAGAGTCTGTCTCAGTTTTTCTTGGATGTGAAAATTCGCAGGATAAACAAGACTAAAGTATTGCTCATATTTATAGAGCTCACTTAAATTAAAAGAGTTACTTTTGAAATTGTTTTTAATCAATGTATAAACTATGAAATTCCATCCTTTTAAATTATTATTTGTCATTTTCAAACCTCCAACTATTCATGATTCGTTGCTTTCAGATACATTATCCGCTTACATAACAAGTTCTCTTTGCTCATCTGTTAGGTTATCGTTGGTCTTAAATAATCCAGTAGTGGTTGACTCCTTAATCCATTTGTAAATCGTTGGCCATTAGACATATTTAAACAAACTCTTCTTTTTAAATCTAGTTTAACATGTCTATTCAAATTCAGTACAAGTTAGTACAATCTATTCAATAAAAAAATGATGCTAGAATTCACACCATTATTTTATCATATTATTTATCTAAAAAGACTTTAAATTCCCATTCTCATCAAAATTTATTTTTGTTTTTTTGAATCTTCCATGCTCTTCATTATGACACTTTCTACATAAGGCAATCAGATTTTCTTGATTTAATGTAATATTTGAATCCAAAACATTTATTTCATTAATTTCAATGATGTGGTGAACTTCTTCAGCTGGTTGACTACAGTTTTCACATCTATAATCAACTGATAATAATTTTTGTTGTCTTACCGATTTCCATTCCTTAGAATCATAAAATGGCTTAATGGATTTCCGTGCCATATGCTTCTTGCTTAATTGCTTTGATTAAAACATCATTAATAGTTTCCCATGGATAATATAGATACCCAAAATGTCCATACTCAGCTAATGATTGATAAGATTGTTTTTTTAATTTTAGTTCTTTGATTATGTTTGATGGAGAGAAATCAAACAACCTGTTGATGATAATTCTCAATTGATCGTTTGTAAAAGATGTTCCATGTCCTTTAACATCGATTGAAACTGGAAAGGGTACTCCAATTGCATATGCTACAGAAACTTCGCAAGCAGTGGCTAAACCTGCTTTTACAATTGCCTTTGCAACATATCGGCAGTAGTACGCACCACTTCTATCTACCTTGGTGTAATCTTTACCAGAGAAAGCTCCACCTCCATGAGGTACGATTGTACCATATGTATCAACTTGAAGTTTTCTACCCGTGACTCCACTATCTGCAAATGAACCACCTTTGACAAATTCACCAGTTGGATTGATAAGTATCAGTGTGTTGATGTCGGTTAAATCACAAGGAACTACTTCTTCGATTACATCGTGAATGAATTGCTCGTATGTTTTCCTTTCAACTCCTGGTTTTGTTTGAGCACTAACTACAATAGTTGAGATGTGTTTTGGTTGTTCATCTTCATAGACAATACTCACTTGACATTTACCATCAAGACCAAATATTTCTGGGTTCTCACGATTCACGATATCCATGCTTCGTGCAATGTTTCTTGCGACAACATAGGATAGAGGTAAGAATTCTTTTGTTTCATTTGTTGCATACCCATACATGATACCTTGGTCACCAGCACCAAGTTGATCTACACCTTTGCTAATGTCTTTTGACTGTTCAGATACTTTAACCAGGATTTGAAATTCATTTGCATCAAGACCAATATGATTGAGGGTATCTTTTGCCACTTCAACATAATCAATTTGATGTGATGTAGTCACTTCTCCGGCAACTACAAGCAAATCATCTTTAATCAAACATTCAATCGCAACTCTGGATTCTTTGTCTTTTGAAAGAATTGCATCCAGGACTCCATCTGACACTTGATCGCATATTTTATCAGGATGAGCACGAAATACAGCTTCACTTGTTTTGACATTCATAAAATTATCTCCATTTTTTCTTTATTGTATTAAGCAACTTCATTTGATTCGTACACTTCATTAAAAATTTCAAACTCACTCAAGGAATGTTTGACTCCATCTCTTACGAGATAGCAATCTTCAATATTTCCACCATCAGATAGAAATCTTTTGACAATTACATCTGCATAGAGTCTTGAAAGTTCCATCAAATAGCATTTTCTTCCAAGTTGATTGGATGCGATCAGTGTTGAGCCACTGCCACCAAATGGATCCATGACAAGTTCACCTTTTCGACTTGAGTTTTTGATTAATTTTCCTATAAGATTGATTGGTTTCATTGTTGGATGCAAATCACATCGTGCTGGTTTGTTTTCATTGATTACACTAAACTTTGCGGATGCATACATATCTTCAAGAAGTGCAATCAATTCTTCCTTTTTCATGGATTTAAAATCAAGCATTGGAGCATCAATAACAGTGGTTTGTGTTCTATCATCAACAAAGAAGTGTGCTTGACCTTCTTTAAATGCGTAATAGATGGCTTCATGTTTCCATTGATAATCTTGTCTACCTAAAACAAATGTATTCTTATTCCAAATCAGTTGTTGTCTTGGTTTTAAGTTCACTACTCTTAAAGCAACTTCAAATTCAACTAGAGATGATGAAGAGTGGAAAACATAGACTGCTCCACCTTTTTTTAAATACTTCTCCATGTTCGTAAATGCACATGTTAAAAAGTTGATGAAATCGTTACTTTCCATATGATCATTAAGGATGCGTCTATTATCAAAAGCCTCAATAACATCGCCTTTTGAGCCAACATCAACATTATAAGGTGGGTCAGTTAAAACCAGGTCTATTGTTTCGTTTTCTATTAACGTTTTAAAATCACTTTCTTTTGTTGAATCACCACAAAGAAGTCGATGTGAACCCAGTAAATACAAATCACCCATTTGGCTAAATGACTCTTCTGTCAACTCTTCATCCACATCGAATTCATCTTCATGAGTTTGTTCTTTGTCATCAGCGATTTGATGTTCAAAACCAAATAGTGACATATCCAAATCAAGTTCAGCTAGTTCTTCATTTAATTTTTCAATATCCCATGTTGCAAGTTCTGAAGTTTTATTGTCAACTAAACGAAATGCCTTGATTTGTTCTTCGGTTAAATCATCAGCTATAATACAAGGTACTTCTGTTAAACCTATTCGGTGGCTTGCTTTATATCGTGTATGACCGGCGATGATAATATTATTGCTATCGATAATAATTGGCACTTTAAATCCAAACTCAGATATCGAATTGGCAACTGCTTCAACTGCATCCTCATTATTTCTGGGATTGTTTTCATACTCGTGCAACTCACTTAATTTCTTGTATATGATCTCCATTGATCCATTCCTCACTTAATTTCTCCATTTTCTTTTCTGCTAATTCTAATTCGAGTTTCTTGTCGCTATATTCTCTACCGAAGTGAATAGTAAGTAGATACTTAGCTGCACTCACATCTGGTGGAACATCTTTGATATGTTTGATGATTCTTTTTTTTGTTCCACGTGCTGTTTCTTCAATGTATTGGTCTTCATCTGTTGACTTGAACCCCACAGCTCGTTTAACGATTGCATCCATCAACATTCCTTTGAAACGTTCTTTACCTTCTTCATAGGCATCTTTGATATCCGAGTGCTTATTCTTTAAGGATTGAAATGTTCTTTTGCTGATGCCAAGAGCAATCGCAATCATATCTTCATTCGCACCATTACTGGCTAATTTTTTGATTAAATCGAATTTACTCTTAAGTTCATTTTTATCCTTCCATTCATGATAGATATTTTTCATATGACTGGTGTTAGCCTCCTTATTGGAAGTTGAACACTACGAATTTTCGCAAGGATTGAATCCCTAGGTTTTGTAACCAGTATCCATAAAGAAAAAACCACGACAGTTTCCTTTCGTGGCTTATTGTAACTTATTAAATTTTATTATTTAGGGGTCAAACTGAAGACTTGTTTTTAAAGTATACAACTCTTTAAAATATCATCAATCATTTTTTCGCTAAACTTAATTGCATCCATTTCAATCTTTTGTTCCAAATACTGTGAACTACCTGGATATTTATATTCATCGAATTCCATTTCCCAGTCATTCACTTCATGTGGATCATGATTAATGTTTTGTGGAAAGTCGATACAAATTCTTTGATATGCATGTCTGGACTCATGAAAACTGCATTTGAGTATTTCAAGTTCATTCGCATCTTTAATCCAGTCACTACTGAACACAATGTAGTATCCTTCTGATAGAAATGTTGCGTTTATATCTTTATTTCTAAAGAACGATTGCGGTCTAAAAGCAACTTCAATTTCGGATAGTCCTAGTTTTCTTGATGCATAATCGACACCAAATCTCGCTACTTTTTCTTTCATCTATTCACCATTTATCAAGTATTTTTCATTGCCGTTCACAGTGGTTTTTCACATATTCTCGGCAATAACTCATTTTGTCCTATAAACAGCCTATTGACCGCTATCGTTGTCCTATCAAGAGTATGTTGGTGTAGCCGTTCACACCTATTATCGGACATAAACTAATTTATCAATATTAAGAAGATATAACTTCGAGTAAAAGAATAGGTTTTTTTGTGAGAGTATATGTATCCTTTGATAACACCATTTCAAAAATCGGAATACTGTTTTCTTCTGCAATTTCAATTAGTTTGTTTTTGTCGTCAAGTGATACTCTACACCCTAATGTGATGGATTTTATGTTTTTCATCATATAAAAGTACTTATCATCTTTTAAGATTGCTTTAGAATTACTCTTGCTAAGAATACATCTGACTTCTTTTTCGTATGCCCAATCATTTGATTTAGTAAGCAAAGGCGCTATTGCAATCAGCATCATTGGCAAATTATTTTTCGTAATTTCAATTTTTTCTTTATTGTGAAAGTTCCAGAGTATCTTATACATTAGATTTCGCATTCTAATTGCTGCTCTTTCATTTGAATAAGAAACATCGAGAAAATCCTCATTTTCAAACTCAAGACAAACTCCCCTATTGCTATCGGCATAATGAGACCACATTAAAACAGAATCATCTACTTTTGAAAAACATGAAACTAGAAGTTGATTTGATGCCTCAGTAACAGCATATTTGATTCCTTCTTCAATCTTTTTAGACTCTTTAAGCTGAATAAATTCTTCTAATGCTTTTTGAGAAGTGCTTCCCTCTATGCCATTTTTTAGCCCCAATTTGGAGAACAAAGATATCCAACGAGTAAAATTCATCGTTGGTTTATATTCTTTAAAACGTTTGTTGCTATAATCACTAAGTCGTAAAGTAAGTGTAGCAGGATAAGCAATGAGTTTTTGTCTGAATGGTAATTCATGAATATGTTCTTTAAGCACTTTCTTAATTGCGATGTCAGCACTATAGTTCAAGACTATATTGCGAGCTATTTTTAAATCGATCTCTTCGAATAGTATTCTACTATCATAAGGGTCATTGAATTCTAATGGCTTGTTTAATAGAACCTCGTTATTCTCCAAAATAAGTTTAGCAGTTCTTAAGGAAGCGTATTTGAATATTGAATTTTTTTCTATCATTTTCTTCACTGCGAATCCCCTCAATTTACTTTTAGTATTTTCACTCGACCACTTTCGCGGAGTTGATAGAAAGTTTCACTATAGATTTTATCAATTAGTTTTTTTGATAAATCTATTTGTTCAGTTTTTCTATCAATTGCATCATAATTTGAATAACAAAAATATATCTTCTTTGTCTTGTTGAAAAGACGAATGAGATGATAATAATAATCGTAATCTAAATCATTAAGTGATGTTCCATAGAAAACAACTGTATTATCATCAGTATCTATGAAATCACTCAATGGAGGTAAATCATCTGCTAATCTTCTACTTGCTTTTGTGAATTGCTCGGTGGATTGGTTTCTATTGTTGATTGCACTAATTCCAAAGATTGGACGTCCATCTACAACACCATGTATGTTTATAGACTGAATATCAAGTGCATCTATCTTTGTTATTACATTGGTGTAATTGAATGAAACGACTTTAATTGGCTTTTCAAAAGAAGTCTGATTCAAAATTATACGAAGCAATTCCAACTGTTTGGATTCAAATATCGATTTCTTCGCTTCTAACTCACTTTTTAGGTATGTAGCAAAACGTTGTTCTAATTGGTTCAGTTCTTTGAATAGGACATCAAAAAACTCTTTATCTGTAACAACTCTAACTTTGATTATTTGTTGAGGTAATTTGCCTTGCCACATCCAGTTATTATTGCTGAAATATCTTTCATTGATTGCCCAAGAAAAGAACCAATCATCATCCATAGTTCCCCAGTCGCTGTTCTCTTGGAAATAATTGATCTGATTTAGCACATCATACCAAAATGAAGACTTGAAAGATTGGTTAATTTCTTCTTCGACATTGCACCATTTATCTTTACTGAATGTCGAAGATTTAAACGTGAAATATAAATCCCACAAAGTTATTTCCGGATGGGTGAAAGCATCTTGTATGGTTCCTTGCACCATAATAGAACTCGGATTAAGATTTGCTAATTGTTTGAATCCAGGTGTGTTAGCCTTGCACCAATTGAAAAAATCAGAATACTTAGTATTCAATCCACATTTCAAATCATATCCGTTTCCAATTATGAGAACTGTCCCCATTCATTCATCTCATTTCAAATTTGACTTTTCTTTATTTGGATACTTTTCACCATTCTTTTTGATTTTTTCTAAAATGATTTCATTTATATTAAGTTCAAGTCTTTCGGCAAGAGTAATTGAATATATTAAAACATCTGCCAACTCTTCTTTTACCCTATCAAAGTTGGAAGCAACATCGCTCCATTGATAGAGTTCTAACAGTTCAGCTGCTTCAATTGAGATTGATTTGGCCAAATTTGATGGAGTATGATGAATACTCCAGTTTCTTTTATCTCTAAACTCAATAATTTCTTTTGCAGGGACATTAGCATTTACAATCTTCATTATCAATTTCCTCTTCCTTCTGGTAGTCAAATAATGTTGTTTGATGTGTTACTGGTTTGATATCGTTCTTCTTTTGGCTATCCAAGTCAAACAACTGTTTACCTAGGTATTCAACACAAATGACATTCACCGCATTACCAAATTGTTTGTATGCTTGTTTATCATTGCTATTTGGTTTGAAAGTGTCAGGGAAACTTTGCAATCTTGCTGCTTCTCTAGGTGTCAATCTTCTTCTTAATTTACCTATAATTGGAATTTGCACCATTGCTACTAAGGCTGGAAAGGAATCCGGTCTTTTTACTCTTATTCCAGAAGGCCTGAATTGAATTAATCCATCCCAAATCGTGTCAATTGTTGTTCCTGCTTGCCATTCAAATTTACGATCTGTAGGAGTAAAATCTTCTAAATTCTTATATTTACTCAACCAAGAATCAATGAATTCTTTATTGTTACTATATAACTCACGGTTTTTTCTGCAGAAGTCTTGTTTCCATTTTGGGAATTCACTTATATCATATGTTTCTTTAAATTCATAACTCCAGATTGGAAATCCTATAATTTTTTCTTTAATTCCAGTGTAAAACTCATCCCAAGCGTTTAATACCATTACTTCATAGTCACTTATTAGATATTTTTTATCTACGTTGCCATTTTCAAGTATGTTTGATGTATATATGGATAAATCTTGTTTCTTTCCATTGGGCAAATCAACTTCAATATTCTTTACACCTAAGTCTTTTCTTATACCCAGTATGTATACTCTTTCCCTAAGTTGAGGAATGCCTAACTGATGAGGACTCATAATTATAGGTGTTTGATTAACAACATATCCGATTTCATCTAGAGTTTTCATGATGACACGATAGGTGTTTCCTTTATCATGCCCATACAAATTTCTAACATTTTCAAGAATCAAATACTCCGGCTTTGTTTCTTGCAGTAATCTCACTATTTCAAAGAATAGAGTTCCTTTTATTTCATCAGTAAAGCCTAATTGAGAACCTGCTTTTGAAAATGGTTGACAAGGAAATCCTGCACATAACACATTATATGGTTCAATTTCCTTGGAATTAATTTTTGTTACATCATTATCTGAATTGACACCATAATTTTCTAGATATGATTCAATTGCGAACTTATCGATTTCTGAAGCAAGTACGCATTCACCACCCAAATTTGACATTGCAACATGAAATCCGCCAATGCCAGCGAATAAATCTATAAACTTAAATTTCGGACTTTTAGTCATTTTTTCTACCTCCAAACAAACAATACCACAACAACTTCAAAATCAATCAGAAATGATACTATTTGTTTGAAAAACAAACATAGCAACCTTTTCTTCCTCTAGTTAGAAGTATATAATAGTTATTTTTTAACAATTCACTAAATTCTTGGATAAATATCCTCTTTAAATTTGCATCTGAAAATGCGAAATTAATTATGTTATTACTTGATTTAACTGTATCTTGAACTGTTTTCCCAAATGATTGCTTGCTGACAAATAAGTGTTTTGGGTAATTCAGTTTTTCAGCAATACTAATCATCATTTTATAATGCTTTGCACCATGTGGAACTGCTTCTATCCCATTGATTGTCATTTTGGCATCACCACCAACTATTACTGATACATAGTCTACATCTAGCCCAGGTAACCACCAAGTGCCAACCCAAAGTTTACCATTATTTTTCTGCAAGTAGTCCTTACTCTCTACATATGGAATCCATCTGCATTCGCCCTGGTAACCCCAATCAATGAATATTTTCGAATTAGGTCTATTTGAAATAGTAGATGCATCATTTGAAAGTAAACCAGTAATTGCAATAGTCGATTTAGGATTTTTTTTGATCAAGTCTATTGTATGGTTTTCCAATTCTTCAATCGTATCAAATATCTTAAAGTCGTATAAAGAATCTGGTTCAATTTCCATGTTTCCATTAAGTACTTTTTTGACATTTTTTTCAAATACCTGTGAACCTGAATATCTCACACTATTTTGCAAATTAATTGAAACAAAATCACTTCTTGTTTCTAATTGTTTTAATTCTACAAGAGCATTATTTGCATTAATGGTTTGTCCCTCATCGTAACATAATATAAGTTGAGCATTTCTGTTTATCATGTTACTGATGATTCCACTCTCGTTGTGTTGTGCTTCATCCATGCACAGATAGTACTTGTGACCTATTGTTTTCCCAACCATTTTATCTAAGGAAAAAGAGAATGAGAAAGAACGTTCAACTTCTCTGAATAGACTTTGATATAACTTGGTATTCTGAGCACCAGAAATAAAAATGGGTCTAATATCATCACTTTGCTTATTTACCAATTTAATATATGTGTGAAGAAGGATTGCTGTTTTACCAGAACCTGCTACACCCGTAATCCTAATAATCTTCTTTCCACTATTGAATGCATCAAAGATTTGCTTTACCACATTCTCTTGTTCGGTTGTAAGAATAAATGGTTCATATTTAGAAACCATCGATTCCATAGCTGCAATAATAGATTTCGAAGGTTTATAAGACATATTAGTGAACAAATCAAATATGTCATCACTTCCACCGACAAGAATCTTTGAGATTTCACTTATGATATCATTCATTGATATAATTATTGGAATGCTTTTAAATTCTTTAATTGGATTAATGTTAATTAAATGATTTATCGCTTGATTAGATAGATTTCTTGTAAACACGAACGCATGAGTTATAAATTCAGCACCAATGTTCGTGTAATCCTTAAATCCCATTACGTGTCTTGCTAACTGAATTTGGGGATGTAGGGTTTGTGTCTCACTTCTTGATTCGCCAAAATCATATGTGTATACATTAGAATCGACCCATTGTTTAGCCTCTATTAAAAAAGAATGTTTTGAATCATCTTTATCCTTACCCATAATCACAAGGTCAACACCCATGCCATCTATAGGCAAGTTTACCTCTATGCCAACAACTACATCTTTGGGTAATAAACTAACATTAGATTGCTTGATGTCATTAATTAATGTAATCCAAGAATGTATTTGTGACTTCTCAGCAGATGGATTTAATATACTCAATTTAATGATTATGTCATTAACATCATTTTTTAAAAAATCTTCTAATTTTACTATATAATGATTCATCATTTCACCACTTTATATGTGTGTTTTTCAAATCTAGGATCATTTAAATCAATCATAACTTTAGGATTTCGTGGAGTTCCATTTGAGTTTCTCATTCCACCTTGAAACTTTCCTGTCAATTCTAAAGTAGTTTCATCTACAAAAAGAAAAACTATTTCATGCAAATCAAAAGAAACCTTTCTTCTCCTAGATGGCGCACCACGTTTTATTCTCTCGATTTCATACTCGCTTGTATTTCCCTTAAACCCATCATGCCAATGTTTAAATGATTGTAGAGGTGAATCAAACACAACTGTTCCATTTGCTACTATAAAACCAACAGTTCCATATTCACTAATTGCCTGAGTAACCTCGACATACCCATTTGTTGGAACTTTCGAAGTAGACCCAGGGAATTCAGAATGTGCTTTAAAATCGTAGTTAATGACTTTAAAACCATCAAATTCAACATTTCCATATTTTTTTCCAGGAATTTCAAAGAAATTGTCTTCACCAAGAATCTTTTCACACATGAACTGAAAGTAAAAACCTGCCCATTCCATTTGTCTCCAATGGTTGCATCCATTATACTTCATGAATTTAATTGATTGTTCTCCTAACCAGTATTTTGGTAGTTTACTCATCAATTTGTTGAAAATTTCTAACGTTATGTTTTTATCCATTACTCTGCATCCTTTCATCATTTTGAGTGTTTTTGTGCATAAAGAAAAGAAAAATTGTAATTGTTGCAATTTTTTTACACTGAAAAATATCATTTCGATTATTATAATTATATCATTTTATTAAATGATAAACCAGCCCTTTTTTTCTCTCTGAACTCTGTTCTTGCACATTCCATGACAGTGATAATATACTTATATAGTTTAGCCAGTTTGGAAGCATCAATTCATATTTTTTGGCCAATTTTAAAGGAGATTGGTGAATTCACCAGTTTCTTTAATCTCTAAATCTTTTGATTCCTTTTGCAGGAAAACTGTTTTTCCACTTTCATTTTTGCTCCTTTTAATTTTATACTTTTAAAAATACAATAGTTATATTATAATATAAGAGTATCGTGCAAGTGACTATGAATTCAATTTGGTCTACAAAAACGATCAATAATATATAGTCGCTTGTTTTTATTATGTAATTTAAAGATTTTTATCCAATATTTCATTGAATAGTTGATATAAACCTTCTTTACAAAGAAATTAATTCAAATGACTTGTAAAATCATTTTTTTTAAGTCTTAATAGTGTTATAATCTAAATGAATTTTAGTGGAGGTAGAGGATTAATGAAGAAGAAAATTGTGCAACCAACTCTTTTCGAAGATTGCAATTGCGAAATAGAAACACCTATAAAGGATTTGAAACATCGAAAGAGTAGATATTCGAATCTTATGAAAGAAATAGAAACAAGTTATGACAATATTTATGAAGTCGATACTTCTAATCTTTCATTTAGTAACACAAAATATAATTATGTTGACCTTTTTGCTGGTTGTGGAGGATTATCATTAGGTATAAAACAGGCAGGGTTTAACAAGTTGGTTGATGTTGAAATACTTGATCATGCTATGGATACACTTAAGTATAACTTTCCAGAGTCGCACCATTATTTTGGTGACATAAAAGACTTTAATCCAAAAGAATACACTAATGGAAATGATGTCCATTTAGTAGTAGGTGGCCCACCATGTCAAGGTTTCTCAGTAGCAGGAAAAAGGAATCCAAAAGATATTAGAAATCAATTATTTCGTGAGTATCAACGTGTGGTTGAGGAACTCAATCCATATTTCTTTATTCTTGAAAATGTACCAGGCATATTAACTTTGGATAATAGTAATTTTTATAAGGAAATTGTCGAAGGATTTAAAGAACTCGGTTATGAGGTTTCTGTTAGAATTCTTGAAGTTGCAGACTATGGTGTTCCACAACTTCGTACCAGAGCAATATTTATTGGCAATAGATTTGGTTTGCGAAATCCTTATCCAAAAAAACAATTGAACCCAGAACATTACAAATCAATTGATGAGTCAATTTCAGATTTAGAAGATAAGCAAATGGATTCGAGCATAAACCATGTATGGACTAAACATAGCAAGAAATTTGAAGAAAGAATCGCCCAAGTTGGACCTGGCGAATCATTGTATGAAACTTTTGCTGATGCTTACAAGCGACAACGTGTTGGTCATCCATCTATGACTATAAAAGAAAACCATGGTGGAACTCATCTTCATTACTCCTTGAACCGATGTATATCAGCTAGAGAAATGGCTAGATTACAAACATTTCCTGATGAATTCATTTTCCAAGGCACACATAAACAAGCGTTTATCCAAGTAGGAAATGCAGTTCCAGTATTACTGGCAAAGAATGTCGGGCTAGCAGTAATGAAAGCAATTCAAGACTATGAAAAAAATGGCAAATAAAGCCATTTTTTTATTATCCGTTAATCTTCTTGATAAGCTCTTTTCGCCACTTTTCAAGATCGTACCATGGACAACCTACACAACCCTTTTCAGCATCTTTACCGGTTTTCGAAATAGTTTCAGCCCAATTTTCATTACCTTGGTAATAAAACGGAATCCCAAAAACATTTCCTCGTTTTCCGCTTTGAAAACAATTTCTACAAACTTCTCTTTTTTGTTGATTTCTTTGATTAGTCATCAGTTGAAACTTAGCTTTAATCTCTGTTTGTGACATATTGTCTTTATTTGTTTCTTTTGTATTAAGATCCCATCTGATTTCAGAAAACTTATGATCTGGCAAAAGATTACTACCAACTTTCCCTTCATACGAATCATAATTATTTAAAGTAGAAATAATGCGTTTCCTTAATAATGGACTCCAAGTTTCATAGCCGTTTCCATCAACGCTGTGGTGTCTTGGTATACTAATTGCTTGAAGAAATGTTGATCTCTTTCCACATGCTGGGCATTTTACAGGAGTGTTTGTAGCAAAAGTATAGCCAAATTCTTTTATGTCTTGAAATCTTCTTGCCCAATTAGGGTTGGATATTGAACAATTTACACAAGTCCAATTTCCATTTGAAATAGCATCAAACACTTTTTTAGTTTCTCCTGCATTCGGTTTTTCTGAAGACCAAAATTTTTCTTGTTCAGCAAGCCACTCTTTTCTTTTATCTGGATTTAAAAATGGATATATGGAAATTAAATAATCAGATATTTCTTGTTCTGTTTTCAAATCTAGCCCAGTTCTTCTATATTCAACTGGAATCCACCCTTCAAATGTTTTACCACTTTCATACTTGAATGTAACTTCTACATAACTTTCACTAGCTTTGCTGTGAGTGTGTCTTTGTGGGTTAAAAGAAATAAAGTCATTAATTTTATTCAATAGAATCACCTCGTTATAAGAATTGTACCAAATATTAAAGATTATTAACAGCCTTTAATTTAATATATATTTGTTTTTTTCTATTTTTTTCTCTGCAAATCCTCTTCTTGCACTATCCATAGCGGTAATAAAGTATCCATACTTATTTTTTATCGGTTCATCCTTTAATTCTTGGTTTTTTATGCGTTCTTTATTTCTGAAGATAAAATATTGAACATAGAGTTTGTAATCTTCAAATTCATATCCATTCTTACCAATGAATTTATTAAAGAAATTATCATATCTAAAGAACTCCAGTTCATCTATTCTCGAAAGATATCTTGCATTGATCAAGTATCTTGTTAAGACATGATTCTTAGAAAATGTAATTTCATCTTCTAGCTTGCTACTTTTATCTAATTTCTCTAATATATCTACTTTATCTAATACATCTCTTTCTATCACTTTAATATCTAAGTCTTTAATATCTTCTTTATTATTAGGTGACATTTTGTCACTGGGTTTGTGACATTCTGACACTGGTGTTGGTGACATTTTGTCACTATCAAGGTGACATTTTGTCATGGGTGGTGACATTTTGACACTGGTATGCTCATTAACGATAATTTCAAATGAAACAAACTTCACATTATTTTGATAATGCTCAGTTTTCTTAATTAATGATTTTTCTAGGAGTCCATCTAATAACCTAAAAATCTGTCTCCTTGAGACATCCAATCTTCTCGTTAGGTATTCGATGGATCCATAGAATCCACCTTTGTTATCTTGTGAATAGGAAAAAATCAAGGCATATAACCTTAATTCACTTCCCTTTAAACCCATTTTCGACATCCAGTAAAACTCTACAATATAGTGATTATCAGATATATCAATCTTGCTCATAGATTTCACTTTTGAAGAGTTCTCTAAATATCTCTTTTAGAACTGTAACCACTACTGAATTACCTGCTAGTTTGTATAGTGCGGTTTCGCTTATCTTCCCATCAACTCTCATGAAGTCATAGTCACTCCATCCCATTAATCTCCAGCTTTCTTTAGGTGTAATCTTTCTTATGGAGATTAACTCGTTTTTGTTTACGACAACTCCTAGATCACTCACGGATGTTTTGAGTGTAGGAATCGCTCCTTTTTGCACGACACCACGTTTTTGATGTGGACGGTTGATGTAGATGCCATCACCTACTTGGGCAGTCGTACAGCCCTTTTTTGTTGCTTCTGGAACGATAACAAAGTTATCCGTTGGAGTTGAACCAGTTCTTGTAGTTATAGTCCAGGCATACTTGCTATCTTTATCGTGTGGTTTGAATCTAGTTGCTCTTACGAATCCATTTCTATCTTTCGTATCAGTGTAATACTTAAACATCTTCGGCGATACGAAATACTTCTCATTTACTTGATCATCAAGATATTCACTCAATTTTTTAGTTAGTGGAATTTTCTTTGGAAACACATAGGGTTCATCACTTAACATTGACACGAGGAAAAGTCGCTTTCTATTTTGAGCGACTCCATAGTCTTTGGCATTCATGACTGCATAGTAATTTTTATATCCAATTTCTTCTAAAGTACTTAACCAAATCTTGAAGTAATCTAGATATCTTTTACCAACTAGAGTTGGAACATTTTCCATAATCATATACTTTGGTTTATATTCTGCAATTATGAGTAGTCGTTCTATTTCCCATAATAAACTTGATTGTGTTTTTGATTCACGATCCATACCTTTCATTTTACCAGCAATAGAGATATCGGTACATGGAAATGAATAGCACCACATTTCAGCATCAGGAGTTCTTCTAATTCTTTTAATATCCCCTAGTACATTAGTTTTCCCGTGGAGTATTTGATATGCTTTAATTGCGTTTTCATCTATTTCGGAAATGCCTACTACTTCGTGTTCTATGTCTAACTCTTTTAAGGCTTGGTGATATGCACCAATTCCTGCAAAAAACTCTATAATTTTTAACATGATTTTTTCTCCTAAAAACATGTGAACGCCAATCAAAAACATACTTAGTCGTTTTGTCCTACAAAAGGTATATACAAGGTAGCCTTTGTCATTCAAAAAGTGTGTTCGTGTTGCCGTTCACTACTGTTATGTACTATGGTTTTTGTTTATGGTTTTCTTCGTTTTCAAGACTATTCTCGGCCATGAACTTATCAATATTTTCTTGGGTGATTCGATAGTTATTTCCGAACTTAAATGCTTTGATTTTTCTTTCTTTGACATATCTTAATACCGTTCTTCTAGAAACTTTTAATGCTTCTGCAACTTCTGATAATGTATAGGTTTCAATCATCGCTTTAGCCCACCTAATCTGTTATCGATAATCTCTTCGATAAGTTTGATGCCATTTTGTAAAACCAGGACACTCGTTTCGCTCATATATTTATCGAGTTTTGATGACGAAAGTGTGATAACTCTAAAATAGTTCTTATCAATGAACGTTTTCTTGGGTTGATTATGATCATCAAAGACTCCAGCTTGTCTTAGGTTTTCTGCAATCATTGATGATGGGATTTGTTTAGAATACTTCAGTGCAGAACTGATATTGACAAAGTTCACTGGAGCAATCTTAGTTCCATAGATGTTTTTAACGACCTTAATGTAAGGATCCAGTTTGCGTTCTTTCGTTTCGAGTGAAATGACCTTTGTGAGCAATTGATTGCGTTCCTGGATAAATTTCTCGATGATTTCCGGATGATGAAAGTCATTTATAGTAAGTCCATCAAAATTCTTTTCTTTTTCATACTTATGTTTGCTCACTTCATTGAAAAAATTTAAAGCTCCCATTGATTCGGATATTTTAAATAGTCTTTCAAAAGATTTGTAGTCAATGAAATCAGCTTGTTTTTTCGTTATATGTAGTTTGCTAATATCAAATCTGGTAATGGAAACAGTATCTTCTTTTACTTCTTCACTATCCTTATCCAAACCAAAGCCTTTGAGTGCATCATGAAGATTAATATAGAACTCATTTTCATGGTGTGCAACAAAAACATTGTGAAAGTCTTTTAAATAGAGAGTGTAGGCTTCCTTGCTATTCATTCGTTTTCTCCTTGTTCTTAAATAGTGCATCACTGACAATTTTGTTTGTGTTAGATTTCATGCCTTCAACCATGTGACTGTAAATCTGTGTCGTTGAAATGTTTTTGTGGTGGAGTGCCTCTTGAGTTTGCAATAATGAAGCACCCTTCATCAGTGCTGTCGTTGCGAATGTATGACGTAAACTATGGACAGAATATGCCCTAGAATTATATCCAATGGATATGAGTAATTCTTTGATGATATTACGTATTTGTTTGGTCGATAATCGATTTTGTTTCCCACCTTTTTCTTGGGTGAGAAACATCGGTGTTTTTCCGTGGTTTTTTAGCACAAATTTTGGGTTTATACTATTTAGATAGTCATTAATGGAATCAAATGTTTCTGAAGAGAGTTTCACATACTCAGTTTTTGAGTCTTTTCCTTTACCTTGAATGTGGAGTACATACTCACCATCGATTATGTCGATATCTTCAACATCTGCTCGATTTGCTTCAATGCTCCTGATACCAGTCGTTAAGAAAAGGACAACCAACGCATAATTTCGTTTACCAGGTTCTGCGTTCGCTTTTTTCTTCGCTTTTTTAATGAGTTTTATTGAGTCTTTAATCGACAAGGGCATTCTTTTGTATGTCGTTTCTACCTTACATCCCCTAATCTGATACGATATATCTTCATATAGCCCTTTGAATTTTAGATATCTAAAGAATCCACGCAGGACAACCAAGTATTTTTGCACAGTAGCACTTTCAGTGAGAGCAAGCATTTCTTCCTTGAAATTTAATAGATCGTTTCTAGTTGGTTCAAGAATGTCTCTATCTTCAAGGTAAGTTGCCCAGATCCGCAAAATGTTTCGATAACTGTCTTTCGTGATTTTCTTTAAATCGATATAAGAGATATAAGTTTCTATCTCTTCCCTAGTGTTCATCATCAAGTTCCTCATCTATTGATAAATACCAAGGTTCCCTAGTTAATCCTTTTTTGATTCGTATTTTCTGATATGCAGCCTCTCTTCGAACCAGTTCTTCCACGCTAATTTTGAGTTCTTTCGCTAGTTTGAGATAGAGGATTGCACTCATCCGATGTCCACGTGTTCCTGCTTCCAACTGGTAATAGTTTTTCTTATCAAGAAATAATCGACTTGCCAAGATATCGGTTGTAAGTCCTGCCATATACTTGAGATTAATCAAATAGTTCCTGCATAGTGTTTCTCTTTGATTGGGTTGATCTTTATTATGTGCATCCACTTTTAACACACCTCCTGTGTTTGTGTATATTGTAAATGGATTCACATTTTGATTTAGTTATGTTTTTCATTTATTATGTCGTGTAACATCTAGATTAACATTTTTTTCATTTTTCTTAACTATTTCTTTTTTATCGTGCTATACTTTAATTGAAGTGTTAACTTTAATGAAACACATCGGAGGTGATTCTTTTGGCAGTTTATGATGGATACTCGAAGATTTTGCTCGATAATATCGGATATCGTTTGAAGTTTTTAAGAGAAAAACATAAGGTTAGGGTCGATAGACTCACTGAAGTTTTAGGTATCAGCAGAATCCAGTATCACAAGTATGAAAAAGGCGAAAGCCAAATCAGCATCGTTGGGCTGAAAAGGATTGCTGACTTTTATAATGTCAGTCTTGAATTTCTGACAAATAATTATCTTTCACAATTGAATAACTCTGTCATTTTCAATGAGTATCATTTGGATTCAGAATATAAGGATGTTATAAAAGAAACAAAAGTTCATATCAGTGATGATTACTCATCCATCTACTTTGTTAAAGATGGACTTCAGACTTATATATTCGAAGCGATTCAAGATGCACCAAATCAATCTGGTGTCTACTTCTACGAATATGAGACCAAACGTTATATGTCGAAGGTAATCCTACCAACACAAGTAATCAATAAACCATTTGAAGCTCTGCTCTTCTTTAACGATAGTTCGCACATAATAGTACGCAAAAGAACCGATGTTTTCTTTTTAGGACATCTGATTGGTGAATATAAAGACATTCAACCAGGAAAATTCATCAAAAGATAATTAGTCTTCAGTTTGACCACCTAATATCGTTTGTTTTGCTGATACAATAGTCACGGTTCAAGAATATGTATAGATCGTTTCTACTACTCTATAGGTGAGGTATGTAGGAATGAGTCCAACCGTAAAAAATCGTATAATATTGTCTGCAATAACCCTTCTTTTTTTGAAGGGTTTTTTAAGTTTAGAAGAATATTTAAAAGTTTTCACAAACATTACCAATAATGCGTTTTTTAAGGTATAACACAAACAAGCACGAAGGGAGCAATTAAAGTATGAAGACAATTGAAGTGATTCAACCAATGAACAGATTTATCAATGAAGCAACAAATGAGGTAATCAAGAAAAAGCGAGTTGCTGCATACGCACGTGTATCAACAGATGAAGAAGATCAACTGAATTCTTTCCGTTTCCAGATTGATGAATACACGAAACGTATCCAGGATAATAAAGATTGGATATTCATTGGTATGTTTGCTGATCAGGGCTTATCTGGGACGCAAATGAAAAAGCGTCTTGAGTTCATGAAGATGATTGAACTAGCAAGACGCCAGGAGATTGATTTAATTTTAGTGAAGTCTATCTCAAGATTTTCACGAAACACAATTGATGTGTTATCACTCGTAAGAGAACTTAGGGATTTAGGATGCATCATCTTCTTTGAAAAGGAAAATATCTATTCAAGTGATCCAAAAATTGATTTTGTATTAACGATTTTGTCATCTATTGCCCAAGAAGAATCTAGGTCAATTTCTACCAACGTGAAATGGAGCGTTGAAAAAAGGTTCAAAGCTGGAAAACTTCACATTTCTCGAATCTATGGATTTGACAAGAATGATGATGGGGAACTTGTCATCAACGAAGAGGAAGCAAAGATTATACGACTCATCTATTCACTTTTCTTACAAGGGTTTAACATCAATGATATCAAGAAGACACTAAATAATCGTAAGATTCCAACACTAAATAAAAAGGAATGGCTCTATAGTGGCATAAGAACCATTGTTGCTAATGAGAAGTATTGTGGGGATGCCATCTTACAAAAGACTGTTACAACGGATTATTTGACGCATAAACAAGTGAAAAATGATAATCTAGCAACGAAATATTTTGTAAGAAATAATCATGAAGGTATTGTTAGTAAAGCTGCATTCGAGATGGCAAAGACGATTCTAGAAGAAAGTTCTAAAACAAATCGTAATATGGTTACCAAGTATCCACTCACCAATCTTGTGTACTGTTCAAAATGTCACGGTAACTTGAGAAGGCATCTAGTGAATCATGGCCGTCCATCACAAAAGGTTGTTCTTGATTGTAAGCATAATCGTATGGATAAAACGATTAAATGTGATGCTCCCTGGATAGATTATGACCTTGTCATGGATACGGTTATGCATTCGATAAAAGACATCATTTCGTCTGAAGACATTCTAAATGCACTTATAGATAAATTATCAAATATCACATCCAGTGATGAACTTAACGATGCGTTAGTGTCAAAAAGGGAAATGTTGCACAACCTGATACAAATTAAAAATATATCCAAAGAATATGAACTTGCTGATTTAGTTATTCAAGAAAAACAGTTGAAGAAAGAAATCACTTCTCTTCAAAAACAAATCTCTGCATCAATTAGAAATCTATCACTATCAGATTTGTTAAGGGATCATACAGATGATATCATTTCAAAAGATTCAGAGTTTCTTATTAAAAACTTGTACTCACTCATCATTGTTGATGTGGATAAGATAATCTGTGTAATTTCCAAAACTGTAATCACAGGTGACTTAGTTGATCATATTGATGAAGTCAGAAGAATTGAACCATTTATCCGTGACCTTCACACTGATTACAATCGTGAGATGACCTTGGGATATAAGGTGGTTTATCATGAATAATGTCTTCGAGATCCCAGTTGATTTGACACATCTAATTAAAAAACGTGTGGTCATTTACGCACGTGTATCAACTGAATCAGTCGAGCAAGAATCTTCTTATGAAAGACAAGTGTTAGAACTAGTGAAATCAGTAAAATCAAATATGGATTATAATCTTGTTTGTGTGTATGCTGATAAGGAAAGTGGCCGTTCAATCAATCGACCTGCTTTCGCTCAAATGATGGAACTTGTGAACGCTGGCGCGGTTGACTTGATTATCACAAAGTCTATTGCTCGTTTAGGAAGAAATATTATAGATGTGGTTAGTATCATTAGGCAGTTAAGATTAAGAACCGTTGAAATCTATTTTGAAAAGGAAAACTTATCTTCTACGGATCCAACGATGGATTTCACTCTAACTCTCTTAAGTGCTCACGCTGAAGAAGAATCAAATCAAATATCATCCAATACTATTTGGGCATTTGAGAACAAGATGAAAAGGGGGATGAGCACTACATCTAGTTTATATGGATACTCCATCAAAGGAGATGAGTACATCATCATCAATCATGAAGCTGATATCGTTAGAAAAATATACTCATGGTACATTCTTGGTTATTCATATAAAACCATTATTCAAAATCTTTATAGTATGAATATTCCATCTCCATCAGGAAATGAAAAATGGAGTCAACGAACACTTGAAGACATTCTTAAGAATGAGAAATATGTAGGAGACATGTTGTTACGCAAGAAAATGAATGCTCGTATCGTTAGACCAGAGATGCTATCAGCTCTTAATCTTAATCAGTATTATGTTCACAATCACCATGAACCCATTATCACAAGGGATACATGGGATGATGTTTTAAGGTTGAGAAAGAAACGAACTACTTTTGATAGTGAGGGCAAATTCTTCAAACTAAGTCCCTATGCCTATTTCTACTATTCTCAAGACTTCAACAGACATTTTACTTATGTCGTTGAACGACATAAAGGTAAATATGAGGTTCCGATGCTTTTATGTAAATGTGACTTGGGAAGATATGCATTCAAGAATGCTGATATTGAAGATGGAATTTCATTAGCTGCATCTCATATGGTGAAGAACAAGGATAAGATTGTTAATCATATCGAGAAAAGAATTGCACCTTCTTCACTTGCATTAGCAAATCAGCTGGAAGAACTATACCTAGATATAAATACAAAATCCATCAACGAACAAATCAATCGTTACTCAAAAATATCTAACATCTTATCAAGACTATATCGTATCAATCAGGTCAACACTTTCATTACACAAATCCTTTATAACTCTAGAAAACTTGTAGTCGAACCCAACATTGATCATATCAAGAAAATCTTCACAAAAGTCATTTTTACCGGTTTTACGATTAATCTCATCGTATCAATTACAACAGATGAAGTTTCAAACATTCCTAGTGATCAATACCTTATACAAACTTATCGAATTCCAATTATCTATAAATACAAGCATAGTGAATTGGAATTCAAACTTTATATATGTTAGTTCGTAACCACATTACCCCCTAAAAATAGGCTCAAAATGAAGTTCGGAACCACATTACCCCTAATCTGTATATGTCACTTTTAAGAAAGCAAATTTGTTCTGGACATGACCCTATAAACGAAAACGACCCTATTTCATAAGAAATAAGGTCGATTTTCATTAAAATATGGTTATTTTCCCCTGGTTTTGGGGAGTAATCAAAGACAACTTTGGTGCGGTTGATGGGACTTGAACCCACACGTCCATTGGACACTACCCCCTCAAAGTAGCGCGTCTGCCATTCCGCCACAACCGCAAAGGCAATATCTATTATAATGCATTGATGGGGTTTTTCAAGCATTAATTATCTTGATATTGTCATAAACTATTTGATTTTTGAAAATTGTTGGATTCCGTCTTTGAATTTTGGAGGATTTTCTCCTTGGATCAGAGGCAAAACATAATCAATCAATTCAGTAGTAACTCCATTGCCTTCGATATTAATCATTGAAATTGGAATTCTTTTTTCAGTGTTTGCACAATCAGATAACAAGTGTAACCCATATTCGACTCGATATGGTTTTTGTTCAACTCTGTTTATTGTAACCATTTGATTTGTCTTGCCTGCCAAAGCATATTTCACTGCATGACGGCCAACTTCGATTGCTTCCTTCACATCAGTGAGGCTTTGGATATGTGAAGATGCTCTTTGTGTTGACCCGAGTTCGACAGATCTTGATGGAATACCAAGGTCAGCTGAAACCGAATTGGCAAGTTTTGAGCTGACACCTCCGAGTTGAAAATGACCGAAAGCGTCCTTAAGACCCGAACTGGAACTGATAAAGATGCCTTCCTCGTTCGATATGCCCTCTGACACTGCAATTAGGCATTGTTTTTTCTCGTGGTAGACCTTCTTCACATCTTCTTTGAATTTATCAATCGAAAAAGGGATTTCGGGAAGGTAGATCAAATCCGGACCGAATCCAGATAATTTTGCGACCGCGGATGAGGCAGTAAGCCAGCCAGCGTGACGACCCATAATTTCAACAATCGTCACTTTTCCGTTCGGATAAGCGAGCATATCGTAACTGATCTCCATCATTGTGTTGATGATAAATTTAGCTGCAGTACCAAATCCAGGAGTATGATCAGTATGAGGCAAATCATTATCAATCGTTTTCGGAATTCCGATAATCTTGCAGTCATAACCAATATGTTCCATGTAATCGCTGATTTTAGAACATGTATCCATGGAATCATTGCCACCGTTATAGAGAAAATACCTGATATTGTATTTTTGAAAGATGTAATGTAATCTGACGTAATTGGAATCATCCTCGCGAAAATCTTTAAGCTTGAATCTCACTGATCCGAACGCTGATCCCGGAGTATGTTTCAAAAGTTCGATTGTATCCTCGTCTTGATTGCATATGAAGAAAAAGTCTTCGTTCAAGGCGCCTCTGATGCCGTGTTTCATGAAGATGATATCTTCGATAAATGGGCTTTTTCTTGCTTCTTGGATAACGCCGTAAGCAGACGCGTTGATGACGCTTGTCGGTCCTCCGGACTGACCATAAAGCAAATTGCCCTTAATTTTAGCCATAGATACCTCCTTGCTTAGAACTAACTAATTTTCTATCGTAGCCTTGATTGAGAATTCCAAGGGCAACAAACCCTTGTGTTCAGGAAATCTATATCCGCTTTCCGCTTTTTCCATGTCTCCAAGTTTATAGCATAAAGTGTCGAACTCATGGATATATTCTATTTTCAGTCCCGCATCGATCAGAGCGTTCACGACATCGCTGATCGAATACATCCAATAATAACTAACAGCTTCTCGAGGAGTAGCGGCATATCCGCCGATAGTCTCCCCTTGATCAGGAATTCTGCCAAAATATGGGTATTTTAATTTGGTTTTCCTTTTAACATATTCATCTTCGTTAAGCATCAAAAAGAAAGGGTGGATATCATTAACATAGAAGAATCCATCTTTTTTCAATAAACCCTTGATGGTCCTTGCCCAGACATTAAAATCTGGAAGCCAGCCGATAGCACCTTCCGATGTGAACACGATATCATATTTTTCCTTATGAATATCCGCAAGTTTCATGATATCGGATTCGATATACCTAGCATCGATTTGAAAATGTTCCGCAAGTTTTCTGGCATACTTGATGTTTTCCGGAGCAATATCTACTCCTGTTACCTTTGCACCCAGGTTGTTTAGTGACAATGTATCCTGCCCTACATTGCACTGCAAATGGATAAGTTTTTTTCCGGATATATCTCCAAGTTCTTTAACAATAGCATTGGAAAGCAGCATCGGAGTTTTTTCAAGCTTGTTTATGAAATTTTCATAATGATCTTTGGCAAGTTTGTCCCAGGCAATTTTGTTGGCTTCGATCTTATCCATGATTAGTCCTCTTCTACTGCATTCGCTTTGCTCGTGACCCAGTATTTGCTGCCGTCTCTTTCTCGAGAAAGAAATCTGTAATCACCCAAATATCTCCTGATGGTGACAAAATCGAAGTAAACCTGAATCAAAACCTGATTGACTTCCTTTTCAGTATAATAACGCTCTTTCTCAAAACATTCAATGATATACAATAAAGTTAGATATTTTTTCTTTTCTCTAGCAGGAAAAATGCGTAGACGCAATGGATCGAGGGAATCGAAATAGCTTTCAATCACTTTTTTCCTGTCTTTCTCGGTAACTGAATACATAAAAAAACCCACTCCTACATACCGAACTGATTTAAACGCTATTCTAGATAATTTTCTTCTTTCACGAATATATCCTGATTTAAATCATATGACTCGGTATTTTGAAAAACATTATTCAAATGGAACGATTCTAAATATTCGTTAAGTTGCCCAAGCATGGAAACAGATGCTGCTTTGGCTAACTCGGAAATCCGGGGAAGTTCGCGCTTAATGACTTCGATTTGCATCACATCTTGCATTGTCGGTCTGGGAGCGATTGTCACAAAATCGTAGATCTTGGTTCTGGCTTTTGACTGCAGTGGATAAAGGATTCGGTTTCTTCTTTGGAAAAACACTCTCGGAGATGTAGGACTAGACAATAAATAGATGGCAACAGGATCCAGAGCTTCAATACCCTCATCAAATGCATCGGAAGTGACAATCACATCCGTGATGCCTGATATAAATGATTTGAAAATCTTTGCTCTATCCTGAAGTGGCACGTCAGAAGATAACGCCTCGGTTGAACTGCGAAATTGGAATTCAATCGTTTTACTCATTTCCTCAATCTGAGTGTGATCAACATAAACAATCACATGTTTCTTTTGTGCTGTCGCAAAAGTGGAAATAAATTCAACCGACTTATTATATGCCTTTTTAAGAACCCGTTCTCTTTGAATAAGATAGTTTATCGACTCTTTCAGGTTTTCAGCTTTCTCTTTGTTTTTATCTAGCGAGCGAATCGCCAGAGAAGTCAATTGCCTAAACTCTGAATATTCCGGAACGATAAGCTCGCATAATACTGGAATATAGTCGTACTCATTCAAAGATTTACCAATAGCATTTTTAAGCGTATAGTCGATGATTTCATCACCAAAAATAGTCTTCAGATATTTTATATGTTTTTCATTAAGCCAGCTCTTTGGAGATGAAGAAAGTCCTATTCTGGCGCTTTCCTCTAAATATTCACAATTTATTATTGCGTCTTCTTTGCACAACAAATGACATTCATCGAAAACATAGAACGTATAGTTTCTATTTTTCTTGAAAACATTTTGGAAGGTGGGCGTGACGAATATTTTGTACGTGGAGAGCACAACAATAAAATCTTCTCTTAGTTTCAGCCTGATCGTTTCCTGAAGTTGGGAGTCTCTAATCTGTTCCTCGTTCACAAAAATGATTACTTGTTTCTTTGGGTATTTCAACCTGATAAGTTTTTCCCATTCTGACATTGCGTGCAAATTTGGAGCAACAATCAATACGACTGCTCTTGGCTGCATGATGATATACTGGTCCAAGGCAAAAAGCGTCGATATTGCTTGAGCTGATCCAGCAGGAACAACAATCATCCCGCGCCAATCATGGCTTTGCAGATTATCGATTAAGTCTTGTTGGTAAGTTTTCATTTTATATTTAGTTTTATTTTCCAAAAGATATTCAAAGGGATTGTACCTGTTTTTCAATTGTTTGAATTCAGCTTTGATTGATTCAGGGAGCGGAAGTGACCACAATGACTCATCTTTATTCTTCCATTCCTCATCAAAACTGCGTTTGTATTCTTGGATTCGCAAATGGTCTCTCTGATCCCAAGAAACAAATACATCAATTGCGTCCGGAGCTTCAGAGGCTGCAAAAAACGATCCATGAAAACAAATCATATCTTTGCCTTCCATAAGCATGGACAACCGATCACGCCGAAACATTCCTGGTTTTGGTACGGATATCCTGATATCAAGAATACCTTCTGAAATTAAAAAGGCAAGATACTGAACTCTCCATTGCTCATGATAGGGAATATCTCTTTTTAATGGATCCAAAATCTCGCGTTTAATAATCGTTTCAATCTCTGCTTCCTGATAGAGAATAAATGCATTCAGATCAGAGTCTTCAAGATCTAGAGAAACGATAAAACGGATTTTCCCACCCTGTAAGATATATTGGACAAGAGTATCTTTTGCGGCAAATATCCAATTGTACGACAACTCAAAAGTGCGGACTTCGATAAGTTCCGATGCTTTAAGAAAAGGCAAAAACAGGCGTTCAAAACTGTCGTTTTCATGTCTGGAGACAAAGATTGGCAATTTTACACTTTTTATTGACATAGAAACATCGCCTTCCTAAATGAATAATGAAAACATTTTTCATAAAATGATTATCTTGTGCAATATGTTAATTATTAATCATAGGCATTTTAATATTCATAAATTTGTGTATAATTCAGCATTTGGGCTCTGCTTTTATTATAACAAATTTTTTTTATTTTAGCCATTGTTAATTAATATTAATCAAATCATATTATTTGTTATTTTTTTATCAAGAGCAAGTGAAAAAATCCCAGTCATTTAATGACCGGGATATAGATGATTAAATTACTATTTCTTTTGCGACTCATGGTATTCTTTCTCGGCATTTACTTCCCATATGACTCGTCTATCCAACGATGGATCGACAAGAGCTTTTACCGCTTCCATCGCTGTCAGCATCGAGTGGTCCATGTTGTTGTACCGATGCTGGCCGTTTCTGCCGATGCAAACGAGATTCTCATATTTTTGCAGATATTCCTTGACTACGGAAAATTCTTGATAAGTATCAAAGTATGCTGGATATGCTTTTTCGATTTTGATCCTGAAGGCGTCGATTACGTCCTTTTTTTCAATAATCCCGATTTTAACCAGTTCATCAATGGCAAAAGCGATGAATTCTTTTTCTTCCATATTCCATAAAGCATCATTCTCATTCGCGAAATATTCGAGTCCAATCCAGACATTGTGTTCAAAATCATCGACCATGTAAGGCGACCAATTATTAAAAATTTGGATTCTTCCCAGTTTTACATTCCTTTCTTGGACATAGATCCAACAATCAGGTACGATGTTGTTGAAAGTTTTGATTTTGGTTTTGTTATTCAGTTTTATGTCTTTCAGCAACAATCCGACTGTGATGAAATCGCGGTATGGCAAGCCTTTCGCGACTGTCATGACGTTTTTTGGGACATCGTTCATTCTGCCAATCAAATCCTTTATCGGCATCGAGGATAGATAATAATCAGCCGACACTTCGGTTTTGATGTTATCGATTTCAAATACAACCGAATTAATTTTAAAGTCATGTTGGCAGATTTTAGCGATATCAGCGCCAAGATAAATCTTGCCTCCCATGGCGATGATTTCTTTTGCCATTTTCTCATACATCTGCCCGGGTCCCTTTTTAGGATAGAAAAAGCTTTCGATGAGCGATGTTTCCACTTTTTCGCTTTTTTTGATAAACGGCTTCTTGATTGCGGAAATTATCGCTTTGAACAGTGATAGTCCCTTGACTCTCTGCGCTCCCCATTCAGCGGAAATCTCACTGGGATGCCTGCCCCAAAGTTTTTCTGTGTAATCCTCGAAAAACATCTGATAAAGCGGTTTCCCAAAGCGATTGATATAAAAATCCTCTAAACTTTTCTCTTTGCGTTTGATAATCGTCGATTTCAGATATCCGAATCCGGCTTTAAGCGTGCGAAAGAAACCCATGTTCACAAATGTATTGAGTTTCAATGAAATCGGGTAATCAAAAAACTTATTGAGATAAAAGATTCTAGAAACCCTGTTTCTTACCAAAAACACTTCTTCTTCGGTTTCGGGATCAGCAGATCCGGGAAACTCTCTAGTTCTATCTAACAAAAGATCGTCTTTGGAAGGTTTTCCCTGTAAGGGCATTAACTCCTCCCAAAGATTCATGACATCTTTATTCTTGGTAAAAAACCTGTGACCGCCAAGATCGATACGGTTGTTTTTATATTCCCTGGTTTGGGAGATTCCTCCGATCACTTGTGCCTTTTCATAGATCACAGGTAAAATATCAGATTCTTTCAACATTTTATAGGCAGCGGTGAGACCTGCAGGTCCCGCCCCGATGATTATCGCTGTTTTCATTTAACGTTCTCCTGAGTAGTTTTTGGTGCATTGAAGATCAAAAGTTTTCTTGCGATATAGTTCCAGCACAAAACGATTCCCGTCATAATGACTTTCATGACCATTTCCGGTATCTTATAGATGCCTTCCCCGACAAAGAATCTGGTAACATCCCCCAGCCACATTCCAAGTTCAGTCATGCCAAGTCCGATTAGTCCGATGATGGCAAACAGAATGAACGAAGAAACTTTCTTCCCTTTGTTGGGATCGGCGACATTTTTGAACACAAATATGATTGAAAGCACATAATTGATTGTAAGCCCGACCATGAATCCGATCGCCGTTGAGATGAGCAAGTTAACTGTAGTTAGATCAAGGATTACATACCTGAACAAAGCAAACGCCAAGTAATCAAACACGGTCGCCAGTCCACCGACAAGCAAATAGCGGCCGATTTCGTAAATCAGTTTCTTTTCAAGTCTCATCTGTCTCTCCTAAAATATATTTTCTGAAAATATCAGGATATGATATGTTTTCGATCCTGTGATTGTAACCTCAGTATGTTCCAAGTCATACCAGTCTTTCGCACGCGCAACATTATACTGGGAATTTGTCAACAATATAAAATAGGTATCGATGCCTTCCTGGTCTTCGTACCAGGACAATTGTGACTGATAATGGTATATGTCCAATTGGTCGGTGACGCTTCTCACCTTGACTGAGGAATCAGATATGATAGTGATGGCATTGGCATGCCAGAAGTCGGCATATCCGTATTCAAGTCCCAAAGTTTCCAGTTCTCTGGCGAGAAAATATCCGTCATTCATCCCGTATTCCATATTGTAATCCGCTGGCATTCTGATAATTGAAACCATCGTAATCGAACTCACAATCATGATTGGTGCGAGAAATACGCAAGCCAATCGCCTAGTATCAACACCATCAATCAAAGTTTTAAGATAGATTACAGACAGAAGTATCGAAGACGCCAATAGCGGTGACAACCGCCAGGAAGCCGAAGCAAGAAATCCAAATATATAGCCAATCATAAGCAGTATCGTAAGAATGAAATGCGAGATCAAAAGAACACGGATTTTATAATCATTGATTTTTGCATATTTTGCCAGTGCGACAATAGGAATTATCAACAGGATGAACCCGGAAATGATCCGGAACAGATTCAAGATTGAATCAACGGATTTAATCGGATCGCCATAGGCAACATCGACACCGTAGAGAGTAAACCAATGCTCAAAGAATCTGGTAATGTTTCCCCACCATTCACTCGGTGCAGAATACGACGAATAAGCATCCGCATACCCTTGGGGAACTTTGAGTGCCAGCAGGATATGTAATCCCAAGCCAATTACCACTCCAGATCCAATAACTGAAAGAATGATAAAGAATGGCCGATTTTCACGAGAAAATAACTTTGTTTTTTCTCGGAAAAACCTTTCCAAAAAAAAGCCTCCGACAACTGGCAAAGTGAAAAGTGTCAGCGAATGCAATCCATTAAGTGTCGTAAGCAGGAAAAACAGAAAGCAGGCAACTAGAAATAAATAATAGTTGATGCGTTTTTTATTGGTCGCCCAAATTTCAAATTTTGTTTCAAATCGGAAAATTAACCCCAGACCAAAGTTAAAGAACAAAGTCCCTAAACTATAATAGATGATATGGCCGAAAAAGATCTCCCTGATCTTGTCGCTTCCCGCTACTCCAAAAGCAAGGATAAAGCAAATAATGACGGACCAAAGCCAATTGAATTTCAATGATCTGCAAAGCCACAAGATTGATAAAAGGAACAAGATATAAAATAACGTCATACCCAGGACCTGCGTTGCCATAGACACGCCAAAAATGGGTATGAATGGCAACATCAATAGCGATCCGCCAAACGGTAAAAACGCTGCATAGTTGAAATCAAGATTATATAGTCCTTTAGCGTCAAACATGGCCTCTGCCCACATGATCGTGTCAGTGGAATCAGAGTGGAAATATCCCCTGGATGGAAAACAGATATAATAGACCAAAACTGCAAAAGTCACAAGTATAACCACGATTGATAATGCAATTGACATTATCTGTTTACCCTTTGCGGTCGAAAAAAAGGCAAGTTTTTTTCTTAACTGCCAGACTTTATTAAGCCAGATTTTAAATCCTTTAGAATTATCTTTGCTTTCTTTCATGAACAATCACCTTGTATTGTATATTCTACTCGAAAAGATGTTTAAAGACAATACTTAAAAACAATCATTTGCCTATTTTTCAAAAAAACGGGCATTCGTCTGTAAACGAATGCCTGTCTTAAAATTGATGATTTCAATCCAATTCTCGTTATGATAATGTGCTCAAATTATCCAACATCGGTTTATTCGTTACAAATGCCCACAGATCACTTGTGATGGTTGATGGAATATTTGTAGCCCACCATGCTTCAACTTGAGTAAGAGAATGATCAATCAAATATCCCTCTTCGTCTCCCAAAGCTCCGCCAGGTGAAGATTCCGGAATACGATGTCAGAGGCATCGTCGATTGCGAACGAAACGTGCTTGATAATACATCCTGATTTTGAAAATACCATAAGATGGTCAAATTCAGTCAGAGTGATTTGACCGATCCCACTCGCCAACAACGAGGGGTGAAGTTGAGGTTGATGGTTATGAGGCAGGTACACATCGTCGTAGTCCGCTAGATTTTTACCGGCATCAGCAAGTTTGCTTTCCACAAATATTGAACCGAGATCCAAATCAGCCAAGATCTCGATAATCGAAACATCAGGCGCTATCAAAGCATCCAAAAATTCGACTTCACAGTCAAGACTTGATAATATCCTGATTCCTCCATGCTCCTGTTAGTAATACTCAAGGAAGCGAATCCGAAGGCGACTTCGAAGATAGGGTACGAATTTTGTTTGGTCGTAATCATTATTGTTGTGGTTAACGGTATTGTTTCTGTAGTGGTCACTGATGAAGAGGTTAAACCAATAGTGGACTGAGTCGTCAAATTATTGGTTGAACCTGTAGTTGAAGAAGTGAAGGTTGTGATTTCCGAATTTGATACTGCACAGCCCAAAATCGCGAAGACAGAAAGCAATACTACAACCAGAATTTTTATATGTCTCATCCAAGGGCTCCATATCGTCTATATATACGTACAGTGTTTATAAATAATATAATATTATATCATCGTATCTATGTCAATGCTATCAATCTTTTAGTTTTCCGATAAGAAATAAAAATCCGCTCCAGGCGGATACTGAACACATTGGAGCAAGCGAGGGGAATCGAACCCCCAATGGTTGCTTGGGAAGCAACAGTTTTACCATTAAACTACACCTGCAACATTTCCAGTAATAATATACATCTTTTTCACCAAAAAATCCAGTCTATATTAAAAATCCCAAATGAATCAAAAATATTATTTATTTCACTAAGGATCAACTTCTTGAGTTCTGAATAATGTGAGAGACAATACGAAAATTTTATAGAAACAATTATACAATATTATCAATAATTGTGAATGACATATAAAAAGAATCCAAAAAAAATATGATAGTCTCAGACAAGACGACCATATTTATTATGAAAATTCAAAATTAAACTTCTTTTTTGGAATTGTTGATGGCGTCCTTGAAGAGTTTTTGGATCTGCTTCTTGTTTAAAAAGGGCAAGAGTTCATCAACTTTAAGTGCTTCTGTTTCTTCATCAATGATCTTGTCAACAAGCTCATCCAATTCCTCATCCTGAAGAAAAGGCAAAATACAAACCGGTTTAATTGCAATGTTTCCTTCAAGCGACTTATCGAAAAGCTTTTTTACCTGTTCCCTGTGAAGAAAGGGAAGAATGGACGAAATCGATAAAGATTCTTCTTTCAATTCATCGTTGATTAACAGTTCAAGTAGCTCGTCGATTTCTTCTGAATCTAAAAAAGGTAACATTCTAACAATTTTCATTTTTTTCCTCCTTGATTTTTCTTTTTTCCGTATATGACATGAGCGGAAGGATTTTTTCGATTTTCAAAGGGTAGCCTCTGGCAATATACTGATTGATCAATCTGAATCTTTCCTCTATGGAGAGCCTTGGCCAAAGATTCTCATCAATCGGAATGGAGGATTCAATCAATAAATATAATGCGTATTCCCTTTCGTCTTTGTCAAGCAAATGAATAATGTCTTCAAGCCCAAGGTGCAAGACATTGCCAAGAACTACTTCGTGGATTACCCAGTTTCTAGCATGCGTTTTAAACAATGACTCGACAGATTGATTGCCTAAGGCAACATCCAGACAGAGCAGTTCGTCAAGACTTACCTTATAAAGTGCGGACAGTTCAGACAGGTTGTCAATATTGGGAAGAGCTTTTCCGGTTTCCCATTTTGACACTGCTTGGTGGGTGACGTACAGTCGTTGAGAAATGTCTTCCTGTGTTAGATTGTGTTTGTTTCTCAGTTCTGAAAGTTTCCTGCCTATTTGCATCATGTCAAGCATTGCGGCACCTTCTCTTTACTATTTGATAGACAATTATAGTATATCATCTTCTTAAAATATGAAAAGCAACTTGTGGTTGAAATACTGAATTCTAATTAACTATCAACGATTATATATATATATATTTATTTATTCGCTGCAAAAGGTTGACAAAATGCCTCATAAAGCGCTATAATTACATCAAAGTTTTTTTATGAAAAGGAGGATTATCGGCTTTATTTGCTCAGAAATACGCGTTATAACAGTAAATCCTTTTTTACATCGGTGCGCTACTTCAATTATTATTACCGAGCAAACAGAATAATCTTGGACAACTTTATAGAATCGACCTGAAACATGAAATCTCATAATTTAGGGTTAAGGAGTATCAGTCCTTCTTTTTTTTGTTTGGTCACCAATAAAATATGAACAGGAGAAAATCATGTCACTAAAAACAATTTTAGAAAAATACCCACAATCGGAAACGTATCTGATTGAAATTCTACTCGAATATCAAATCTCAAAAAACGAGCATTTTATCAGCGAAGAAGAAATTAAAACCATCGCTCAACATCTTTCAATCACTGAAAGCAAAGTCTGTAGTGTCATTTCTTTTTACACTCTGTTTTCCCAAGTTCCAAGAGGCCGATACATTATCAGAGTTTGTAGAGACGTTCCTTGCTTTCTTAATTCACAGACAACAATATTGAATAGCCTTGAAGCGATTCTTGGAATTCACGTCGGAGAAACCACAGAAAACAAGCTATTTACACTGGAATATACCAGTTGTCTTGGTTGCTGCAACAAAGCTCCAGCCATGTTGATCAATGGAACAACCTATACTAATTTGACTGAAAACAAAGTTAAGACGATAATTTCTGATTACAAGGGGCGACAATTATGATAGAGATGAGACTAATTTCAAAACGGTGCGGTGTAATCAATCCGCTATCGATTGACGATTATATCAAAGCTGACGGATACAAGGCTTTACAAAAAGCTTTGAAAACCGACACGATCAAGTTGATTGAAGAAATCCATAAATCAAAACTCAGAGGCCGCGGTGGCGCAGGATTCCCTGTTGTGACCAAAGTAGTTGCCCTAGCCAAAGAAATCAATGATGTAAAATATGTCATTTGCAATGCCGATGAAGGCGAACCGGGAAACTTTAAAGATCGCTACCTGATGGAAAATGATCCGCATCAAGTTATCGAGGGCATGCTAATTGTCGCTTATCAAACAAGGGCAACCAAAGGTTATATCTACATTCGTGGCGAATACCATCATTCGCACAACACAATGCAATGGGCCCTCGATGAAGCAAGAAAACACAATTACCTTGGTGAAAACATTCTCAATTCTGGATTTGATTTTGATATCGAGATCAGAAGCGGAGCCGGATCATATGTCTGCGGCGAGGAATTTGCCTTGATCGAATCAATTGAAGGCAAGCCTGGAAGAACCAGGGTTAAACCTCCGTTTCCAACCACCCAGGGTCTTTTTAACAAGCCAACGCTTATCAATAATGTTGAAACATTTTCAAACATTCCTTTGATTATCACAATCGGCGGCGACCAATTTGCCAAAATAGGTACCAAATCTTCTACAGGCACAAAACTGATTTGTTTATCAGGAAACATCAAGAACAAAGGTGTTTTTGAAGTTCCTTTCGGCGTTTCTATTCGCGATGTCATTGAGAAAATTGGCAGTGGAGTAGAAAATGACAGAAAACTAAAAATGGTCCAACTAGGCGGAGCATGTGGCCCGATTATCCCCGACTATATGCTAGATATGCTGATCGACTACGACAGATTTGAAGAATTTGAATCAAAAACTGGAGCTGGCGCGATCATTGTGATTGATGACCGCTTTGATATTTTTGATATTTTGACTCGGGTTATCCGTTTCTTCGAACATGAATCCTGCGGAAAATGCACCCCTTGCCGAGAAGGCAACCAACAATTACTCAAGATTTTGGAACGCTTCCAGGAACACTCCGCCACAGTTAAGGATTTGGTTTCTCTTGAATCGCTTGCTAGAGTGATGCATCAAACTTCACTATGCGGACTCGGTCAAACTGCACCAACTGCAATCATTTCCACACTTCGCTATTTCCGGGATGACTATATCGACCGGTTAGATTCTTTAGAGATATGAGAGGACGGATAATACTATGGTAAATTTAAAGATAAATAATATTGATGTAACTGTTGCCGACGACACTACCATTTTAAATGCTGCCAAGGAATTCAATATCAAAATTCCGACACTTTGCTACTACCCAGACTTAGGAATCAAATCTGACTGCAGAATATGTGTCGTTGAAATCGAAGGTCAAAAGGGGCTTGTTACTTCTTGTTCTACTGTTTGCAGAGAAGGACTTGTCGTCAAAACTAGTTCTCCCAGAGTTCTTAACGCAAGAAAGACAATAACCGAACTGATTCTTGCCAATCATGATGCAAATTGCACTGCATGTCCGAGAAACCTTAATTGTGAATTGCAATCACTAGCCAATAAACTTGGTATTGATGTCAATCGCTTCGAATCAGTATACTATCCTCAGCCTATCGACACCAGTAATCCTGCATTAGTAAGAAATCCTAACCGATGCATCAAATGCGGTCGATGCATCGATGTCTGCAAGACCATCCAAGGCGTAAATGTCTTAGAAATGATGGGCAGAAGTCACAATATGACGATCTCTCCCGCATATGGAAAGCCATTGAATGATCTTTATTGTACTTTCTGCGGACAATGCGCTAGCGTATGCCCTGTGGGAGCAATTACTGAAAAAGATGATACCGACTTGGTTTGGAAGGCTTTGCACCAACCAGACATGCATGTAATCGTCCAGGTTGCCCCAGCTATCAGAGTATCACTTGGAGAAGAAATCGGTCTTCCTGCTGGCAATATCGTTACTGGCAAAATCGTTTCCGCTCTGAAATTGCTCGGCTTCAACGAAGTCTTTGATACTGATTTCACTGCTGACTTGACGATCATGGAGGAAGGTACTGAATTGATTCATAGAATTACCAATGGTGGCGTTCTTCCGATGATGACTTCCTGCTGCCCTGGTTGGATTAATTTCGCCGAACAACATTTTCCAGAAATTCTTCCGAATATTTCATCATGCAAATCTCCTCAACAAATGTTTGGTGCCTTGGCAAAAACATACTATGCAGAAAAAAAGGGTATTGACCCTAAAAATCTGTATGTTGTATCGATAATGCCTTGCACAGCCAAGAAATACGAGGCCAAGAGGGAAGAGATGCAATCGAACCCAAATTTATATGACGTCGACTCGGTTTTGACAACTAGGGAACTCGGAAAGATGATTAGACAGATGGGCATTGATTTCGCAAGTATTGAACCAACTGAATTCGACAATCCTTTTGGCATCACCACAGGCGCGGCAGCAATCTTCGGAGCCACCGGTGGTGTCATGGAAGCCGCACTCAGAACAGTATATGAAGTTGTCAATAAAAAGCCGCTGGAAAATCTTGATTTTGTCGGTTTGCGCGGACTTGAAGGCATCAAGGAAGCCACAGTATCACTTGGCGGCCAAGATGTGAAAGTTGCAGTATGTCATACTTTGTCAAATGCCAGAATCCTTGCTGAGCAAGTTAAAAACGGCACATCACCATATGCTTTCATCGAAGTAATGTGTTGCCCAGGTGGTTGCATCGGTGGTGGTGGACAACCCTATGGAACAATTACCAAAACCAGAAGCGAGAGAATTCAAGCAATATACGAAGTTGACAAGGATATGCCAATCAGAAAATCGCATGAAAATCCTGTCATTCAAGCGTTGTATAAGGAATATCTAGAAAAACCGCTTGGAACTAAGAGTCATCATCTTCTTCACACAAAATATAAGGAAAGAAAGCACAAATAATTATTTGTTATCTAGAGCATCCATACGGGATGCTCTTTCAATAGAAACATGTAACATATATGTGAATGATCAAGAAAAAATATCACACCGGGAATGTGATATTTTTTTGATGTATACCCTATTTTCTTGTCTTTTTACGACAATTTGTAATTAAAACATTTTCTCAGGACGATGGAAAAAATAACCTTGTTGAATAAAACATCCAAGTTCGATCAGTTTGGTGCTTTGATTGTTGGTTTCGACACCCTCAGCAATGATTTCCTTGTTAGATAATTCAGCGATCTTTTGGATCATTTTGACAATCTCTTGGTTCTTCTTTTCGAATATCTTATCAATAAACAATTTGTCGATCTTGATGATATCGAAGGCTACGCTCTCTAAAATTGCCAATGATGAATAATCTTTCCCAAAATCATCAAGTGCTATAATATATCCGTTTTTCCTGTATTCGTTGATTCGAAAAACACAGTCTGCTAAAGTGTTCACAAAGGTGCTTTCTGACACTTCAACACAAATATCACTGTGCTTCAGATGGCATTTATCAACAACTTGATTCAAAAAAGTCAAGAAAGTCAGATCCATAAAAGAACTTGGAGCCAAATTGATTGCGAGTTTCGTGTTTATATAATCTGGATTATTCCTGATGCCAATAAAATTTTTTATAGCTTCTTCTATCAAATACTTCTCCAGTTGATCAAGCAAATTGAACTCTTTTGCCACTGAGAATAACACAAGCGGCGAAACATAACCAAGTTCAGGATCGACCCATCTCGCTAATTCTTCAAGATATCCAAAAGACTTAGTTCTTGTGTCAATAGTTTTTTGGAAATGAACTTCAATTTCCCTTCGTTCTAACGCGCCTTTTAGCTTCGAAGCAGTGATGATATTCTGTTTCAAAGTATCTCCCATATGCCTTTGATAACGAGCGATAGTAAATTGATTTTCTTGTTTGCTTTCTTTCATTGCCAAAGAAGACATCGATACAAGTTTGGACAAATCTCTAGTATCTTCAGGATACAATGCATATCCGATTTTTTTGTCAATTTGAATCAAATTTTCCTGTACTTGATACACTGAAGTGACAAATTTTCTTAATCTTGCTAAATATTCTTGTAATTTGTCAACGCCTTCATTGATTATGAAACCAACAAATTTATCTCCAGAGAATCTGGAAATATAGCAATTGTCACTTTGCATCGACTTTAATTCATTAGCAATCATCAGAATAATCTGATCACCGACGTTATATCCGTAATAGTCATTGATCCTGGAAAAATTCCATAAATCCACAAAGAATGAAACTGCCTTTTCGACACCCTCAAGTCCTGATATTTTATCCTGCAGTCCATTTTGGGTCATCAAGCCAGTAAGGAAATCATATGATCTGTCCTGGATCTGGCCAACATTGATGATATTTGTAATCTCATGACCGGTGCCAATTATCATTTCAATTTCGCTGTTCACGTCTGTCACCGCTTCAAAATTCCAGTATACCCAGATCTTTTTACCATTAATGGCGTATTCAGCAGTGCTTTGCACATGATATTCACTCGACAACGATTCAAACCATTCACCGTTTTTAATTCCGAAAATGTTTTGAAGTGCCTTGATATTTTTTCCATAAAAATCTTCCATTTTTTTTCCATAAATCGAAACGGCTTCTTCTGTGACAAACACTACGTTTCCATTGTTATCAAAATTGAATATAAGTTCGCTCGCTCCTTTACGAACTCGTTTTGGAGAAGATCCGCCATGTGAACTTTCAAATTTATCTGACCCCGGAGTAGAAACTAATTTTTCCATCCCGTTGGAAACGGAATATGAACATTGATAGCCAAAAGCAAACTGATATGGAGATTTAACGAGTGAGCTAAACTGATTTTGAATGCACTCTAAAGTTACTTTTAGTTTTGTCGAACCTTTAATTACATACAATTCTCTCTCCTGAGGCAATGAAATATTGTTACTGTCTATAGCATTTTCTGGTTTTTGAAACATACTGCATGCCCATGAAATCAGTATTGCAGTAACAATCAGAAGCAATGGCAGTATAGCAATATGGATATTGTTTTGGAATAAAACAAAAAACCTGGGATAGACAATTAATCCCACAATGTAAAAAATATATCTTTTTCTATCGATGAGAAACACTTTTTTCATGATCCACCACTCATTTCTGATATTGTTTTCCCAACCTTTTGGTTTGATGCAAATTTACCTTCTTCTGACAAAAAATATAGTAAATATTTTAACGATTTATTTCCCATTCTATATTATTACGAATAGCTTAGTATTATTATAATATCAATGCATCGTTAAAAACAGCGCGGATATGTCGTACTTTTTGCATAAAAAAACGGAAAAAAGCTTGTTTTGCTCTTTCCGTTCGAAATATTACAGAATATTCTTTTGCAAATATTTCATGATAAAAGTATTAAATACTATTTGAAAATCAGCTTCAATGAGATTGGTAAACTTCTCAATTTTTTTCTTGTTTCCATCCATATGAAGGACATTATAACACTTGAACAATGCTTCCTCATACAAATCGTACTCCTCAAGTTTGAAATGGGCAAGTGCAGTATAGTAATAAAAGTATTCCATCAAGTAGTATTGCTTATAGAGATTGTTTCTTTGGATTCCTATACTGCATAACTGAATAACTTTCGGAAAATTTTTGTGAATCCCGTGCACTTGCGACAACCTCATGAGAATTAACGAATAGGCCGAGTCGGATCCCCCACTCATGATATTATCCTGATTATCGAAAAGCGCAGTTAGTTTTTTCAACAGTTTTGTTTGTTCATTTGTTTCAATGATGCTGAGCAAGAAACTTAATACACATATTTCAATATCGGTAAAGTAATTTCGTTTCAGGATAAGAGGATAATCCACTAGTGTGGAAGACAATTTTAGTGTTTCTATTTTTGACTTTTTTCCAATGTAGTAGTCATTCATGATGAGCGCATGCTGGAAAAACATTTTTCTTTCTTCTCCAAAAAAGATTTCCTTTTCCAAATCCCGTCTTAATTCCTCAGCCAAAACAAAATCCCTATTGACAACTGCATTATAATATTGGTTAATTAGTTTATATTGCAAATTGTTATCGTGTTCAAACTCATGCATTAATTTTTTAGATGGAATTCCAAGTTTGTTAGCGAATTGATCGATTTTTTCGTATGTAATTTCACATTCACCGCTTCTGTATCTTTGATATTGTCGCAATGAAACAATCCCATCTACAAACTCCTCTTGAGATATTTTTCTTCCATATCTAATTTTCTCCAAATAATTGCTAATTTCCATCGAATTCAAGCAAAATCACCCACTTTTGTTGAAAAATACGACATATCCGCGCTGTTTTTAACATTAATTATCGGTTATCATATAGGCATCAAGGAGGTAATAATATGAAAAAATTAGTTAAGATTGCATTTGTGGCGTTTGTTTTGATGGGTCTTTTAAGCGGTGGAAAGTTTAATCAAAGTCAAAAAGGTATCGACAACAATCCGAATCAAGTCACATTAATGGACTTCAACAACTCTGGAGATCCAGAATACTTAGTAGCATTTTAATCGGCAATAATAATGTAGAAGGGACTGGTGAAAGATATGCAAAGACAAGAATTTATCATTGAACTTGGTGGTATCATCGGTACTATTCACACCTATACTCGAAATCCATTTATGGTCGGATATACGACTGAATTGAAAAAGGCGATCCGTCATAACGATACTGATACGACCAAAATCGTTTTGGACAAGGTAATTGGTTGGTATAATGGAGAAATTGATAAGATCAGCAATGATGAGTATGTTTTCAACAAGACAATGCACATTAAAGCATATGATATCTTGAAGGAATATAGACAATCATTACAATCCTAAATACCCGAATTGTAATAACCCCCGAAAAATCACGTAACAAGGCAATTTTATCACATTAGACATTATAACATGATTTTTATTTTTGTAGATACAATTTGAAAATCCTTTGTCACATTCGTAAATTTTTATATTTTCTAAAAAAACAAAGAAAACTGATGTCAAACAGAATATGACATTATTTTCTTTGTTTTTTTATATCCGCAACTTGTTTTTCTGCAGTGGAATAATGTCAATTGTCGCTATAGGTTTGTTTTCAAAGATCTTCTTTTTCGCATTTTCAGTTCTTTCGACAGATTTGCATGCGAGCACTACAGTGGCATGATGACCTGTGAATACTTTTGCCACCTGTAACAATGATGACTTTATTTTCTAAATTCTCAATAGAATCAATTGACCAATCATTTTCAAACATATTTTCTCCTCCTATTAATTGTATTATTACTTAATATAAAAATTTTACTATAACAGAATTATCCTCAAAACCAAGAAACTGACTCTAAAAAAATGTTTGATTCACCAAAACACTGGGTATCAAACAATCTATATAATTAAAATATTCAGGCGTTTTGTTAAAATGCAAGATACATTAGAAAAACTGGCAGGGCTAGAGAGATTCGAACTCTCGATCTCGGAGTCAGAATCCGATGCCTTAACCACTTGGCCATAGCCCAATCAAGATGGTGCGGTTGATGGGACTTGAACCCACACGTCATAAGACACTACCGCCTGAAGATAGCGCGTCTGCCATTCCGCCACAACCGCAATTATACTGCAATAGATATTATATCATAAACTCAAAAAAATGAAAGAAAAAAATAATTTCAAAATGGTGACAAAAATCTTTTGTAATTGTCTATTTTATGTTATTATTCGTATTGCATTTACATTATTTTTCTCGAAAGGTGGGTTATCTTGAATTGAAAGAAGATCGGCAGCATAAAACCCCGTTTTTTACTAAACTTAAAGAATATGGCATGAAAAGCGTCACTCCTTTTGATGTGCCCGGACACAAACTCGGCAAGATTAAAAATGACTTGTTGGATTTTATTGGGCAAAACACTTTTTTGCTTGACTCAAACGCGCCTATTGGTCTAGATACTTTGAGCAAACCATCCGGTGTCATCAAAGAAGCTGAAAAATTAATGGCTGAAGCTTGTCATGCCGAAAGAAGCTATTTTCTTACCAACGGCACGACTACTGGCATTTTGGCAATGATTATGGCCACTTGCCGGGCAAACGATAAAATCATCTTGCCCAGAAATGTGCATAAATCAGTAATCAACGCTTTGATTCTCAGTGGCGCCATGCCAATATTTGTCAAACCAGACATCGATATCGAGCTTGGAATTGCCAACGGTGTCACATACGAAAACTTTGCTAACGCCATTGAAAACCATCCTGATGCAAAAGCATTATTTATAATCAATCCCACTTATTTCGGAGTGGTTTCAGATATTAAAAGAATTACCGATTTGGCTCACGAGAACGACATGGTCGTTTTGGCTGATGAGGCACACGGAGCCCAATTCTACTTTTCCGATAAACTTCCTTTGAGTGCAATGGATGCCGGATCCGACATATCCGCTACTTCAGTCCATAAGACTGGCGGATCATTCACCCAGAGTAGCGTTTTACTCACCCAAGGGAAAAGGATTGACCATATCCGATTGAGATCCACTCTCAATATGCTTCAAAGCACCTCTCCGAGTGCACTTTTGCTCGCGAGCCTTGATGTGGCCAGAAAAACAATGTACTTCGAAGGCAAAAAGCGCATTGATAAATTGCTTGATATCGCTGAAAAAGCCAGGCAAAGCCTGAAAACGATCCCCGGAATTAAAATTATTGACAGGGATTACATAATGGATCGCGGTGGCTTTGATTTTGACCAAACAAAAATCGTGATTAAAGTATCTGATTTGGGCTTGTCAGGATTTGAAGTTTATCAGAATATGCGTAAAAAATACAACATTCAGCTTGAACTCGCGGAATCGCATATTGTTCTTGCCGTCTTGACGATTGGCAATTCAAAAGATGACCTCGACAACCTTTATCTGGCTTTCAAGGATTTGTCAAAACGCTATTACAAAATTCGCAACCGTTTGCCTAAAATCAAATTTACCTACCAATTTCCGGAAACTTACGTCAGGCCACGTGATGCATATCATGCTCCAAAACTTCAACTTCCTTTTGAGGATGCATATGACGAAATTAGCGCTGAGTCAATAATGATTTATCCACCAGGAATTCCATTTGTAATTCCAGGAGAAATTATAAGCCAAGAAGTTATTGACGATATCAAATTTTATGTTAAGAAAGGCTCGATAATCCATAGTGACTTGGAAAATGGTTACGTAAAAGTAATCGATAAAGAGCATTGGATCAAATGGGAAGGTGATGGAGATGAGTTTTAAAAAAGTTGATTTGTCGTTTCAAAGTTCGATGGCAAGTTATGATGATGCCAGAGTCGTCATTTTTAGCTGCCCGATGGACACTACTACTTCATTCCGACCTGGAACCAGATTCGCCGGGAACGCAATCAGGGTGGATTCGATCGGTGTCGAATGGTACAGTCCGTACCGCAACAAAAATCTCAAACATTTTCCAACTGTTGACATCGGTGATTTAGACTTGCCTATTGGCGATGTCGTCAAGGCCCTCGATATCATTTACGAAACTACAAAAACGATCATTTCCGACAATAAATTGCCGATGATGATTGGCGGTGAGCACCTTGTTACATTTCCTGTTATCAAAGCACTTGTAGAAAAATATCCTGATTTACACATAATCCATTTTGATGCCCACACCGATCTTCGCGATGAATTCTTCGGTATGAAATTATCTCACGCTTCAGTAATTAGAAGATGTCACGACCTTTTGGGTGATGGGAGAATTTACCAGTTCGGAATCAGAAGCGGAGATGAATCCGAGTTTGCCTGGGCTGATAATGGCCATGTGAATCTACATCGATATGATCTTTGCGGTCTAGATGAAGCTATCAGCGCAATTGGCCTACACCCTATTTATGTTACGATTGATCTAGACGTTTTGGATCCTTCCATATTTCCTGGGACAGGAACTCCCGAACCAGGCGGTATTACATATAAGGAATTGCTTAAAGCCTTTGATAGTTTTGAAAGTATTCCTAATCTTGTTGGTTGTGATATCGTGGAATTATCACCAATGTTAGACCCATCTGGCGTTTCAACCGCTGTCGCAGCAAAAACGCTCAGAGAACTGATTTTATTACTCCATAAATAAGACAAAAGATCACCGCGGTGAATAAGTCAAGAGTTAGTAGACACAAAAAAAGTGTTTATTAACATCTTTTTCTTAATGTATTGTTTTAGATTTAATCTT
>CAZLAQ010000007.1:0-70417 GCA_964557695.1 uncultured Candidatus Izemoplasmatales bacterium | reverse complement strand
GAAAGGAGATATAATCAAATCATCTACAAATAGACGATTTGATTATACATGATATCATGGATCCATGGTTAATCGTATTGTTGATAACAATCGCCTGCATAATCGTGTATATGTCAATATCATATGCGATCTACAGGAAAATCTTTATTGTCAAGACATTCAAGGAAATTAAATTTGTCGACCATGAATCGGAATTTTTCAAACCAAGTCACGACTGGTATGAAAAAGCCCCGAAGGAAGACGTTAAAATCCATGCCTATGACGGTACAGTGCTTCATGCCATTTATCTTCCGAGTTACGATGAAAAATCTACGCAGACGGCAATCGTGATGCATGGATACAAATCAAGGGCAACCGATATGATCGTGATCGGGAAAATGTACAACGACATGGGGTTCAAGGTGTTGCTTGTTGATATGCGTGGACATGGATCTAGCAAAGGCGAATTTACCAGTTTTGGTCATTATGAGAAGATGGATCTGAAGAAATGGGTACTTTACGCCTTGAGGACATATGGATCAAATGACAAAATCCTTATTCACGGAGCTTCGATGGGTGCAGTTACTGCAATGCTAGGTTCAGTGGAAAATCTTTCGGAAAACGTCAAGCTGATTGTCGCCGATTCCGGATTTACTACTTTCATCAGGCTTTTTGCCAAATTTACCAAACCGAAATTGCTCCTGATATTCTTCCCAGGAGTAAGCGCGATAACCTATTATTTTCACAGATTTTTCTTATACCAAATTTCGCCTATAAGGGCAATCCGAAAAAACAAGATACCCTTAGTTATTCTGCACGGAAAAAATGATGAAATGGTTCCTTTTTCGATGGGTATCGAATTAATTGAAGCGTCTAAGGCTCCATTCAAAGAATTGTATTCCGTCGATGAGGCGCTCCACACTCAATCTTATGTAGTGGATAAAAAAGGTGTCGAGAAAAGGCTGTTTGAAATTATCAATAAATTTTTCGATATTAAGAAAATGGTTCATAAGCAAATGAAGTAAACTCAAAACCAATCACTTTAACAAAAAAACTTCTATACAGTAAAATGTATGGAAGTTTTTTTTGCTTATATTGATTCTTTTTAATTCGGGACAGATAAATATATTTCGCAAAACAAGAAAGAGATTATCAAAGGCTTGATTTCATCTGATAATAAACTCTTGCCTCATACGGAGCCAATAGTTCAATGTGGTCTCTTGCGTGATAATTTCCCAAGATCAACGCCAGTTGTTCCATTTGCTTGAGCGGTTCATAGCGAAGCGGTTTTCCGGTGAAATTGCAGAATACAAAAAGCGTCTCATCAAGATATTCTCGTTTATAAGCATACAGTTTTTTGTTTTTAAAATCAATGTCCTCGTAATTGCCAGAAACGATCACGGGGTATTTTTTTCTCAGTTGAATGATCTTTTTATAATAGTTTAGAATCGAATCTTTTCGGGATTGATTCAGTTTCACATTGATTTCTTTGTGATTAGGATTTACTTTTAGCCAAGGTTCATGTTTGGAAAAACCGGCATATTGAGTGTTGTCCCACTGCATCGGTGTTCTGCCGTTATCCCTGGACATCATTTTTATTTTTTTCATCATCCGTTTATGAGACATTAACATTTTTCTTCCTAGTTGATAAATGTTTTTGGTTTCAATGTCCTTGTAATCATCAAGATTCTCAAAAGAAATGTTTTTCATGCCGATTTCCTGACCCTGGTAAATGAATGGTGTGCCCTGTTGAAAATATAAGACTGTCGCCAGCAGCTTTGCGGATTCGAGATAGTAGTGTTCGTTGCCAAAACGTGAAATGCTTCTGGGCTGGTCATGATTTTCTAAATATAGTGTATTCCAACCTTTCCCTTGCAAAGCAAGTTGCCATTTTGACAAAGGCTTTTTCAGATTGATCGGTTTGAATTTTCTCATGAACCATTTGACAAAATAATTATCGGCTGCCATATGGTCAAATTGAAATACCATATCCAGTTCGTGTCTTGATTCACCGATCATATCAAGTGCATCCTGAGGCGTAATTAGCACTGTTTCCCCGACCGTGAAGCAGTCATACTTGGATAAAACATCGCGATTTAGTTCTTGGAGATATGTATGGAGTTTGGGATTGTTGATGTAGTGTTCCCTGCCAACCAAGGCGATGCTCCACTTTCCGTTTGGCAAACCTTCTGTTTTTGCAATTATATTGATGACATCGCACCTGAATCCATCCACTCCAAGATCGAGCCAGAATTTGATGATTTCCTTGACATCTTCCCTGACAGCGGGATTATCCCAGTTGAGATCAGGTTGCTTTTTGGAAAAGAGATGGAGGTAATACTCTTTTCTCTCCGGATTGTAAGTCCAGGCATCGCCACCAAAAAAAGACGTCCAGTTGCCTTTTTCAGGCTTCCAGAAGTAATAATCCTTGTATTTGGGATCATTGGCTGCGGATTTGACAAACCATGGATGCTCATCGGACGTGTGGTTGACGACAAGATCCATGATGATTTTGATGTTTGCCTTGTGCAGTTCGTGGATTAGTTGAACCATTTGATCGAATGTACCAAACTCAGTTAAGATGTCCCGATAATCGGATATGTCGTAGCCATTGTCGTCGTTGGGAGATTTATAGACAGGGGATAACCAGACAATCGATATTCCTAATTCCTTGAGATAGGGAATCCGAGAGATTATTCCAGGAATATCGCCGATCCCGTCATTGTTGGAATCCTGGAAGCTTCGCGGATAGATTTGATATACGACACCTTCGCGATACCATGCTACTTTCATTATTTATCCTTCTTTCGCAATAATTTAATCGCTTTTATGTAATGACCGTTACATATTTCGATTAGTGCAGTCATTGTTTGCATGCTGATAGCGTCGTTGCTGAAGATGACAAGACTTCGTAGAGTTGTTTGCCTGACCATTCTTTCGATTTGGGAAATATCGAATTCGTTGGCATCGGTGAGTGACGATTTTGCCATCTTGACGACTCTTCTGCGGATGATTTTTCCAAACCAGGTCCTAGCGATGTCATCGACGCTGTCTTCAAGGTTGAAGGGCTTATTTCTTACTTGATGACTTTTGTTTGGAATCAGATGCACAAGCTTTGTGAAATCCTCATCCAGGAAGCCAAGCCCATTTTGCGGGTAATAACTTGAAGCATCCATGTAGTCTAAAGCAGTTACAACATCCAGGTCAGATAATACATCAAGCGTAGCCTCAAGAATACCTTCCTGAGCGTTTTTTCTGATTTCGACCGTGTATTGACCGCTGTTGACAACAAAAACTTCTGTGGTGTTATCGTAGTGGTAAAAAGCTGATTTATCTAGTTCAAACTCAACGGTTCTCTCTTCTCCAGGGTTCAATAGCACTTTCTGGAATTTTCTCAATTCGCGGAGCGGACGAAAGACCTTGTCCTGGGGATTTCTGATAAATAGCATGACGACTTCTTTTCCTGCTTTTTTGCCGGTGTTTTTTACCTTCACTGAGGCCTTTACGGATCCAGGCAACTTGAGGCTCTCACTTGACAGCAAAAGGTCGCTATAGCCAAATGTAGTGTAAGTGAGACCATATCCGAATGGAAATAACACCGGTTTATTTGCTGATTCGAAATATCTGTAGCCAACATATATACTTTCCTGATAATATATTTGATTATTACCTTTTGCATAAAATTTGCTGCTGGGAATGTCATCAAGTTTTAACGCGAAAGTTTCTGCCAACCTGCCACTGGGATTGATTATTCCATAGAGCACATCGATGATGGCTGGTGCTGCAGCTTCCCCGCCGAGATAGGCATTTACCACTGCTTGGCATTTGTCAAGCCATGGCATGATGATCGGAGATCCGATTTGCAATATGACAATCAGATTGCTGTTTACACTTGCGATTTCATCAACTAGTTTTCTATGACCTAGGGGAATGTTCAGATGTTGTCTATCATAGCCTTCCGATTCATATTCGTCTGTCAGTCCAATCACAAGCACGACCTTATCCATTTTGGCAGCCAGTGTTTTTGCTTCTTCAAGCAGTGATTCATCAAATCCGTCCCCTTGCAAAATGTAGCCGGACGCAAATTCATGAACCACCTGATTGGGAATAAAATCTAGCATGCTGTCAACTTGGAATGGATTGATATGGCTTGAACCTCCACCCTGGTATCTTACATGTCTGGCTAGTTCGCCAATTATGGCAATTGATTCAGATTTTTTCAAAGGCAGAATTTTCTTTTCGTTTTTTAATAGCACAATTGATTCGGAAGCGACTTTTGCTGCGAGTTTGTGATTTTCGGCCAAAGAAACTGGAATTGTTTCGCTTTCTTGCTTGGATGCGATAAGGTTAAGCAGTCTTTCAACTGATTGGTCGATAGTTTCCAAACTGATGTTTCCGTTATGATATTCATCAAGCAACAATTTCACGCTTCCGGGATATCCTGGCATTTCCAGATCCAATGATGCTTTCAAAGCTTCAGAACGATTTTTTACTGCTCCCCAGTCAGAGACAATGACTTTTGAAAACCCGAATTTTGTACGGAGATTATCAGTTAATAATATTTTGTTTTGGGATGCATAGATGTCATCAACACGATTGTATGAGCACATGACCATGTCAGGGTCAGCCTGCAAAGTGTCATGGAAAGCTTTGTAATAGATTTCCTGTTTTGCCCGTTCGTCAGCGATTGACGAAGAAACCATCCGATAAGTTTCCTGAGAATTTAGAGCAAAATGTTTCAAACAGGCGCCGACATTGTTTTTCTTGAGACCATTTACGAAACCTTTGGCCATTTCAGAAGTTAGATATGGATCTTCAGAATAATATTCAAAATTTCTTCCACAGAGTGGATTGCGTTTGATATTGATTCCTGGTCCCAGTAACAAATGGACATTTTGTGCCAGGCACTCTTTCCCGATTGCATTGCCCATTTCTAAAGCGAGTTCAGGGTCAAACGAACAAGCGATGGTTACAGCTGGCGGATAACAGATGGCTTGATATGCCTGATAATTAAGATTGCTTGAGGTTTCTAATTCTTTTCGAAGCCCGTGCGGACCATCTGCCATCATTATTCTTGGAATACCAAGTCTTTCGACAGGTGTGATGTGCCAAGAGTCTTGACCGACAAGCATCGCGCATTTCTCTTCCAAAGTCATTTTTTTGAGTAACTCTTGTACTTTCATAAGGACCTCCAACATCAAGATATTGTCTATTTATATTCATTATATCACTTTATCTTTCATTAGATTACTTTCAATAAAAAAAAGAAACCATTCTTAAGAATGGTTAAAATACAACTGGCGACCCGAAAGGGATTCGAACCCCCGACCGACGGCTCCGGAAGCCGTTGCTCTATCCAGCTGAGCTATCGGGCCGGAAAATGTAAATGATATTTTCCCAAAAAAGCGTGGGAACAAAACAAAAAGGTGGCGACCCGGAAGGGATTCGAACCCCCGACCGACGGCTTAGGAAGCCGCTGCTCTGTCCTGCTGAGCTACCGGGTCCAAGTAACATTATATCATTTTTTTTGTAAAACTAAAGCAAATATTTATCAGTTTTGAACCGAAGATACTTTTGGTAAACACGATTTGACTATCTGGCATCGGCCTTACTCTAAATAGAAAATGCCAGAGTTATCTGGCACATGTTTCATGATGGCGACTCGGAGGCGATTCGAACGCCTGACCGACGGCTTAGAAGGCCGTTGCTCTGTCCAGCTGAGCTACCGAGTCATAGCGCATTTATAATTATAATACCTAGGGTCATTTTTGTAAAGAAATATTTCCCCGTTTATGCGAAAAAACGGCCAGTAAAAACTGGCTGAATTTATCTTATTTTTTATAGCCGACACGGTTCATTTGACCCCAGGCCCCAGTTTCCCTCAGCGAGGATAAATACCCCTTGACTCGGTATATGCTGATAAGCTGTCGCCAACCGAAATTCTCGATGATGGCATAGAAGATCAAAATCGCCATATCCTTGGCTTTGAAAGAGTTTCCATCCTGCTCATTGATAAACAAAGAGAGCATTGATAGGAAGATTCCCATCACGACTGAGACCAGCAAAAGCAAGAGGACGATTTCGACATTGAGAATTCCAAAAACAAGTCCCAAAAAGATGGCCAGATAAGCTTGGATTTCAAATAAGGGTCCAAGCATCTCAAAAATGAAAAAGTATGGCATTCCCAAAAAACCTACACCTCGATATTTTGGATGGAAAATCATGGAGCGATGATATGATAAAATGTCGACCAAACCTCTTTGCCAACGGTTTCGTTGCCGGAAAAAAGATTTTCTTTCTTCTGGCACTTCCGTGTAGCATTTTGCTTGGGACAAATAGTCGACTCTAAAATTCAAACCGAACTCGTAGGCTCTTCTGGTGATTCGCACAACTAATTCCATATCTTCGCCAACCGTATCTTTTTTCAGAGAACTTGCGGTAAGATATCCGCCTACTTCAATGAGAATCCTTTTCTCGAACAAGCCGAAGGCGCCAGATACAATCAAAAGCGATTTCAGTGAGGCAAATCCAGCCCGGCTGATATTAAAAGCACGTAAATATTCAATCGTCTGAAATCTTGCGAGATGAGATTTTGACAAGTGTCTGGATTCAATCTGACCGTGGTCGACAACATGTCCGTTCACGGGAACGATTGATCCTCCCAAGGCAAGTGTGATTTCGTCATGATCGAGCATTGAAGACATCAACTTGAGAAGCGAATCCTTCTCGAGAATCGAATCAGCGTCAATGCCACAGATATACTCGGATTGGGAGTAGTTGATGCCAACATTAAGAGCATCGGCCTTGCCACCATTTTCCTTGTCGATTACCGTCAGTGAGTTGATATAGCTGCTTTTATAAATTGCGCGGACAGGTTTGGTTGAAATAAGGTCTGTCTGAATTTGGTTTTTTCTTTCCAGATGAAAATGATCAATCAACTTGTTTAAGGTGTCGTCCTTGGAACCGTCATTTACAACGATTACTTCGACATGAGGGTAATTGAGATTTAGAAGGGAGTGGACACTTTCGACGATTGATAGTTCTTCATTATACGCAGGAGCTATGATCGAAATTGATGGCAACATGGCTTGTTCAAAAAGAAGGTTGTTATTTTTGATCGACCAAAGTTTTCTTTTACGTTTCGCACCAAAATAAGATAATATTGCAATCAAGAAATATATAACATTTACAACTAAATAATAGAGAATGAACCCTTTGTTTAAGGAAATGATGTAACCTGTAAATATTTCTCTTGAAGTCAATTGAGGAATCTTGCCAGAGTTAACCAGAAAGTAGATTGCCGGAATGGAAATAATACTGATGATAAGCCAAGTCACAAGCCATTTGGTTTTTCTGATTTCGGGAATCGGTTCTTTTTTTGCAACTATAGACTTAGCTTTTTTGAGTTTGTATAATTTCAGTAGTTCTGGACGTAAATATTCTGACATATCATGATGAAAAGCAGGATATATTTCCAGCATTGGGGCCAAGATATTATATATATTGGTTTCGACTTCTTCTTGTTGGTTACGGTTCATGAAATCGATTAAATCAGCAGTTAATCCCTTTTCGACCATCAACTCTAACAGCTTGGTCAAAAAATCAAGATCCTTATAAAGCAATTTCAACATCAGATATTCGATTTTATGCGAGAGCACATGGGCAAGCAAAGCCTTTTGGTCCTGGTCTGTTGTCGTTTTCACCAGTTCTAAAGTGTCAATGAATAAATTAAGATTATTTTCCAAGATGTGAATGATCGTGTGGGCTCTGATTTCATCTGCTTCAGAACCATCGGCGTATTTAATCAAGCTAACGACTGCGGAAAACTCTGTCTGGTTGGCAAAAGATTCGGTTGCGATCTTGACGACCTCGATATCCTCATGACTCAGGTATTTTTCATAATCCAAAGGGGTGTCATAGACGCTTGCGAGAGCATGAAGGATTTGATAATAGAGCTTCAATACGCGTTGTTTTTTGAGCTGGGAAAAGGTAGGGTGAAACTCTCCCGAAAGAAATTCTTCGATGTCATGCAATTCATCGATTAAAACCTGCTTGAACTCTTTGCGGTAGTAGATGTTTGTCAAGTCGACAAAAGTCTCTTTGATCTCCATTTCCTCACGTCGAAAAATATTTTGCAGATGCGCCTCGACTTGTAGCAAGTGTTGCTGAAGGATGCCGATTACTCGTTGTTGGTAGAATCGCCTGCTACCGACGATACTATCGATTATCGAATGGAGTACAAACTGATCGATTTTATTTTTCAATGCATTCAGTATATATATTTTGACATGCTCATATTTTTCCGTTTTAAGCATTTCAAGCAGGCATTTTTTTATTTCCGCCGAATCAAAAGGACTAAGATAAAAAATAGCTTCTTTGCGTCTATAAGTACTTTTTGATTTAAGGTGACCCACATACCGATCAATCAGACCAGTATTTTGAAAATCCATGTAAATTTTCAAGCGCATTTCTTCAGAAAGCAGCATCTGTTCAGAAATTGAGAGATAGGCTTTAAGAAGCTGTTTGTCTGAAAACTTTTTTTTAAGTGTTTGGTTATTGCAGTATTTGCCAATCAGGAAGTCTTCGGTTTTTTTCCTCATTGTTTCCTTTTCGAGAAGTATTTGACTATTGAGGTAAATCATCAGGGCAAGAAAAATAGAGAGAACACCAAGGATAACCATGAAGCCAAGAATCGTAGAGATACTCATCCTAACCATTCCGCCTTTTCTTGTTTCGTTTGATGATACCTAAAAGTTCCTCGAAAATAAGCGGTTTTTGCATGACAAAGTCAATTCCCAGACGATTGGCACGGGCGATTGTTTCAGGAGTTTTGTTGTAAGTTGTCAAAATATATAGCGTATTCATTGTGAATGTGGATTCGTTGAGATAGCTTTTCAAAGAGAGGCCATCGATTTTGGGAATGTTCTTAGCTACGATAATCGCATCCATGGTTTTGCTTTTGGAGATTTCCAACGCCTCATTCCCGTCTTTTGCTAGGTGAACATCGAAATTGGCCTTGTTAAAAAAGGTCGCAAGCAATTTGAGTTGGATGTCCTCGTCATCAACGATCAAGACATTTGCTTTCAAAAGGACGTCCGTCTTAACCGAAGCGTCGACAAGAGAATTCGCTCCTTTCAAATGGACTAATTTGATCCTATTCTGCCCTGCAGAAAGCAAATTGTCGACAATTTCCTCATTGTTTCCCAAACCAAGAAATTCGGAAATCTGTACCAAAGCCAACGATACAGTGACCGATTCGATAAAAATATCAGCTTTGGCAACTGTAGACTGGATCTTTGAGGCAATATCATAAATATTTTGATTCCGCCCACCACCGATATAGACGATGAAACCAGGGCCATTTCTCTTAAAAATAAGATCGTTTTCATGTTTGATCTGATTTAGCAAATAGGCGATATTGATCAAGGTTTCATCGCCGATTTCCTTTGAGTATTTTGCATTTATTCCTAAAATATTGTCAACGCTAAGGTAAATAAGACTAATCTCTTTGATGTTAACACGGTCGGGACCGAACTTCTTCATTTCTCCAAGCAGAAATTGTTTGAGAAACATTTCGTTGTAGTTTCCGGTAAGTCGGTCTTTCAAAAGTTTTTCGGTAGTTTTATCAAGATTATCCTTTAAAGATGCCAACTCGCTTTCAAGCTGCTTATTTTCTTTGTCAAGCGCCTCAATCTCTTGTTGAGAGCTAGCTACAAGCGACTGGTAGATATTCGGTTTTTTGACTTTATGCATTGCTTCAATCTTGTTAACAACAGGTTCAAGCACTGTCAGCCATTCTTCGCCCTTTTTCAAGTATATCAAGTCAAAAATGCTATGCCAAAGGCGATAATTGTTTTCATTTTCAGATTCCATAACTAGCAAGGTCTTGTTAAAAGGCAAAGTAGTATTTTCAAAAACTTCAAATACTTCCTTGTTACCAAAGATTGATAGAAGTTTGGTGATGATTTGATTAATTAAATTAAGATAGATGCTGTTCTGGGACGAATTGTCAATGGTAATGTCTGCCTTAAAGTTATTATAGAATTCAAGTTTTGACAAGTAGTTCAGCATTTCATGAATTTCTAAAGAATTATAAATTTGTCCGGTTCTTGTCAAGGCGATCTCAAGATTTAATTTTTTTATTTGATTCAATACCGGTTGCAGAAAATTGCTTGAAGGAATATTTTGGATATGATAATTGATAATTTCGGTTTTATCTCCAAATGGATTTGACAAATTGATTCCCTTGTCAAAAAGAAAATTGGAAAACAAAATTCCAGCGGCCATATCCATCGTCAAAAAGGAATCCTTTCTGGAAATAAAAGGCGAAGGAAAAAACTGATATACATTGTTGTTATGCAATGTGTAATGATATGCGTTATCATTGATATTGGTGAATAACAGATTGGTAAACGTATCCAAACTGAAAGGATATTTTGCCTGATTCCAAATTACCTTGATTTGCATATTATATTCATTTAGGGCAGCAAGCATGTCGATCGTCTCCAGGAAAATTTCTGGAACGATGATTGTTGAAAGCTTCTTCTCGTTTCCGTGTTCTTTTATAAGAGCAAAAATATTTGGCCAGAAAAAAAACGGCTGTAAACCGATCAAAACAATTTCTGCTTCATGAATGGAAAAATACATGCAAGAAAGTTCCGGCCATGTTGTTTCAGAAATGATCTGGAATGTGGTTTTTGTTATTTGTCTGGCGATGCAAGGAGCCAATTTTATTTTATTCGACATGATTTCACCTGCTTAATTAAATTATACAAGATATTTTCTAAAAGTGCCAAGAAAAAGGAAATAACTGCTTAAAGACAAAAAACCCGTCAGATTTTGACGGTTTTGCCTTGCATTTCCTTTACTTTATTATCGATGGCAAGTTTGATTGATTTTGGAACGAAGGGAGTCACGTCTCCACCAAATTCAGCCAATTCCCGGACCGATGAGGAAGAGAGATAGGAAAATTCTCCATCTGTCATCAGAAACACAGTGTCGATATCGATGCTGATCTTGCGATTGAAGTTAGTCAGTTGGAACTCGTAGTCATAGTCTGTGACTGCTCTGAGGCCGCGTAAAATGTGGCTGGCTCCTAGTTCTTTGCAGTGTTCGACTGTCAGTTTGTTGGAGATGATGACTTCGACATTCAAAAACTCCTTAACTACTTCCTTCACGAGTTTCATCCGCTCCTGGGCGGTAAACAGCGTTTTCTTATTAGGATTGAAAGAGACAGCTACATATAATTTGTCAAACAGCTTGGCTCCTCGCTGGACAATATCGAGATGCCCGTTGGTGATTGGATCGAAGCTACCGGGGTAAAAACCTATTTTCATCATTCGTCCTCCTTGAACTGATAGAAGCTGAATTTCGTGATTCCAGAGATTCTCTCTTTGATTCTTTCGATTCTTCCATACGTTTGCAACAAATTAGTCGATTTTTCTGTTTCAATAACGAGCGTACCTGTTTTCGCGAGGAGATTCGTTTTGTCGATTTGGTCAACTAGTGAATCGTATTCGGAAAATATGTAAGGTGGGTCAACCAAGATCAGTTGATAAGGAAGGTCCTTCCCTTGCCCAAGATATTGGAACACATCTTCTTTGATTATAGAAACCTGAGTATGCAAATTGAGTTTGTCAGTATTATATTTAATCGTCTTAACGGCAACTGTTCCGTTATCTACAAAAGTACATCTATCCATTCCTCGGCTCAAAGCTTCGATTCCCAGGGCTCCGCTTCCGGCAAACAAATCCAATGCCTCTCCGCCAGAAAAATATTGACCAAGGATGTTAAAAAGCGTTTCCTTGTTTCTGTCGGTCGTGGGTCTCGTATTGCTACGATCTACCTCGTCAAGTTTCATTCCCCGATACTTTCCGGATATCACTCTCAACACACATAATCACCCATTCAATTCTAACACTTGGCAAGGCAGAAAGCAAGAAAGCAAATGAATAAAAAAGGTCTCGCGACCTTTTTAGTTGAAAGTAATTTCATTGACAGCTTGCAGATTAAGCCTTTTAATTAGAGCGGTTACTAGTTTTACAGCATTTTCATAATCATCTTCATGAATAATCGAAGTATGCGAATGAATATATCTGCAGGCAAGACAAATGGCGATTGAAGGACACCCATTCTTGGTGAGATGCATTTTGCCGGCGTCCGTGCCGCCTCTTTTTAAGTAAGATAACTGATACGGAATTTTCAATTCTTCTGCGGTTTTTTGGACAAATTCGCGCAATCCGACATGACCGACCATGGAACTGTCATATACCATCAGACATGGACCTTTACCAAGTTCGGTTTCTTTTGATCCACCAGGATAGTCATTCGCGATTGTAACATCCAAAGCGATTCCAATATCAGGTTCGATTTTGTAAGCGGCAGTACCTGCTCCGCGCAAACCGACTTCTTCCTGAACAGACCCAACGCCATAGTACACATTAGGATGTTCAATGTTTTGCAGATTATCGAGAACTTCAAGTGCCAATGCAACTCCAATGCGGTTGTCAAATGCCTTTGACAATAAATATTTAGGATTTGCCATTTTGACAAATTCAATATACGGAGTAATCATGTCACCAATATTGATACCCAAAGCAAGAGCTTCTTCTTTGGATTGAATGCCAAGATCCAAATACATATCTTTCAGGTCGACAACTTTCTTTTTTTCTTCTTCCTCAAGGATATGTGGCGGTTTTGAACCGACAACACAACGGATTTCATCGTTTTTCTTGGTCGTAATGACAAATTGCTGACTCAAAACGACATGTCCCCACCAACCTCCGGCAGGAATGAATTTTACATAGCCATCCTGAGTGATTTCGGTGACGATGAAACCAATTTCATCCATATGCCCAGAAACCATTATTCTGGGGGAGTTAACAGTTCCCGGTTTTTTCAAAATTACAGATCCGAGATTGTCATGGTCGATTTCAGCTTTGTCCTTAGCATATTTTTCCATAAACTTGCGGACTTGTTTCTCGTTAGCAGGTATTCCATTTAGCATGGTAAGTTCTTTTAGCAGTTTGCTCATGTGTTCCCTCCTGAATTTTTTTCATAAAAAAGCACCTGAACAGTTGGAAATCACTCGAGCAGACAAACATCTACCCTATAAGTGGGTGTCTCTTGTATTTCCATTAGGATTCCTAACGAGTAGGCGTTCAACACAGGAAAGACCTTGACTCCCTATTTAAACATTGTAGGTCGCGGGTGAGTGATTTCCAACTATTCAAGTACAATTTCATTATATATAATGAAATTACTATTGTCAACACAACCCATAAAAAAAGACAGGTTATTTTAACCTGTCCAAATTTATTTTATTATCTCGGATTCTTGATGTTCGCGTGAGCTGCTGCCAGTCTAGCAATCGGAACACGGAAGGGAGAACAAGAAACATAGCTCAGGCCAATTTTGTGGCAGAACTCGACCGAAGCCGGATCGCCACCATGTTCGCCACAAATTCCAAGTTTGAGATCGGGGCGGACTTTTTTGCCAAGTTCGACGGACATTTGCATCAATTTGCCAACGCCTTTGACGTCGACATGTGCAAAAGGATCGCTTTCGAAGATTTTCTTGGTGTAATAGTCAGACAAAAATTTTCCAGCATCATCACGACTGAATCCAAAGGTCATCTGGGTCAAATCGTTGGTGCCGAAACTGAAGAATTCGGCCTCTGCAGCGATTTCATCAGAAATAAGACAAGCGCGAGGTATCTCGATCATCGTGCCGACAAGGTATTTAAGTTCCACACCGGAAGCTTTGATGATGTCATCGGCAGTTTTGATGACGATGTCTTTGACATACTTTAATTCTTTGACTTCGCCAACAAGCGGAATCATGATTTCAGGAACGACTTTTCCGCCTTTTTTGTTTACTTCAATAGCTGCTTCAATGACAGCTGTCGTCTGCATGACGGCGATTTCTGGATATGTGATTGACAAACGGACACCACGATGACCCAACATAGGATTAGTTTCATGCAAACTATCTACAGTTGCCTTTAACTCTTCATATGAAAGTTTCATTTCTTTTGCCAGGGCTTCGATATCGTCTTTTTCCGTTGGCAAGAATTCATGTAGTGGTGGATCCAAGTATCTTATTGTAACAGGATAACCATGCATCTCTTGGTAAAGACCAATAAAATCTTGTTTTTGCATTGGTAATAATTTGGCTAGAGCAGCTTTTCTTTCCTCAAGTGTTTTGGAAACAATCATTTCTCTCATAGCTGGGATTCTGTCAGCTTCGAAGAACATATGTTCCGTACGGCATAGACCGATGCCTTCAGCACCATACCCGTATGCCACTTTGGCATCTCTGGGATTGTCGGCATTGGTTCTAACTTTTAGAGAACGGAACTTGTCAGCCCAAGACATCAGTTTTCCGAAATCACCGGATACAGTGGCATCGACAGTTTTGACTTGTTCGCCGTAAATTCTACCTGTGGAACCATCAAGTGAGATAAAATCGCCTTCGTAGTATTTTTTGCCATCGACTTCAAAATATTTCTTATGTTCGTAAACTTTTACGCTTCCGGCTCCGGCAACGCAGCATGTGCCCATGCCTCTTGCGACAACTGCCGCATGCGAGGTCATTCCGCCTCGGCTTGTAAGAACGCCTTTGGCTACAGCCATGCCTTCGATATCTTCAGGGGAAGTTTCTTGACGGACAAGGATTACAGGATTGCCAGCCTTAACCAGTTCCTGAGCTCTTTCAGCCGTAAATACAGCCTTGCCAGTGGCAGCTCCAGGAGACGCATTAAGTCCGGTTGCGATTACTGTTGCTTTTTTCAGCGAAGCAGGATCAAATTGCGGATGAAGTAACGAATCAAGTTGCTTAGGTTCAACTTTCAGTACAGCTTCTTTTTCTGTCAAAAGGCCTTCTTCAACCAAGGAAATGGCGATTTTCAAAGCAGCTTGAGCTGTTCTTTTGCCGTTTCGTGTCTGAAGCATGTAAAGTTTGCCTTTTTCGATCGTGAATTCCATATCTTGCATATCGCGATAATGTGCTTCTAATTTATTGGATATGTCTTGGAATTGTCTGTATAATTCCTTATTGTCTTTTTCTAGTTCGGAAATTGGTTTTGGCGTCCTGATTCCGGCAACGACATCTTCTCCTTGTGCGTTGAAAAGATATTCTCCGTATAGTTTCTTTTCGCCTGTCGACGGGTCTCTGGTAAAAGCGACACCAGTTCCGGAGTCATCGCCCATGTTTCCGAATACCATCGATTGAACATTGACAGCTGTTCCCCATTCGTAAGGAATATTGTTCAAACGGCGATATGTGTTTGCGCGAGGATTGTCCCAAGAACGGAAAACAGCTTTGACAGCTTCGATAAGTTGAGTTCTGGGATTTTGCGGAAATTCTTCGCCTTTCAATTCCTTGTACTTGACTTTGTACAAAGCAACGACATCTTTCAGATCAGAAGCATCTAGATCAGTATCCAGTTCGACATGTTTTTCATCTTTCTTATGATCAAGAATGGCTTCAAAATTGCTTTTGGAAATATCCATGACAACATCGGAAAACATCTGAATGAATCGTCTGTAGGAATCATAGGCAAAACGTGGATTGTTGGTAAGTTTAGCCAAACCTTCGACAGAGAGGTCATTCAAGCCTAGATTTAGGATTGTATCCATCATTCCCGGCATCGACACTCTGGCACCGGATCTGACCGAAACCAAGAATGGGTTGTGAACATCGCCAAATTTCTTTCCGGCGACAATTTCAGTTTCCGCTAAAGCTTTGTCAATTTGTGAAAGGACTTCGTTATTGATAATCTTTCCATCTTTGTAATATTGCGTGCAAGCATCCGTGGACACGGTGAATCCTTGGGGAACTGGCATTCCGAGATTGGTCATCTCGCAAAGATTAGCACCTTTTCCGCCAAGAAGGTTTTTCATCGAGGCGTTTCCCTCTTTGAATAAATAAACGTATTTTGTCATATATCGTACCTTCCTTAATAAAATTTATATATCGAATGAATTATACCATTTTATTTCATGATTTACAAACAAAAAGCGGCATGAATTTGTTATTTTGACTCATCCAGACATTTTGGCAAATAATTTGTTTGATTGGCTTTCAACGAGCGTGAAGAAGAAAGCGAATATTCCAAAATTCAGCACTGAAATTAGAATGAGTGCCAACTGCCAACTGATAATCTTGTCAAGAAAATAGTAACCGAAGCCATTGATAACGATGAACCCCATTCCTCCCAAAACGCCGATCATGGCGCCAACACTTTGTTTTACGACTTCGGTGTCATTCATATATTCAAATTTCGGGAAATGTAGATTGACAAATGATCCGAGGGCAGATGTCATCAAGGAAAATGATGACACGACCAGAACCAATACCAAGAAATTCACGAGCGTGATTGATAAACTGATGGAAAATAAGACAAGACAAATCAAAGCAATCGGCAAACCAAGCAAGATATTAAATGCCATCTTAGCACTCATGACAAGGCTCGGTTTAATCGGCAAGCTTTTTATAATCCAGAAGTTCTTGCCTTCTAAGGAAAGATTTATTGCTGAAGTATATATAGTTGAGAGGCAAAAACAGATGAAGATCAAAATAATCAGTTCAACACCCACCCCTAAAGCATTTAATTCCGGGATGACGGCCAGGATCTTCTCTTTAAGTATCAGGCTTACTATTCCTGCGATCCCCAGAAAAAGCGGTCCAATCCCAGCGTTCACGGCGTAAATCGGGACGTTAAAAAACTTCCTGACCTCTTTGATTATCAAAGTGTAAAACAACGATCTTGCCTGATATCTTACCGGTTTGTTGTTTTTTCTAGTGACAACTGTCATACCTTTTTGATTAGTTTTGACTGCCATTTTCTGAATCAAAATCATAAAGAGATAAAAAGGAACGGCATTTGACACAATTAACAGGAAAAACGAAAGGATATTTCGGTTGTGGACGGCATCAGTGAACCAGCCCATCGGCAAATAGATGTCCTTCATTCCGGTGATAAGGTCTTGTTGGTTAAGAAGCGGATTTGAACCTCCAGAGAAACTGAATGACATGGAAAACGCCATGATTCCCATAAAGACTAAAAGCATCAGGATAATATTCAAAATATTGCTTTTTCTGAAGCGTGAAGTTGCTCTGGCGATCAACATCGACAAGAAAGAAAAAATGATAACAGGAATTAACGGGATGAAGGGAAAACTTAACAGAAAAATCAAAAAACTGAAAATTGAAAAACCGGTGTAATAGAAATAGGCGAAAGCGATCGGAGAAATGAAAATGACAAGACCAAAATAAATCGTCAGCAACATAATTGTCGCTTTTGCAAAAAGAACCGTTTTTGGTTTTATGGGCAATGGTGCAAGTATCTCATAGTCCTTGTAGTGGAAGAGGTATCCGTTTGCTCGAAAAAGGACCAGCATCATGCTGACACCAATAGAATATAGAAAAACATACATTAAAAGCAACTCTAAAAAGCCCATTTGAGCTAGAATTTTGCCTAAATCGAAAAACAAATAGCCAAACGTGAAGAAAAATGTGCCCAAACCATATAAAATCACGGCTCCCAGCAGAATGGCCTTCTTTTTTGATTTGCGAAGATCGGTCCCAATCAACCGCCGCAGGGAAAAATTCTCTTTTAAAAATACTTTCAGCAAGCGAAAATAAATCATGATTCCTTGATCAACTCCAAAAAGATATGCTCAAGGGATTGGTCCTTGATAATATCTTGGGTGTTGCCGTTGGCGACAATTTTGCCCTGTTTGATAATGGCAACTTTGTTGCAAAGCTTTTCAACTACTTCCAAAACGTGGGTCGAGAAAAAGATCAAGGCGCCTTTTTCGCATAATTCTTTGAACACTTCTTTTAGAAGATAGCTAGCCTTAGGATCAAGACCAACGAATGGCTCATCTAGCAACATAATTTTAGGGTCATGGATCAGAGCGCCCATGATGACAATCTTCTGCTTCATGCCATGAGAATATGATGAAATCGGATTGTTAAGTGCATCTGATATTTCGAACATTGTCGCATACTTTTCAATCAAACGCTGTCTTTTCTCAAGATTCACTAAGAAAACATCAGCGATAAAATCAAGATATTGTACGCCTGTCAATGATTCGTAGATATTTGGATTGTCAGGAATGTAGGCAATAATCTTTTTTGCTTCGAGCGGTTGAGCCTTAATGGAAAAGCCATCAATCAAAACCTCACCTTCATCGAAGTCGATGATACCTGAAATTGACTTCAATAGAGTTGTTTTTCCGGCCCCGTTGTGGCCGATAAATCCATAGATATCGCCTTTTTCAATTTGCAGATCGATGTGATCGCATGCCTGTTTCTTTCCGTCGTAACTTTTAGATAAACCCTTTATTTCTAACATAAAATCGCCCCCTATATACATTATATATTAGATATATAATATTGTCAATAATCTAAAATAATCTAAAATAATATAAAATAATATATTGATATTCCACCCCTAATTGTACTTGTTGCCAATTCAATAACAAAAATCTTGATTTTTCGCCGAAACTTGATTATAATAAGAAAAGCAACCGCTCCTATAGTTTAATGGCAAAACACAGCAATGGTAATGCTGAAATTCAAGTTCGATTCTTGGTAGGAGCACCATGGAAGGCCAACACCGGTAACGGTGTTTTTTTGTTTTGATTATGGGCAATAACTTATGCCCTAAAAAAAACATCACCGCGGAAGTCCGCGGTGATGTTGCTTTATCTCAAGGTTGATCCTGAACGGATGATATTTTCTTCGAGATTGTTCAAATCCGCGGTTTTGAATATTCTGCAATTTCGTCCAATAACCATGTTCTTGGGAACTTTAATCCGCTTTCCTAGTACCGTGATTCCAGTTGACAATAGATCGGGATTCTCGATGTTGGGAGTGTAATCGGTTCCGAATCCGACCAAGGCATTGGCTTCAATGACAGTATTTTTATCGATTATGCAATTGTCTACGATTGCTCCCGGCTTGACTTCCACATTATTTAAAAGCACTGAATTTGTGACTTTTGCCAGTGGGTGAATGATTACACCAGGACTAAGGACGCTTCTTTCCACGTGCCCGGCAACAATTGCTCCATTTGAAAGCAATGCTTGGTGGATCGTAGCTTTTGAACCGACCTTTACGGCGGGAAGTTCTTCTGATTTTGTATAGATCTTCCATTTCGAATCGTACATGTCAAGCGGAATCTTGTCAACAGTTTCGATCAACTCCAGATTGGCATTAAGATACGATTCATAGGTGCCGACATCTTTCCAGTAGTCGGAAAATCTGTATGCGTAAACGGGATGGCTATCGATCATCGACGGAATGATATGCTTGCCAAAATCAAGATCAGGTACACTGTTGTTTCTCAACTGATCCAACAAAACGTCGGTGTTGAATACGTATATTCCCATCGAAGCCAGATCGGAAGTGGTTTTTTTAGGCTTCTCCTGAAATTTGAATATTTTATTTTCATTGTTGGCTTCAAGCATTCCAAACCGATAAGATTCTGCAGGGTCAATCACTTTGCAGCCTACTGTAAGTTCTGCTTTGGTTTCAATGTGTTGGGCAATCATTTTTCTATAATCCATTTTATAGATATGGTCTCCTGAAAGAATCAACACATATTTGGATTGACTCTGTTCGATAAAATGAATGTTTTTCCTTACCGCATCTGCGGTGCCATTGTACCAGTCGCTGTGCGGTTGCAACAAAGTAACCTTGGAATCGCGTCTGTCCAAATCCCATGGTTTTCCTGAACCAATATGATCGTTTAATGAAAAAGGAATATACTGGGTCAAAATGGCGATATTGAAAATGCCGGAATTGGAACAATTCGACAGCGTGAAATCGATGATTCGATATTTTCCCGCAAAAGGAACACTTGGTTTGACCCGGTTCTCCGAGAGAATATCCAAACGTGATCCCCGCCCTCCGGCTAGGATTAATGCCAATACATCCATTTATTCTTCCTCCTTAGGGTTTAAAACCTTTCTGTAAGCTTTCTTATATATTTTTGCAGATCGTGTCCAGCTGAAATCTGAGGTCATCGCTTCACCGACCAAGAAATCCCAAGCTTCCGGTAATCGGTACATATCAATGGCATAACGGATGACATGCATCATATCATGGGCATTGAAATGTTTAAAACTGAATCCATTGCCCAAAGGAACATATTCATTGAATGGCACAACTGTATCAGCCAGACCTCCGGTCTCTCTGACAATCGGGATGGTTCCGTAGCGCAAGGCAATCAGTTGTCCCAAACCGCACGGTTCAAACTTTGAAGGCATCAAGAACATATCCGCAGCACTATAGATGAGATGAGCAAGATTGTTGTCATAACCAATATATACTCGTACTCGTTGATTGAATTTCGTCTCTAATTCTTGAAAATAGTCTACATATTCTGGTTCTCCATCGCCAAGCACTACCAAGTAGAAATCATCGATTTTGAGCATTTCGTCTAAGACCCTACGCAACAAATCAATTCCTTTTTGGCTGACAAGACGCGAGATGATACCGATCAAGGGCTTGTCTTCAGGAAAATCAAGATCCAAAATGCGCGAGAGTTCTGATTTGTTATGAAGTTTTCCCTCTCTGTAATGCAGGAAATCATAGTTAGATTTGATGAGTTTGTCAGTTTCAGGGTTAAAATCCTTGTAACTTATTCCATTCAATATTCCTAGCAAGGAACTTCGCCTGGCTCTTAACAACCTTTGCATGCCGTATCCGTAGTAGTCGGTCAAAATCTCGTTGGCATATGTTTCGGAAACGGTTGTGATCAGATCAGCGCTCACAATGCCCGCTTTCAGAAAATTAAGAAAGCCTTCAAATTCAAAGCGATAGTCATATTTTAGTGGTAGCATCTTGTAATCCTGAAGCGGAAATATTCCTTGATATGCGAGATTATGGATCGTCAAGACCGTCCTCGCCGGAATTGATTTCTTATATGTTGTCTTTATCAACAAGGGAATCATGGCTGTATGCCAGTCATGAACATGGATGATATCGGGGATAAAATCGAGTTTGCTGACGGCTTCTAGCGCAGCAACCTGAAAATAAGCGAATCGCTCCGATTCATCACCGTAATTATAGATTTGATCACGGGAACCGAAATAAAACAGATTATCGACAAAATAAAAAATCACATTTTCCAAAGTCAAAGTCTCAATCCCGACATAAATATTTTTTTTGTCGCCAAGATTAATTGTAAATTCAAGCAATGAAACCATTTTACTTTTATATTTATCTGAGATTGATTTGTATTTTGGCAGTATTACTCTGGCATCCACATTGCGCAAGCGCTTGAGTTCGCCTGGCAAGGAGCCTACTACATCGGCGAGTCCGCCCACTTTTGCGAAGGGATAGCATTCGGCACTAATATGCAATACGTTCATACTTTACCTCCTATATGATGTTTCTCTTTAACAAACATTATATCATGTGTCGACTAAGGATAAAATACCATGAGTGAAATCACGCCCAAAACTTGACTAGTTCCCGTTTGGAAATAGACATGATAACATATGTTGTCTCCATCAATAGAATCAGCAACAATAGACTGGGAATCGAAAGCGACTCCAGTTTGAAGAGTGTCTGACCCAACACAATAAAACAGAAGGCAGAGGCTAGGGCGGCGGACACGACGATAATTGAACGACGCCTGTTTAGTGGCATCGAGATATTCACTAAGACTAAAAGATAAGCGAAGGTTGCGGCAATGATTCCCACAGTCGAGATTTCTCCGATGGTAATCGTAGGCCAGAAACGGGCAAAAACATAAACTGCCATGAGATTCAAAACGACAAGTATTGCTCCTGGAATCACATTTCGAGAAACATTTCTCAGGAATTTACCTTTGAACATTTTTGTGTTTGGTTCCATAGCGATAAAGAATGAGGGAATTCCGATGATGAAGGTTTCAATCACAAACATCTGAACTGGCTCAAAAGGATATATTTTTGATGTCATCAACAAGGCAATTGTCAATAAAACGGTATATAAAGTCTTCACCAGATACAGAACAGATGCTCTTTCCATGTTATTGACGATCTGTCTTCCTTCTTTGACGATTTTTGGCATGGAAGCGAAATCATTGTCAAGCAGTACAAGATGTGAGATGTTTCTTGCGGCTTCCGAACCATTTGCCATAGCTACGGAACAATCTGCTTGTTTCAAGGCTAGTATGTCATTCACTCCATCACCGATCATAGCTACTTTGTGATTTGATTTTTGGAAATATTCGATCAACTTTTTTTTCTGATCGGGACTGACTCGTCCAAAAACCGTGTAGAGTAAGGCGGCCTCAAGTAACTTCTCATCACTCATATTGGCAAGAGAAATAGCTTTTTTTGCATTTGGAACGCCCGCTCTCATAGCGACATCTGCGACAGTCAAATGGTTATCACCGCTGATGATTTTAATAACTACTCCTGCCTCGGAAAACTCATTTAGAGTCGCCAAAGCATTGTCTCTTATATGGTCATCAAGCATGATCAGAGCGATTGGCCTGATTTTACCAGTCAGTTTATCTTCACTGATGCCTTCGGCAGATGCGAACAGCAATACTCTTTTTCCCATTCTTGCGTGCCGTTCAACCTGTTTTTTGATTTTCATATATTTGCCCTTGAAAATCATTTCTGGAGCACCGATAGCATATGTGCCTGTATCGAACGATACGGCACTGTATTTGTTTTGTGAACTGAATGCAAGCAAACCTTTTGACCTTAATTTGCGTTTTGATCCAAAATAATCATTCAAAGCAATGCCGGTGGGGTTTTTCTCTTTCAAGGCATAGTTCATGGAAGAAATAATCTGCTTTATATCAAGATTCAATATATTATTATTATTAAAAGAATCAGATTCGGTCTCAACATTCTCGACTAAAGATACCTGCATTGTCCCGTCTGTCAAAGTTCCGGTTTTGTCCAGACAAACGATGTCGATTCTTGCCAAGGTTTCGATCGAATACAATTCTTGCACAAGAGTATTTCTTTTGGCGAGTTTGATGACGCTAGATGCGAATGTAATGGTCGTCAAGAGAAACAGACCAGACGGCACCATGGCCACCATGGCTCCAGCCATTTTTTTCAAAGCGTTCTGATACAATTCTGGAGTATGTAAGAAATCTATGAAGTAATCCATTCCTGAGTTGAGAAAGACATTGTAAAATGTCAACAACCCCAAAGGAATAATAATGATTCCGATCAGTTTCAACAGTTTTCTGAGCGATAGCAAAATCACCGACCTAGGTTTTCCAAGTGTCTTCACTTTGCTTGATAGCGTTTCGATATAATTATCTTTTCCGATTTCAGTTACTTCAATATATGCGTTCCCTGAGACGACGAAACTTCCCGAAAGGACGGTGTCGCCAATCCTTTTTACGACTGGTTCCGCTTCGCCCGTGAGGTTTGCTTCATTGACTGTCAAAATACCTTCGATTATTTTGCCATCGGTAACTATTTCTTTCCCTGAAGAAAGCACATAGATATCGTTTATCACGATTTTTTCGATGTCGATCTCAATCTCAAATCCTTGGCGCAACACTGTCGCAATCGGTTGCGACAAAAGTGACAGTTTTTTGATCGTTTCTCTGGCCTTTAGTTCTTGGATGATACCGATTGTGGTGTTCATGACCGCGATAATGACAAAGAACATATTCTCATAACTTTTGATTGAGATTAACAAGATTGCCAGAAGTGCTAAAATCAGGTTGAAATAAGAAAAAAGATTATCCCGGATAATCTTTCCAACCGATTTAAGATTTGATTTGGGGCGCAAATTGTATTTGCCCGCCAAATAACGTTCGTTAACTTCCTCAATTGTCAAGCCAATCAATTTTTGATCGGTATTCTTCATTTCTAACACGTCCTAGCTTCAATTCATTATAGCAAATTCTGATGTTTATTACAATCAATAGTTGACCAAGAAAAAAGAACACTTTTTCAGTGTTCAAAAACGCTTTTTCCGATAAACTCGCGAAGGAGTGAATTGCATGGTACCAAATACTGGTTGATTTCGCGGAAATACTTCAAAAACTTAATAAGTCTGTTCGCATGGACAAAGTATTCGGATTCGTTGGGAATTTGTAGCAAGGCGTTTAGCGCATATTTTTTGAGAACACAAAGTTCATATGTGAGCTCTGAATTGTAGATATAGTTAGCACTTTCAATGTAAGGATAGATCCATTTGTATTCCCCTCTTCTTACCGAAGGCCACATGCTGAGGGTTTTTTCGGGTGAAGTATTGCGAAATTGCAAATCGCGCACGATTCTTCGCAATAGACGCAAATCAGTCAAATTGATCGGATTGTTATAATCAATGTTGATTTGGGAAAAAGGCGAAATATAAATCTTGAATTTTTGGCTAGCAGGAATGAATTCCGTCATAAGATCGTTTAGCGCATGGATTCCTTCGATGATAATCGGATTATGTGAGCCGATATGGGTCTCGGGCAAAAATACTCTTGCCCTTTTTTTAAAGTCGAATACCGGTAGGGATACATTTTCTCCGTTGATCAGACCGGTAATATTCTTGTTGAAAAGGTCAAGGTCCAGAGCAAGGACATGTTCGAGGTCTGGTTCGCCAAATTCGTCGATCGGAGCTCTTTCTACTGGAAGATAGTAGTTATCGATCGAAATCATCAAAGGTTTGACGCCTCTAGTCAACAATTCAATTTCCAGTCTTCTGGAAAAAGTCGTCTTGCCGGAGGAAGATGGTCCTGCGATTGCAATCAACCTGATATTGTCGATATCTCGAGAAATGATTTCACCGAGTTCGCATAGTTGATTATTGTGTTTTGTCTCGCACATATTGACGAATTCTACTTCCTGATGATTTTCGATTTTCTTGTTCATTTTGTATATCATTTCCGCGTCGCAATTGATAGCCCACTGTTCTGCACGATTCAAAACCCGTAAAAAACTGGGTGAATCGGAAAACTCTGGAATTTGTCCCTTTTCTTCGATGCGAGGATATCTGACAAGAAAACCTGGGCTATAATAGAAAAGTTCAAATTCAGCAAGATAGCCTGTTGAAGGTATCATGTAGCCATACATATAGTTTTTGTAGGAGTCGCATTCATAGATATTGACAATTTCCTTGCGGTATTTCAAAGTCTCGACCTTGTCAAAGTATCCTTGGCTGCGATAATATTTTTTTGCATTTGCAATGGATTCTTTTTTTCTGACAATCGGATAATTCATCTTTATGATGACATTCATCTCTTCGATTACTTTCTGTACCATGTCCTGGGTAAGAATTCCATTGATGGCACGTCCGTAAATTCCCATCGAGATACTGTTGGAGAATTTTATCTGGAGTTTTGGATACACGCGCCAAAAAGCCATGCAGATAAGGTAACGCATGCTTGTGGCGTAAATTCTCGCTGAGTCCTGGTATGTGTAGTCTAAAAACTCGACTTCGGCATCGTAATCAACTTCATATGACAGTTCTCTGAGGCGGTTGTTGACTTTTCCGGCGTAAAATGCACCTTTGTACCGGTCTGCTAAAGTTTCAAGTCGGATTTTGTCCTGAAACTGATGGATGTCATTTTTAATTTTGATAGTGAACATTTGTCTACCTCCATGAAAACGCTTGTATAAATATTCTACTACTTTTTCTTGATTTTGCAACTATTTTTCAAAATACCTGAAATTGGCTGGAAATATGCAACGTAGATATTATATAATGTTCAATAGATAATCAGTTAACGGGGGTTCAGAATGTTACTTGCAGATTTTTTCACAAGTGCGGGAATGGATGAAAATCCCATCGCATACCTGTTTAAATGGCAACATTTGCTCTATATAGCATTATCAATTTTATGCTTTATTTTATTGATGAGGCTTTTTGCCCATAAAAGCGAAAAGACAAGGAAAATCATCATTATCATCACGGGGATTATTCTCTTGGGGCTAAAGTATGGTGGAGAGATTTTGTTTGTGACAGAATGGCAGTTATACGGGGACCAAATTTCAAGTTTTTCGCATCCTTTCTGGGACTGGCGCACTTTGATCTCCTTTCAGGTATGTGGCATAAATAATGTCTTGCTTCCGCTTGTCGTTTGTTTCAACATCAAAGGGATGAAAGATTTTATTTACACTTCTTCAATCATTGGCGGAATCGCAGCGATAATTTATCCTGTTGGCGTGTTGTATGGGAATCCTTTAATCGTTACTTTTCCGATGATTAGATCATTGGTAGTTCATTTCCTACTCGTATTTTTGCCTTGTTTTCTGATTGTTTCCGGAGAGTTCAAATTGGAAAAGAAAAACTGGAAGAATACATTTATCGGAGCATTGATCATCAGTATTTGGGGAATGTATGGCAATATCTTTGTCAATCCTGATGCCAATAACATATACTTGATGAGAAATCCGTTTCTTGGCGGCCCGATTCCATTATTAAATATCCTGCCAAACGGAGTTCACACGGTTTTTTTGTATACTTTGGTATTGCTCGCTTTCATGTTGGTTTATTGGATTTCCGGGAAATACAACAAATGGCGAGAGAAAACTTATCTTCAACAATAATGCATAATTCAGATATACGAAAAGCGATGGCCATTTCTGGTCATCGTTTTTTTCGTGGTTATTCGATTACATAATAGAATACTTTATCCTGCAAAGATGAAAGGTCTGAAGCGTAATCCCATCCAGATCCGAAATCGACCTGTCCATTGATTTGGTTGAATACGACATCCTTATCGACATAACTCAAAGCTTCAAGCTCTGTCAAGGTTTTTCCGAAAGTGGTTGTTGGTAAAATTTCATCAAGCGTATTTTTGTTATGGTATTCATAGAATCTTGCATTTTCAGGAAGGTTTCTAGACATTTCCGTCCAGCCTCTTGCAGATATATGCACCCCAAATGTATTGTTGATATAAGCAATCGCCGCATCGGGAGCCCAAGGTCTTCCCAAATCAACGCTACCAGAAGGAACTCCGTCTTCAAAAATAAATTCATTGCCGTAGAAAACATATCCGTAATCAAGCATTTGCGTGTTCGAGGTAGTATAACCCTTGTTTGTCGATAAGCAACCAGTGGAACGGGCTAGTGACTAGATGACGGAATTTTCAAAATATGCTCGACCACCGTTACCAAAAATAAAGTCGACAACACCTTCAATATAGACATTGATATAGTACTGCCTTCCGTATTTGGCATAGAGAGTATACTGATATCCAAGACAGTTGACATTGAAGAAAATGACTTGGTCTGCTTCTGTTACAAGACTGACTGCTTGTTTGTCACTTATGGTCGACAAATTGTAATCAAATCCATTGGCGAAAGTAATGTCTTTTGCCATAAAATTCACTGCAGCAAATTTGATGGCAACAGTTGCAGAGCCTTGCGTTCCCCAATTAAATCCATTTGGCATCTGTAATCCGGAACTTTTGGATGAATATATCAATACCATTTATTATCTGTGTGTAATTGTTCGGATTATCGGACAAAATATAAAAAACACCTGGAAAATAATCCAGGTGCTATGATTTATTTGTTATCAAGAATTGATTAAGGATTGATCGTGTTGTTGTATAAATTGACCAAGTCAGACAAATTCATTTCCGCCAAAAGTTCAAGATCTGATTCCTGAACAAATTGCGAATAGTATAAAAACACTTGAAGTACTATTTGTAACTTTGCATCGGTAATGCCAAGTGTTTGGGCAAGATTGACATATTCTTCTTCGCTCAACACTCCTGCAGTAGAGAACCGCATTTTAAAATTTTCAGTTGTAAAGATGCTGACATCATTTGTTGTCGAATCATAATAGTCGACAGTAGTCATCGCCGGCATCGTGGCTGCTGTTGTAGATATGTATCCAGATTGTTCTGTTTCCGCAATAACATAAGCATAGCCAGAATAAATATTTGTCGAGGCTTGAGAATGTTTGTTGAGCACGAGGACAGTAATATCGTCTGTTGTGCAGTAACCGAGAATTGCGGTTTTTAATCTATTTTCGGTTTTATAGTCATCGGCACTTACACCAAACAGCATTGTGACATTATTTGCAGATGCGTAACCTAAAATGATATTTTGATATTTGATTTCTTCCAGAACTCTTGTAAGCGAACCAGAATCATATCGCAGATTTTCTACGACCGTTTCGCCATCAGGATTCAAGGCTTCGACAGATAACACACGATTGAAGCGGTTGATATTGATCTCAAGCGAAGGATTCACATCAAGTGATACGGCAGCAATCGTATCGAATTGAAACACCAATCCAAGTGAAAGCAAAGCGACTATTACAAGTCCAGTAAGACCAATTGCGAATTTTCTCCAAGGATTCCGGAACTGGGATTTGGAGATTTCAGGTTGGTGATACATTTGAACACTGTTTAAAAAATCCGTCTTTTCAACCAGGTTGAACGAAACGTGGTCTCTTAAGGTTTTTTGAAAATCCCTGTAGGTCATTTGTCTCCCTCCCTAAATTTCTTTTGCAATTTTTTTACCGCCTTGGAATAAATCCAAGTAATCGTTCCCAGCGGTTTGTCAAGAATCAATGCAATTTCCCTGTGTGTCAGGTTTTCGACATTATATAGCAATACGACGTTTTTTTCTGTTTCATCAAGAATTGCTAACATATCACGGATTAATTCTTCTTTTTCGATCGATATTTCAATATGGTTTTGAAACGCGTAATTTGAGTAATCATACTCAACTTCATCAACAAGAGTCATCCGTTTGCGTTTCTTATATTCATTTAGTGCCAGATTTTTTGCAATTGTCAATAAATACGCAAGAAAATTGTTTTCTGTGTAATTCTGTAGGTTTTTCAAGAGCTTGATATAGGTGTCCTGCATGATATCTTCCGCAAGCGAACGGTCATTTAATATTGGAAGAATGACAAAAAAAACCTGTCTGAAAGTATTGTGGTACAACTCATCAAAGACACTAGTATCACCTTGTTTGAGAAGCCGTACGAGATGATTGAGATTATCCTTCATAGTCTCACTCCGTTCATGAGACTATTTTAACATTTTTTTTGAGGGATAATACTTTCTTTTGCTATTTTCAACAATATAAACAATCTCGCAAGTGATTTTGTTGTAAAAAAAAAACGAAATCTTTTGGATTTCGCGTAATGTCAGCTTTGTTTCCGGATTTTGCCGTCTTGTTTGTGGATGACAAAACTAGTGTTTTGCGTGATTGCCTTAATTGTGGCAAAAGCGATGGCCTCTCTCTGAGTCTCAAGTATGCGCAGGATCTTGTCTGAGCCTTCTCGTTTTACAAACCACTTACGATCTTCTTTACGGAATAAAACATGATAGCGACCAAGTTCCTTTTTTTGATCTTTGGGTTTGGCTGCAGATTTTACTGGCACCTTTTTGGTTTCGGTTTTTGTCTCTTTAACAGAAATCGTTTTTTCTTTCTCTGGTTTCTTTGGCAATTCCTCCTCAACTAATTCCACTTCTGTGTGTCTCTCCAGTTCAGTATCATCATCTGAAAGTGGAGAGAATATTTTGTTCAAGATTTGATTTTCGACCAATGGTACACTTTTTTCAGGGACAGGTTTCTTTTCCTTGCTCACTGTTTCGGTGTTGGTTTTATCAACAGCGTTTTTGTTGTTTTTGGATTCATAACTGGAAATGATTTCTTGGTCAATCAAATCTTGAAGGGAAATAGTTTTCACATCTTGGGTAGAATCGCTGTTGTCGGAATGTTGCGCATCATATTTTTTCATATGGCTTTTGTTGGCGAGATTATAAATCACATAGATCATCGTCATGACAAAAATCACGCCGACGACGATTGCTAGATAAAGCCAGTTTTCTTTGATGAATTCAATGATAGGCACACGCCTTCTTTCAGACTAAAACAATTTGAGTTGTGTTTCGCTTTGAGGTTTGATTGATTTGACAATATCTCTCATGCCAAAAGGAATTTTCAGTTTTTTTGCTTCGAATACAAAAGCTTTCTTTAACTTGCCGGAATTCATCGAGGCAAGTGATTTTTTGTTGCCATATGTATCCATAAAAATATTCTTTAATCCGGGATATTCTTTGTCGATAAGATCGAGAAAGCTTGATCGTTGTTCCTCGAAGAGCATGATGCCAAAGGTAGGATAAACAAATAATGCGCCTGCTTCCTTGGTCTTTAGAAGTATTTCACGGACGTTTTCTTCACTGTCGTTCACAAAAGGAATTATCGGCTTCATAATCACACCGACAGGAATAGTTTCATGGCTGAGTTTATGGATAAGCCTCAACTTGTGCGTGAAATCAGGTTCAAAAAAATCCATTTTTTCCTGGACAAGGTCATTGGCAAAGGCGATGGGAACAGTGATTATGACAGGGGCTTTTTCGTTAATCTTTTTTAAAATATCTAGATCGTGAAGCACTTTATCAGACGAAGTTTCCAGATACAATCCCATGTTTTTTTCTAGAATGATTTCCAAAATTGTGCGCATGAAACCTTCATTTTCTTGCAATTTATCATAAACATCTGGGTTTTGGTAAAAACCGATAATAGATCCTTCCACTTTTAAGGATAGTTCTTGCTTGAAAAGAAAAATGATGTCTGTTTTAGGTAGCATAGGCTCATTTCTATAAGTTTGGTCTACATCGACTATCGAAGCAAGATACTGACGTCCGGGATAGGAACCATGAAACAGACAAGCAAAAAAATCAACTCCGAAATAGCGTTGTGGGCTTTTGCTTGGCGAAAGAATTCGCTTGTATTTAATACCGGACATTTACTCCTCCTAAAACCGCCAGATTGCGGCCATGAGAATCAGAGCGAAGATAATATGAAAATATTGATAATAACCAAATCGCTTTGGTTTCTTTGCCAAAAGTTGATCAAGTTCTTTTAAAAATGTTTTCACTCTTTTTTTACAGTTGTCATTGATTTTGATTAAAAAAGCCAGGTTTCTAATGTTTGAAATCTCTTGTTTCGGGAGATTTAGTTTAGACTCTGTTTCACTGATGGCACTTTGAAACATTTCCCTGTCAGATTTTGCGATAGAATGGAGAAAGACAAAATCGATATGTTTTTTTCTCAATACCAGCTTTGTAACAAGGTATATCAAAAGCGCTACGCCAATAACGATTGCATAAGCAACAATTTTGAATGATCCTATGAAAAAATAACTGACGATAGTGAAAATAACAATAGCGATCAAATCAGTTAGACGGATCGATGGATGATAGCGAAAAATGGTGTTGAAAGCTATATATAGGATGATGACCGAGGTCACACCTTTCAAAAATAGATTGAAATATAGTTCCATGAATATTCTCCTTGAGATATAAGGTTCATGATACAAGTTATTTGGTATATGGTTCCATAATCTTCATTAAGTCATCGATAGATTTTTCTTGTTCGATTTTGATTACGGGAACAGCAACTTTTTCAAGCCAACTTTCGTGTTGCTTCTGTCCTCTGACGTGGACGGAGGCCGTCTCATACTGGCTGACCCAGTTCAAAAAATCCGTGTGTTGAAAATAAAGATCGCCCCCAGGCATGATACGCTTTCCAAAGCGGTTGAGTTCACGTTTTTGAATTCTTTCAAGCCTAACAGGTAAAGGTAAATGCAAATAGACAAACAGGTCAATCTTGTCTTTGAAAATGTCTCCCCATCCGACAAAAGCTCCGGAGATAACACATTTGGCATGTTTCGCCATTTCGTTTCTAATGTATTTTTGCGAGTCTTGTTCAGATTTCTTTGTTGAAAACGGAAGATCCGTCTTTTCCCAGATTGCATCGTCGGTGTCGATGAAGTGATAACCGTGCTTACTGCTGATGGCTTTCGCCAAAGTTGTTGATCCCGATCCTGATGCTCCGAAAATATGGATGATTTTCGCCTGCTTCAAAAATATCACCTAGCCATTCTAAACCTGGACACAATCTTGTTATTAATATATTAACAAATAAATTTGTTTTTTACAATGCTTATTGACATCTCAAGACATAATGACAAAAGAAAAAGTCTATTGCTAGACTTTATTACTTTATTTTGCGGCTTTTTCCAAAGCTTTTTTTGCTTGTTCGCAGATCGATTTGAATCCTGATGGGTCATTGATTGCGATATCGGACAACATTTTGCGGTTCACTTCGACATTTGCCATGTTAAGACCATTGATTAATCTTGAATAGGAAAGTTCGTTCAATCTTGCTGCTGCGTTGATTCTGGTGATCCATAATTTGCGGAAGTCGCGTTTTTTTCTGCGGCGGTCACGATAGGCATAGGCAAGCGAGTTCATCACTTGTTCTTTAGCTGTCTTGTATAATAAATGCTTCGCGCCGTAATAGCCTTTGGCTAATTTCAATATTTTTTTACGTCTTTTTCTTGTGGCAGGGCCACCTTTTACTCTAGGCATGATTTTTCCTCCTACATCCTACAAGTACGGAACTTGATGCTTGATCCGTTTGAGATCAGAACTTGCGACTGTCTCGCTTCTTCTACCTTGACGGTTTTGTTTTGGTGTTTTATGGCTCATCAAATGACCGTGGAACGTGCTGCTTCTTTGCAGTTTTCCGGTTCCGGTTCTTTTTAATCTTTTCTTTGTTCCCGAATGGGATTTCATTTTTGGCATAATATTCTCTCCTTAAGTTATTTTTTCTTTGGTGTCAAAGCCATAGTTAAGTATCGTCCCTCTCGGGCGATGTCTTTTTCCAGAACACCGACTTCTTCGCAACCTGCCATGAAACGTTTTAGAACTTCTTTTCCCTGTTGAATCAGCATTTCACCGGCGCGGTAAGGCAACCATACAGCCACTTTCAATTTGTCTCCCTTATCAAGGAATTTGATTCCATTTCTGAGTTTGGTTTCAAAATCGTGAGTGTCGATCACCGCGGTAAGACGGATTTCTTTCAATTCAACGATTCGTTGGTTTTTCTTGGCTTCTCTGGCTTTTCTTTGTTGCTCGTAACGGAATTTTCTGTAGTCCATCAGTTTGCATACCGGTGGTTTGGCAGTTGGAGCCACAAGCACGAGATCTAAGCCTTCCCTAGAAGCGATTTGTAACGCTTCTCTGGTGGTTATCAAACCATACTGAGTTCCGTCAGCACCAATCAGCAAGACCTCCCTGAGGCGAATTTCTTCATTAATCTGAGTATCATCTTTCCTCACCGGTCTTTGGTTAATGTTGTAAATAATATGTAACACCTCCTGTGAAAATAAAAAGTGGATGCCAAATAAGGCACCCACGTCACAATCCAGACTATAGTCTTATGTAGCAAGCAACCTATTGATTAGTCAATCAGGTGAGAAGTGGGCCTTCTTCTTTCTACTTTTTAAATCTAACATAGTATATAACAATAAAGAGATTATGTCAAGAAAAAAGATTACTCTTCAGAATCGATTTTCTCTTTTTTCAGGTTCAGATAATTTATCTTGTTCACTTGGTATGCTCTTGCAATGGCAAGCGACCCTTTGGGAACATTTTTATTTAGCGTCGAACCGGCAGCAATCATGGAACTGTCTTCGATTCGGATCGGTGCGATCAGGTTTGCGTTGCACCCGATAAAGACGTCATCTCCGATATGAGTCTGATATTTGTGTTTGCCATCATAATTGACTGTGATAGCTCCGCAACCGAAGTTGACATTGCTTCCGATCGTCGCATCACCGATATAAGCGAGATGTGAGGCTTTGGTATTTGTTCCTGTCGAGGATTTTTTTACTTCGACAAAGTTGCCAATCCTGTTTTTCGCTCCGATGTAGGCGCCATCGCGCAGATGAGCGAACGGGCCGACAGTTGAATCTTCATTAATGACAGAATTATATACCAATGAATGTCTGCAAATTACTCTTTCGCCGATGATGCTTTCGTAAATTTCGGTATTCGGACCGATTTGAGCGCCTTTTTTGATTACCGAGTTTCCGGTAATGTAGGTATTTGGATGAATGGTGACATTTTCTTCAATCATGACGTTATGACCGATTGTTATGGTTTCGGGATTGATCATGGCAACACCGTTAAGCATAAGATTTTGATTGATCTTCAAACGAAGTTTTGCCTCGGCAATGCTTAATGCAACAAGATCATTGACTCCCATCGCTTTGTATGAATCCTTGAGGTAGTAGGTTCCAATTACATAGTTTGATTTTTTGAGAATCTTCACGATATCGGTAAGGTAGTATTCATTTTTAAGGTTGTTGTTGTCAAGCTTGGCCAAAGCTTCGAACAAAACGGTATTTTTGACAACATAGATTCCGGTATTAATTTCATTGATGGTTCTTTGTGAATAACTGGCTTCATGATGTTCGACGATTGCTTCAAGGTATCCAGATTCGTTTCGCACAATCCTTCCGTACCCTTCTGGGTCTTCGACCTTGGTCGTAACGATTGTCAAATCATGTCTTCTGTCGTTGTGCTCCAAAATCGCTTTTTCGATGATGCAATCATCGATTAAAGGCATATCTCCAGGAAGGATGACAGTGTCACCTTGCATGTCTTGGATATATGGTTTTGTGACTATTACGGCATGCCCGGTTCCCAATTGTTCCTCTTGAACTGCATAGGTAACTGTGTCACCTAAGATATCCTGGATGATCTGCCTTTTATGACCGACTACGACAATTATCTCGTCAACGGATTTGCTGTTTCGGATATTTTCGACAATATATGCGATCATCGGTTTTCTCAGCAACGGATATGCGCACTTTGGTAACTCGGTTTTCATTCTTGTGCCCTTGCCTGCAGCCAGAATTACAGCATATTTTTTCATATTGGTCCTCCTGAATATGTATTTATATATTATTTTGTGTGGAGTTTTTCAATGATTGAGACTACATCATGAATTGATTGGTCGACAATCTCCATCGTCGGTGCAGATACTGAAATCCTGATCAGCGGTTCGGTTCCACTTGAACGAACCAGAATTTTTCCGTTTTCACCGAGACGTTCTTTGATCTCCTTGACTTTATTGATAACCTCAGGATGATTGACAAGCTGCTTGTCATAATTTCTCAAATTGAGCAGTTTGTCTGGATAGAGTTTAATCCCTTTTACCATCTCTTGGAGTGATTTTTCAGATTCAACAATCAGTTTCACCAAATAGGCTGCATTCAAAACTCCATCACCAGTGTCTAGAAAAATGCGGTTGATGATATGACCGGAGTTTTCGCCACCAAGAACATAATCTCCAGATTCCATTTCCTCGAGCACATATTTGTCACCGATGTCAGCTTGGATCACTTTGACTGAATTGTCATTTAGCGATTTGATAATACCAAGATTGCTCATCTTTGTCAAGACGACCGTGTCATGTTTCAGTAAACCTTTTTTGCGAAGATAGAGGGCGATGATATAAATCATGAAATCGCCATCGTAAACCGTACCATCACAATCAACCATCATCAGCCGGTCACCATCTCCATCGAAAGCAAAACCAAGGTTAAGTTTATGTTTTATGACCATATTGATTAATGCTTCAGGATGAGTGGAACCGACCATATTATTGATATTTTTGCCGTCAGGTGTGTCGCCTATATATGATATTTTATCGGAAAAACGGCTAAAAATGTGTTTGGCAGTCGCACAAGTCGCACCATTTGCCAAATCCAAACCGATCAGCAAATCTGTTTTTATAAAATGTGAAGTATAAAGATCCAGATATATGGGTAAAGGATCATAAGCTTCTAATTCAATTCCTTTTTCTGATCCTCCATATGATTGATGGGGATTATCGATTAAGGATTCTAGTTTAGCTTCATCCTCTTGATTAAGCTTACATCCAAGTATAAAAACCTTGATCCCGTTGTCATAATAAGGATTGTGACTTGCAGTTACCATCACGCCGATTGCTGCTTGTGTTTTGCTCAAATGTGAAAGCAAAGGTGTCGGCAAGACACCAAAATCCATTACATTTATTCCTGAAGACATCGCACCTTTTTTGATGGCATCAACGAGCATCTCGCCTGATTCACGGGTATCTCTGGCGATAACCAATGTCAGATTTTGTAGTACTTGTAAAGCATTTCCGACTCTTGTCGCTAAATCAAAAGAAAGAAATTCGTAGGCTTTGCCTCGAATTCCATCTGTTCCAAAATAGCTACCCATAACATCAACCCCTATTCAACAGTGACAGATTTTGCCAAGTTTCTGGGCTTGTCAATGTCTCTGCCGAGATTCAGTGCGGAATAATATGCTATAAGTTGGGTCGGGATGACCGTTAGTAGTGGAGTGAGCATTTCGTTCACATCCATCAGAACGATTTCATCTGTCATGTCGGAAACACCATTCAAAGAAATCACTATGACTTCTGCACCTCTTGATAATACTTCCCTGATGTTGGCGCGCGTATTGTTTTGGATGCTTTTTTGCGAAATGATGGCAATGACAGGAACGCCATCTTCGATCAGGGCAATCGTTCCATGTTTCAGTTCTCCGGCAGCGAAACCTTCGGTTTGTATATATGAAATTTCCTTAAGTTTAAGTGCGGCTTCAAGACATGAGTAGTAATCAAGGCCCCGCCCGATATAAAAACAATTACGTTTTGTGAGTTTGTCGGAAACAAGTTTTTGGATGTATTCCCGGTTATCGATGATTGCATCCATCGCAATTGCAACCCGCGATAGTTCCAAATGCAAATCAAAAGGCTTTCTTTTGGCAACGAGGAATGAAAGGATAGCCAAAATGGAAACTTGTCCAACGTAGGCTTTTGTCGAAGCGACCGCAATTTCGGGACCTGCAAATATCTCTAGAAAATGGTCAGATTCCCTGGCCAGCGTCGAAGTTGGTACGTTGGTGATGGTAAGTGTCCTATATCCCCGTTCTTTGACTTTCAGAAGACATGCTCGTAAATCAGCGGTCTCACCTGATTGGGAAATAAAAACAAATAAAGGATTTTTTACCAGCAATGGTTGATTGTATGCGAATTCGCTGGCGATGAAAACCTCTGTTGGAATCAATGAAATGTGTTCAAAGTAATACTTCCCAACATAACCAGCATGCATGCTAGTACCTGCTGCTATGATATAGATTCGTTCAGTTTCTTGAAATAATCTGATAATGTCTTCAGATACATTTGAAATCCCGTCTTCAAGATACTTCGACATGATTTTCCGGACAACAGAAGGTTGTTCACAAATCTCTTTCAACATGTAATGCTGATATCCGGCTTTGCCGATTTCATCCAAAACCATATTCATTTCATAAATTTTAGCCGATACAGGTGTTCCGATTATGTCTACCATCGAATAGTTATACTTTGAGCCATCCTGCTTGACGATGGTAAAGGTTTTATCCTCGATCGGAATATAGGAGTGAGCATAGCCTACAAGAGCCATAACGTCCGAAGCAAGCGTAATCCCATCTTTTCCTACGCCAATCAACAAAGGTGATTTGTTCTTTGCGGCATACATGATCTTAGGATCGTTTTTGTCGACAATCAACAAGGCATATGATCCTTCAATCAATGACAAAGTCTTTCGTATTGATGCTTCCACTGAAAGATCAATCACAAAATGTTCAATCAGATTAACTATGACCTCGGTGTCTGTTTCACTTGAAAATGAGATTCCAGACAAATATTTTGCGGTCAATTCCTTATAATTTTCGATGACTCCGTTATGAACAATAACGAAACGTTCAGTATATGAAAAATGTGGATGGGAGTTTTCCCGATTGGGTTTTCCATGTGTAGCCCACCGTGTGTGACCAATCCCGAGATGATTTTCGAAGTCATAATCAAAATCCTGGAGCAAATGCTGAACCCGGCCTTTATCCTTATAAGTGACAAAGCTATCATTCACCGAATCGTGAAAAAAGATACCACAGGAGTCGTATCCGCGGTATTCAAGTTTTTCCAGACCCGAAAGGATCACATCAGTTGCTTTGAGTTTTCCTAGATAGCCAACAATTCCGCACATGAATATTCTCCTCTATGGTTTTTGATATATTTGAATTATACCACTTAATTACTAAAATTCAAATATTTTCTATCGATTAATAAACAGAACTACAGTATATATAAATAATATTATCTAAGATTTTGCTACTGCTTCGCTAAATATCCTGATATAAATGGATGATACCGCAAATGAGATAGAACGCTATTAACGCAAAGACATATTTTTCAACCGGAAGATAAAAATCCCATGAGAAGCCATTCACAAGCAAGTTAGGAAAAACAATATTGATTTTTTTCATGATTTCGGATGTTTCGACTGCGTTTCTGGTCGGGTATGTTTCCATGAACCAGTACATTACCAAGGGAAATATCAGAGTGAAGTTGTGTTTCAATATTTGGACGAGTAGGCTTTGAAGCATTCCGAAAAAGATGGCCTGGATAAATATTTTACCAAAAATAGCAATCAATTCAACTAAATTAAAATAATATGGTGTCAATATTTTGCTAACGATATAAAATACCCATATTTGTTGTATTACAAACAAAAAAACAATTATGAAGATTGCCAGTATTTTTGTATTGAAGAATAATAACTTAGTTTTTGGACTTGTTACCAGATAAGAAGCATATTGTCTTGCCTCTTTAGAAAATGCCTGGATAAACGTAAATAAAGCGATAAACACGCTCAGAAGCTTAATTACTTGTATCGAGTTGTCCAGATAACTTTTCGCGTTCTCTGCTCTTGCAGCATCAAGAAAGGTATAGCCGGACATAAAATCACTGTTGTATAAAATGATTGATGCCACCGCTAAGGAAAAAATCATGATCAAAAAAACCGAGCGTCTGCTGAGGATAAAATATAGTTGCAGCCTAATCACAGCCGTTTCTCACCAAATTCCCGTTTTCGATATGATACACTCTTCTGTTTCGGTTTTTGAAGCGTTCTGGATGATGTGTTGATACTATGACCAGATTTTCTTTGCTCATCGCCAAGATTGTTTCGATGACTTTTGTTTGGGAATCTTTGTCAAGCGAAGCTAAAGGCTCATCAAGTAGTAATATCTTTGGCTGGTGTATCATTGATTGCAGTAAATTCACTTTTTGTTTCATGCCGTTTGATAGTGCTCCAATCGGCATGTGAAAGGCTTCTTTGAGTTCAAAAAACGCCATATTCTCATTTAAATATGAAGAAGTCAATTGGGTTGTCCCGCATTTCACTCTACCGATACATTTGAGAAAATCTGAAACGGTCATGAAAGATGGCATCACGAATTGTTCCGGTGCGTAGCCGATCTTGGAATAGTTTCGTTTAATTGAACCGTTGTATTTGACGAGTCCCATGATGCATTTTAACAGAGTCGTCTTTCCTGAACCGTTTTCTCCGGTAAGAAGATTGAGATATCCTCCTTCAAATCTTGTGGTGACATTCGCAATACCTTTATTTTTTTGGTAATGTTTTGTCACATTGTCAATATTTATAGATATGCCTTGAGACTTCATCTGCATCTACCTCTTGAAAAGGATTTTTTTGATAATACACAAAATCGTCAATGACAAAACTATAAGATTGGCCTAAATATTCATACTCGATTTCTAGATAAAACCGTCGCAAATCGATGATTCTTTCAGTATATTTCATTGGGAAAAAGACTAGTTCTGAACCATTTAATTCAAAAGCAGATTGATTGTCTGGCAAGTACTCTTGGATGGGACAATAGGTGTCAACACCAAGGAGTTCTTTAATGTCCTTAGTATAGGAAATAGCCTGTTCCAGCGGTTTTGCTTTGGAAACATCTAGATAAACAATGCTTATTCCCGTGTCGATTCTGGTTATGGGAATATCACCAATTGTAAATCCTTCCAAACCAATCACGATTCCAGACATGTATTCTTTGTTTTCATATTCGCCAACCACAGCATAGAGCCTGGTGAAATCCAAATGGAGAATCTGACTCACGTCGGAAAAATACAGACACAGGTCACCAATTGGCAATTCAAACTCTGCCTCATTGATGTATGTCAGTCGGCAAATTCCGTCCTTGATATCTAACTTCCCTCCCGATAATACAATTTCTGTGAATGAGAAACTGAAAGTGCAAGGATAATATAATTTATCAAGATATGCTGTAGGCGTGTTTTCGACAGATATAGATGCCAACTCAATCGTGATCTCGACATCCTCGTCTGATAAGCTTGCATCGATGACATTCTCAGAATCGATAAAAAAACATTCTGAATCACTTACATAAAAATCGAAAGTAAGCATTTCTTCTGGAACCATCAATCTTGACTGGGTTTTTTTAATCGAGAGCACTTCGAATTCAGACTGAGGATCCTTTGCAAACAATATGAGCAAAGCACCAGTCACAAGATAGAATCCAATAATGATAAGCAACCACTTTTTCATCCGATTCGTTCCTTGATTATCTCATAATACTCGGTCTTGACAAAAAAGGTCTCCCAGCCGCCTTTTTTTGTTTCGATCCAGAAAAAATAGTTTTTTGCCACACCGTTTGACAATTCACCTTCACCTCTGGTTACGATTGTGACATACGTTTTCGGATCGACGATGATGACAAACTCATAGGTTTCGGTATTTGTCGAAGTCTTGGTATAAGATATCGAAGCCTTGATGTCGGCATCCAACGTACCTTTAAATTTCTTAACATCGCCCTTGATGCTTGTCGAAATTGATCCCGAGGCGCTGATCTGGTATTTTGTTTCTTCTTTTGTTTGAAGACTGATTTCATGTTTGATCGTTGAGTAGCCATTGTTGTATATTTTCAATTTTGTTTCCGAGACAAACACCACCGGTTCGTTTTTGTAGACAATCTCTACTTTCCAGCCCATAAATTTCTTCTTTGTTATTAAATTGTAATAGGTGGCATAATCACCGCTTGAAAAATCTTTCAACAACATCGCAGCATCGTTGTCAAAGACAATTTCCTGGTAGGTAAGATATTCTTCCGCTTCGACTTCGATTACTCCAAACAGTAAAAGCATAAATGTTAGAATCACCACTATAAATGTTTTTTTCATAAAAAAACCTCCCTTGACATAGAGATAATACGTCAGGGAAGGATACAATCTTTATTTTATAAATCGAAAGGATTAGCCTGGAAAATGGCATGCGTATCTTCGTAACCAAACTGATAAGTAGTTTTCGCCTGCTCGGGATCAAAATTTAGGATTCCTCCCAACGAATGCTTGTGCTTGATCTCATAGAAATTGATTCCGGGATATTTCCCCTTGTCAAAAAAATTAATTTTATGAAGATGAACGACGATGATCGTGTCACATCCGGCTTCGACAAGCGGCTTTACCGGGACATTGTCATAGACCGCTCCGTCATAATATTTATGATCATTAATCTGAATTCCGGGAAAAACAATTGGAATCGAGCATGAGGCGAGGATGAAATTATAAATATCTGTATCGGTTTGGTCTGCAATCGGGATATATACAGCTTTCGAGTCTTTTTTGATGTAATGCTGGTAAGAAGCTTTCAAGAGTCCAAAAAAGCCTGTATCGGAGCTACCACCTTCGGAAATGGCAACATACACTTCCTTTTGTCGAAGTTTATCCAAATCAAGGTTTTTCTGCAAGAGGATTCTCAGCTCATTGATTCTTAAGAGTCCATGATCGACCAGTTCCATTCTTTCTTTCAGTAGCCGCTTAAAAAAACTTTCTGTCGAGTGCAACATATCAGGGGCGATGGTTTTCCAGACTTCGTAAATCTGGTCAATGTTCTTTGTAGCTACCATACAGGCGTTGACAGCGCCAATCGATGTTCCGGAAAAAACCTGAATGTGTGAAAATATTCCTAATTCCACAAGCGCTTTAACTGCGCCAATCTGATATGCGCCCCTGGCACCTCCGCCCGAAAAGCATAAACCAACCTTATTCATTTCAGGATTCCTCCACCCGTATGACGTTTTGATAATACACCTTATCGATAGTGCCACCACCCAAACAAGTCTCATGGTCGTAAAATACACATTCCTGACCGGGAGTCACAGCTCTTGCGAGCCCCGGATACAAAACTTGGATAGAATCTTTGCCCACCCAGGAAATGGAAACAGGGATATCTTGCTGGCGGTATCTGAATTTAGCTGTCACATTGATTTCACCTGTGAAGCAATTGTTTGAGATCCAGTTTACTCCGTTGACAATGCATTTATCGGAGAATAGTTTGATATTATCAAATCCTTGGACGACATGCAATTCATTCTTAATCAGATTTTTTCCGGATACGAACCAGGGATTGGATGAGTAATCTTTCAAGCCCCCGATCTTCAAACCTTTCCTTTGACCGATGGTATAGTTCATCAAACCTTCGTGATGGCCAATGATTTCTTTCTTTTCATTTACGATATCGCCGGGTTTTGCGGGTAAATAGTTTGCTAGAAATTGCGAAAAGCGCCGTTCACCAATAAAACAGATTCCGGTTGAATCCTTTTTCCTGGCGACATTGAAATCGGCCTCGATGGCTATTTTTCTGACTTCAGATTTCACTATATCTCCAATCGGAAACAAAGTGTATGCCAGCTGATCTTGATTCAACTGTGACAGAAAATAGGATTGATCCTTATTTTGATCAACGCCTCTAAGTAATTTAAATTCACCATCAAACCCTATCCTTGCATAATGACCCATGGCGATTTTATCTGCTCCAAGCGTTTTTGCAACATCCATAAACGCTGCGAATTTGATGTATTTGTTACACAGTATGTCAGGATTCGGGGTTCTGCCCTTTTTCAGTTCATCCAGAAAAAACTTAAAGACATCGTCCCAGTATTCTTTAACGAAATCATGTCTGTGAAGGACGATTCCCAGTTTGTCGGCAACGTCTTGGGCATCAATAAAGTCTTGTTCCTGGGGACAGACGCCACCGGTCAAATCCGGGTTTCCCAAAAAATCGTTATTGATTGCCGAATCCCAGTTTCTCATGAAGAGGGCTTCAACTTCATATCCTTGTCTAAGTAAAAGCAAAGCGGCAACGCTAGAATCCACGCCACCACTGAGACCGACAATTATTTTCATGTTACCTTACCCACCTATCTTTTCACATCCGAAGCCATGCGGAAATCGCTTCTCGGAGAGAGCGATACATCAAGGATTTTCGGAGAATCAGGACTGGCTTGCCGTTTGAATTGTTGCGAATAGAAGCGATTAAAAAAATGAGAAGTATATGAATTGATCTCTTCTGTTTTTAGGGTAAAAGTCTTGGAAAGCAAAAACCTGATTCTTTCCTCATTGTCTCCGCAAGCAAGAAAACGATAAAGGATAAAATCGTTGATTTCGTATTTGCCGATGACTGATTCCGTTGTCTGGGAACTTTTGAGTTCAGGACTGATAGGTGTCGAGAGAATATCATAAAGACATTCGCGAATGGGTTCATCAAAGACAAGATCTGCATAGTTTTGAATCATAAAACGGACCACTGTTTTGGGAATTCCCGCATTGACGTTGTACATGCTCATCTGATCGCCGTTATATGTCGACCAACCTAGTGCAATCTCGGAAAGGTCTCCAGTGCCAAGAACGATGCCGCTGACCTTGTTGGCAATATCCATAAGCACCATGGTTCTGGCACGTGCTTGGGCATTTTCATAAGTAATGTCTTCGGTTTTGCCATCGTGTCCAATCAATTCCAAGTGATCTAATATGTGTTCCTTTAAATCGATTTCTTGGGATGAAACCCCAAGTTCTTTCATCAATCTCAAAGCGTTCTTATTAGTTCTTTCACTTGTGTGCAAACCCGGAAGCGTCAAGGCAATTATGCCTTTTCTGTTCAGTTTCAAAGTGTCGAATGCCTTACAGGCGACCAGCAATGCCAATGCCGAATCCAACCCGCCGGAAACACCGATCAAAACCTTGTCAATCTTCAGATGGTCCATTCGCTTGCATAAGGAATATTGTTGGATCGAAGCAATCTTCCAAAAATCTTCTGCAACGTGTTTTTGGGGTACAAAAGGCAATTTATTAATTGTTTTGGAAAAAGTAAAATCATCTGACTCGACCAAGTCAAGTGCAATGTTCTGATAAAGATAGCGATATTTTAAGATTGAATCGCGAAATGATGAATTGTTTCTTCGGTCATGATGGATTCTAAGGACATCCAAATCGGCGTAAAGAATAACAGTTTCCAAAGAAAATTCTTCTGTTTCAGTGACAACATGACCATTTGAAGCAACGATATTATGTCCGGAAAATACCATTTCACTCGATGATTCGGAAGCTCCGGCTGAACAATAAAGATAGATACCGCAATTCTTCCGGGAATGTTCCTTGACAGCGCTTCTGCGGATCTCTGCTTTTCCCAAAGTCTCATTTGAAGCAGAGATATTGATAATCAGATTCGCTCCGTTCACACTCATCAGATTACCAGGGGTGATTGTTGCCCACATGTCCTCACAAATCTCGATGCCAAAGCGAAGATCTCCATAGGAGAATATCAGATTGCCAAAAGGTACTTTCTGTTTAAAAATCTCGATTTCCTTGATGTGGTCGGTAATGTCAAATCCAGACTTGAACCACCTGCGTTCATAGTATTCCTTGGTGCTTGGAAGGTAAAACTTCGGAACTGCACCCAAAATTTTGTTTTTTTGCACGACCAAGGCTACATTCAACACCATCTCTTCGACAATCATCGGTAATCCACAGACTATGATACCAGGAAATTTGTTGTTTTCCAGAAAATATGTCAGGGCTTGATTGACATCATCAAAAAGCGACTTGTGAAAAAACAAGTCATTGCATGTATATCCAGAGATGCCGAGTTCAGGAAATACTGCAAGAGAACTGGGGTTTTGCGCCAAAGACTTTAGCATTTCCTCGACATTGAAGTGAGGGTTTCCTACTTCTAGTTTTGGCGAAATCAAACTTACTTTGATGAATCCATTTTTTATCATAGTTTATCCTCATACAAATCATGGGCTTTGATGTATTCATATACTTCTTTTGTAAGTAATTTTTCATCGAATGTATCACGAAATTTCGTGGAAGACATATCAATATCAAATTCAGGCAAAATGATGAACTGTGCAACAAACTCAGATAAGAATTCATCAGTTTCAATCAAATGCATGATATTGTTTTTATTGCGGTTAACAACAATAAACTTGAATTCTGAGAGCAGGCTTTTCGCGTTGATCCATTTGTAAAGTTTTAGAAGATTGTCGGCACCAATCAGAAAGAGCAATTCTTCTGTCGGGTATTTTTCCTGTAATCTCAGCATGCTTTGATAGGTTCCCTGATAATCAGAGTCTTCGAATTCCAATGCCGAAACTTCAATATTTTTGAGACCAGAAACCAATAAAGACAGCATTTTAAAACGATGATGATTACTTGCCAAGGAGCGTTTGGTATAGAGTGAACTCACTGGTAAAAACACGAATTTGTCGCAATTTAGATTTTTATTGACATGATGATAGATTTCCAAATGCGCCATAGTTGGCGGATTGAACGCGCCTCCGAAAATGACAATCACACACTCATCTCCCAAACATTCTCATCTACATTTATTTTATCATAAAAAAACCATAATTAAAAGAAAATATCGTATTTGTGAGGTCTGGCCGATATGATATTAGGGGTAGACTCATCGACCCGGGGGTTCATGCATCACATGGAATGGAAAGAACGCATGTCAAAGCATTGGAAAACACATTGCTGTTACTGCTTTCTTATATCAAAGTAAAATAAACTTTAACATTGACTTGTAAAACATTTTGTTTTTTCATATAATAAAATTAATAATAATCATAGGAGGAAATCATGAAAAAAGTTTACAATGTTCTCGGTCAGTTATTCGGGTTTCTGACCATTTTGCTTTTTGCTTTCTTGTTTGCGAACACAGTATTTGATTTTGGTATCGATTCTCAGATTATCGGCATTCTCGAAACCGTTAAGACATATGCGATCTTTGTTGTGTGTGGACTTGCAGGTTTGGAATTCGTCGCCGGGAAAAAACTATTCGCTATCATTTACTTCATCGTTTTGGCTTTTGTCGTCATCTTCAGCTTTTTCCCTTCAGTTCGTGACCAAATTATTAACGTCGTCACAACATTCATTCTTTAAAAAAATTATGCAAGCCGGCGGCTTGCATTTTTTTTTGTGATTAATCAATTGATTGATTATTGTCGTTTATGTTTATGCGCCTTGTCTCTTCATGAAATCCACAAATTCCTGCGGATAGGGAAGAGTGACTTCCACCATTTGATCTTTCAAAGGATGCATGAAGGCGATTTTGTGACAATATAATAAAAGTCTTTTGACGGGATAGCGGTTCTTGTTATAGATTTCATCACCCACGATTGGAAAATTGAAATATGAAAAATGGACTCTAATCTGGTGTGTTTTGCCTGTTTCTGACAGGATTTTTACCAAAGAGTACTTCTTGAATTCTTTTTCGACTTGATAGACTGTGCGACAATCATCACCATGCATCGTAACCTCGCGAAGGACTGAACCTTCAACACGGTTGATAGGTAAGTCAATGCAGAATTTCTTGTTATCGAGGATGCCGTCCATAATCGCATAATATTCTTTTACGATATTGTTTTCCGTCTTGTCGCTGAAAAGAAATTTCAAAAAACGGTTTTTCGCTATAAGTACTAATCCTGAAGTTTCTTTGTCAAGTCTGTTAATAAAATGGATTTGCGAGTTAATTTCATTTGCTTCATAGTAGAAATTGAGCGAATTTGCGAGTGTCCCTTTGGGATGGGCCTTTGAAATCATCACCTGCATATCCGCAGGCTTATTGACGATTAAAAAATACTCGTCTTCGTAGCGTATATCCAAAGGAATGTCTTCTTTTTCAACGGATGTGTCGAGTTTTTCGTCGGGTATCCTTATTTTCAGAGTATCTCCCTTTTTTATAGTGTCTTCCTTTGTTTTTTGGTCATTGTTCACATAAAGCATCATCTTGTTGTTTTCAATCTCGACCAGTTTCAAGGGAACGTTATTTTCAAACATGAAACGTTTGATAGTTTCTGGTTTTTTAGCTCGGTATAGCAGATCCATAACAATCACATCCTCGCTATATAGTATAGCACAAAAAAAGATTAATCGCAAAGATTAGTCTTTCTTTTAATGAAATACTTCTACTTGAGATTTTCAGGATTGAGTCCCTCAAGTTCAGGAATAACGAATCGTCCTTCTTTCCGGATCAGTCTGCCATCGAAATAGATTTCTCCGCCCCCATATTCGGGTGTTTGAATTTGGACCAAATCCCAATGAATTGCGGAATCGTTGCCATTTGGAGCTTCCTCGTAACACCTGCCGGGAGTGAAATGGATGCTTCCGGCGATTTTTTCATCAAACAAGGTGTCTCCCATCGGTTTTGTGATGAGCGGATTAACACCAATCGCAAATTCACCGACGTATCTCGCACCTTCATCGGTGTCGAAGATTTGTTTTAATAAATCCAAATCCTGATCGGCAGTCTGATTCATGATTTTACCATGCTCAAAATCCAGTCTCACGTTCGTAAATACATTGCCTCTTTGTGGAGATGGAGCGTTATATGTGATATATCCATTGACGGAATCTCTTACCGGCGCCGTGAAGATCTCACCATCTGGTATGTTAAAGTTTCCAGCACAAGGAATTGCATCCATGCCTTTGATCGAAAAACTCAGATCGGTGCCTTTGGCAACGATTCTGACTGCATCGGTCTTCTCCATCAGATTTTTAAGAGGTATGAAAGCCTTGTCCATTTTGGAGTAATCAACTGCCGACACGTCGATGATGAAATCAAAATAAGCCTCATAACTCATTTTAGCCTTATGAGAACCGCCTTCAGTAGGAAAATTGAGGAGCACCCATTTTTTACCAAGTCTTTTTTGCGTCAACGGACTCATTTTTCTGGCAATCTTCATTTTCAGATCCATCGGAACATCAGCGGAAGTGTAATCGGACTCAAAGGCTCGAATACTGACGATGCAGTCGATATCATCAAGTTTCGAATCAAGCCACCTGTAGCTTCTGTCAAGCGACTTGTCAGTTACGCTCAAAGTGATTTCTCTGTCAATTTCCGCATCAGATAGTTCAACGATAGGGTTGCCTGAGTTACGTCTGATAATTTTGATGATTTCGATAATGAGCGGTTTCGCTTTTGCGGGAGCAGTTATCAGCACGTTTTCTCCCGGGTTCATGTGGACTGAATACTCGATCAGTGTTGTTGCTAGTTTTTTCAAACGTATGTCTTTCAGCATTTTTTATGATTCTCCCATCTTTTTGTAGTCTTCGTAATGCAGGCCGATTAGATCGTGTCGAAACGGCAACGCTCTATTTTCTATTTTTTGTTTTAGATCCTGAAGTTCAGCTTCGAGAATCTGACAGATATTTTCCGGATATTTCATCTGTCTTTGATGTCTGCGAAACTCGTTGCGGTCCAACACTGAATAAGAAAAATCAGGAAGGACTTTGATGTCGAGATCATAATCGATATACTTGAGTGCTTCATCGTCGTAAAGAATCGGTGAACTTAGGTTACAGTAGAATGACACCCCTGTGGGTTTGATGATGCCGATGACGTTATACCAATGGTTTTTGAAAAAATATGAGACAGATGGCTCTTTGGTAAACCAAAAACGACCATTTGCCTCGATGACTCTGGTCCTTTTGTTGGCGACAACTATGTATTCTTCTGTTTCTTCCAGAATGGTTACTTCTTCCCAAATTCGATGCAAAGAGTGGTCGTGCTTGTAGCTTTGCAGCATAATTTTTGATCCGACTGATAATGCCATATGTGTATCATTCCTCGCACATTCTTGAACTAATTATAGCAGAAAAGCCGGATGTTTTGAATTGTTTAAAAAATATTCTTCAATAAATTTGAAAGCCAACGTTTTCACAACGTTGGCAAGCTTGTATTAAATCAGTCTTGCTCAAGCCAATCTGCGCCCTTGAGAGTCTCTGGTTCCTCACGGAACAACTCCGGATACCCAAGTTGTCGCAACGCTTCATAAAGGACTATGCTAACTGTGTTTGCGAGATTTAGACTTCTGATTTTGTCATTGATTGGCACCCTGTAACAATCATCTAGATGTTCAGACAAGATTTGTTTGGGTATTCCTGTCGATTCCTTGCCAAAAATGAGATAAGTGTTTTCGTCAGTATTGGTAAAATCGTATTGGTCCGGACTTTTCTTTCCATACCTGGTCAAATAGAGATATTTTCCAGGATTACTAGTTATAAATTTATCCCAGTTGGTATATACAGCATATTCGACATGTTCGAGATAATTCACTCCACTTCTTCTCAAATGTTTCTGGTCAAGTTTGAATCCCAGCGGTTCAATCAAATGGAGTTTTGTTCCGGTTCCTGCGCAAGTTCGCATGATGTTGCCTGTGTTTTGGGGAATTTCCGGATTATAAAGAACAATATGTAAATTCGTCATGATGATTCTCCTTCATATTCGTTAATAACATGGTCTGACAAATTTTGGTTGAAAGTATTGGTTAGTATCATTTCAATCTCCTGTTTGTAAGGAGGATATGATCTGCCTGAATAAGATGAAGATTTGATATAAGGAGTTTCTAGAATTTTAGGAATTTCAGCAAGCAATGGGTGACTGGCGATATAATGGATTGCTGCAAAACCAATTTCTCCAAAACCGATGTTCTCATGTCTGTCCTTGTGTGAACCAATCGGATTTTTACTGTCATTAAGATGAACTACAAACAATTTATCAAGTCCGATCAGATTGTCAAATTCGTGCATAACATTGTCAAAATCGCTTTTTACATTGAACCCTGCATCGTGACAGTGACATGTATCCAAACAAACACCTACCCGGTTTTTATCGATGATTCCATCGATTATTGTTTTGAGTTCGATAAAAAAAGATCCGACCTCAGTGCCTTTTCCAGACATGCCTTCAAGTGCAATCTTCACTTTATATCCGCTCGTTTTTTCGAGAATTTGATTTATTCCGGAGATAATCAGTTCGATCCCTTTCTCAATTCCTTGTCTCATGTGCGAACCGGGATGCAAGACAAGAATATTCGCTCCCAAAGCTTGAGAGCGAATAAGTTCCTGAGACAGAAAATCAACTGCAAAGTCACGTTTTGTTTGATCGGGATTTGCCAGATTGACAATGTATGGAGCATGGACAATGATATTGTTTTTGCATAGTCCTTGTTGATTCATCAGGCTGTGAGCCTCGGCAATTTTCATCGACTCAAGTGGTTTTCTGATTGTGTTTTGCGGGGCTCCGGTATAGACCATTAGCGCATTTCCGCCATATTTTATCGTTTCTTTGATGCTGGCAAGAAATTGGTCAGCTCCAGCAAGCGATACATGTGAGCCGATAATCATCAATGTTTCTTCCAAAATTTTTTGAATAGTTCTTTTTTCTTTTTTAGCACTTCTTTATTGTATTTTGTTTTATATCCTGGTTTAACTTTTTTAGGCTTGTTTACGAGTTTGTTTGCTTTAGCATCAGTTGATGAAGGCGCTTGTTTGCGCTTGTCTCTTTCCTTGCGGATTTTTCCATCAACTAGTTCAGCGCCCACAACATCTTTATAATGGCATTTAATTCCTACTGATTCGAGTTTGTCGATATATTCATTGTCAGAGAATTCATAAAGCGAGATCGTCACGCCATCTTTCCCCATTCTACCTGTTCTTCCGCTACGATGAATATAGAAAGTAAAATCCTCGGGAAGCTCATAGTTGACGATATGACTAATTGAATCGATATCGATGCCACGGCTTAGGATATCGGTTGCAACGACGTATTGGAAATCCAGGTTGTGGATTCTGTCTATCAGTTGTTTGCGCTTTCTGTAGGGAACATCACCGTTAATCAATGTAACGCTATATTTTAGTTCTTTCATCAGATTGAAAACATCTAACGAACTTGTTTTGGTGTTGCAAAAAATAATGGCCAGATACGGGTTGATTGTTGTCAGGACTTCCTTGAAACGCAAGGTGCGTTCTTGTTCTCTGGTTTTGATGAAAAAATGCTTAATGGAAAGGTTATGGTCGGCGATTTGGTTCAGATTTAGCATTATAGGATTGTGAAGATACTTTTTCAAAAACGGTTGGATTTTTACCGGAATAGTCGCGGAGAAAACCAACATTTGCAAATCTTTTGGTAAAGTGGATGCGATTTGGTCCACGTCCTGTAAGAAGCCTTCGTCCAAGGTCATATCAGCCTCATCGACGATAAACGTCTTGGAAGTATGGCTTTTCAGACAATTTTCTTGTCTGATCAGGTCGAGTAATTTCCCCGGAGTGCCGATTGCAATCTGCGGCTGCGATATTTTTAGTCTGCTTATTTCCATGTTCCGGTCTGTGCTTCCGACATACATTCGGACATCGATTGGTTTTTCTGACAAATCAGCGATAAATTTAGTAAAATTGAAAATCTGTTGTGCCAATTCTCTTGTTGGCGCACATATTAAAACCTGAACAGATTTGTTGGTTTCATCTAGTTTTTCAAAGATCGGCAAAAGGTAAGCGTGTGTTTTCCCCGAGCCGGTTTTCGCTTCGACAACTAGGTCTTTTCCCTCTAACACCAAGGGTATGACTTTTTTTTGAACTTCAGTGAGATCCTTGAAGTCCAACTTAACTAGCGCCTGCTCTAGATAATTCTTAGAAAAACGCATAATCTCAACCTTCTTTCTTTTATATTTCTACTATTTATTATATAATATTTTATGTATAAAGTAAAACATTAAGGGCGTGGTCATATGAAAGTAATACCCATAACTCCCAGAGGTTTTTGTCCGGGAGTTGTCCGGGCGATTAAAATCGTTGAAAAGGTTCTAAAAGAAGATAGGTATTCCCGTCCGATTTATGTGCTGGGAATGATTGTCCACAATAAATTTGTCGTTAGTGATTTGCAGGCCAAAGGCGTCATCACACTCGATAATCCCAAACTATCCCGTTTGGAACTGCTTGAAGGGATTTCGTCAGGAACCATTATCGTCACAGCTCATGGGGCCAGTAAGGAAGTATTTGACAAAATCAAGGAATTGGGATTCAATATGGTCGATGCGACGTGCCAGGATGTATATAAAACCCACGCTTCCATCAAAGAACATCTATTGCATGGCTACAAGGTAATCTTCATCGGAAAAAACAAGCATCCTGAGACTGAAGCGATCCTTGCGCTTGACAAAAGCATCTTACTTGTCGAGACTTTGGCTGATGTGCAAATGTTGCCAAGTTTAGACCAACCTGTATTCGTAGCCAATCAAACGACGTTTAGTATCCGTGATATCGAAGTCATCATTGATCAATTGCGAATCAAATACCCCTTACTGATCGCTGAAGACGAAATCTGCAATTCGACCCGCGTCCGTCAAGAAGCGCTCATCGCCGGTAATCAGAATGTTGATCTTTGCTATGTGGTCGGCGACTTTCGCAGTAACAATACCAGAAACCTCGTGAAGACAAGCATTGAGGCAACGAACACCAAAACGATTCTGATTGAGTCAGTAAACGACATCGACCCGGAAGATTTGAAAAACATCAAAATTGTGAGCGTTACAAGCGGCGCTTCTACTCCAACCCACATTACTAAGGACGTGATTCAATACCTTACCGGCTACCTTTCTTAATCCTTTCTCAAATAATTGATTAATCTCAAACATTATCGCAAAAAATTCTTTTCTTTTTGACAGATTTCGTATATAATAAGAAAAGTTAATGATATACCGAGGTGAGATAAATGGCATATAACAAAAACATTCCGAAGCCGATGGCAACTGAAAAAGAAATCAAGACATATAATCCTACCAAAAGCAAAGTCGGCAAAATTATCATCATTGTTTTAGCTGCTGGCATGTTCATTGCGACAATAGTCGCAGCGATTATCGGTATGATCCAAGTATTACAGTAAACCAAAATTATTAAAGGGTTGTCCACGTGGACAACCCTTTTTTAATTTTCTAGCAACAATTCCTTCGCACTTTGGATGCTGGAAGGACTAATTTTGTCTCCTGAAATCATCATTGCGATATCTGTGACGCGTCCTTCAAAGTCCAAATAGTGAGCTAAAGCGTTAGTACGGTTGTCAAAGTCTTTTTTTTCGACCATCAGATGATGATTTCCCGCAGCCACGACCTGGGGAATGTGAGTGATTGACAATACTTGGCAACTTTTGGATATTTCTTTGATCTTTTTGGCAATCTGTTTGGCGATTTTTCCGCTGATCCCGGTGTCAATCTCGTCAAAGATCATTGTAGATAGATGCTGCTGGCGGATAAAAATCGTTTTGAAGGCCAGCATGATCCGACTCATTTCACCGCCGGAAGCGGTCCTCGAAAGAGGCTTGAGTGGCTCGCCGAGATTTGTGGACAAATAGAAATCGATTTGATCGATCCCATGAACCTTGAACAAGTCCGATTCAAGGTAGTCAGTTGGTTCCTGACTCATAAATTTTACTTCAAATCTGGTGTTTGCCAGAGATAGGTCTTTGAAGACAGACTCGAGTTCTTTTGTGATTTTCAAAGCGATTTCTTTTCTTGCTTGACTTAGATTTTTGGCCTCGACCAACGTTGCCTTGAAAAGCTTGTTCAAATCAAGAAGCAAATTTTGAATAATTGATTCGAAATCTTCGGACTCGTTTATCAGGCTTTTCAGTTCATCTCGATATTGACAAAGTTCGGGTATATCTTTCTTATATTTTTCTCTGAGTTTTTCTAGTTCGTATAACCGCTCTTGCAAGCGGTTTAGATTGTCGGGATCAAAATTCAAATTTTCAGTCAAAACGCTGGTTTCTCTGGCCACTTCTTTCAATTCATAGTAGAAATCGGTACATCTTTCATACAGTTCTTGGTATCCGTCAGAGTACCTTTGTAGTTTGTCAAATGCAGCCATGACATTATAAAGTGAATCCAAAATAGAGTTATCATCAAACTGGGTTTTTATTTCCATCAATGACTCATAGACTTTGTCGTAATTTTTAAGAATGTTTACTTCACTTTGCAATCTTGCCATCTCATCCGGTTCAAGAGCGAATTTTTCTAATTCATGGTATTGAAACTCAAAAATCTCTTTAGAGGTCTCGAACTGACGTTTACGCTCAAGAATCGCTTTATGCTCTTGAAGTTTAGTCTTGAAGGCAGATAGTTTTTCCAGATAGGTATTCTGATATTCGGAAATCAGATTCTTTTTGAAACCGTCGAGCAAATCCAGATAGCTTTGTGGATTGATCAAACGCTGAGTATCAAATTGAGAGTGGATATCGGCCAACTGTTGGGTGATCTCTTTCAATTGTTGTAAGGTAACAGCCTGGCCGTTGACTTTAATCGAATTCTTATTCAAGGAAGTAATCTCGCGATAAATCTCGATTTCATCCTTATCCAAGTCAATTCCCATCCGGGTAATAACTGATTTAAGGTCATTGTTATCAATCAAGAAACGTCCAGACACCACTGCACTTTGTTTTCCGGTTCTAATCATGTCCTGGTTCGCCCTGTCACCAAGCAAAAGAGAGATAGCATCAATCAGGATGCTTTTCCCGGCACCGGTCTCGCCGGTCAATACGGTCATTCCGGAATAGAAATCCAATTCGATTCGGTCGATGATTGCAAAATTTTCAACAAGTAAATGTTTCAGCATGAATTTTTCCCTTTCTCAAGTGGCTATTCCATCAGCGATAGCAGGTAATTTTTGATTTCAGTTTCATCTAAGTGATATAACTTGTAGATTTCCTGAATTGTCCCTTGTTGGATAAAACCATCAGGAAGACCCAGGATATGTATCAGGGAAGCTTGATGTCCGGTGGCTTGCGCATATTCCAACAAGGCGCTACCAAGACCACCAATTACGGAAACATCTTCTAAAACGACGATTTGCTTGTTTGAAAGCAGGATCTGATCAAACATGATTTTGTCAAGAGGCTTGATGAATCTGGCATTGAACAATGCCACATCCAGACTAGTGGATTCAATCATGTTTTTCATTCTGTTGACATTGTCGCCGTAGCAGATGAGATTGATTTTCTTCCCGTCAATGACTTTTGTCCATGTCGGAGTGGTGATTTTGTCTTCAAGCTTGAATTTATCCGGTTCATAATGCAGTTTGCTTCTCGAGTAGCGAATTGCTATCGGATTCAGAGTTTCATTAAAGGCGTAGTCAAGGAGTTTGAAAGCTTCCTCCGCATCCATTGGTTGAATAATCTGCATGTTGGGGATATGACGCAAATAGGCAATGTCATAAAGGCCCTGATGAGTTTCGCCGTCGTCACCAACGACTCCGGAACGGTCGATGCCGAAAATCACATGCAGGTTTTGTCTGGCAACATCATGCGATACCTGATCGTAGGCTCTTTGCAGAAACGATGAATAGATTGGCACAAAGACTTTTTTCATATTTATGGCGAGAGCACCCGCCATGCAGACGGCAAACGACTCACAAATGCCAACATCGATGATTTTGTCGGGAAAATCCTCTTGGAATTTTCTTAGACCCGACCCGTTGATCATCGCAGGAATGATAACTTTGAAATCTTCATGGTCTTTTGCATATAGATACAGATAGTCAGATATAATGTTACTCCAGGAAACAAAGTTTTTCTCTTTTTTTGTTTTGGGGAGCCCAGATTCAATGTCAAACGGTTCGACTCCATGCCAAAGACCTAACTGGTCGTTTTCGGCTGGAAGATAACCTTTGCCTTTTTTGGTGATGACATGCAAAACACATGGTATTCGAGATGCTTTTACCAATTTAAGATATTTTTCCAAAACTTTAAAATTGTGACCATCGATGGGTCCGTAATATTCAAGACCGAATTCATCGAAAATCGTCATGTTTTTCGCGAATCCTCTTAACATATTTCCCACCCTGATCTTCAAGTCGTGGAAAAATTTGGGGAACCATCGGATTCTTCTGGCTCTCAAATAGGTTTTATTGGTACGCATCGAATTCAGTAGTTTCGAAAGCGTGCCGACATTTTTAGAGATGCTCATTTCATTGTCGTTAAGGATGATGATCGGAGCAAGCCCAGGTTTGTGACCAATAAAATTCAATGCCTCAAAAGATAGGCCACTGTTTAAAGATCCGTCACCGACGAGCGCGACAACTTTATACGATTCTTTATTCATAAGTTTGGCAATCTCGAATCCGGCCAAAGCAGCGATTGCTGTCGATGAATGTCCTGCTTCCCAGCAATCGTGGATTGATTCTTCTCTTTTCAGATAGCCGGAGATTCCGTCTAGTTTTCTCAACCGGTCAAAATATTTTCCTCTGCCGGTCAAAATCTTGTGCGTGTAAGCCTGATGACCGACGTCAAAAATGATTTTATCATAAGGAGAGTCGAACACCTTGTGAATTGCAATCGTCAATTCGACTACGCCTAAATTTGAAGAAAGATGTCCGCCTGTCACCGAAATGTTTTCAATAATAAAATTACGAATTTCGTCCGCGAGTTCGTAGAGTTCATTAGTATTCATATTTTTGAGAAATTCCGGGCCTTCGATTTTTTTTAGATCAATCATTTTATCACCAATCGTCATTCATCCATTTCGCTAAAATCTTCCAAAGTATTGTTTTTCATCATCTTGACGATCACGTTCTCAGCTTTCTTGATCTCTTCATGACAAAACTTGACAAGTTCCATGCCTTCCTGATATTTTGCAATCGCAGCTTCTAAAGCCAGATCACCTGATTCAAGTGCCTTGACGATCCCTTCGAGTTTTTCCAGTGCAGCTTCAAATGAAAGTTTGTTTTCCATTATGATTCATCCTTTCCGATTTTGAGGACTTTGCAGTCTATACTGCCGTTAACGACGATCAGCTTAAGCAAATCATCGATTGATACATCATCCGTAGATTTGACGAGTTTGTCGTCTTTTTTCACAATTGCGTACCCTTTTCTCATAATTGAAAGCGGACTGACAAGCTCGAGTTTTTCGATCAATCCGACCAATCGATACAGATGGGTTTTATAAATGGTATCCGTTTGAATTCTCAGTGTTTTTTCAAACGCTGTCACTTTGTCGTTTAAAGCTAAAAGCATTCGGTCGGGCTTTTGTTGTTGGAGACGTTCATACATTGCGCTGAATCGCAATTCATAACTTTCCAGCAATCGCTTTGGTCTGACGAAGACAGTTGATGATTCCAGTTTATTAAGTAAATCGAGTTTTCTTTGAAACAATCTTTCTGAAAGCGAGATAACTCTATTCCGTGACTGGTCGATAGCCTGTAGCAAATCTTTTTGATCAGGCACTACGATTTCTGCCGCGCCACTTGGTGTCGGCGCTCTTTTATCCGAGACAAAGTCTGCGATGGTGAAATCAGTCTCATGTCCAACTCCGGATACAATCGGGATGCGAGAATCAAAAATAGCCTGGCAGACGATCTCTTCATTGAATGCCCAAAGATCCTCAATCGAGCCTCCGCCCCTGCCAACGATCAATACATCAACAAGTTTATCGTTGTTGGCTTTTTTGATTTGGTCGGAGATTGATTGTTTGGCATCAACACCCTGGACTAGCGCCGGATAAATAATGATGCTAGCAAGCGGGTATCTGCGGTTGATGATATGGATGATATCCCTTACTGCAGCACCAGTCGGCGAAGTGATGACACCGATTGCCTTGGGAAACTTGGGAAGCGTTTTTTTGTGTTCTTCTTGAAACAAGCCGGCTTTTTCCAGCTTTGTCTTGAGCATTTCATATGCCTGATACAAGTCTCCGATCCCTGCTTCGGACATTTTAGTCACGTATACCTGGTAGGTACCTGCAGTTTCGTAGGTTGAAACATAACCTTCGATAATTACCTTGGAACCCTCTTTGGGTTGGAAAACCAGTTTGGAAGCATTTCCAAAAAACATCACTGCAGAAATCTGTGACTGGTCGTCTTTCAAAGTAAAATACAGATGGCCGCGACTATGGCGTTTGAAGTTGGAAATTTCCGCCTTCAAGAGCACGTTTTGTAGATTTGTGTCGTTGTCAAATTTAAATTTGAGATACCTGTTGAGCGCGGTGACTGTCAGATATTGTCTTTCCATTCTATCACCCGGAATCATTTGAAGAGACTGTTTTTTATGTTATCAAGCAGTTTGTTGTTGAAGTTTTTGGCAAGATCATCGTCAAGATTTGAGTATTTTTTGGTAAGTTCCAACGCCTCGTTGATGGCGATTTCAAAAGGAAGATTATCGTATTTCATTTCATATACTGCATAGCGGATAATTGCCTTATCGACATAATTCAATCTATCTATTGTCCAGTTTTGCAGGTTATCGGATATAATCTGGTCGATTTCATCAATATGCAAAAATACATCTTCCAAAATATCTAAGATGCTTTCCGCATATTCTTCTTTGGCAAAAGCTCCGTCCATGCTTTGCAGATACAAGAGTTTGACAACTGCTTCGCGTACTTCAGTTCTTCCCATAATTCACTCCTGAAATCAGATTATCAACGTAACTATTTTAGCACAATCAATGCAAAATAGAAAGCAATATATCACTTGTCAGATAAGATAAAAATAACGCCCGGAGGCGTTATTTGTCAATTTCCTGCTTTCGCTCTTTGTAAGATATCGATCAAGCTTTGCGAGCGTGCGCTGGATCCATATTGATACATCTCCCGACTTGAACCATCAGGAAATGGATCGAAAGCAGCAGCCAAAGGCCCGAAATCGGTTTGAATCTGAGTGAAAATCTGGTCATAGAACGTCTGATAAGGTGGTGCATAGCCGATATATTCGTAGTTTTGAAGCGCCACTTCCTCCCTTAAAAGGAAATTGATGAAAGTGTGTGCCAGTTCGTAATTTGCAGAAATCGTGGGAATTACAATCGAATCCATCCAAACGTTAGTCGTTTCTGGAACATAAAATGAGAAATTGACTTCGCGCTCGTCATAGATTGCACTGTAATATTCAGAAAAATAATCTCCAGAATATACCAGTGCCATATCGACAGTACCATCGATTACTCTGGATTTCAGTGTATCTTCGCCCCAAGCGTAGACATTTGCATTAATAAGCAGCGCTTCTGCTTCTGCCAATTCACCAGAATCATCGGAGTTGACATTGTATCCCAAAGCCATCAAAGCTGCGCCGATTGCGTCTCTCGGAGAATCAAGGATACCGGTTCTATAAGTCTCGCCATGTTTGAACAGTGCGTCCCAGTCTTCTGAAAGCAACAATTCTTCAAGGCCTTCGACATCAGTTCTGTAAAGGATACCGATTGTTCCCCATGCATAAGGAACGATATATCCAGAAATGTCTGTCTCCGAATAAAGATCGTCCAATTTGGGAATTACACTCAACAGTTCCAAATTCGGAATCAAATCATAATTAATTGTCTGGATTAATTCTTCCTGGATCAACTTGTCAACCATGTATTCCGAAGGAAAAGCTAAGTCATATACGGCATTTCCTGCCTGAAGCAGAGAAGCCATTTCTTCATTAGAACCTACTTGTTTATAAGATACTTTGACGTTAAACTCTTTCTCAAAGTCGTCTATCAAGTCGGGATCAAGATAATCAGACCAATTCATAACAAACAGTTTTTCTTTCTGAGTGCACCCATAGGTGGCAGAAAGTGTAAAGATAGCCAAAAAAATTAAAATTATTTTTTTCATGTTGTTTTTAGTTTCCTCTCTTTTTTTAGATTAATATACAAAATGATTCCGATCGTGACCAAGAAGATTATTGCATTATAGGCATATGCCATCGGCGCAAGTGAATTTCTTCCCTGCCTTGCAAGTGCAGCATATAACCAAGTGGAAACGTTCATATAATCGTTTCCTGAAGTAAAATACGTGATAATAAAATCATCGATGCTCATTGTAAATGCCATTAGTGCACCTGATAATATTCCCGTCGATATATTGGGAAGGATTACCCTCCAGACACCACCTAATTTTGTGCAGCCGAGATCAAGCGAAGCTTCATAGAGGTTGGGGTCAAGACGTTTCAACTTGGGAATGACATTTAATACCACATAGGGAATGGAAAAAAATATATGGGCGATTAATACAGTCTGGAAGCCAAGCGTGAAAGCAACCAGATTGAAGATAATCATGAGGGAAATACCGGTGACGATATCAGGATTCACAATCGGAACGTTATTCATGATCATCATGCGAACCCGGTGTTTTTTTTGTAAAGCATGGATTCCGATGGCAAACATCGTGCCGAGGACAGTTGCGATGAATGTTGACAACAATGCGATTGAGAGCGTGTTGACAATCGGTGATTTCATCGTATCGTCAACAAACAACATGACGTACCATTTAAATGTGAAACCTTCCCAAGAATAGCCTCTGGTCGAATCGTTTACTGAGAGAATAAGAATGATGATAATCGGGATATACAAAAGCAAGAATGTCATTATTGTCAAGATCATGCCAGCACCCTTGGCAAACATGACCTTCCTAACTCTGGTTTTCATATCAGCGTCTCTCCTTCCTTGTCAACTTTGGTGATCATGACAAAGGCAGCGACAGATACCAACATGATAAGAAGCGATACCAGACTGCCGACATTGATACTCAAACCGGCTGAACCCATGACTTCTTTCATGAATTTTGATTCGATGATATTGCCGATAAGATTGATTCTGCCAAGACCGATTCTAGCAGGGAGAACAAACGAAGTCATCGATGGCAGCATCGTCATGATTACTCCGGATACCACACCTCCGACAGATAGGGGAAACACAACTTTCAAAAATACCTTGAAATCCGTAGCACCCAGATCCTTAGCGGCTTCAATCAGATTTTTGTCCATTTTTTCTAAAACCGAAAAGATTGGAAAAATCATGAAGGGGAGATACATACCGACCATGCCGATCACGACGGCGGACTTGGTTCCTAGCAAATCGATATTGAATTGGAATATGTCATAAAAGATAGTGTTAGGTGTAAATATCTTTTCCCAGGCGAAGATTCTCAAAAGCATATTTGCCCATAAAGGAACTATCAGAAGAGAGAGCATGATCTTTCTGGTTTTATCGCCAAAAGTAGAGAGATAATATGCGACTGGATAGCCAATAATAAAACAAATGAAAGAAGTTATGAGTGATAAAACCAATGAGTTTTTTAGTGCTGTGAAAACATAAGGCTGGGAAAAAATCTGGAAGTTTTTTAACGTGATGGTGAAATTGCCAGGATTATAAAGTGAATAATCAGAAAAGGCTAGGACTACCAAAAATACTGTTGGCAAAGCGATTAACAAGATTGTCCATATCCAATAGGGTACGGAGAATACCCTGAGTCTGTTCATGGTCTTTCCTTGTGCATGATATGGATGTTCTGTGGTTCGACCATCAGGCCAACCTTCGAACCGATATCACGATATTTGGTCGTATGAATCGTATATTCATGTCCTGCCACAATGACATTGATCTCGTAGTGGACACCTTTAAATATCAAAGAGTCGACAATACCTACAATCTTGGCTTTTGAAGGTGGAATAAAATCAAAGTCCTCGGGGCGGATAACGACATCGACTGGTTCATTTGTTTCGAAACCTTTGTCGATGCATTTGAATTCTCGCTCAAAAAATTCAACAAGATAATCTTCTCTCATGATGCCTTTGAAGATATTCGAATCACCGATAAAATTGGCTACAAACCTACTTTTTGGTTCATTGTAGATATCTTCCGGAGTCCCGATTTGCAATATCTTGCCCTCGTTCATAATCACGATTGTATCAGACATCGTCAATGCTTCTTCCTGATCATGAGTGACATAGACAAAAGTAATACCTAGTTTGACTTGCATCTCTTTTAATTCATATTGCATCTCCTGGCGCAATTTCAGATCAAGCGCGCCAAGCGGTTCATCGAGCAATAATACTTTAGGTTGGTTGACAATCGCTCTAGCGATCGCAACTCTTTGTTGTTGTCCACCAGATAAAGTCGAGATCGAACGCTTATCAAAACCTGCCAATTTCACAAGTTTCAAAGTGGAAGTAACACGTTGCTCGATTTCTGACTTGGGAAGTTTTTTCAGCTTAAGTCCAAAGGCAATATTGTCATAGACATTCAAATGTGGAAATAAAGCATATTTTTGAAAACAAGTGTTAATTTGTCTTTGATGGGGTTCGAGGTCATTGATTACTTTTCCGTCAAAAATGATCTCTCCCGAATCTGGAGTTTCGAATCCTCCGATCAGTCTCAAACAAGTTGTCTTGCCACATCCTGACGGTCCGAGAAGCGTGATGAATTCGTTTTCGTTGATATAAAAGTTGAAATTATCAAGCACAGTCAGGTCGCCAAAACGCTTGGTAATATTTTTCAGTTCAATTAGTTTTTTTGACATTTATGCAACCTGCCTTTTCATTTTATTTGTCACGTTTAATCTGAATAAAAATAAATGCGTAAATTCATCTCAATTGCTACTCAAGTTTACCTATACTAAACTGAGTGTTCAATCAAAATAAACAAACGCATGTATATTATATTAAATAACAGAGAATTGTCAAGAGTAAAAATCATTACATAAGAAAAATAATTTAACCCGCAGCACTTGACTTATTCTTCATCGTGATAAGGCTTGTTAATTTAGTATTTTTTTTAAAAACAAAAGCGTCGTATGGCTCCAAAGTAAGATCATTGCCTAGTTTGATTATTTTAAGATTATTGCCAAGAATAAACTGGTATTTGTCCCAAATTAGGTTAGGCAGTTTAATCGAAATATTCTTGTCAGTGAAATTGCATAATACTAGATGTTCCAAGTCTTCTCCTTTGTTAAGATACAGATAGTTTTCATCACTATCGATATCTAGGAAAACAAGGTCTCCATGAGTGATATTTTCATCAGCAACCCTTAAAGTCAGGATTTTCCTGTATAGATTCAATACGGAATCTGGATCTGCATCCTGTATTTTGACATTGATTTTGTCATAATTATCGTTTGTAGACATCCATGGAAGATGATCTGAAAAACCTCCATTCGCGGTATCATCCCACTGCATTGGCGTCCTGGCATTGTCTCGCGAACGCGCATTAATGATTTTCAGTGTCTCGACGGGGCTTAATCCTTTTGCGATGATATTGTTGAATTCCGTGTAAACCTCGACGTCACGGAACTCCGAGATGTCTTTATAATGCACATTTGTCATGCCGATTTCTTCACCTTGATAACAAATGGCGGTTCCAGGCATAAAATACAAGGCGATAGCAAGCATTTTGGCCGATTTGTCATGATATTCAAGCGAATCATTGCCATAGTGACTTAATATACGGGGGTGATCGTGATTATGCCAGTAAATTATATTCCAGCCTTTCCCTTTCAACATATTGTGCCATCTGGCAAAACTTTGTTTAATTTTGTGTACTTGAAGTTTTCCCTGAGCCCATTTACCAGTCAGTTTTGGATTGTCATTATCAATATCCGCCCAACAATGGCCGAAATGGATTAACATGTTGAACTCGTTGGAGTTGTAACCTACATACATCAAAGCTTGTTTGTCAGTTGCGCCTCCGGATTCTCCGATAGTCAGAATATCATTGGGCACAAAGATTTCCTTACCCAGTTCTTTCAAATATTCATGGTGCTTTGGCAAAGAGGAAAAATGTCGATAACCGGGAAAATCATCAGGAAAATCCCAATTCTTCTCTAAATGGTTTGAAGCGTCGACTCTGAACCCGTCGATTCCCAAAGCCAGCCACCAGAGAATCATTTGTTTCATGTCGGCCCTCATCTGGAGGTTGCGCCAGTTGAGATCGGGCATTTTCTTGGAAAAGATATGCAAATAATATTCATCGGTCGATTTATTGTATTCCCACGCGGAGCTGCCAAACCAGGACATCCATCTTGTCGGAGCCATGCGGTTTCCTTCTTGGTCAAATTTTGGTTTCTGCCAAATGTAATAGTCATGATATATGGCATGTTCAGGATGAAGGGGATTGCAAGCTGCCACAAACCACGCATGTTCATCTGAAGTATGGTTTAGGACAAGGTCTGTGATGACTCTAATTCGCATGTCATGGGCTTTTTCAATCAAACGCTTAAAATCCTCAAGACTTCCGTAGTCAGAGCTCACACGGTAAAAGTCTCGCACGTCATAGCCATTATCATCCATAGGAGAGTCGTAGTGGGGTGAAATCCAGATGACTTCGATACCAAGTCTTTTAATATAATCAAGTTTCTCTGTGATTCCGCGGATGTCACCAATTCCGTCATGATTTGTATCAAAAAAACTACGGACATAGATTTGATAGATGTTCGCATTTTTCCACCATTTTTTCCTCATTATATTAACCGCGGTCCTTCCTTGAAAGAATGTTGTTTTCGGATTGAGACAACAATTCTTCTATCGATGGAATTGTCGCATAGAATGCGCCCTTAATCAAATTCAATTTCTTTTCCTGCAAGAATGAACGTCGCAAAGATGCGTTTTTATGGTCGTATACCATTCCGGCTGAAAAGCGATCCATGATACTTGAAACCCAAATGTCAGAGCCAAAGGCATAATCGCTTTCATCGACATATGCTAGATCAAAAATGGATAATTTATCCAATTCTGCTCCAGGAAATTTGACAAACCAGTTGCTAATTGCCAGTTTAAAACCCATTGCCAATAAATTTTCAGCTGTTTTGATGCATTCAACATGACCCATTTCAAAATAATCAAGACTGATGAATATTTGTTTTTGAATTGATTTTGTTTTCGCTAAATCCTTGATGATTGCATCAAATAGTGATGGATTATTGATGATTAAAGGATCAAGTCGATAGATAAAACCAAGCGCTTTGTTTGTATTTTGATTGTAGGTTTTTATATCTTTGACAAGCGCTTTTGAAAATGCGCTTTCATATTTGCTTAGTAAATTACCTTTGATAAGCGAAGCGCGCAAATCAGCGTTTTTACCAAATAACAGACGCGAACTGATCGTTGCTTCGAGAAAATTAATCTCCCGTTTTTCCCATGCGCCGATAGGGAGGTATTCCAAAGTGATCAACTGGTTATCAAGCGCATTATTTATTGACAAAATCAGACTTGACAACAATTCTTCCTGTGCCGATTTTTGCTTGTTTATATAGATAACTGATCCATTAGAATTAAGCTCTATATTTGATAGTTTGAGTAGCATCAGGATGACCGTAGCAGGAGGCATGGGCTTTGGCAACGAAAGGCACCCAATTCCTGTCAACAATGGCAATGATACAAGTCTGAAATAATTGATTTCGCTGATATCTTTGCCGATCCGGTCAATGACTCGCTTATCGGTCGTTTTCAAGGCCATGATAAAAACAGCTTGAGAAATGGCATATAGCTCTTGATAATATCCTCTCGCAGAAGCTTTTGCCCCTTTTTCCAAAATTAAGGCAATTTCTTGCATAACGTCTTGATCATAATTTTTCGCGATGAATTTTAAATTCTCAAGCCTTATTACCAAAAAAGCTTTTGCAGAATTGGAGTTCTGACAGTCATTTTCTAATTGGATCAGATTCTTGAAACCATAAAAATTATGTCCTCTTCGTTCTCTGTCTCTGGTTGCTTCGAGCGCTTTCAAATTCGTTACATCTTGCACAAGTGCATAGATCACCAATTCATGATGCCAGATTATGAACTCGTACAATCTCGTTTTGCCTGAAGGAAAAGCAAAGGAAATTTCCAGGATCTCATGATGCAAGAAATCATCAAGAAAAATCTTGTTTTTGGAATTGATCAGTTTCTGTAATTCATCAAAACGCCAAAATTCGGCACTGCTCTCAAATAATGATTTTGCCAGATCGTTTAGAAAATAGACCAATCCTTTCTCAATCGAGACAAGTCCTTCCCCCAGTGCAATCAGGCTTTCTTTGAAAGGAATCGAAGTCTTTGCAAGTTGAGCCTGGTAACTAACATTTCCCAGTTTATCCTCTAGCAGAGCATTTGCAAACAGAAACAGCTTGTTGGCCCGGTCATAACTTGAGGCATCGTCCAATAATGCCAGCAAAGTTCCTTTGGGATAGACTGGTTGATTTGTTTTTTTAGCGATGCAAAACATCGCTTGAAGCATTGTTTCGTTATCCTGATAATCAGGAATCTGACAAAGTTCCGCTTGTGAATACAACTGATAGGACTCGTTTTCGGACATAATCTTGTCGATCAAAGTCGATTTGATTGCCTCATAAACGTATTGTTTTTCCATCAAAAGGCCTTTGGTAAAGGTAAGCGTTACAAATCCATCATCGACAAGATATAGGAAAACTAGACGTGAATATTTATACAATTCAGATATTTGGCGAAAGACATCCAAAATCACATCTCTTGGGTTTGAAATCAAAATGCTGGATTTTGTTTTGTCAAACAAGTTATAGAGGTCAGAGAAAGAATCAATATGAAAGATGTCTTTGATATATAAATTGGCGATTTTTTCCTTGAGAAGAGCTGCTGATCCGATATCTTTCAAAGCCGTAAACAGTTCAATACCGGCTTCATAAAACATTTTCTGCGCATGTTTCGAGATCTGCTTCTCCATTAGAGCGAGGTATTCATGATAAAAATCAAGCGCTTCCTGAAAATTTTCAAGTTTTATCGAGATATAGATAAATCTGTCCAGATAGCGGAACTTGTTTTTTGTGGAAATGAAGTAGTTTTGGTAAGCTTCAAGCGCTCCCTCATAATCCCCTTGGTAGAAACACAGGTCGGAATGAACCAAATGAAACATTGAGTTTCTTGCTTCAGGATCGAATATCTTTGCATGCTCATACATCGCTTTCGCGTCGGAATATCTTTTTTCCAAAATATATAGCAGCGAAAGTTTCAGATATTTGCTGACAAGATTGTTGTTGGAAATCGTATCCTCGACATCAAGCAAGCATTGAATTGCTTTTCGGTTCTGCTTCAACCCCTCGTAACAGACGGCAAGATAAAATTTTTGCATCAGTTGGTATGATTTTTTATGCTCAAGAAATCTTTCCCGGTACTGAAGCACTTGTTCCAATTCAGGAAAATCTTCGGTTTTGAGAAGCAACCCGACAAGCGCATCGATAATCGATACAATCAGAGCATAATCTTCCAGATTTTCTTCTTTGAGCGAGTTTTTCAATATCTCGACAGCCTGATCATAGTCTTGAACAGATTCATGATATTTTGCCTGCAACAAAATCGTGTTTGTATAAACACTCATGTTCTTTTCAATTAACGCTTGCTTTTGCATGACACAAAGTTTGTTGAAAAGCTCTTCTGTCAAAGGTTCATTGGCATATTCCAAATATAATTCATCTAAAGCCATGCTATCACCCGGCCTATAAATATTTCGTATATGTTTTTACTGTCTCTAATGTATCAACATCAATAATGTCGATTTGAAACTGATTCTTTAATAACGAAATCAATCCATAAGTTTTATTTGGATGCATTTTGGGATAGGTAAGCGATCCAGGATTAACAAGGACAATGTCTTCATAATCTGTAATTGAATACATGTGAGTATGCCCGAAACAGGCGATCTGACAATCGTGATCTTTTGCAAAATGATATATCTGAATATCCCCGCTCTTGACGTTAAAATGGTGACCATGTGTAAATAAAATCCGAAAATTGCCGAATGTTAATTCCAAATCATAAGGAAATTTAGGCTCAAATGGATAATTTCCTTTCACACCAATAATGTTTAAATTCGATAATTCAGATTCCGACATCTCGGAGTCGCCTAAAGAGATAATGTGATCGACATCTTTGTTTGCAGACAGCATTTTATATACTACTTCTCGGTCGCGATGATTATCGCTGAAGATCAAAAGTTTAATCATGATTTCGCAAATCTTCCAGCAGCTTCCCAAGAGCGATTCCTCTGTGACTGATACTATTTTTCTCAACCATAGTACACTGCGACATCGTCTTATTCAGAGCGGGTATCCAGAAAACAGGGTCATATCCAAAACCATTTCCCATGATTATTTCATGTCCGATTTCACCATCTAAAATGCCTTCATAGTGCTTGTATTCGTCAAACGGATCATAATATACTATCTGGCAAATAAATCTGGCCTTGCGGTCAAATACACCGCTCATAACCTCAAGCAACAGCTTGTTGTTCTCAGCATCAGTTCCCTTTTCTGAGTACCTTTTTGATTTAACTCCCGGGGCTCCCCCGAGGTAATCTACTGATAATCCCGAGTCATCAGCGATAGTCGGTAAATTATATTTTGTGGCCACATACCTAGCCTTAATCATGGCGTTTTCAAGAAAGGTTTCGCCTGATTCTTCCACTTCATTCAAATCATCGAAATCAAGCAACGACAAAACCTGGTACCCATAGGGAACTAGCATTTCGGAGTATTCATTGATTTTTCCAATATTTCTCGATGCTATCATGATTTTTTTCATTGTTTCACCAATAAAAGTATATCATATTCTGCTTTTTTCATAGCTTTAAACCAAAAAAAAAGTTGGGAATATAAGCTATCCCAACTTCAATAAGTATTGTAATGTTATTTTTTTAGCCAAAGAGAAAATTTCTGAATATTGTTATTGTGCCCTACAAGCAGAATCTGGTCGTTTGGCTCAAAGGGAGTCGTAGAACTTGGGATAGCAATTTTATCGTTTCTTCGGATTGCGACGATATTCACACCAAATCGTGAGCGGATTTCTAACTCCAGTAAATGCTTGCCGATAATTTTCTTGGTTGCTTGAAAGGTTACGAAACTATATTCTTTATCAAGTTCCAAAAATTCAAGAAAACTGCCCGAAACCAGGATCTTTGCCAAGCGTTTTCCCATGGCCTGTTCTGGCCAAACTAAATGGTCTTCACCGACACCAAGTTTTTCGACTACTTTTGCGTGATATTCACTTTGGACTTTGACATAGACATCATTTACACCCAAATCCTTAAGAATCAAAGTGGTAAGAATCGAATTATCGACATTAACACCGGTAGCGACTATCACAGTATCATAATTTGTGATGCCAATTTCTCGAAGTGCATCAATATCTGTCGAATCAAGACAAATAGCATTTGTAACTGTTTTTGCAACTTTTTCGATTTTATCATAGTTTTTATCAATGACTAAGACGTCAGCTTCGAGAGTTACAAGTTCTTCAATCAAGGCAAGCCCGAACCTGCCTACACCAATAACGGCAAATGTTTTTTTATTCATTAGACCGTCTCCTTTCTGTAAAAAAACTATAGCTATATTATACTCTAAATCAATTGTTTGTCAATTCAAGAAGAAAGCTTTCAAGTATAAGGAGAAAATAATAGACCAAGATATCGAGTTTTTTGTTTGATATTCAGAAAATATACGCTATAATATACGAGAACGAGGTGAGATTATGAGTCAGTATGACGATTTGTTCAAGGACAATGACAACGATGATATTTTTTTCCCAAAAAAGAAAGACATTCCCGATCCCAACTTGGCTTTCAATGAAATTCACCATGAGCAACGGATCAACCGCATTATCTTATTTACCTATGTGGTGGTAATGCTACTCATAAGCCTTGTTTCAATCATTTACACTTCCATGAAATATCCTGATCTTGAAGCAGTGAGCGCTTTGATCACAATGGTTTCAGAACCTGATGCATATATCCAGGACAGCACTAACCCGGAATATGAATTTGAATATATTCTTTATGGAACTCTGAGAAATGATAACGAGTTTTCGTTGCCAAGGATGTGGGTTCAGTACGAGATGTATGATCTGGATGGAAATTTGGTTATCTCACAGTATTATGACGAGAAAAATATCGGGACAAACGGGGTTTTCACTTATTCTGAATCGGTGTTCTCTGATACTGAATTGTCAGATTTCGAGTATACCTATGGATTCGACGAAAGTTCACTTTTCTATATCGTGCTAAATCTTGTCCAGGTATCAATCGTAGCTTTTATCTGCCTTTATGTCGATAAATCAAATTTTAAAAAAGATTGGAAACGCACAGTTGTTACACCGGGACAATCAATTGGTTTGATTGTCGGTGGATTTGTGATGGTCTATGTGGCTATGATCTTATCACAGCTACTTCTACAATACGTTTTCGGAGTCGGAACCTCATCGGAAAATGAAAACATGATCGGTTCGATGTTTTCCGAAAACCCGCTGAATCTAGTTCTTCTGTTCTTGTTGCTTTGTGTATTTACTCCGATTGTCGAGGAACTCGTATTTCGAAAAGTCATCTATAACTTTTTTGAAAAAAAATTAGGTGTAATTGCCGCTATTGCCTCAAGCGGAATCATCTTTGGTTTGATGCATGTCGTTTCGTATGGAGATTTTATTCAAGCGATACCATATGTTCTGATGGGTTCTGTTTTCGGATATATCTACTATATCGGAAAAAAGAATATCTATATTACCATTGGCGTGCACTTCATCAACAACCTGCTATCTTATATCATATATTTTGTTTTGGCACTTGGACTTGTATGATAGTCAAACTATATAAAAAAATATCGCAAATCAATGCGACATTTTTTATTTAGAGATACTAACGAACTGAATCTTTAAGTACTTTGCCAGCTTTAAAAGTTGGAGCTTTTAATGCAGGAATGGAAATAAGTGCACCAGTCCTTGGGTCGTGTCCTGAACGAGCTTTGCGAACTTTAACTTCAAATGTTCCAAATCCGGTCAAAACGACTTTTTCGCCTTTAACCAAAGCTTCCTGAACAGCAACTACTGTAGAATTCAAAGCAACTTCTGCGTCTTTTTTCGTTAAATCGGATAATTCGGCAATTCTTGCGACCAATTCAGATTTGTTCATATTCATTTCCTCCTATATTGTGT
>CAZLAQ010000006.1:0-95957 GCA_964557695.1 uncultured Candidatus Izemoplasmatales bacterium | reverse complement strand
TCAATTACTTAAAGTCTTTTTTTAATAAGTCCTTTACATAGGGTATACATTATTTTAAAACAATCTAATTATATTGATGATATCATTGTCTGTCAATGACTTTTACATATATTTATTAAAAAAGAATCATTATTCCTTTTTACGTAAAAATCACTTTTGCGGTTCGTATATGCGAAAGAAAAACACATCCGAGGATGTGCCTACTTATAATATTCTACATAACCCAATTGGGCCGATATCACCTGCGCAAGTTTTTTTAGTTCCAGTCCTTGCAAATGCGAATCTTCTTTTTCTTGAAACAAGCCACTCATGCTGATTGTTGCGACCATCGAGTTTTCAAAATTATATATTGGCGCTGCTAAGCAAGCCATATGTTCCTGAGACTCCCTTGATTCAAATGAGTACCCTAATTTTTTTATTTTCATGATATTTTCTTTGAGTTTATCTCGGTTTGTTATGGTATATTTTGTGAAACCCGGCAACGGGATAGTCTCAATCAAATCTTTGGCATCGGGATCGAATGCCAGGAAACATTTGCCAATGGATGCACAGTGAAGTGGTTTTTTATCTCCTGTGTTCGCGGTAGTTACTTTTGAGAAAGGCGATTCATATTTGTAAACGAAGGTAAATTCGCTTCCGTGTCGCTTTGCAATGAAAGCTGTTTTCTGATATTTATCAGCTAGTTCGATTAAGAAGGGTTGAGCTACCATAAATAGATTTGAAGTTTTCAAATAAGTCATGCCGATTGCGTATGTCTGAGATCCGATTCCATATGTTTTTCTTTTTGTGTTCATAAAATGGATAAAATCGTTTTCCCGTAATGTCCGCAAAATATCATACATTGTGGTTTTGGGAATTTCCAGTTTTTCAGCCATCTCGGTCAATGTCACGCCTTGAGCATTTTTCGAAAGATAACCTAGCACATCCAAAGTTTTTTGAACCATATTTTTATGTTCAGTCATTGTTTCACCTGTCCTTTTCAACTTGTTTGTTTTTCATCGTAAATCGTAATATCTCAGTATATTCCCCATGTAGATTGATTATAACAAAAAACTCGATAAATGTGTATGCATAAATCAAATGTTATTATTATTAATAGTTATTGTCTTTAGGAAATGTGGTGGTAATATTTTGAACAAGGTCTGAAGCAATCATGCCTGTTTCACTCTTTTCCTGCGTAGTTTTAGCACCAGCGAAAGAATGAATCAAAACCCCTTTGATTGATGCATCAAAAGTGTTAATCCCCTGTCCGAGCAAAGAGGCAATGATCCCTGTTAACACATCACCTGTACCTGCCGTTGCCATTCCGGGGTTGCCTTCTTGAGACAAAACGAAGTTATCTTTATTTGAAACAATAGTTGTGACGCCTTTTAGCACAACTGTGATTTCATTTTTGGTGAGTTCAGATAAGTATTTTTCTGGATCGGCTTCGATTTCACCTTTTTTTGCAGAAAAGAGTCTCGTCATTTCACCAAGATGAGGAGTTACAACCACGTTGGCATGTTTTCTCAAAGACTTCATTTGATCCTTGAGATAAAAAAGCCCATCCGCGTCAATCACAAGCAGTTTATCACTTTTCAGCAATGTTTTCAGGATTTCTTCGTTGTGTTTGTTTTCCTTGCCCAACCCTGGTCCGAAGACGATCACATCTCTGTTTTCGATTATCCGGTTTATTTCCTCCAGAGTTTCATAATAATTTACCATTACCTCTGGATATAGCTGTGTAAAATACATCGCATCTTGTTTCCTAATTGCAATTGAGACCAGTCCCGATCCTGATTTGAGCGCTGATATGGCCGTAAGCTGGGGAGCCCCCATCATCCCGGGATGCCCACCGATTATCAAAATATTGCCATAATCATATTTATGTGAGTTGTGCTTTCTTGGTGGAAAGACTGGTAAGAAATCTCTTAAAGTAACCTTAAATCTTTTCGGGTTTCTCTCATCGAAAAGAATTCCACAATCTAGAAGCATGATTTTCCCAGAATAATCCTTGGCATCTTGCAATAGATTGCCAAACTTGTAATACTGGACTACTGCAGTCATATCAGCGCTTACTGCCAAGTTCATGACTTGCCCGCTGCTAGAATTTATTCCCGAGGGTATATCGATGGAATAGACAAAGGCTTTGGAGTCATTGATTTTTCTGATTGCTTCTGCTTGGATGTCTTCTACGCCTTTTTTCAAGCCTGTGCCAAACAATCCGTCGATAATATGACAATAATTGAAATCCATTTTGGATAGTTCTTTCAAAGAATCCAGGAAAATGATGCGTTCTTTCTCGATTTTTCCCATCGCAGTCTGCATTTCTTTTGAGGCTTTGCGGACATTCCCAATAACATAGATTTTCAAATCAAAACCATAGTCAAGCAAATGCCTGGCCAGGACCAATGCATCCCCCCCATTGTTTCCAGTTCCAGCAATTACTAACAATGAATCTTCCTTGTTAGGAGTCACAGAATTTAGAAAATTGTCGAAGAGTGCTTTTCCGACCAAATCCATCAAATCGGAAATTGTGATGTTTTGTTTTTTGCACGTGTAGTTCTCATGAGATTGCATCTCAGAAACACTAACAACTAATTGTTCCATATAAGCTCACATCCTTATTTGATAATCAAAGCTATAGCTAATATTACTCCCAGATGGAGAGGATAATAGACATAGAAAAACCACTTGCTGCCACGTCCTAACTTACCGTTGTAAAAATAAATAGGCACCAAGGCAAGAATAGAGAACCACTGAAGTGCGGGATATTTAGCCAAAGAGGCAGCCCCGATCAGTTCCAACAGGGGATAATTGATAAAAAACATGCTCATAATAATAACGAAAAGCGCCTGTAGACGAAAGTCACGATAATAACCGAAAATGATGATCATAGCTATTCCATAGGCCCCATAAGGAATCTGAGCAAATTCTGCCAACACCAATATTGGCAAAACAAGAATTTTCAAGTACCATTCTTTCCTTGAAAGCAAGATCAGGCTCAACAAACCAGCAACCAAGGGCCAAAATACATTGGAAATAAAAATCTGGTTGTCTTTTGTAATGATTGAGTATACTACAATTGCCAATTCGACAACTGCGGCATAGGCCAGCAGTCGTAAAAAATATTTTTTGATATTGTGTGTATGGAAAAAACCTTCCGCGATGAAAAAGGCAAAAAGCGGATAGGCGATCCTGCCGATGGCACGAAAAACAAAATAGTAAGTAGTACCAAACTCCACCAGATATAATCCGATATGGTCGATCGTCATGGTGATGATCGCAATAATTTTCAAAATTCTCGAATTCATGTAGTGCTCCTATCAAATTGTGTCCATGAAAAGTATATCATTAAATATTATCCATAAAAAGCGAAAGTTCGGATTTTTCAATCCGAACCAACAAATATTTAATCGATAATAATCATTTTGTCTTTGATCCTCTTTTTCAGGCCAAGAATGTTATTTTTTATCAGGGCCGCCGCAAGAAAAAATATTTCATCCGCTTTGCCTGTCGGATCGTCAAGTCCCCAGTCTTCTCGATATGAACAGGTAATCATCGGACAATCGACGCTACAGCCCATCGTGACTACGATATCGACCTCGGGAAGATCTGAAATCAGTTTAGGAAATTGTGAATTTTGCATGTCGACCTCATATATTTCCTTGATGACTCTCACTGCGTCTTGATTAATTTCTTTTATCGGTTTTGTTCCGGCGCTATAAGGGATAAATATATCGTTGGCGATCTGCTTGGTGATTGCCTCTGCCATTTGACTGCGACAACTGTTGTATATGCAGACGAACGCCAATCTATATTGTCTCTTTTTCATTATTTTCTCCATGAATGAACCATTTTTTAGTGTTATTGGCAATTCTGACTAGAATCAGCATTACCGGAACTTCGACTAGAACTCCTACGATTGTTGCAAGCGCAACGCCCGGATTGAGAGGAAAGATGGCAACCGCTACAGCTACGGCCAGTTCAAAGAAATTTGATGCACCGATCATCGCCGATGGAGCCGCAACATCATGTTTTAATTTAAGCACCTTTGCACCAGAATAGGCAATGAAAAATATGAGAAAGGTTTGGATTATCAACGGGATGGCAATAAGAAGGATATGGAGCGGGTTATTCAAAATTAGATCTGCTTGCAAGGAGAAAATCAAGATCAGAGTCAGAAGCAACCCGATGATCGTCCATTTTGAAAAGAAAGGAATCACTTTTGCGTTGAGGTGATCAAGGCCTCTTCGCTTTATAACAAAGTGTCTAGTGAAAGAGGACATCAACAAAGGTATGACAACAAACAATACGACAGAAAGAAACAAGGTTCCCCAAGGCACCGCAATACCTCCCACTCCCAGCAATAAACCCACTATCGGTACAAAAAGCACGAGGATAATTAAGTCATTTGTCGCTACCTGCACCAAGGTGTAAGCAGGATTTCCTTTGGTTAGCGAACTCCAGACAAACACCATCGCTGTACAGGGAGCAGCGCCAAGCAGAACCGCTCCGGCTAAGTAGTCGGTCTGTAGGTTAACAGGAATCGCGTTTTGAAAAACAACTTTGAAAAAGAAAAACGCCAACAAAAACATCGTGAATGGTTTCACGAGCCAGTTGATGATCCAAGTAAGAAATAGCCCTTTTGGTTGTTTGGTCACTTGTTTGATTGAGGAAAAATCAATTTTCAACATCATCGGATAAATCATTACCCAGATCAAGATCCCAATGGGAATATTGACTGAATAAATCTCAAACCGATTGAGAAAAGCAGGGATTCCAGGAATGGTTTTCCCAATTATCACTCCCACAACCATGCAAAATATAACGAAAAGTGAAAGATACTTTTCAAAAAAGGAGATCTTTTTCATTTGAGCAGTTTATCGCAACAGTTTTTTGATTTCTTCTGTTTCCAGAACATAACCGGTAGCCACGATATGATCATCAATCATAAGTGCCGGAGTCTTCATAATGCCTTTTTTCGAAATTTCGATGATGTCAGTCTGATAGATCACATCGCAGTCCAAATTGAGTTCTGCAACTACTTCCTTGACGTTTTCCAACAATCTTTTACAACTTTTACAGCCTGAACCAAGTACAGTGATTTCCATAAAATTGCCTCCTTAAGTCAAATGAGAAAATTACCAAACAGATTGAATAGATAACCAATGATGATTATTCCTATTGTAAGATATGCAGTGAACATTACTAAAAGTTTTGCCTTGACAACCTTTTTCAACATTACCAGAGACGGCAGGCTCAAGGCTGTGACAGCCATCATGAATGCGAGCACGGTACCAATACCGACTCCCTTTAAAACAAGTGCTTCCGCTATTGGCAAAGTCCCAAAAATATCTGCATACATCGGCACTCCCAAAAGAGTTGCGATTAATACCGAAAAAGGATTGTTATCGCCTAATACTTTCAAGATGAATTCTTGGGGAATGAAACCGTGGATCACTGCACCGATTGCAACCCCGATCAAAATGTAAAGCCACACTTTTCTAATAATTTGTTTGACTTCTCCAAATGCGTATTTCGCTCTTTGTCGAATGGATGGTTTGACTTCTGTTTCTTCACAAGAAACTATTGGCGCATAAACGAAACTCTCGACGTATCGATCCATTTTGAAAGCAGAAATCAAGGTTCCCCCAAGCACTGCTAAAATTAAGCCAACAATAACATATGCCGCTGCAATCTTCCAGTTGAAAATAGAGGCAAGGAGTATTACTGAAGCCAGATCGACAAATGGTGAGGAAATAAGGAACGAGAACGTGACGCCAATCGGAAGCCCGGCTTTTGTAAAACCGATGAAGATCGGGATTGACGAACATGAGCAAAATGGTGTTACAGTTCCCATCAAGGCTCCGATGATGTTGGCTTTCACACCCTTGAAATTGCCAAGAATTTTTCTGGTTCTTTCCGGAGAAAAATATGACTGTATATAAGAGGATATGAAAATTACTACCGACAAAAGCATGAAAATCTTGACCACGTCGTAAAAAAAGAATACCAGGCTGTCAAAAAGCATTGAACCTCTTTCCAAATGGAATACTTTTTCAAAGAAATTGCCCAGCAAATCGTTAAGCCAGTTCATTTTCAACAATTGGTCGTTAAGCCAGTTCAATACATTCACAATATCTGTCCCCTATAAATAGATGTCTATCTATATAATAACATTTTACCTATTTTTGTCAAAAGATATTGTGTAAAAGATGACATAAATGGATGGTATTGCATTCGGATTATTAGTTATTCGATTTCTAACTTTTGACAGTTGGGACAAAAGTAGATTGCCCCGCCCATATAACTCTCTTTTACTATTTCGCAATTACACTTTCCACAGTCAAGTCCCTGCTTTTTTCTAGAAGCGATAGTCTGGAACTCTCCTGAATTTCCATAGATGTCAGTTTCGCTGTCTCTTCCGCCCTGGATTGCCATCAGTTGCAAAGTATTGACAATGGATGAATATAGTCTTGTTCTTTCTTCATCATCCAAAGTGCCAGATTTTCTTTTCGGATGAAGCATCGCATTGAAAAGGATATCCTGCAAAGTACCGTTTCCAAGCCCCGGAATGCGTTGTTCGGTTGCAAGCAAGGCTTTTAGGGAGAGTTTTTCGTTTTCTTCGAACAAATGCATGAAATTGGACTCAGTGAAGGTATCCGACAAAGGATTCGGCTTTGTTTTGGCCATTATGACGTATTTGTTTTCCTGGTCTTCAGGAAAATACAGTTCGATTCCGCCATACATTTCCACTGACACTGTCAGAAACGTTCCGTCGGAAAAGGCGATCAACAATTGATGTTTCTTCGGTTCATCAACTGCATTTGTCCAATATCTGATTTTCGCACCATCCCAAAACTCAAGTTCAAGATCATCAAAAACGATTACTACTCGTGAACTATAGGTTTTGCAATCTGTTACTTTTTTTCCAAGCAGCTCTTCTTCATAGACATTGAAAGGCTTGTTGAAAAATGCAAACTTGTGAGGACTGAAATTGGTTATGACCCTTGCCACGACTTTACCGAGGATTACTTGATTAAGCTGGCTTGATACCACCCTCGCTTCTGGTATCTCATACATATTATCCCTCCTAAAACAGACTCAGCTGCTCATTGTTGCTTTTGAATAGTTGTGAAATTTCTTCCTGGCGGTAGATGATACCCAATTCTTCACACATTGCGGAAAACACCTTATATAGTTTATCTGCGACAGGACTCGGGCAGATATAACTATTTTTATATGTCTTGATGTATTGTTCCTTGAGACCGGGAAAATGAAGATCAAGATTCTTGTAGAAATACTCCCTGCTGCCTTCGCGCATCGTTGTGCCAAGACCGAAACAGAGGATATAGGTGACGCCAGCAGCTTTTGCCTTGTCAACGATCGCTTTGATGTTTTTTTCATTATCTTCCAAAAATGGCAATATCGGCGACATCCAGACTCCGGTCGTGATTCCTTGATCGGAAAACTTGCGCAAAACCTCGAGTCGTTCGGAAGGCAAGCTGACATGTGGTTCAATGACGCTCGCAAGCAAATCGTCCGTTGTCGTGAGTGTCAATGAAACAATCGCCTTGAATCGCCTGTTGATATTTTTGTAAATCTCGATATCGCGAAGAATCATGGCGCTTTTTGTCAATACAGAAACTCCAAACCCATATTTTTCAATCAGCTTCAAGGCACCTTCGGTTATTTTTAGTCCACTCTCGATGTGCACATAAGGATCGCTCATCGAGCCTGTGGTCAAAATCGCTTTTTTTCTTTTTCTTGATAGTTCGGATTCCATCAATTCTAAAGCATCTTTTTTTACTGCGATGTTTTCAAAATCACCCACCTCATAACAAAGACTCCGGGAATCACAATATATGCACCCATGAGTGCAGCCCCGGTACAGATTGAAATTATTATTCGGTTGGACGATTCTTTTCACATCAATATATCGCATAAAACACCTCTTAGTACTTGGCTACAGATCTATCTCCAAAAGCACCGGGCAATGGTCGCTGCCCAAAATATCCGCGTGAATTTCCGCGTCCACAATCATGTCTTTGATTCTTTCTGATACGACAAAATAATCAATCCGCCAGCCGGCATTGTTCTTTCTGGCATTAAACATGTAACTCCACCAAGTGTATTTGATTGTATCAGGATATTTATACCGGAAAGAATCAACAAAGCCACTTTCGAGCAGCACCATGAATTTGGTTCGCTCTTCGATCGTGAAACCGGCGTTTCGTTCATTTGCCTTGGGATTCTTGATATCGATTTCCTTGTGGGCAACATTCAAGTCTCCACACAAGATTAAGGGTTTAATTAAATCTAGTCTTACAAGATAATCTTTAAGACAATTCTCATATTTCATGCGATAGTCAAGCCGGGCGAGCTCTTGTTTGGAATTAGGTGAGTATACATTCACAAAAAAGAAGTTTTCATACTCCAGGGTTATTACTCTTCCTTCGTCATTGTACAATTCGCTATCGATTCCGTAATTAACATTCAAAGGCTTCTTCTTTGCATAGACCAATGTTCCCGAGTAGCCTTTTTTGTCTGCACAATTCCAATACTCATGATAGCCTGCAAAATCAAATTCTTTTTGATTTTCTTGCATCTTCGTTTCCTGAATGGCAAAGATGTCCGCATCCATAGCATTGAAATAATCTGCAAACCCTTTGGCAAGAGCTGAGCGCAATCCATTGACATTCCAAGATATCATTCTCATAAGCTGCCTCCTCTAATAAAATTGTTTGTTTTCTGGTCTTAAGTTGCGAATTCAATCTAAATTCATTATATCATGAGAAAATGTGAAAGTAGATACAGTGAACTATTTTTGGTTCATAAAATTGATAAAGGTCGTCCCTTGAAAAAAGACGACCTTTTTAAGCTAATAACGAACAATTACATGAACAAAAATTCTGTTATTCTGGCATGTCTCCATTCAGGAAATCATAGGCAATAGATGGCAAAAGATAATCTGGAGCGACTCCCGAAAGATAGAGTGCATAATTATCATATACGGATGCGAAGTCCGTCCAATCCAAAGCCGGCGTCGGTTGAGAAGAGATTCTGATCAGCATTTTTTGACCGAAGAACTCTTTTTCCCAAGACGTGGAGCCACCGAGTGAATTGATTTTTTCAAAAGATCCGATTTGGTCGATAATCATTCCATCCCTTTGTAAGACAACCAGGTCACCGTCTTTACCGTTAAACTGGGCCACACCGTTTTGATTTGGTGTTGCGATTTTGATTGTTTCGCCAGGAATCTGGTTCAAAATTACAATATTGGTGCTTGAATGATAAACCAACAGGGTTTCTCCTGCAGGAAGCAAGCCACTAAGTAAAAGTTTGCCAACTACATTTCGACCGTCAACAGTATATTCGTTCCCGCCAACACCTGAGTTTTGAACCGCAAAGACCTTGTATCCGGAAAGATCAACATCCGCGCCAGTCCCGTTATAGATTGCATACATTTTGTCGTTCACAATCCCATGCAACAAGAAAGTAAACATTAGATCGCTCGAAGAACCTTCTGGAGTGTTCTTAATCATATAGGTATAGTCTCGGGTTTGGGAAAGGCCACCAACATGCACAGTAATCGAAAATTGGATTTGTGTATCGATTGCAGGGAACATGTATTTACCCTCATTGGACAATGCCGTTTCAACGCTTGAAGCATACGTGTATGTGACTTCCATGATTGAAGGATGGTGTTCTGGCAATCTTATATCAGTCGTAATATCCACGTTGTTGACAAATAAATCGTCAAGATAATCCATGCCCATCGCCAGTTTTGCCTGATCTGTTTCCATTACGGTTGTGTCCCCATCACGGTTCACGATGAATATTTCCCAATTAACAAGATCGGTGTTGATGCGATTGATAAATGCCTTTAACTTGATATCCGAACCAAGCAAATATGAAAAACCGCAAGTGTTCGATGCCGAATGGATTGTTACCGTCTTGGTTCCGATCAAAAGCGTATATGTGTATCCGTATGTTGATCTAGTCCCCTGCAAGGTGCCTTCAAGTTCGACATAGGTGTTATAAAATGTCGAATTGACATCCTCCAAGGCAAATGCAGTCGCATTGTAAGTCATCGGATTGGGGATGGTATTGCCTGAAGTTAGTATTTTTTCCATCCGCCTGATGTCAATATATGGCTGACGAGAATATTTTGTTATACCGATTATCCTGACAAGATCTCCGGGTTGGACGTCAATTTCATTGCCTTTGATATAATATCCATAGCCGTTCTGAATGACAAAATACCCGCTTGTCCCTCTGGTTGCCACGACAATGGCCTCAAAAGCGACCTCTTTAGTCAGGGATTGGTTATCGACTTGCCATTCAAGAATTTCTTGCAAGTTCTCAATGTTGACAGGAGCGACTTTTATGGTGAGTTCAACTTCCTTGTCGATTTCTCCGACTTCAATAAGCGCGGTAATTCCGACAGATACCAGTTCATCTTGGAGCGTTACGACTCCAGTTGAAGTCAATACATCGATATTATCGGAAGTCCAAGATATCGTTGATTCCCAATTCAAATCGGTAAGAACCAGTTCAAGATTATCAGAAATTGTCCGATTATCGTATAAATGAATTAAATAATAAGATACCGCATCCGCTTTGTCTTGATCGGACAAATCGGGAGTTACCTCATGAATATCATTGATATTATTTGATAAAAAGACAGAAAAGGTTTGCGTGGAAGTGTTGAAATCATAGACGGTTATTTTCGCTTCCACATACTGGTCTTCATATAGACCGGCAATGTCCTGTGCTGATTTGTAATAGATGAAAACATCTTCACCAGTTATCAAGTCTTGAAAATAGAAATTGGTAATGTAATTTTCAACTTTGCGGATTACTTTTGCCTGAATTGTGTAATTTTTCGCCAAGGAAGAAGCATTTCCCGGGCCATCAAGGATATCTGATACCGAAGAGGCCAAATATTCCGGTGCGGGATTACCCGTACTCAATACTTGGATTTTATCAATTCCGGTATATGTCATTTCGTGAATGTTGAAATAAATATCTTTTGTGCCTGTTATAATGATCTCTTCTCCTAGGGAAACGTCATTAGAATTTCCATAGATGAAGGCAAAGCCAGAGGTATCATAGATGTAATAACCATCATAGCCGACTCTCGCTTTGGAGTATACAATTCCCCCAAGGGTAACCGCTGCATTATCCGCAAGCAGGTTGAATGCGGAAATCGGTGTCGTTCTTGCCTTCAGCACCACATCAATAGAATAGTCTCCTTCCGCTTCCCCCAAAGTGGCATGTACCGATAATGTCACATTTTGGTCAACATCTCCCAATGCCACAGGTGTCATCTCAAACAAAACAGTTTCAGTATCATCTGTCAAGTTGACATATTGGTTCTCTTCGGCCAAACTCCATGCCAGTTGAGCTCCTCCAAACGATTTTGGCATTGAGAAACTTCCGGTAATCTGGTCAAAATCAACTTCATTTTCTGCAAACAAAGCCAACAAGTCGTCCAAAATCACAATCGGACCGGTAGTTGTGGCAATTTCGGTAGTCGAAACGGTTGTAGGCTCAGTTGTCAAATCAGTTGTAGGCATTGTCGTTTGAGTGCTTGAAGAAATTGTCGTAGTTGCCGTAGTTGTCACTGTTGTTGTCTGAAAGACAGTCGTACTTGATGACGCTGTCGTTTGAACAGTGGTGTTTGCGGTGGAGACATCCTGGCAGCCAAACATGATAAATACCAAGGTCAAAATCAAAACAACAAAAAAAGCGTTCTTTCTCATAAATCCTCCCAATGTGGTGCTTCGCTTTTTAAAAAGAAGCGTAACTTATCGTAGACTTCCTGAGAAGTCCTTTTGATTTTGCACTTGTGAAAAAAACAAGCGGGGGGGATCCGTTAGCATAAGACGCCTAAATTAATCCGATAACATTATAGCATAGATAAAATATAATACAACCCGAGTAGAAAAAAATATTAAAAAATAACTTTTGAATTTTCAATGGTTATTAGAATACTTATAAAAAAACCCAAGAATAAATTTACAAAACTTGGTAAACGATTTATAATTGTAATGCACCAAGAAAGAGGAGACCATTATGGAGAAACTTCAGGAAACAAAATTGATGCAGAAAGCTATCGATAAAGCTAAGGAAACCATGAACAAGAATGTTGGAGGACCTTTTGGTGCTTTAATCATCGACAAATCAGGAAAAATCCTCTCCGTTGCGTCCAATTCGGTATTACTTGATCACGATCCCACTGCTCACGCAGAGATAAACGCCATCAGATTGGCTACAAAGAAAATCGGGACACATGATCTATCCGGTTGCACTTTATATACAACTGCATATCCCTGTCCGATGTGTCTGGGAGCGATCATGTGGGCAAATATCAAATATGTCGTTTTCGGATGTAAAAAAGAAGATGCAGACAAAATTGGTTTCCGTGACGACTTCATCTATAAATTTATCAAAGAAGGCGCGAAAGACAAAAGCATCCTTTCGCTTGAAGAAAAATACCGGGACAAATGCATAGCGCTCTTTCAAGAATATCAGGAAAAAGAAAAAGATTTGTATTAATTTTTTTTTCTAATTTTCTGAACAATTTTATATTTATTTTTTATTGCATAATTTTAATTGCTAAAGTATAATAATTCAATTGGTTAGGTTTATAGGAGCTATGCTGTAAGCGATAGCTCCAACTTTTTTTTACTTTCTTGTCAAAACTACTAATAGAGCGGATGTGAGATTTTTTATGCTGAACAATATGACCAACCTGAAACGCAACGTCATAATTTCACTGATTTTATATGTTACTACATTCATCGGCTTCAAATTTATATCTTCTTCATCGCTTGCAGCATCGATGTGGCCTGCGGCCGGATTTGCTGTTGCATATTATCTCTTTTTCGGCAAAAAAATTATGCCGGGATTGATTACTGGTATTTTCCTCGCCCAACTGATCCATTTGCTGTTTCACGTCCATACTTCCTTGCCAGATGCATTGCTGACATCGCTTATCTTCACTTCCGCAAGTGTGCTGGAGGCTGTCATTTTTCGTTTTTTCTTTCTTTCACAATATAAGAAAAGTTATGCTCTTTCAATATTAACTGTAATTGTGTTCTTCGGGTTCCTCATATCAGCCTTACTGGGCAGTTTGTATAGCACTTCATTTCTCATGCTGAAGAACGTAGATGTCCGTTTCGTAGACGTTGCTATCCGCTGGTTTGTCGGAGATTTGTCAGGAATGGTAATTTTCGGAACAGTAACGCTTTTATCGATGCATCTGGATGAACCCAGGCTGGCAATGAAACATGATGTTTTGATTTCAGGCGTTTTCCTTTTTCTGTTTTCTGTTTTTTCATACATAATCTTCTCTGAACTAATCACAAATTTCTCTTATGCTACTTTTGAATTCATCTTTATTGCCTTCTTTATTTTCAGCGCTTTCTTTTTCCAGTATCGTGTCTTGATAGCACTCGACGCATTATTCGTGATTGCCTTTCAATTTATCTATTTGCCAACACTTCAAATTGATGTTCTTGCCGAAACAATATTTATTCTGAATCTATTCTTGTTTTTCATTTCAAGCACGACTTCAATTTTAAAAAAGAGCCTCTATGAAATTAAATCAAAAAACAAATTATTGCTGAATTCGAACCGTAAACTGGAAAAAATGATCGATTCCACCAATCAGTTGTATTTCTTGACTTATGATCTACTTTATAATAACACAATGATAACCGAGGATCATCTGAAGAAAATGTTTCAAATCGCCTTGAACACTTTTGAAAAATTTGATTATGCTTCTTGTTTTATCAACGATAATGGAAATATTTGTTTCATTGACACTTATGGTTATAAAGTCGATAAATTAAATAATCTATTTTCCGACTTTAATGGTTTTGTCTGGAATTATAGTAATCCAGTAATCTATCGAAATGCCGAGGAGAAAATCAAGGATGAACTGAAAGACAGATACAAAGAATACGCTAAAGATAATTTGCCGATCAAGGAATCAATCCAGTTTTCGATCCATATCAGGGACCGCGTGGTCGGGGGAATGAGTTTTGATCTCCTTCAATCAAACAAGAATAATTATACCGATGTTGATTTGCGAAATTATCTCGCCTTTCAGAAACTGATGAATGGATTCTTCCAAATCAATACTTCCTATTCAAATAGCATCAAATTAAAAAGCGAGATTTCCCTATGCCTGATTCGTGCTTTAGAAGCATATGATACATACACCAAAGGTCATAGCGAAGATGTCGCATACTTTGCAGAGCAAATCGCTATTAGGATGAAATTGTCGAACAAGGAAATCGATGACATCTATTGGGCAGGAATCGTTCATGACATTGGAAAAATCGGCATCAGTATTGATATCTTGCACAAATCCGGAAAACTTACCGAAGATGAATATTCTCTCGTAAAGAAACATAGCGAAGCGGGTTTCAAAATTCTCAGCGATTCCCAAGGTTTGCAAAATATCGCGAGAATCATTTTACATCATCATGAAAGATGGGATGAGATGGGCTACCCCGCAAATCTTTCTCAAGAAGAAATCCCCCTCGGATCTCAGATTTTGGCAGTCGCAGACTCTGTTAGCGCCATGTCTTCATTCCGTTCTTATTCCAAAATCAAATCCAGTCAGGAAATTATCACCGAACTGAACTTCTGTATGGAAAAACAATTCTCTCCGCTTCCCGCACAAATCATGATCGAATTCATCCAAGCAGGGAATCTCGATGAATACTACGCAAAAAAAGCAAATAATCTCGAGTTATAAGCATAGAATAATCGATAGAAATTATATTATTATGTATTATCTAAATATTGATATGGGACCCACTATTTATTCAAGGATCCCTTTTTAAATATAAAAATAGCCCTTGACATCTTAAAAAGGTGTCGAGGGCACATTTTAAAATCTAATCAATAAAAAATGAGAAAATGCTAGAGTTTTCTTTCTGAAGGCATCTCCATCGTCTTACCGAAAAGTTCCTTATAGACTAATTTTCCACCGACTCTTTGTGATTCCATAAGACTCAATCTGTCGCATTTCATGAACATCACAGGTGTTTGCAATGAATCGTGTTTTTCCATGAACTCCTCAGGAAAGCTTACTTTTCTGGCCAACGTGAAATGCGGTCTGAATTCCCGGTCGTCAATTTCAAAGCCCATTTTAAGAAGCTTCGCGAACATAGTCTCGTAAAGTTGGTTGATTTCATGAGATTTGTCCACATGCCAAACAAGAATGTCTTTGTTGCCCTTGTGCGAGAAAAAACCCATGTGTCTAGTTTTGATGACAAATGGAGTGAATCTGGTTTCATTCACTACCAATTTTATTTTTTCCACTGTTGCTTCGGAAACATCACCGATAAACACAAGTGTCACATGAAAATTGCAGGCCGTCGTGAAATTCCCGCCCGTAGCATGTAACTTCATTTTTCTGCCCAAGGCGTGGAGTTTTGCCTTGGATTTGTCATCGGGTAATAATGCCAAAAATACCCTCATAATAATCCTTTCTTAATCGTGTTTATTTGTCGCCCATGGTAAGCGCCATGACCGCCTTTGCGGTGTGCAGTCTGTTTTCCGCTTCTTGATAGACAATTGAATGAACTCCGTCAATGACAGAGTCTTCGACTTCGTTGCCCCTGTCAGCAGGCAGGGCGTGCATATATTTCACATTGGGACTTGCAAGTGCGATCATTTTTTCTGTGCACTTCCAACCTTTATAGCTCTCCAACAGGTCATCGACAACTGCCGTTGATTGATTGGTTACCCAACTTCCCCAGTTTTTCGGAATAACGACATCAGCATCTTTGAAAGCTTCTTCTATGTTGTGAGTGATTCTAAACGAACCGTCGCCTTCAAGCGCATTTTGCTTTGCTTTGTCGACAGCCCACTTGGGAAGATCATAGCCTTCTGGATATGCCAAGGTAACGTCCATGCCATATCTTGGAAAAAGTAATATCTGTGTCAACGGCACACTTATTGGTTTTTTATGTGTCGTCGCATAGGCCCAAATAATCGAAACCTTGAGTCTTCTGGTTTCTGTAAACACTTCCTGGATTGTCATAAGATCAGCCAGTCCTTGCATCGGATGATACAAGTCGTCTTGAAGACTCATGATCGGGACAGTCGAGTTTGCGGCCATTTCCCGAAGATACTTGTTGCCAACTTCCCAGAAGCAGTTGCGGCAGGCAATGCCATGTCCATAGCTAGAAAGGATCGTCGCTGTGTCTTTGGCAGATTCGCCATGGGAGATCTGCATTTTTGATGTGTCGAGGAAAATTCCGGTGCCGCCTAGTTGGGCGATTCCGGCTTCCATTGAATTTCTTGTTCTTGTAGATTGCTCAAAGAACATCAGAAAAGCAACTTTGTTGGTAAGGTATGCTGTTGGTTTGTTGTTGAGAAAATCCTTTTTCAGTTGCTTCGAAGTCTCCAACAAGACATCGATCTCATGTTTCGACCACTCTTCGAGAGTGATGAAGTGTTTGCCTTTGAATAATGGTTTCATGTTATCTCCTCTTTTATTCGTTCGTTTTCTGAACATAGGTTTTTGGTATCAGCGCATAGATTGCACAAGCTTTTACAAGCTCGTCTTTCCAGGTTCTTTCATTTGGTGCGTGGGCTTCTTCTTCATGCCCAGGTCCGAAACCGATACAAGGGATGTTAAATCTTCCCATGATCGAAACGGCATTGGTTGAAAATGTCCATTTATCTACGATAGGTTTTTCCTCGAATAAGTCAATGTAACTTTTGACAACACTTTGACAGACAATGTGGTCCTCATCCAGGACCCATGTTGGAAAATACGATTTTGTCGGGTAAACAAGTCCGGTGTAAGAAGGTCTGGCATAATCATACATCTCGACCTTGGCTTGTGCTTTGATGACTGATGGCAAGTTTTCTATTTCTTTCAAAGCCGATTGATAGGTTTCGCCTTTTGTTAGGCGTCTGTCGACAGACACAACGCATCCATCAGCCACAGCGCAACGGCTTGGCGAAGAATGAAAGATTTCGCTTACGGTCAAAGTGCCTTTTCCAAGAAAAGGATCGAAAAGCAAGTGTTTATTCAATTCTTCTAGTTCCAAAAGAATAGGTGCCATCTTGAAGATAGCATTGTCGCCTCGCTCGGGGGCGGAACCATGACAGCTGATTCCGAAAGTGGAGACTTTAATCTCCATTCGGCCGCGATGTCCTCGGTAGATCCGGCAAGATGTTGGTTCCGTGATTACCACAAACTCGGGAATGATTTTATCTTCTTCAATAATGTATTGCCAGCAAAGTCCATCGCAGTCTTCTTCCTGGACTGTGCCGGTAATAAGGAGTGTGTAATCGTCTTCCAAATGCAAATCCTTGATGATTTTTCCCGCATATACCATAGAAGCCATGCCGCCTTCCTGGTCGCTTGCGCCTCTGCCAAGAATAGTCATATCATCTTCAAAACCTTCATAGGGATCATATTTCCAGTTTTTTATCTCGCCGATACCAACTGTATCAATATGAGCGTCCATGGCAATCAAATGTTTCCCATTTCCGATGCGTCCGATGATGTTGCCCATCTTGTCAATCGTGATTTCGTCGAAACCCACATTTTCCATTTCCTGTTTGATTCTTTGAATGACTTGTTTCTCGTCAGAACTTTCTGAAGGTATCCTGATCATGTCCCTGAGAAACTTGGACATTTCGGTTTTATACTTTTCGGCTTGTGCCAAAATTTCCATATATATGTTCATACTCTATTCCTTGCGTTGTTTCTTGATTGATTCGTCGTATGTAAATACCTTTTCATATTCGTGATCCCAAAAAGACATATTTTGCATCGAATCAAGATATGCTTGCGAATAACCAAATTTAATCCAGTCACTTTCTTTTTGCCTAAACAACTTTTCTTTTTGTGACTGTGGTCGATAATCAACGATATCTTCGGTTCCGTTTTTTCTGAATACGTCGACAAACCATCTTTGCAAAACAAAATCTGCAGTTTCTAAATAACGCTTTTCCAGGGTTTTAATAACTGAGTCATAGCGGTCGTAGCCATCGGTTGCGATTGTGACGATGTTGTCATCTGGTCCCAAATGGAGATATTTCGCCATTTTGATCGCACCGATAATATTGCATATCGAGGAAACGCCGAAAAGATCTTTCATTGCTTCTGCAACATTTCTGTCGACTCCATTTTGCACCAGAACGTCAATCCCATCATGAATGATTTTCAATCCTTTGACAGAGTCATCGTCTTTGATTAATGTGACAAAATCCGTGTTTAAGACATTATGAATCAAAGTGCACATTTTGTCACCGATGCCTTCGATCCGATGTTGCCCTCTTCCTCCATTTGTTAGAGTTGAGCATTCGTAAGGTTCCAGGGCGACAATTTTGGCTTCTGGAAAGACTTTTTTGATTTGATCTCCAGCTCCTAAAGTCCCAGCACTGCCTGGCGCGGAACAGAAACAGGCAATGCGTCCATTACCGATGCCTTCAACAGCTTCGATACAGGAATTCCCCGTCACGTGACGATGGAATCTATAGTTTGGCAATAGTTCGAATTGGGCCAAAGAACGGTTTTTCGGATCTTTTTTAAGTTCGAAAGTTCTCTCAAGCGTCAATATTACATCTGATTCAGTACCAGGTGTCAGATCAAGTTTGGCCCCATATCTTTGGATCCTGTCATAACGTTCCTTGCTCATGTTGTCTGGCATGATAACGATTGCGTCATATTTCATCAGATTACAGATATAGGACACACCGATGCCAAAGTTTCCGGTTGAAGGTCCAAGAATTGTGTGTTCACCCGGCAAGATTGTTTTGTCGACGCAACCTTCAATCAAAGTCGCATAGGCAGGACCGACTTTATGTGAACCCGATGGGAAATATTTTCCCAAGAGGACGACAACGTTTGCTTCGATTCCCGTAAGTTCTTTGGGGAGAACGATTTTATTGACAATGTTTGCTTCGTTTTTCCACGTGATGTTGAAAAGGTTGATTGGATCAAGTTCGTTTTCTTTCGCTGTTAATGCCCTTGCTCTTGTTGCTTTGTCGACCGACTCCGGATGAAGCATTTCATCGTATGTCGGTCCAAATGGTATTTTACTCATTATTTCTCCTTCTAATTTTCATGTATTCGTTAAATCTGTCAATATTGTTTGGCAGAGTAACAGGCTCTTCGATTGCCTCAAGTGCATTCTTTGTGTCTTTCAGACCATTGCCTGTTGAGATAAAGACAACCGTGTCTGAATTGTTAATTGTATTTGCTTCAACACCCTTAATCAGGCCTGCCAGTGAAGCGGCGGCTGCAGGTTCAGAGAAGATTCCTTCAGTATTTCCCAGTAATTTCATCGCTTGAAGGATTTCCTCATCAGTTACGGCAATCCATGACCCTAAGGAGTACTTCACTGCGTTCATGGCTTTTACAGGATTCCTAGGAATCCCCACGGCGATGGAATCCGCAATCGTATTTTCTTCCGCGGGTTCAAGTGGCATGTTATTAATATAAGCCTTGTAAAAAGGCGCGCACCCAGCACTTTGTACACCCAAAAGTCTAGGGACTTTCGCGATAAGTCCCAATTGTACCAAGTCATAAAAACCCTTGTAAACGCCAGCAATAGTACACCCGTCGCCTACCGAAACCACAACCCAGTCAGGAGTCTTAAACCCCAATTGTTCCGCTATCTCTAGCGCGACTGTTTTCTTTCCCTCGACAAGGTGCGGATTTATGGCTGCATTTCGATTATACCACCCATTGGCTTCAATCGCAAGTTTGGAAAGACTGAAAGCCGCTTTATAGTCACCGTCGACTTTGATTACGGTTGACCCGTAAATCATCAGCTGGGCGAGTTTTCCAAGCGGAGCTCGTTTGGGAACGAAAATCACCGTCTTGAGATTAGCTTTCGCTGCGTTTCCAGCAAGAGAAGATGCAGCATTACCGGTTGAAGAACAGGCGATAGTCTTTTGGTTTTTCTCCAAGGCCTTGACGACGGCTATAACTGATGCCCGGTCTTTCAGGCTTTGAGTCGGATTCACGCCCTCGTCTTTGACATAGAGGTTCTCCATCTTGAGAAATTTGCCAAGATTTTGTGCTTTGTAGAGTGGAGTCATGCCAACACGCAAAGTGTTCTTGGTAAATTCTGCTTTTACCGGAAGCATCGGCAGATAACGCCAAATGGAATCGGTGTGGTTATTCTTAAAGTAATCAGCATTCACAACTTGTTTCATTAACTCGTAATCATAAATTATATCGAGAATTCCTTCTTCTCCACAATCTGGACAAGTAAAGTAATCCAGCTCTTTCGGGTAAGTCTTGTGACACAATGTGCATTCATAATGTTTGACGTATTTCACAAATCGTCACCTTCTGCTTCTAATGGAATGATTTTGAATTTATTGACATCGAACAACCCGAAATCGGTCACTTTAAGGTCAGGAATTACCGGCAAAGACAGAAATGCTAGCGACAGGAAAGGATCATCGATATCCTCATGGATCCCCATTTTTCTGGAAAAAGATTCCATGCGTGACAATTTTGCTTCCACTTGTTTATAATCGTTTTCCGTAATGATGCCTGCAACTTCCAATTGAAGATAATCATAAACTTCATGATTGTGGACCAAAACGATGCCACCTTGAATCTCTTTGATTTTTTTTGCGGCGATCAGCATATCCTCATCATTGTCGGAAATAATGACCAAATTATGTGAATCATGGGCAATCGTCATCGCTACTGCTCCGTTTTTGAGTCCATAGCCTTTGACAAGACCCAATCCGATGTTTCCTGTCATATGGTGTCTTTCGACAACCGCCAATTTCAAAATGTCAGAACCTGATTCCTGTTGGTAAAATCCATTCACAACTTTCACGGTTTCGATAAGATTTCTCGTCGTAACATTATTCTTGATAAGACCTAAAACATGAACCTTATTGCTAGTAAGAGGCAGCATGAAATCAAGAGCATCGACATTAAATTTGACTGTGTTCAATACCGATGAATCACTTGTCTTTCTCGAAGCAAACAAAATTTCTTTGTTTTTGAAGACAAGTTCGCCACTTTTGAATACCATGGTGGGAACGATATCTTTCAAACTATCAAATACGACGATGTCACCTAGATATCCCGGAGCCAAGGCTCCCAAACGTTTCAAACCGTAACATGAAGCTACATTGATCGTAGCCATCTTGATTGCATCGATAGGATCAATACCATTCTTGATCGCCAGGTTGATATTGTAGTTGATATGGCCTTCTTTATGAATATCGAAAGGATGTTTGTCATCTGTGCAAAACATCAGTCTCGCCAAATTGTCTTTGGTGATGCCTCTTGATAAAACTTCGACATTTCTCGTTGCCGATCCTTCGCGGAGGTGAACATACATGCCGCATTTGACTTTTTCGATCAACTCTTCCATTGTAGAAGATTCATGGTCGGTTTTAATACCTGCAAGTGCATAAGCGTTCAGATTCTTGCCCGTGACTGAGGGAGCATGCCCATCTATCAGTTTGTTTTCCATGACATTCAGCTTTTTATAAACATCAAAATCACCGTTGATAACACCTGGATAATTCATCATTTCTCCAAGCCCCAAAATTGATTGTTCGTTTTTTAAAGCACCAATCTCTTCAGCGGTAATTGTTTCTCCAGAAGTTTCAAACTTGGTTGACGGTACGCAAGATGGAATCATCACTTTAACTTCTAGTGGTACGGTCTTGGCAGATTCCAGCATATACTTAATTCCTGACAAACCGCATACATTGGCGATTTCATGCGGATCAGCAATGACAGTTGTTGTCCCGAATGGAATGACAATTTTTGCAAATTGAGAAGGCGAAAGCATGGATGATTCAATATGAACATGTCCATCGATGAATCCTGGCGAGACATAAGAAAAGCATAAATCGATCTCTCTGATACCTTCATAACTGCCGATACCGCAAACGATACCGTCCTCAATTGCTATGTCTCCGGAATCGATGGTTCCGGAGAAAACATTGATGATTTTGCAGTTTTTCAATACCAGCGTCGCTTTTCTGATTCCCAGCGCTACCTGACGCAGTTTTTCTTTGTCCATATCCTACCTCATCTTCTTTGTGATTTTTGCTTATATTTCCCTGATAAACTTTTGCAAAAGATTCAATGCGACTTGTTTTCTATAGATTCGACTCGATCTTTGATCATCTATTGGTTGAATCAGCTGATCATAATCATTGACCAGTTCATCAAGCATGGCGAGAAGCTCCTGCTTTGTTTTGCATAGCATCTTTTGTTCTAATTCCTTGTTTCTTACGATTGTCATATAGACGGCACCGAATGTGATTCTGATATCAGTAATGATATCCTGTTCCAATTTGTAAGCCCCACAAAACGATAGTTTTGAGATTGCGTCGGCTTTTCTCGGTCCGATTTTATGGAACACTGTCTTGGAAAAAACGACATGGGGAATCCTGATTTCAGCGATCAGTTCATTTCCCTTCAATGCTGTTTTTCTAGGTCCCAGGATAAAATCATGAATTCTAATTAGTCGTTCGCCGTGATGGTTTTTCAAGACCAGCATGCCATCAAGCAAATAAAGTCCGACAAGACTGTCTCCCGCAGGGGAAGCATTGCCGATGTTGCCCGCAAGTGTTGCTATATTTCTAATGCCTGGGGAAGCCATTTCGGAGATGATGGCTTTCATAATCTCAGGAGTATCCGGGTGATGCAAAATGGTTTCTAGAGAAGTCATGGCTCCAATCGCCAGATAGTCTTCCTCTTTTCGGATATAGTCCAGCTCAGAAAGCATACCAAGATACATCACTGACTGCTTGAACGCAACTGGCGTCTCGCTCCAAGAACGGTTTTGGACCATCAAATCGGTCCCGCCCGCAAACAACACATAGTTCTCATTTTCCAAAAGTTCCAAAGCTTCATTCAACGTGGTTGGCATGACTTGTCTTACCATAAGCCATCACCCAGCTTGGCTGCCAATTTGACGGCATCGATGATCATGTTGTAACCAGTGCAACGGCACAAATTACCCGACATTCCGATTTTGATCTCGTCTTCACTTGGATGAGGATAGGTGTTTAACAAACTTTCAGAAGCGATGATCATTCCCGGTGTGCAAAAACCGCATTGTACACCACCGGTTTCGGAAAAAGCTTTTTCAAGAATTTTAAATCTTTCCGTCTTGGCAAAGCCTTCGATTGTCACGATATTTTTTTTGGCAACGTTGGCCATTGGCACCATGCAAGAATTGACGATTTTCCCATTCATCAAAACTGCGCAAGCTCCACATTCGCCTTCTCCGCAACCTTCTTTGACACCGGTATTTCCTGATTTTGTACGTAAAAAGTCCAATAATCTTTCGGAAAGATCACAATCAACACTGATAGCTGTTCCGTTCAAACAAAAATCAATTTTTGTCATGATTTATCAACTCCATGATGTATTCCGGCGTCGCGGGAATCTTGGTTACTTTGTGTTTGATCGCCATTTCAATCGCTTTGGCAATTGCAGGCGCACCTCCGACTAAAGTCAACTCTCCGACACCTTTGGCGCCATACGGTCCCAGTGCATAGGGATTATCAAAAATATATGTTTCCATTGGAGGCATGTCAGACGCGGTGGGAATAATGTAATCAGTCAGGTTTTTCTGTTTGATTTTTCCAAATTCGTTTTCCATGACTTCAAGATAGCCGTAGGCAATGCCCTGGGCAATGCCACCGTCTGCCTGTCCAAGAACTACTCTTTCGTCGATTGCTTTGCCAAGGTCATAAACGCTCCAGATGCGTGTTGGAGTCACAACGAATGTATCTTTGTCCACTTCGACTTCAACGACGTTTACACCCCAGGAATATGCCGGATACGCGTCGCCTTGCATCTTGTCTTCATCCCATTTAATATAATCTGGTTGCTTGTAGACTTCCTCAAAAATCTGTTCTCGGCCTTTTTGCCAGTTGTCTTTCAGCTTAATGGCGCATCTGGCTACCAGTCCGCCCACAATCATCATCGTTCTCGATGCGACTGTTGGTCCCGAATCGGGTACAAAGTCGGTATCAGGCAGATTATATGTGACTTGCTCGATACCAATTCCTAACACCTTGGCGACGAGTTTGCGCATCGTGGTTCTGATTCCCTGTCCCATGTCAACAGCCGCGATTAAGATATGGACAACATCAAATTCATCTTTTTTCAATCTGACCACTGCTTTGATATGAGTTTGTTCACCGTTGCCGGTGAAACCGCAGCCGTGAAGAAAGAAACTCATGCCAATTCCCTTGAACAGATTATTGTTTTGATACAATTTTGCTTTTTCCTTGAATGAACTGACTTCAAGCGCTTTTTTAATCATCTCTGGCATCACAATTGGATCCCAGAATGTTCCGCTAGTCGATGTCAAGTCATTTTGTTTGGCGAGGTAATTCATTCTGTATTCCAAAGGATCGACTCCCAGATCTTTGGCGACGTGTTCAATGAACATTTCGATTGCAAACAGCATCTGTGGGGCACCAAAGCCTCTGAAGGCTCCATTGGGGACGGTATTAGTGAGATAGACATCCCCTTCGATATCAAGGTTGTCAATCGTATAGGCGCCGGTTGCGGCGATCATCGCTCGGGACAAGACGACTCCGGAAAGTCCGATATTGGCTCCGCCATTGATTGCAACACGGGTTTGGATCGCAATAATATTACTGTCATCACCGATTGCTGCTTTGATAGAAATCTTTGAAGGATGACGTTTGGTTGTGGAAATCATGTCCTCTTCCCGTTCATAAATAATTTTGATCGGTTTTTGGATTTTTTTGATTGCAACTGCCAACTGGCAGGCGATTAAGGAAGGAAATTCTTCCTTGCCTCCGAAAGCTCCGCCTACTGTTGTCTGGATGACCCTGATTTTGTCTGAAGATACGCCCAGACAGTTGATAAGCGCATTTTTGACATAATATGGGCATTGGATGGACCCGTAAAGGGTTACCTTGTCTATGTCCAAATAACCGCTCATCCCTTGCGGCTCGATATAAGCCTGTTCCTGGTATCCCGTTTCATATTCATAAGCTATTATTCTGTTTGCATTTGCAAAAGACAAAGAGCCTTCACCTTTATCAAAATGGTAATGGATAGCACTATTTGTCCAAGCGAAAACTGGCTCTTCTTCCTCGTAGACGATTTCAACTTGTTTGACAAGTTTAAGGATTTCTTGCTTGTCAGGCCCAATCAGAAGCATGATTGGTTCACCGATATAGGATACTTTGTCTTCCGGAAATACGACCTGATCATCAAAAACCATTTTGACATAGTTGTTTCCAGGCACGTCACGGTAGTCGATGATATGGTAGCCCTCGGATAGTATTGGCATTTTTTTAGCTATGATTTTACCCTTGGCAATCGTCGATCTGATGCTATAGGCATAGAGCTGACCCGCAAAGAAAAGATCGCTGACATATTTTGCTTTGCCCGAAATCTTTTCATGATTGTCAACTTTATTGATTGATTTACTGATATCAAACATCTATTAACCTCCTAGCTATCGATTACGATCGCATTTGTCGGACACTTGGAAACACAAAGTCCACACCTGAAACATTTGTCAGGATTAAAAGTGATTTTACCTTTATAATCGATGGCAAAATATGGACAAATTTTTTCGCAAAGCATGCATTTGATGCATTTATCCTCAATGAGACGAGGCAATTTAGAATCATATTTTACCGGATTAATCAATTGATGGCTGATGACATCCTCGACGCTTGAAAAACCGTATTTTTCCAACGCCACCGGTAAATCTTTGATAATTTTTGCATATAGGTCCTTGCCTTTAAGTAACGCTGCAGAAAGCATCTGGACCGCACTTGCTCCTGCAAGCAGGAATTCAATGACATCATCGGCAGTTTGAATGCCTCCGACACCGATTACAGTCAGAGCAGGCTCAGCCTGTTTGATTTTGTAAACTGTTGCCAAGGCCACGGGTTTGATTGCCGGACCGCTTGTCCAGGCAAAACCTGAGGCATTGCCATAAGCGATGCTTCTGCTAGAGATATCGATCTTCATCGATGGTCCAAGCGAATTGATGGCAACGATTCCGGAAGCTCCGGCATCCTTGATTGCTTTGGCAAAACTTTCCGGATTGGGAATGTGCGGGCTGATCTTCATATAAATCGGCTTAGCAGTGAGTTTTCTGATTGTTTTTACCGTATCGGCAATTACTGAAAGATCGGTACCGACATAGTGAGTCGACACTTCAAAAGCATCCGCAAACTTGTCAAGTTGCGGGATTAGCTCCTCCATGTCTTCTTTTGTGTAACCGACACTCACGATAAGCGGTCGGTCTTTTATCTCCATATATTTTGGCAGGAATTCATCAATCCATTTTGCTTGGGAATGTTCGCTCCAAAGCTCGGAATTCATGACATAATATTTATCTCCGTAGATGCAAGGTTTGGGAATATGCGGTGCTTTCGTGGAAATGGTCTTGGTGGTGATGCCCCCCAGTCCTTGGTCTTGGAGAAATTTCAGTTTGTCAAAATCTCCATTCAGTGGTCCGGCAGCTGGCATCAATGGATTGGAAAACACCAGATTGTCAAATTTGGTTTCCAGTTTCATTAGTTGTCCTCCTTGGCTGTAAGCTTTTGCCAAAGCCGTTTGGCTTGGGAAAAACTTGAAACATATGCTTTCTGTAGATTGCTTTCAACTTGATAATTAAACACCAAAGGTCTTCCCGCGACATAGACATGTCTGGGTTTGAACGCGGAAAACAACCCATAAAACAGATGGGCAAGCGCGTTTGTTTTATCCATTGGGGTCGGTGGGGTATAAGGAATGACAATTAGATCTGCCGCATATCCAGGAAGCAGTCTTCCCAGTTTGATACCAAGTCTTTTTGAAGCATACTTATATGTCTCATCGATTACATCAGCCAAATCAGCAAGCGAAAATCCCATCAGTGACTCACTTGCCAGGTGGCTTGCATAAAAAAGAGTCATGTATTCGTTCGTCATAGAAGGATTCAATCCATCATTGCCGATAATGACAGGTATGCCTTTTGCTTTCAGTTTTTGATAATCGGGAAGTCCGACACCGTTATTCATGTTCGAAGACACATTCAGACAGACAACTCCGCCCGTTTTCTTGATGAGATCCAGTTCCAAATCATTCATGTGAATGCCATGAACATAAATTGAATCAGGTGATAACAGCCCGAACTTGTTGAGCCTTTCCATGACTCTCATTCCGTGTTTACTGACAGAATCGTCCTCGTCCATCACGCTTTCGGCGACATGGATATGAATAGGATTGTTTTTAAATGATTGTTTCACTTCTATCAAGGTTTCATCTGAAAGCGAAAGGGATGCATGCATCCCAAACAGACCGGATGTGAAATTCGTGTTGTTCAAATCGATGAAACGCATGTTTTCTTCGATTGCGGTGGAAACATCGAACCTGTCGCTTGTCTCGAAGGCGAAAACGCCTCGCATACCGATCGTATCAACAATCGCTTGTTTCAGAGTATCAAGAGATCCCGAAATCTCTGCTCCTGAGGCATGATGGTCGAAAATGGTTGTAACGCCGTTTTTTAAATGTTCGATACCCGAAACGATGCCTGAGGCAAAAGCAATCTCATTGTCAATTTCACGATCGATTTTCCACCAGAGCTGGTCAAGGATCTCTTGAAAGTTATGTGGATTCAATGGCAGTTTAAGTCCTCTTGCGAAAGTTGAATAGATATGAGTGTGTCCGCAAACCAGCGAAGGCATGAGAATGGCGCCTTCACAATCAAAAGTGTCGTATCTTGTTTCGTTGAAGTTTGCCATTCTGCCGACTTCAACAATTTTATCGGAATAAACGACATAGCCGTTTTCGATATAGTTTTCAAAATCATAGATTCTTGCGTTTATAAGTGCCTTCATCAGTAACCACTACCCTGCAATAGTTTCCCGAAACCACTTTCGAAGTTGCGGTCTCTCACTACAAAATTACCTCGCACCATGGTCGAAATCACGGTCCCTGATTTTTGCAGACCCCTATAGATGGAATAGTCACAGTCGGAATGGTCATCATTGATTTTCGAAGCTCCGGGTTTATAGAGGAAAAGATCGGCATCCAATCCGACTTTCAATTTGCCTTTTTGGTTTTCCAAATGATGTAAAATGGCAATGTTCTTCGTCATCTTGTCAACAACATCTTCCTTGAACAGGTGATACATGATATCGAATGAATGTTCGATAGAACCAACTCCAAGAGGAATCATGTTCAGCATATCCAAAGCCTTCTCATCTCTTTTGAAGGGACAGTGATCAGTGCCGATCGTATAGACCCAGTCGATGTTTTCCTTCAGATATGTATTCTCAATTTCGCTTCTTATTGGCGGAGCACAAGTATATAGGTAGCCGTTTTCGTTATTGAGGACGGAATCATCAAATACAAAGTATTGTGGGCAGCTTTCAATAAAGAAGCGCTTGTTCAAAATTTCAGAATATGTTTCTTTAAGCCGTTCGATCGTTTCACCACTCGAGACATGAACCATATAGAGATAGCCTCCGAATCTGGTGACAAGGCCGGCAAGTTGCATGGCTTTGTTTATCTCTGCCTCTTTCGGACGGCTCTTGTTCAGATCCATGAATGTGAAAGCCGGATCATGGTTGATCAGACGATTGTCCTCGGCATGAACCAATAACAAAAACTTGTATTTATCTGAAAGTCGCAAAAGTCGGATGATATCTTCATCATACGTCATCCTTCCGGATTCGGAGTAAGTGGTGAAACATTTGAGTGAATTCATCCCCAAAGACATCATTTTGAGGACAAAAGACTCCAAATCGCATTTCGGGTCTTTGATACAGGCGTGGAACTTGTAGTCGATTTTACTGTCTTCAGCCTCGAAAATCCGTTTCCTGTATGCTTTTTCGAGATCATGCTCGTTGTCGACCGGCTCTAAAAAATCGATAATGGTCGTGACTCCTCCCAAGGCGGCAATCATACTGCCTTTTTCAAAGTTGTCTGCGGAGCGGAAGTGTCCTATGTCAAGATCGAAATGGACATGAGGATCAATGATTCCGGGAAAGACGTAAAGTCCCTTGGCATCAATCTCCTCAAGCGCGGGAAAATATTCTTTGCTAATCGCAAAGATTTTTTCATCCGTGATATAGATATTTGTGCTTACCATCTTGCCTTCTTGATAGATTTTACCGTTAATAATCGCTTTGTCTATCATAAAACCATCTCCATTCGTTAGCGAAGAATGTTGTATTCCTTGATATTATACTTCTGGATGAATTTCTCGACCAGATCTTCCCTGACCGAAAAGACACAATCCAGATTGGAATCGACCATGGTTCTGACAATCGGATCGAAGCACTTGCCTTCGATTTCCAAAAGACCAACTTCATCCAGATATAGCGGAGCGATTCGCCTTTTGACCAACAAAGAAATTTCTCTGATGATCATGTCGATTGTCTTCTTGTTGAAAAGATAGGGTCCGATCTGGCAACTGATGGGAAAATCCTCATAAACGAATTCATCTCGAACTACGAGCGGAAATTTATCACCTGAAGAAAGTCGTAAAGCCTGATAGCTGTGAACCTTGTTCTTGAGCATCATCTTTAGTGAGATGAAGCCATCGCCTTGATGGTCAGCTTCATATAGTGCTCTCGTTCTCTCTGTCTTATGCGAATTAATTTTACCAGTAACGATCTTGACCATTTTGGACCTCCCGAAGATGCCTGTGACCGGTTCTTTCATTACTGACGGCTAGCATTTCGGAAGCGATCGAAATTGCGATCTCTTCGGGAGTATTTCCGCCGGTATCGAGGCCAATTGGAGAATAGAAATTACTTAGATCGATATCTTTTCCATACGTTTCATAGGTTTTGTCCAGATAGTCCTTCAACTTGTCGGGAGAACAGAGCATTCCGATATATTTTGGTTTGAAACCTTTCTCGAGGATTTTGTTGATGACATGGTAATCATATTTGTGGCTCGGAGTCGAAACAACAATCATCGTCCCCGGATCAATTCCGTATTTATCGATATATTCGACAAAGGGCAGGTTTATAATCGTATCTGCGCCTTTGAAGGCATCGATTACTTCTTTCCTGTCATCGATGACTGTCAAATGAAAATTGAGGGTTTTCAGAACATTGGCCAAAGCTTTGGCCACATGCCCCGCCCCGAAAATATAGACAAATTCCTTGGGCCCGACATATTCATAGTATAAGGTTACCTTGCCCCCGCAAACCATTGGTAGTGTCTTTGTTTCCGGGATAATCTTTCCTTCACTCAATAGATAGGTCTCCAGAAAATGTTGTTTTTCTCTTAACAATGTTTTGCATTTTTCCCGGGCGTAATATTCGATGGCGCCGCCACCGACCGTGCCAAAAGCGCCGTTATTTTCCGTAACGACCATCTTCTTGCCGACATCGACCGGCCCCGCTCCTTCTTTGGCTACAGCTGTGACCACCATCAAAGGAACGCCTTTTTGCTTGAGTTCAAGCATGCGTTCAAAAAACTCATCCATCGATTATCAACTCCTGTTACTGTTACAAAACTAGTGTCAAAATTAAAGCAATCGCAAATGCCGGTATTGACAACCAGGCTTTGCCAACAAATCGGTAAGATAGTTTCTTATCAATCAATACTCCGATAAAGTAGATTCCCGTCGCCAAAATACCACTTAGCAAACAATTGATCAACAAATGATTACCCAATGCCGAAAACGTCGCAATCTGTACTGCCAAGGTCCCGGTAATAAGAAAAGTTGCGCCAAGGTATGCTAAATAGATTGCATTCCAGCCAAAACTTGCCAAAGGCAAAGCCACGAGTCGTTTTGCGATGTTTTCCTTGTTCAACACACTCACGACAGCTATCACCATCAACGATTCAAGCACGATGCAGATCATAGGATTAATCGTTTTCCAAATATTGATTGCTGGCATGAAGAGATTGATGCTTTTGATCGAGGCCGCAATCATGGCAATCCACAATAGATCGGATTTTGATTTATTGTTGGCATAAGCTCTTAACAAGATGAATGTAACCAAGGGAAACATGATGCTTCCTGAAATCAATGCTGGCAAGAAATGCAGGGCGTATCCGAGTGAAGCTTCCAAAATCCCCCAAATCGAACCATAGAATAATATGATGCTAAGACGTTGCAAAGAAATTTTTTTCATGGAAATTACCTCTTCTCCTTAATCGCTTTTAGAATTTTTTCCGGTGTTATCGGCAATTTGGTCAATCTAACGCCAAGTGCGTTATAAATTGCATTTGCGATTGCAGCCGGGGGGGTGTCAATGCCGATTTCGCCAACTGATTTGGCTCCGAATGGACCTGATTCTTCATAACTGTCTGCAAATTCAGTTGTCAAATTATGGATCTCTTTTCTGGTCGGAATCCGGTAGTTAAGAAAATCGCTGGTGATTAGTTTACCTTTTGAAGATACGATGACATCTTCATAGATCGTCATTCCGATTCCCTGAACGATTGCGCCCTCGACTTGACCTTCTGCCAGTTTCGGGTTGATTGTGGTTCCGCAATCGACAACAGACACATAATTTTCTACTTTAATTTCTCCTGTTTGTTTGTCAACTTCAATTTCGACAAATCCTGCCATGAAAGGTGGAGGAGATTTATGACCTACATAACTTGATGTGGCACAAAGCTGTTCCTGGTTATGATTGTAGGTCAGTTTATTGGACAAATCCTTCAAGGAAATCGAAGCTGATTCATCAAAAGTTCTGAAAGTGATGCCATCGAATTCAATTTCTCCAAGCTTGGCATTCAAAAACTTGGCAGAAGCCTCAATCATCATTTCCTTAAGTTTTTTGGCTGCTTTCAAAACTGCGTTTCCGGAAACAAAGGTGGTGCTGGAGGCATAAGCTCCGGTATCAAACGGTGTCAGGTCGGTATCAGACGAATAAATAATGACTTTGTCAAGCTCGGTGAGCAATTCTTCCGCTGCGATTTGAGTCAGAACGGTATCGCTACCTTGGCCGATTTCAGTGGCTCCGACCATCAAATTGTAGAATCCGTCGTCGTTAAGTTTGATTGTCGCCGATCCCATATCAATATAAGGAATTCCACTCCCTTGCATCGCAAGTGCCATACCGACAGCCCTGATTTTTTCCTCAGTTTCGGCAAAACGGGGGTATTTGTGTTGCCAATCGATGAGTTCCATGCCTCTTTTGACGCAAAACTCGAGTTTACATGTGTCCATGTTCATGGCTGTGCCTTCGGTACCTTCGCCCATAATCGCAAAGATTGGTGAAGTTTCGCCTTCTTTCATCATGTTCTTATTCCTGAATTCGATTGGATCAACTTGAAGTTTTTCGCATAACATATCAACTGCAGATTCAAGTGCGAAATTGCCTTGGATTGCGCCATAGCCCCTGAAAGCTCCGGCAGGAGTATGATTGGTATAAACAACGTCGCCACCGAATCTTACGGAATCGACTTTATTGTATAAAGGCAGTACTTTAGACCCGGTAACCATGAATACAGTCAAGGCGTGTTCGCCATAGGCACCGGTATCAGATAGGACGTAACAATCAATAGCTTTCAAAGTGCCATCTTTCATCGCTCCAAGTTTGATGTCGAGGCGCATCGGATGTCTTGTATAGGTAGATTCAAACACTTCTTTCCGGGTATAGACTATTTTTGATGGTTTTTTTGTCATCCACGTGACATAACTTGCGAACATCTCGCCGTGTAGGGCTTGTTTGCCACCAAAACCGCCTCCGACTCTCGGTTTGATGACTCTGATTTTCGCCAATGGGATACCCAGTGTCTGCGACAGAATCCTCCTGACATGAAACGGAGTTTGCGTTGTGGAATATAGCACCAACCGGTTTTGGTAATCCAGTCGTGCATTCACTGAATGCGGTTCTAACATGGAGTGTGCCTGTGCATGGGTATAGAAACTCTCTTCAAGGACAATATCACATTCTGAAAGTGTTTTATCCACATCACCAATATGCATGTTGTAGCTTGCAGCAATGTTTCGCTTGGGCTCAAAGCCAATCGGAAACATTTCATGAATTTCGGGTTCAGGATGGATGATGCTATGATTATCCAGTGCCGTCTCGAAATCCAGAACCGGTTCGAGCACTTCATACTCGACTTCGATCAGTTTCAAGGCTTCAATACAAACTTGATTTGAGACAGCAGCAACCATTGCGACTTCGTCGCCGATATGCCGTACAAATTCGTCGAGAACGAATTTGTCGTGAGGCGATGGTTCTGGATATCCCTGTCCAGCTCTTGTGAACGGTATCCTTGGGAAATCCTTGTAGGTAACAACCATTTCAACGCCAATGAGTGCTTTGGCTTTTTCTACATCAATACGTATGATTTTTGCATAGGGATGCGGGCTTCTCAAAATCTTGATTATCAGCGAATCTTTCTCCGCAAAATCATCAGTATATCCATGGCGTCCCATCATTAATCCCTTGCCGTCAATGGAAGGATTGATATTGTTGACAATCTTCATGATTTATCACCCAAGTATTTCCTGACAGCCTTTTCCTGGGCAACATATCCGCTACACCTGCAAAGGTTGCCTACAAGGTAATCTTTGATATCTTCATCTGTTGGATTTTTCAGTTCTTTTTTCATTGCATATATGGTCAAAGCAACCGATGGGTTGCAATAACCGCATTGATCAGCGCCTTCTAGTCCAAAATAAGTGCCAAGTTTTTCCGCTTCTTGCGGGATGCCTTCGACAGTTGTCACAACGTGTCCGTCAGCCACAACGCTCAAAACTGAGCAAGATGGAACGGGTTTGCCGTCAAGAAGGACTGTGCAGACACCACAGTTTGTCGTGTCACAACCTCTTCTTACCGATAGGTAATTGTTTTGGCGCAAGGTGTCGAGCAAATATTCATCTTTTTCAACATGGAGATATTTTAATTCATTGTTAATCGTAAGTTTAATCTTCATGACAAGTCACCGCCTTTAGACCACGTAATACATACACTTTCGCAAGTTCCATCCGATATTCTTTACCGGCTTTGCTGTTGGAGGAAAAATCTAGTTCCTCCAATACTTTTCCTGCTGCAGATTGCATTATCTCATCCGATATTTCATTTTGATTCAAATAATCCATTGCCTGGTGACATAATCTTGCAAGTCCCGGTCTGGCTCCGACCGATATTGCCAAATTGCCATTTTCGTTTGACACAGCAACATTCAATATGGCAAAGTCAAGCGCTGTCTTACTGACTTTTTTGAAGTAGCCCCGGGCTTCTTTTTTATCAATTTCTACAAACAGAAGCAAATCTCTTTCCGGTTTTTTTTCAAGAAGATAGTCTTCAAGCGAAATCTCTTTTCGCTTGTAGAATACAAGTTTTGCTTTCATAGCCATAAGTGCTGTCAAAACATCTGAAAAAGGATATCTTCCCATCACGGTTCCGCCAATTGTGGCGACATTTCTAATTTGGACCCCCATAACACTTTTGATTGCCTTAAGCAGCATACCATTATAAATGGTTCCCACTATCTTGTTTGACTCGACCTGATGTAAAGAAACCATGGCACCGATAATCAACTTGTCTTGTGTTTCGGAAACCGTATCGAGTCCAAGATTTCCAAGATGAATTAATGTATTGATGTTTGCGCCAGAAAGTTTCATCCAAGCGCCACCACCCATAACTTGGTTATTGGAATTTTCGACAATTTTGTCGTAGGCATCATCCAAAGTATTCGGTTGGTAAAATTCATTGATTTTCATTTCCGTTCTCTCCTTTTACCTTATTCTGGATATAGAAAAAATCTTTCATCGTATCAACATCACAAATGATGCCTTCATCATCGGTCAAAACGTAATTGACTTCATAGCGATTGCGAAAGATTTTCAAGTTAGAGTCGGCAGGTTCAGCCAGCAAGGCTGTTCTGAGGCCGGATTCAATCAGGATTGGGTGTCCTCTTCTGTTGGCATACACAGGAACCCGGATCTGCCCAGATGCTGATATAAGCGATTCATAGGTGCTATCGGATACAATCGGGTAGTCCCCAGGAATAATGAGAAAATCTGTTTTCACCTCGGCAACGCCAGTTTGAACCGAAGAAAACATGCCTTGATCAAAATTGATATTTCTTATGATTTTTACATCCAAGTCACCTTGAAAAAGGTTTTCGATGTCTTGATGGTAAAATCCGGTAATGACATAGACTTTGGTCGTGAATTTTCTCATTTTATCGACAGTGTGTTTGATTAACGGCATACCATCAAGATCCAATATCATTTTGTTTGTCTTTATTCTGGAGGAGTACCCTCCAGCAAGGACGATTCCTTCCGCCATGCATTCATACCGCCTTTAAAAAGATTTCATCAATAGAATAAAAAAAATATACTATGAATTAAATTTTATTGTAAAGAATATTATATCATGTTTTGCCTCTAAAGACCATAAACATCTGAAAAAACAAGGCAAAAAAGACGAGGTTTCCCGCGTCAAGATTTGCCTGAGTTTATTACCTTAATGTTGTCTGTATCCTTGACACTGATATATTTATGTTTTTTGACATATTCTATCAGCATGGTAGCAATGTCCGACTGCACTTCTTTGACAATTTTCAAGTTGCGATACATTGAAAACTCTCCACCACCGGTTGCGCGGTAGTTGTTCATCGCCAAAGTGAACATATCCGTGGGATGAATATCCGTTCCATTGTATTTTAGACTTATGATTCTTGAGCCGAAAGGTTTGGCTACATCGATTGCATAGTCGATTCCGTCAAACATATCATAGTTATAATGCTCTTTTTTCGGAAAAGAGTATTTAGGATTTGAAACGATCTCACCTTGTTCGATCACAAAATACTCCGCGTTCTTCTCCAAAGCTTTATTGAGGTTATTGCCATCTATTTCCAAGACGACAAGCGTATTCGGAAACACATAGGTGGAAAAAATATTTCTGATTGATATTTCTTTGGAAAAACCCGTTACATGGTTTCCCAGTGAACAACAGCTGATCATCGCCTTTGTTTTCTCGGTCTGAACTTGATTGATCAAAGTCACAATTTTGTGTTTTTTTAATCTTGCCATGAATTTATCTTCGATCGTCATATCGTTATTCACGACATATCCCAAAACTTTGTCAAGATATTTTTCCGTGCTGTTTTCGATTTGTTCAAGCATCGAGCAAATCTCGTCATCAGGAAGATAGTCTTTCGATTCAACTAAAGATGCATTGATCGAATTTCTTCTCCATGTGTCAGTCTTTGCAAATTCAACATCGATCATGGCGACAGCCCTGCCATTGAACATTGGCTGGATAACAATCGTATCTCTTACTTTCTGACAAATGGTCCGATGCTGGTGTCCGGTTATAAGTATGTCCATGTCAGGAATGCTTTCTAACATTCTAGACCCAAGGTTTTCACCTGTGTCTTCAATATATGGAGAAAAAGTGATTAAATCTTTTTCAAAGCCTCCGTGATAAGCGACAATGATAAGTTGTACCTGGTGATTATTTTTGACTTCTTGAACCAAATCCTTGGCTACTTGGCAGGCATTTTCAAAAATGAGATCTTTGACAGTTTCCTTATTCTCCCAGTTGGGAATGTACTGAGTAGTCACGCCGATAATGGCGATTTTCAACCCGGGTTCAAGTTCAAGGATATCGTAAGGGTTCCCAAAGGCATAATGATGGTTGGATGACAGAATATTTGCGCATAAGGTCTTAGCTTTGATTGAATGGATAAAATCTTCAAGATATTTTCTACCGAAATTGAAATCATGATTACCAGGAATAAAGTAGTCATATCCCATAAGGTTCAGACATGTGGCGACGGGATTCTCAAATTTCATCCGATGCTGTTGATGATAATCCATCAACGGGCTGCCCTGGATCGAATCTCCCAAGTCAAGCAACACAGAATTTTCAGTACGCAATGTCTTGATAATCGAAGAAATATTCGCCAAAGAATCGTTTGAAGGAGTGTCGTTTGCATAATCGACTGGCAACAAGTGGCCATGGATGTCGCTTGTAACGAACAATCTAAACGTTGCAATCCTTGCCAATTAAGTCACCTTCTTTCCAAGATAGTGTCATTATATATATCTATGATACTATTATTTTCTCATTTTTCATAGTCTTGAAGTAAAATGCAGGCATTCGGAGATAAAAAACATCTTCAGACGAGGATGTCATGAAGATGCTTCATTATTAATCGCTAGTAAAATCTCTGAACCATCTTGCAAATAGAGTTGTGACATGTAAAGGCATGGTATCAAACACATAAGTGGTAGAAGAATTCTCCTCGTACCAGCCGACAAAGATATAACCATCTTTAACGGGAGGTTCCGGAGCTTCGATAGTTGAATTATATCGTCTAATAAGCCGGAAAGTAGGATCCCCGTTATTCGGTTCAAATATCAAAGAACTGAAATTAGCGAGAAGTTTTGGATAGAGACCACCATCTCGTTCGACAAGATAGGGAAACCCGACTCTGGTCCCTATGAACTCAGGATTGTCATACCAGATGACGACATATCCTTCCGGAATATAGATAATTGGTGGGTCATTGATCGATTTACCTTTATTACTGTCAATCGTGTATAAATACTGAAGATCCGTATCATATACCAATATGTCACGTTGAGTGACCAGATCCTTAATAAAAAAATACAAAATAACCACTAATATGGTAATCAAAAATGCTTTGTATTTTTTAAAATAATCAGCGAAAGTTTTCTTATATTTTCCTGTTCCGACATCCATAAAAACCATATTGATTCACCCGTATTTTCCATATTACATTATACACTATTCCGTATAATAATCAAACATAATTACATTGAGAATACAATCATTACCTTATGTATTATGCAATGTTATTGTTGAATTGATAATACTGGAATCGTGGTACTTTGTATGACACAGTACCTATTATTACATATTAGATTTATAATTGCAAGTCAAATTTATTGAATTGATGTTCTGATTGTTAAAATACATCCTCTTAATTCAGTTTGAAAGAATGCTTGCAATCCAAACCTATCACAATGGGTAAACTCTCGTCATATGTTGCATTTCAGCAAGGAATCCAGCATTCATTTATTTAATGAAGAAGTTCTATGTGCGAATAGCCAGCTAAAAATATCTGTTTCCACACCATTTATGTGTTCTTTGCACTGATTGTTTAACGTGTAGACCCAAGCCCAATGACTATTGTAAACATAAGGCTTTCCATCAGGGTTGAAGTATTGGCTCGAATAATCAACGACTGTTTCAAAGGTTGACAAATGAATGTCACTTTTCGCTTCAGAAAGCAGCCTGTCATATGTTGCTTTTGTAAATTTATCATATGAAACGCTTTGGTCGCTTTTGGCGTGTGTAAACCAAATCGGTAATTGTTTTAATAGGCGAATGTCAAGATCTTGTAACCATTTGTCATAGTATGCTTCGCAAACTGGAAACGCTGCGGCAAAACACTCCGGATAATGCAGCAACATGTTTATTACCATGTATCCCCCATTCGAACACCCGCCGATGTAGATTCTTTGTCTGTCAATCTTTTTGTTCTTATTGACAACTCTTTCAATCAATCCAAACAAGGCTTTATGATAAATCGATTTACCGTTCTTCGTATAAACTCCTTGTCCATCATCCATCCAGAAGGTTGGACATTGAGGCACGAGCAAGCAAGCTCCCCCAGAAATATTTTGCACACCAGGTTCAATTAACCTTGTTACAGGATTACCAAGCAACAGCACTCGATGATCTATTCCACCTTCTCCAGCTCCATGCAACCAAATAATCAGAGGCATATTGTTTTTTTCCTCTGGTTCATAGAGAGAATAATTCAATGTAATCTGATGATCAAAATGATACTTGTCATGTGAAAACTTGTTGATTGAAGGAATCAGGTAATCGCCTTGTATGGGCATTTCAAAACCATTAATCACTCCATCTTTAATCTTAATCTCTTTTTTGATTACCACTGATATTTCTGTCGATTCCATAAATTGATTTCTGTTGGATTGGTGGTTATATGTCATTGGCGAAAGAAACCCGAAAGACGGATGATATTTAGGATACAATCTTATTTCGCCAGTATTGATCTGTACATATTCCAACGTTATTTCGTGAAACACATTTTGCTTCTTGATTGACGCTTTGATAAGATTTGGTTCGATTGAATCCGTCTTTTCAAATTTGTCTGACTTTAAAATGATACAAGTTATGGACGGTCCCCAGTCAAATCCTTCTATCAGCAATTGACAGTCGCATTTGATTTTGCCATTCATTTTCAATTTTCCTTTCTGATGATTTTCTGAAGATATGATGCAAATATCTTAAGTCATTATGACATATTATACTATTAATTTAGCAGCTTACACATTTGAATAAAAAAAAGGAGCAAGTTATGTGCTCCTATGAAGAAAAATTGGCTTTGATGTTTCCGTTGCTTGTATCAAGTTGGATCTCGTTATTCTTGTCAGTGTTATAATTGTTGGTGGTCACTTTTTGATTATTCAGATAGTAACTTCCATTGCTTGTCGACATCCGAAGATGATAATCTGCGAAGCTTCCGACAAATGTAAGTTCAATATTTCCATTTGATGTGTGCGCATCAAAATTTGATGTTTCCAAGCCTGACCCGACAATCGATCCATTTGAAGTATTGACATCGATTGAAAGAGCAATAACATCTTCCAAAGTAATCCTGCCATTTACTGAATCAGCTGAAATCTCATTTGTTGTTTCTACGTTGATCAACGTGACTCTTCCGTTTGAGGTCTTGAGATCAATAAAATCTTCACTTTCGACATTTGTCAGATTAATCGCCCCATTCGATGTATCAAAGTTAAGCTCGCCTGCAGAAAGATAGTTGTCAAGACTAATAGCTCCGTTTGATGAATCAATCGTTATGTCATAATGTTCCGAAACAGGAATATAAAGATAGAATTCCGAATACTTTGTCAAACTGAACAGACTGAAATTGACAACCATATTTGCATACCATTCACCGTCGCTTTGCAGGATAAGTTCATTTCCAGTTTCATCCACCTCAATCCAATTTAGGTCGGAGTCATAGTATTTGATATCGACGTTACCGCTCTCCGATGGCAAGATGATGACCGCTTTGTTCGACAAGTCGAAATCAAATCCGCTAAAATCATCAGCCGCATAAGTTTTTTCCACATATGTGAAGTCCTCATCACCAAAATAGCTGTTGAATGATGCTCCCGAAACAATTCCAAATCCTATTGAAACGATAAAGCCGATGATTATCAAAGCTAGCCCAATTTTAATTAGTTTATACATTTTTTTGTTCCTCCTTTCTTAAACGTTTTTGCACTTCTTGAAGCAATTTTTTGACTGTTGATTTTGAAACTCGAAAATACCATTTGAGTACTCCAAGTGCAAACATTACTAACCCGATTCCGAACACAATATTTCCCAATCGCATCAAAATCAAATTCACACCTGAACTTTCAGACACCGCCAAAATAATGCTTGAATAAATTACGGTTGAAACACCTGAAATCACGAATGAAAACCCGACAACTACTATTATGAAAGTTACTAAGGCGAAAATTGAATATCCCAGTATTTTTGCCGTGGTGTTGATTGCTGCCATCAAAGTGCTGTCGCGTCTTTCTTTAAGCTTTTGTACGAAATCTACGTCTTTACGGATTGTTTCAATGATTTCATCTATGCTTCCGAGTTTAGATATGAACTCTGCTTCGTTCTCCCCATTGTCGACAGCATCTTGAATAATCTCGTCATAATAACTAAGTATCTCATCAGACTCGTTATTTCTGACTGTTTTCAAATTCGTTCTTAATTTTTCCAAAAATTCTCTTTTTCTCATAATCCATCCCTACCTTAAAATATAATCATAGATTTTTTTAAGCTGTCTAAATTCACTTTGCGTTTCACTGAGTCTTACTTCTCCCAAACTAGTGATTTTGAAGTACTTGCGAATCCGCGAATTGAATTCGGTATTGTATGTTCTTACCAATTTCTGCTGCTCGAGTCGTTTCAAAATCGGATACATCGTTGATTCGGAGATGTCAACGACCTGCGATACGTCTTGGATAATTTTGTAACCGTATGAATCCTCATATTTTAGCGAAGCGAGAACCAATGTTTCCAGAAAACCTTTCTTCAATTGACTATCCAAAGTAATACCTCCTTACACGTAATACTACCTTACACATAATACTATACAATACATGGTATGCTATGTCAAGTTTTTTTTTTTTTTTTTTTGAAGAACGATAATTTGCCCCAATCTTGACATTTTATCGGTTCGAGACTAAACTGATAATGATGAGCTATAATATATAAGGAGAAAAATAATGTGTGATACTTTGTTCAAATTTAATGAAAACGGTACCGTGTTTGGTAAAAATAGTGATCGGAGTCCCAATGAACCCAACTTGACGGTGTTCATTCCTCAAACAAAACATTCAACCTCTATTCCAAAGCATTGTACATATATAGACATCGAGGAGCAATTTGACACATATGCCATGTTGCTTATCAAACCAAGTTGGATGTGGGGAGCGGAGATGGGCATCAATGAAAAATCAGTGATGATTGGCAATGAAGCCGTATTTACAGATAGTTCTAGAAAGAATAAAATTGGTCTTTTAGGAATGGATCTCTTACGGCTTGGCTTGGAAAAATCAGCCACTGCCAAAGAAGCAATCGATACCATCGTCTATTTTCTTAATAAGTATGGACAAGGTGGCAACTGCGGTTTTGACAAACATTTCTACTATGATAATTCGTTTCTCATCGCAGACAAGAAATCGGCATATATCTTGGAAACCTCAGGAAAAGATTGGGTAGTGAGCGCAATCAGAGAACATGGTAATATTAGCAACAGGCTTTCGATAGAAAATAATGTTGATTTTTCCTCAGGAGCTAATGCAATCAATTTCAGGAAAGTTCATACAGAACCGATATTCACCTTTTTTTCCCGTTCGAAAAACCGACAGACTTGTGTTAACAAGAGATTAAGCGATACAATTAATCTGACAGTCTCTGATGTTATTGCCACACTCCGTAGCCATGATTTGCATGACACATCTAGGTTATACAGCAAAGGAAGCATGAAAAGCGTCTGTATGCATTACTCCATGCTTGGCAACCAGACGACTGCCAGCATGATTGTCGAAACTGTAAACAACTTTCAGACGATCTGGCTCACCGGAGCATCCACTCCATGCCTCTCAGTATACTTGCCGACATATTTCGGGCTTGAAGTACCTCCAGTTTATAAAGACGAAAACAAAGCATATGAATATTGGCTGAAACGTGAATATCTGCGTCGAGCCATCTATGGCGGTCTGATAGATGAAACTTCATACAAACAAGAATTGAACACACTCCAGAATCGATTTGTCGACGAAAACAGAAAAATTTTGGCAAACAATCCCACTGAGCAACTACTCAGATCATTTTCTCATAAATGTCATCTCCAGGAGGAGGCATTCATAAATCAATTTTTATCGAAAATAGATGAACTAAAAACCAATTTGGCAATATTGCCCAGGAGATGGCGGAAAAAAACGATGACGCTTGGTAAAAATGTTTTTGAAACAGACTTTGAAAGCCGGAACCGTAAATGAAGAAAGTATTGGTCATTCCTGCATCGTTCAAAGGCTCTCTGACTAGTATTCAAGCCGCAGACATCATGGAACAAGCAATCAGATCCGGTTACCCAGATTGCGAGATCATCAAAATTCCTATTTCCGATGGCGGTGAAGGCTTGGTCGATTGTTTCATGTCATTTCATAAAGGTACAATCATAAAGCTGAATACTACAGGCCCTGACAACAAAATCATTCCCAGTTTTTATGGTTTGATGGAAAACAATCTCGCTGTCATAGAAATGGCCGCAAGCGCAGGATTACTCCTTACAAGCGGCAATTTGGGCCCCGGATTTACAACCACGTTAGGGGTTGGTGAACTCATAAGTGATGCCATAAATAGAAACGCCAAAACAATCTACCTCGGACTTGGAGGCAGCGCAACGAACGATGCCGGATGTGGTATCGCTCATGCCTTAGGAGTGAGATTTTTCGACAAAGACAGAAATGTGTTTATCCCAACAGGTGCCACGCTTGACAAGATAAACGATATATCCACTCTTAAAATTAATAGCAAAGCCACAAATGCAAAAATCATCTGTTTTAGTGATGTCACAAACCCTCTTTACGGACCAAATGGTGCTGCTCATATCTTTGCCTGGCAGAAAGGCGCAGACCAGAATATGGTCGAATTGCTTGACAAAAACCTCAAATACTATGCGGATTTTCTTGAAAACAAGTTCAATTTTTCTTCTTCATTTCCCGGAGCAGGAGCTTCCGGAGGGATTCCTGTGTCTATGAAAGCATTTTTTAATGCTACAGTCAAAAGCGGGATTAATACAATCTTGGAGCTGTTGTCCTTTCTTGATTTGTTAAAAAGCTGCGATTGTGTATTTACTGGAGAAGGCAAATTGGATGGCCAAAGCCTACAAGGCAAGGCAATTTCAGGCATCGCATCATTTTGCAATTCCAGCGCAGTCCCGCTTTATGCCTTTGTAGGCAAAATCGAGGGACTTAAACCAACTGATTATCCGGATGGTCTTACAAAAGCAGTCATCATAAATCCTGAAGGAATTGATCAAGAAGTGGCAATCCATAATGCCAAAAGCAATCTCTATGTTGCTGTTTCTGATTTTGTTTTAAAGCATTGATTGATCAATACATAAAAATAAGTCATTTGGAGAAAAATTCCAAATGACTTATTTATGCAGTTAGCTTACACTTGGTATCTGTTTCTTCTGCTGTGCAGACAATCGTCAATAATAATGACTAGACCCAAAAAGAACGGAATCTTTGTATCGTCACTGATCATGATCTCATAACTATCGCCCCAAGATACCCATTTTTTATGAATGGTAACGATTTCTAAGTCATGTTCCAAGATTGCAAAATTATGGGCGGAAAAATTGCCTTCGATTACAAAATCTCCCAAGCTACTTGAGATATCAATTTTATGCTTCAACAATGCCATTTTTTTGCGAATAGTCGCCACAATCGAACCATCAGGATCGGTCAGTTCATATTTTGGCATAAAACTGAGAAGTTTGCGTTTTAAAGTGTATAAATGCTTGTTTGTCTTGGACTCGTAGAGTTCTTTTTTTCTTGAGATGGAAAAAAAGTGCCCGGCACAATGGTAAATTTGGTTTTGGGAAGCATCTAAAATCTTGTATTTGTCTTTAAAGGAAAATGCTTTTTGTTTCATATAAAAAACACTCATTAATCACTACCTCCTTTTCTCTTTGAATATATTATACACCTGATTATTCTTTGAGAATACAAATCCAAAGAAAAAACTCCCCAAATGGAAGTCGAAACTTTTTTGGAGAGTTTTTCAATTGATTAAATTTTATGCTGCAGGTACGACAATCTCTGCTTGTGACAGGTCAATTGAACCAAGATTTGATCTGCTCCAGCCAACAACATAATCTTTTACCATAATGATATCAGAATAGTGATAAACTGGAACAACCGGCATGTCATTCATAAGAACGGCTTGCGCTTGATACAATTTGTTGAAGTGGATAGCAGCATTTGTAGCTTCTTGCGCTTCTGTCATCAATGTATCAAATGTTGGATTGTTGTAATTTGGATCGTTGTAGGCGTTGTTGGTAACGAATATAGCCAACATTCCGGCAGGATCCATAAAGTCTGTCAGCCAGCCGCCGCGAGCAATATCATATAGACCATCTCTACGAGTGTCTTGGAAGATGCTCCACTCTTGGTTTGCCAAAGTCATTTGGATACCAAGAACTACGCGCCATGACTCTTGAACAAGTTCGGCAACAGCCTTATGGGCATTTGAAGTGTTGTACATGAGAACTTTAGTGGATAGTAATGTTTGCAATTCTGTAACAGTATATCCCATTTCTGTAGCTGCCTGAGCAAATAGTGTTACAGCCAAATCAAAATTGGCATCATCTGGGGCTGTACCGTAAAGTCCGGCCATTTCTTTGAAATCCAACCCGTTGTTGTCAAGCATGCCCGGAGGTACGAATCCAGCAGCAGGAACTTGTCCTGAGCCCAATGTCTCGCAAATGACTTCGCGGTTGATAGCATAGGCCATTGCTTTTCTGAGCTTGACGTTTTGCCATTCTGGTTTTTCAAGATTGAAGTTGTAATAATAAGTTCCAAACAATGCAAACACGTAAAAATCAGGATTCTCGGCAATCAAAGTAGTGACTAGTGCTGGCGGTACATCGGGAATGATATCTAATTCGCCAGCTACATATGCATTGTATGCAGTTTGCGAGTCGTCGATGAATTTGCCAACAATCTTGCTTAGATGAGTCTCTTTCTTGTTCCAGTAATGGTCGTTCTTTTCAAGAACAAGACCTTCGCCGATAGTGTATTCAGTCAGTACGAATGGTCCATTCGAGACCACTACTGTTGGCGAAGCTGCCCAAAGGCCTTCTTCGTATCCAACTGCTTCAACAGCGGATTGTTTTACCGGCATGAAGTGGTAGAATGCCATCAAACTGACAAAATACAATGTTGGTTGTTTGAGCGTGATAACGAGAGTCTTGGCATCAGATGCTACAACACCTACGTCATCAAGTGATCCTCCGTCATAAACAGCTTCCATTGAGCCAACAATGTTAGTGTATTCCCAAATCCAAGCATATTCGGATGCTGTGGCAGGATCCATACCTCTTTTGAAGGAGTATACAAAATCGCTTGCAGTCAAGTCTGATCCATCACTCCATTTTGAAGTTCTCAAAGTGAATGTGACAGTTAAACCATCAGCTGAAGTTTCCCATGATTCAGCGATTCCGGGGTAGATAACCCCTTCTTTTTCACGAACCAAGCCTTCAAATGTCTGGTTGATGACGTCTCCGCCATCAGATGCGCCATTCAAGGTTGGGTCGATTGTTAGTGGCTCAGCACCGATATTCCAATTCAAAACGCCTTCTTCGGATGTTCCCTGACAAGCGGCGAATGAAAAGGCGAGGCCAATAGCCAAAATAGCTAAAAACAGTTTCTTCATTTCTTCTCTTCCCTTCTTTTTTTTTATAATTTAACCACCTAAGTGTTTAAATCCCTGAATTGATTTCCTCTGCCAAATGGCAGGCAATCGTATGGTCTTTGGAAATTTCTCGTAAGACAGGTGTCTCTGAACGACAAACGTCTTTGGCATAGCGACACCTTGGTGCGAAGCGGCACCCAGGTTTGGGATTGATCGGGCTCATGATTTCACCTTCCAATACAATCCGTTTGTTTTTGGCATTTTCCCTTGGATCGGGAACAGGTATCGATGAAAGTAAAGATTGAGTGTAGGGATGATATGGATGGATGTATAGCTCGTCGCTATCGGCGACTTCCATCATTTTGCCAAGATACATGACACCGATTCTGTCGGAGATGTGTCTTACCATCGACAAATCGTGGGCGATAAAGAGATACGTGAGTCCGAATTCAGTTTGTAAGTCTTCGAGCATGTTGACAATTTGCGCCTGGATCGATACGTCGAGCGCGGAAATCGGTTCGTCACAAATGATCAGTTCCGGTTCCACAGCCAAGGTTCTGGCGATGCCGATTCTTTGTCTTTGACCGCCAGAGAATTCATGAGGATAACGGCTAGCGTGCTCCCGTTTCAATCCGACAAGATCCAAAAGTTCATAGATTCTTGTTTTTTCTTTTTCTCCGCTCAGCATCCGATTCGCTTCCAAGCCTTCGGAAATGATATCTGTGACAGTCATTCTGGTATTTAGTGAAGCATAAGGATCCTGAAAGATCATCTGAACCCGTTTTCGGAAACTCTTCAATTTTCTCTCGTCGAGTTTCGCAACATCCTCACCATCGAAGATAATTTCTCCGGCAGTGGGATTATACAGCCGACAGATGGTCCTGCCAGCGGTGGTTTTGCCACAGCCGGATTCACCGACAAGTCCGAAAGTCTCACCTTTGTAAATCACAAAATCAATTCCATCAACAGCAGCGAGCACTTTGCGACCAGTTAGTTTTGAACCTGAAATAAAATGTTTCTTAAGGTTTCTTACCTCTAACAAAGGTATTCTCTGTTCACTCATGAGTCTACCTCCTCTGTTGTTTTGATATAGTTTAGTACGGAGGGAGCTTTTTTATGGTGCAACCAGCAGGAAGCGGATTGGGTATCAGTGATTTTAAACATTGGGGCAGCCTCTTGAATACAGATTTCCATCGTATGCGGACATCTTGGAGAAAACGGACATCCGGGTGGTGGTTTCAATAAATCTGGTGGTGTTCCTGCAATCGGCTCAAGCCTTGTTCTCGTTCCAGAAACGTCCTTTGGCACCGATTTCATCAAGCCCCTTGTATACGGATGTTGCGGATTGTCGAACAATTCGAGCACAGAAGCGTTCTCCATGACCATCCCGCCATACATGACGATGACTTTATCACATGTTTCCGCGACTACGCCCAAATCATGGGTAATAAGGATAACTGATGTATTCAACTTCTTATTCAAGTCGCGCATCAATTCTAAAATTTGTGCCTGGATGGTGACATCAAGTGCAGTGGTCGGTTCATCAGCTATCAACAGTTTAGGATCGCATGAGATTGCCATCGCAATCATCGCCCTTTGGCGCATGCCTCCAGAAAATTGATGGGGATAACTCTTAATCCGGTCTTTTGCTTCGGGAATCCCGACAAGTTCCAACAAGTCTACTGCCTTTTTTTCAGCGTCGACCCTAGTAATTTGAGTATGCCTCATAATGACTTCGACGATTTGCGAACCAATCCGGAAAACCGGATTAAGCGAAGTCATCGGATCTTGGAAAATCATTGAAATCTCTTTGCCTCTAATGTTTTCAAGTTCTTTTTTTGGAAGTCCGACTAATTCCTTACCGTCAAACAATACACTTCCCTGAATTATTTTTCCAGGTTCGTCAACCAAACCGATAAGCGACATTGATGAGACACTTTTGCCGCTTCCAGATTCGCCAACGATACCCAAAATCTCACCGTGTTCCAAAACGAATGATAAGCCTCGAACCGCTTTGACTTCGCCTTGGTGGGTAAAAAATGATGTATGCAGATTGATAACTTCAAGTAATATACTCATAGCCTACCCCTTCCTCAGTCGCGGATCAAGCGCCGTTCTAAGCCCATCGCCCAAAAAATTGAACGCGAGCATGGTGAGTGCGATCGCAAATGCCGGAAAAAACAACTGATAAGGATAATTTGTGAGTCCACCCAAAGCATCACTCGCCAGTGTTCCCCAAGAAGCCTGTGGAGCGGAAACGCCCAGCCCGATGAAACTCAAGAAAGATTCAGTGAATACCGCCGTCGGAATCATCATCGTCATGGCGACGATAATCGAGCCCATGGCATTGGGAACCAAATGTCTATAGATGATCTTTGTTTTGGAAACGCCTAGCATTCTTGCGGCAAGTACAAATTCCTGGTTTTTCAAACTCAGTACCTGCCCTCGGACGAGCCTTGCCATTCCAACCCAGTAAACCGATCCCAAAGTGATGATGATCGTCCACAATCCTCTATTATTTAACCACACCATCAATAATATAACATATAATAACAAAGGAATCGAGTTGATGATATCGACAATTCTCATCATAACGTTGTCGATTTTTCCTCCCTCAAGTCCGGAAATAGCTCCATAAGTAACACCAATCAGTAAATTTACAATGGTTGCGACCAAGGCAACTGTCAGCGAGATTCTGGCACCGTACATGACTCTTGTCATTACGTCTCTACCCAAGGAATCCGATCCGAAAGGATATGTCCTATTCAAAACAGATTTTGTTTTTTCAAAAGTTTCAACGTCCTTATACGTTACACTGAAATCAATATTTTTATAGGCCGGATCAGTACTGAACTTATAGGTATAATTGATCAAGATTTCCTCGCCTAGGTAATCGTAGGTCTTAAGCCTCAAAGTAGTGTTTGATGAAGTCTCCTCTAATCTCTCGACAAGTTCACCTTTTTCTGTAACAAGCAAAAGGTAATATTGTTTGGTCAAATATATGTAGGCATCCTCTTCGATTTGATATATCTGCAAAACTGGAGGAGTGTTGATGAATTCGTTTCTTTGTTCATAGTAAGTATATCTTGTTAACAATGGTCCAAATATCGCCGTCAAGGTAATAAGTACTATACCTATTATCCCAACCATAGCCAATTTGTTTTTTTTGAGTCTTCTCCAAACGTCTTCCCAGTATTTAAGGCTAGGCCGGATCTGTTCTTTGTCAAGTTTTTTTGAGCTGTCAATAAACTCGAAGTCTTTTTTTGTCATTTTGCTAGTCCTCCATCTTCTTGCCTAATCTGATTCGTGGATCGATGAAAGAATAGGCGATGTCAACTAGCAATACCATGATGATATAGAGTGCAGCATAGAAAATGGTTATCCCCATGATCATTGTGTAATCTCTGGTCCCGACGCTGTCGACAAAATACCGACCAATGCCTCCGATAGAGAAGATTCTTTCCACAACGAAGGAACCAGTCAAAACTGCAGCAATCATCGGACCAACATAGGTAACGACGGGGATCAAGGCGTTTTTAAGAGCGTGCTTATATAATACTTTCCATTCTGGTATGCCATTGGCTCTGGCGGTGCGAATATAATCCTGACTCAACACCTCCAACATGCTCGATCTGGTTAGCCTCGTCACAAAAGAAAGCGAGTAACCAGACAGGGCAATGACGGGCCCAATATATGAAGAAAATTTGGTCAGTCCGAAAGCCGGAACCCAACCCAAAAGTCCGGAAAATACATATAGGAAAACAGTTGCAATTACGAATGAAGGTATAGTAACACCTAAAGTCGCCAAAAACATGACCATGTAATCGGCAGGGCGATTTTGTTTCAAAGCGGAAATTATACCTAGCGGCAATCCAAAGACTAAAATTGCCAGCACCGAAAGAATCCCGATTTTTGCACTGATTGGGAAGCCGGTAGCAATCAGTCCCTGTACCGTCCTGCCCAAATGTCGGAACGATGGTCCAAGGTCAAATCTAATCAGTCCCCACATATAGTCTGTGTACTGGACAAGGAGTGGAGCATCTAAATTATACTTTGCATTTAGAGCTGCCTCAACCGCTGCCGGCAAAGCTCTCTCTCTGGAAAAAGGTCCCCCAGGCAAAGCATGCATCATGAAAAAAGTGATTGTTGCAATCAAAAAAAGAGTAAAAAGTGCAGACAATATCCGTTTAACATAATAGTTTCCCAATTGATTTGATTCCCCCCAGTACGTGAAAAATGATGACATATTATACCTTGACAACACATATCTTTCAATATGATTTGTAAAAAAAGCACTGAAAACGCTTGCTTTCAGGCGTTATAATGTTTTTTACAGGATAAATTTCAAAATAATTACATTATTGATGCATTATACCATGATTGTGCCAATATTATATCTGAATACAGTAAAACAGTGTGCTGAATCTGCAAATATAATTTCTATATTTTTTTCTATTGCCACCATGAATATGTCATCAAAGGATAAAACCCGAGACGATAATAAAAATTTTGGTTTGAACCGACAAAAGCATATTTAGCTCCTACAGCAAAACAACGCTTGATTGCTTCCAAGACAGCAGCTTTTCCCAAGCCCAATTTTCTATACTCAGGATCGGTCGCAACCGGTTCTACAAGGGCAACACAAGTGTTTTCTAGGTACCACGTGCCACAGTAGGAAACAAACTGGCCATCAGGCGAAACAACAGCAATGTTCCTAAATAGATCGACATGGGGACCGGAAAGACTTATTCTTCTGTCGGCTAGATCTGATTCGTTAATCGGAACATCTGATCCGTGATTGAATCCCTTCCATAATACCTTGTGGTATTTTATAATGTCTTTTTCTTCTGCAAGACTTATAATCTCGAAGCCTTCCGGCAATTGATATTCAAGTGGAAAGCCCGCTTCAAAACAAGCCATGTGTTCATTACCATTTGTCGCCTTAAGCCCAAGTTCGAAAGCTGCTTTTTTCATTTCCGAATCGTTCTCAGGTATCAGAATTCTGAATTTTCCTTCATGAATGAAAGTCGTCTTTGCGTAATTGGCCAATACGGGTTTTAAATCGCTATAGAGAGGATCGATAGCGTAATATGCTTCGCCAAAAACTGATTCATAGGTAACAAGGGCTATGATTTTGTCTTCATCTTCCCAAATTCCAATTTTGTCAAGGTGCTGTTTATCAAGATAGCAGAGGGAGAACATCCATTCCCACCGACCCCAAGGGTATGCGAGAGGAAGCGGCTCGTCTTGATGCAACCTCGCTAAAAAAGCTGCGACTTCCAAAAAAGAATCGCCAAAATCGCCATAACCGTTGTTGTTGGTAAAATTACGAAATTTTATCATATAATCCCCCTTAATATCAACAAGTTAGCAAAAATTACAGATAATATCACTTCAAATGTTTTCTTTGGCCTTTGTTGGTTTCATGTTAAAGACGAATAGTAGTCCGATAGCGGCTAAAAGTCCCATCAATCCACCAAAAGCGAAGGTGTATTTTATGCCAACAAAACTCCAAATTGCACCAGCAGCAAAAGATGCGATTAAAAGTCCGAAACCTTGAGCGGTTCCGTACAGACCCAAAATCGTGCCTTTGAAATCCTTGGGAGAGTTCTCCGTGATATAGGCTTTTTCTGCCCCCGCGATCAGAGCCTGGAATATTCCATAAATACCAAACAAGATGTATAACCAGATTTTAGTTTCTAGAAAAGCTATGCCAAAATATGTAATGGAATATAGTAAATAGGCGGGAATAACCAGATGACGTCTTTGAATCTTGTCCGACAATTTGCCAAGCGGATAAGAAACGATTGAAGAAACCAGGTTATAGACAAGGTATAGCAGCAAGACATCAACTGTTGTAAAGCCTAAACTCGCTACCCTTAATACCAGAAAAGCATTGCTGGAATTGCCGATGGAAAAAAGCAACACTACAACAAGATACATAATAATCCTTTTGTCGAGATGAAGTCCCTTTAATGTGAATTTTTTCAAATTGTCACGATGGTTTTTGACTTCTCTCACAAACAGCAAACAGAAGAGTCCGACAAGCGCTGGAATTATCGACAGAAGGAATATCTTTTTAAATGCAGCGACATCCGCAATTGCATTTAAATCGTTCACTAGCAGATTATATAAAAAGAGTGCAAAAACGATTCCCAACGCCGAGCCAAACATGTCTAAAGTCTTATGTAGTCCGAAAGCTTTGCCAAGCGTCGCTTCTGCGCTTTGTGCAACAAGCGCGTCCCTTGGAGCCGTCCTGACACCTTTACCGATTCTGTCCACCAATTTTGCGAGCAAAACTCCGACCCAACTGAAGGAAAAAAATAACAGGATCTTATAAATAATCGCACTGGAATAGCCAATGAAAGCGAGCGTTTTCTTATTGCTGAACTTGTCTCCGATATATCCTGAATAACTCTTAAGAATTGCTGCTACGCTTTCTGCAAGCCCTTCGATTACTCCGATTATCGCCACGGAAGCGAAAGTTGAAAGATAGATTGTTACCAGAGGATAAACCATTTCCGTTGACAAGTCAGTGAATAAGCTCACAAGTCCTAGCAATACGACGTTTTTAAATCCTTGTTTAACGGAAATTCTCTCTTTCGTGTCTGTCATTTTATCCTCCATCACGTTTTGAAATCTATAATATTGTGATATTTTTAATTTTAACACAACAAATACATGGAATAATAAGCACTTCGTACTTGATAATGATAACACCAATTTCTTGTCCTTTCAAGACAAGAACGGAGAAATAGAAAGATATTTCTACGCTGACAGGAGCAGATATCCTTTGTACAAACTCAAACAAAATCGAGGCTATTGTTTGGGCAAATCAAACGCTGATTCAAACCGTTGTTCTGCATTATGATGAATTCGAAAAGTGAGGACATTGGTAAGAAAGTGAGATGGGCGATGATAATAAATAGCAATATCTTTTTTTATTGGCGATCTTTTCCGTGATGTTCAATCCAGTTTCAAAAGAAAGAGGGGTTATGTTGCACAAATCTCAAAGAATATTATATGCTAATCCGTATTTTTGGACAATGACACAGATGACATTGTTGAAAAAAACCATCAACGATGGTTTTTTTAGTCAAATTGCTGGCAAAATCAAAAATCATAATATTTCTTAAATTCAGCAGGATGGGGTACTTCATTGATTTCCCCTGCTTCGGATCTTTTTTTCTCAATCCAGACAGAAAGCAGTTTTTTCGGAAAAACGCCTCCCTTTGTAAGGTAATCATGATCGTTTTCCAAAGCATCCATCGCTTCTTCCAGAGTTTTAGGTAAAGATTCTATTTTTTCTTGTTCCTGGCGACTCAGTTTATACAAGTTGAAATCAAAGGGGCCCCAATTATAATTATTCGGATCGATCTTGTTTTCAATGCCATCAATTCCCGCCATCAATATTGCCGAATACGCATAGTATGGATTGCAGGTTGCATCCGGATTTCGGAGTTCGAAGCGTTTTAAAGCTGGCAATTTGGCGTAAGCTGGTATCCTGATCACGGCACTTCTGTTGGCAGTGGCATACCCGATTGTGACCGGAGCCTCAAATCCAGGCACAAGCCTTCTGTATGAATTGGTGGATGGATTGGTGAAAGCACATAGCGAAGCAATGTGTTTCAATATTCCACCAATAAAATAATGAGCTGTCTCACTCAGTTGGGAATAACCATTTTCATCATAGAAAAGGGGTTTGTCATCTTTCATAAGAAGCATATGGACATGCATGCCGTTACCGGCTTCGTTGTTTAAAGGCTTTGGCATGAAAGTGGCAGTTTTTCCCGCTTCGGCAGCAGCATTCTTGACGATGTATTTCACAACCATCGTGTCATCAGCCATTTTCATCATTTCTCCTAGTTCGATTTCGATCTCAAGCTGACCGGATCCGCCGACCTCGTGATGATGATATTTCACGAGTATATTCCAATCGTTTAGCATCAGACAAATCTTACTGCGAAGATCATAATTGATGTCATTGGGAAGGTCTGCATGGTATCCACTTTTGGGATTTACTTGGTATCCGTTGTTGTCGTCTGCTATTCTTCCTGTATTCCACGCCGCCTGGGTAGTGTCAAGACGATAGGAGACACTGTTTGGTTTGACTTCAAAAGACACATTGTTAAAAATGTGGAATTCAAATTCCGGGCCGATGATCATCTGATCCGCGATCCCCTTGTCTTTCATGTAATTGAGCGCGCTTTTACAGACATTTCTTGGATACTGGTCGAAGGGCTTGTTTTCTTTTCCAATCACTTGCACATCGGCAATCATATTTAATGTTGCGACTTTGGTGAATGGATCTATTGCCATAGTCGAAATATCTGGGATGAGCACCATGTCAGAATTTTCTACGGGAGCATACCCGTAGTTTGATGCATCAAAACCGATACCGTATTCGAACACGCTTTCCTTGAAATTGGCAGAAGGGATCGTCAAATGGCGCCATCTGCCGTCTAAATCAACCATCTTGAAATCAATCATTTCAATTTTGTTTGTCTTGATAAATGCAGTTGCTTCGCTGATGCTACTACTCATTTTTTCCTCCAAAATATAAAAAGTAAACGCTTACTTAATTATAACTTGAAGGAAGTCCAAAAGCAATAAAATTCCTAGTGTAGAAAAAAGTCCATTGGTTTCATTCTAAGAATGGACCGATGGACAAAATACAATGTTAATCGGCAAATTCTATGGATCCCGGGATTCTTACATATAAGAATGCAAAAAAAAGACTGGAACTAAATCTTGGTCCAGTCTTGTTATCTTATTTTTCTGCTTCATCTTCTTCTTTTTGTTTTTGTTTCAAGAGACGATTCAGATTTGCCTCTTCTTTTTTTGCTTTTCGAGATACAACAATCACTGCTGCGGAATAAATGATTGCGACCAATACTGCCAACAAGTAAATGGTTGAGGAAAATCTAAACAGCCAATCTCCAAAAGTCCTCCTCATAATGATCAAGTCCGGTAATAAAATAATAAAACCGATTACAGTGTTGACAATAGAGTTCCCTTTTTCCAGACGGAAAAAGAATACCGACAGCGAAATGAAAACAGTCATTATGAATCCGGTGACAACTACTCTTGTAAACGGTATGACAATTTCAGTTCTTCTAAAGATTGCGATTGAGAGGAATGTGAACACTATCATGAGCAACGTGAAAGCCACAGCATATATAAACAGATATTTTTTCATCTTATCTTCCTCCCAAAATCATCTTGATGGCGCCGACATAAGTGCGGGAAATGATGATTTTTTCGCCGTTCTTGAGGATTGCCTCCATCCTGCCATTAATGGCAGAACGGAAACTTGTGATCTTTCCGGCATCAAGTATCGTCGTTTTGTTTACCCTGATAAAACTGGTGTTTTTCAAAAAAACCTCGAGTTCATATAATTTATATGACGTTTCGTATGTCTCTTTCTGAGTATAGGCAAACACCTTGTTGTCTACACTTTCAAAATAGAACACTTGTTTGGGATGCAGTGGATAAGTCCTGTCGTTAAGTTTTCCAAATAAGTGTTCTTCGAACAAGCGCAAGGTTGAGACTAGCCTTTTGACTTCTTCATCAACAGCAGAGCATCTCACGATGACTTCTGTTTCTTCTAAATTCATGATTTCCTCAACCTTGATTTTCATTCATTATCACTCCTGATGATTGTTGATGATGTCTTCCAATTCCTGAAGCATTGTCAAAGCCAGATCGGCTTGATATATTGAAAGCGTCAACGCCGAGGCGACAATATCCAATTTTATATTAAGCAATGCATAATCCTGGATTTCATAAGCTGCCTTGATTTCTTGTCTAAGAGGACTTAGCGATTTAAAGTTTGTCATCGTTGCCAGACGTAATACCTTAAGTCTTCTGATTATCTGACCAACCTGACCTCTTTCGGTCTCTGTAAATTTGAATCCGTTCTCAACAAATTCGGTTTTTAGTATTTTGAGCGCTTCACTTTTGGCTTGCATTTCTACTCTCAATCCCTGCAAGGTCGATTTGGAAACAATCAATTCTTCTTTGAGTACAAGAAATATCTCATAATCTGCATTATATTCTTCCTCAATATCGATTTCATTCACCTGTTCGACAAGAGAATATGCTAACACGGTCGCGTCATTATCAGTCTCGACCCAAGCAGTATCTTGGTCATTGTATAGAATCTGACTCACTTCGTTTTGACATCCGAACATGACAAAACCTATTACAAAGATGATAGCGGTTAAGCCAATTTTCTTGATATTTTTCATAATTAATTCCTCCCTTTTGATGTTCATATTATATTTCATACCAAAAGATATAACAAGCTATCCGGATCTATCCTGCAAAATCAAAGGGTTAAGTTGCACAAGGCTAGCAAAAAATGCATCCGCAAGTCTTGAGCTGCTAATAAGATTATACTACATATGGTCAATGCGGTAAATGAACATGGTCAATATCAGTAAACAAAAAACGGCAAAACAAAGATCCGTATCCGGAATTGACATGTTTGCCGTATTTATTGAAATAAATAAGATTAGTCAGCCAAAGTGCCAACAATGGTAAGTGTGTCAAGATATGATGCTGGATGGGGGCTGCCGGCAAATGCCAAAGTTGCGTCTGTTCCGCCAAGTTGCATGCCTTCATGCCTGCCATTATTGAAACCATCTGCAGTGGTCACGTCATAGACGATACCGTTTACCGCCATGTAGGCTGTTGAGCCGTTGCTTCCGGTGTATGTTGCAAGTTCACTAAGTGTAAATACGCGTAATGTAGATATTGTAGTCGTAGTCGTAACAGGAACAGTGGAAGTCGTTGTCATTACCGATGTCGAAGTCGTCAAGTCGGTTGTCGCAGAAACTGTCGTCGTTTCGGAAATTGTAGCCTCCAAAGTTGTGTCTGCAGTGGTAATGTCTGTAGAAACGGAAGTAACAGCCATGGTGTATGTTGTATCTGCACCTGAAGTAGTCTCGTTAGTGGTAGTTGATATTATTTGAACCGATGTGGTTGAGGATGTTCCCACTTGATCGCAAGCGACAAGAAACATTGCCAAACCGGTGATAGCGACAAACATTATTTTTCTTATATTCATGGTATACACCTTCTTTCTTTGGTCAAATTATACCTTATATCTGCATATCTTGGTAATGATTTGCTCAGGAGTTTTTGAAACAGAGAGCAACAGTTTAAGATGAATATTTATTCTTTGAATATCGAAATCCATCTATAATCATTCTTCACTGATATTCTTGATTGCGAATCCAACTCATAATAAAAAGCAAATCAAGTGCTATCACAGGATTTGCTTTATGATGATTTTGGGTTTAACTAATTATTCTCTTAATTATAAAAAGCTCTGTCTTGCTTATGAATCACACATGTTCCTGAATTATTTGCGTTTGAAGGGAAAATATACGTCAAAGAATTTTCCATTTTCATTGATGCCTTCTTCTACTAAGGCAAACACTTTGGACATGTCGTATGCAAGTTTGTTTTCTGTCATAAAATCAGTTATATCAGCTTTGCCATCATTATCATTGAACTTAGCATACTGTGCCTCTGACATCTGAAAATAGAGATACTCTGCACTTGGCAGACTGACTACTGAGACTGTTTTTGTCTTTGATGTACCCTCCGGGATTTGAGCGTATTTAATGTAGGTGACATATTTGACTCCTTTTTGGGTAACAGCCATTTCCATCCGGAATCTTCTGGCAGTAACGATATTGTTGTCCAAGAGAAATTCTTCGAGCAGTGCATTAGTCTGTGCTTCATCCGAACCATAGAGAAACGCCAAAGTCATTGCTTCAAGGTTGCAAATCCTAATATCGAAATTCATTTTGTTTTCTCCTATTAAATAATAATTTCATTACTAGTACGAAATACAATTCCTTAATTCGACAAAGCCAAATATCATGCAAAATGAGTGTAATAGATCATCACTCCCCCGATCAGCATCAAAATAAAAGCTATGACTACCAAGACTTCGTAAAGCTTCTTGAAACGATTTTTTTCTTTAAATACCAGATAGTACCCGATTGAGCAGGGCAAAAAAAGCACAATCAAGCTAGTTGTTAGTTTTTGCTTTGTTTTCAAAACTGCGAATAGACGCAACAGAAACAAGCCTGCAGTTCCGAGAATTAGTGCAATCCAAAAGGAATAAAGCATTACTGCAACCAAAATGTTAAGCATGGATTTTACCTCCAGCTATGACGTAAACTAAACCGAGTCCGGGGATGATGAAAAACCAGAGACTGCCAATTAGCCAAAACATAACCACAAACCAAAACAAGGAAAACAAGAATACAAGCACTCTCTCTCTCAGTTTCATGAGGATACCTCGCTTTCAAGCAAGATATATGAAGCCAGTTCGCCATCTGTCGTGATTTCAATCACTCTGCCGCCGCGGTCTAAATCACCATAGGCGTTGTAACCGGTGATTTGTCCATATGCCAGCAAGACATCATTCATCACCAGATAAAAGTTGTTCAGATGGTCATGGCCGACGAAAACGCCTTTTGTCAAACCGTATTCAACGATTTTGTCGAACATCCCCGTATCGACACCCTGGGCATAGACCTTGTCTTCATTGAAAATGCCTACATATTCTTCTGGATCGATAAACTGGCGCAAGGGGATGTGCATGAACATGATTGAATCGGTCTCGTCTTCTGCAACATTCTCTTCGTACCAATTTACTTGGGAAATTTTCAAATAATCATATTCGCCTTCTTCTTCGGTGTATACAGCCCTTTCAGCATGAGAATCAAGCAAATAGAGTTTGTAGAAAGGATTTCCTTCCTTGGTGAATTCGATCATGAAATTTCCTAGGCCGCCTTCGTCAAGTTCAGGTCCGTTTCTGTAATACAAATATTCTGTATTCGCGGTCTTTTTCAGCAATTCCACGTATTCATTATAGTCTGTTTCATGGTTTCCGAACACAAAAGTCCAAGGTGTTTCCAAAGACTCCATCACTTTAACTAACTTGGCAAATAAACTTGGTGCGGAAATCGACATGGTCATGTCTCCTGTAATCACAACCAAATCGAAATCATCACTATTTACCAAGGTTTTGATACAAGCAAAGGTCTTTCGGTCATAATCATCAATTCCGTATGTCAGATGCAAATCGGTTAGTTGCAGGATTTTCAAAGAATCGTTTGCCATTTCGATCGAAAGCGGGACATCATCAGAATAGAGGATGTCTGGCTGATAAAATCTGCATCCGGTCAAAGAAAAAACGAATAAAGCGAAAATAAGAATCAAGATTTTTTTCATATGTTCTTCTCCTGTTAGTGTTTGTTGGCATGAAAATAAGAATGCATTGCTAATCATATTACAGTTTTGTATATTTTGAAACATTCTTCAAACAGATCAAACCAATGCCATATCATTTTCCGCCATGCTGATCTTGTTTCTGATATCTTTCATTTCGTTGGCAAACAATATAATGCTAAGGATGCCGGCCAAAATATCTGCCAAGGCGAAAGCAATCCAGATCCCGCTAAGACCCAGCAAGGTTGAAAGCAGATATGCCAGCGGAATGAAGAACAGCACTTGTCTAGAAAGCGTCACGACAGTCGCTCTGACCGGGTAACCCACCGACTGATAAATTGCCGATATTATCACCTGAAAACCAACAAGTGTGAACCCAAGTGAAATCACGCGAAAGACCGTCGTGCCGTAGTCTATGAAAAACTGATTATTGTTTTCACTGAACAGAGTGAATATTCCTCTTGAGGCCAATTGCACAAAGACAAAACCCAAAAAGAAATATGTGACAATGATTTTCAATGCAAAATCGATTACTTCTTTCAGTCTGGTATGGTTTTTCGCGCCAAAGTTGTACCCGACGATCGGTACCAAGCCTTGGACAAGTCCGAATCCGGGTAACAAAACGAAAGTGATTACCCTGTTGATGACTCCATAGATGGATATATAGATCGCAGGATCACCTATCGCATACTTATTAATCAGATTGTACACGATAATTGCCATAAAGGCTCCAATCGCATTACGAAGAAACGAAGGCAATCCGATCACGACGATGTCGGCAATCGTTTTGCCATCAACACGGAAAATTCCTTTCAAATTGATATTCAAAGATGATTTTGGCGATAAGGCTTTTAAAAATATGTATGTGAATGCGACAATCTGGGAAATGACAGTCGCAATCGCTGCGCCTTGCACCCCGAGTCCAAATCCAAAATCAAAAATAAAGATTGGGTCGAGAATAATATTCAGTCCCGTTCCGATCATCATCGAAATCATGGCAACTTTGGCTCTGCCTTCCGCTCTTGTCAAATTATTGAGAATCATCGACAAAGAAAGCGGAGCCAAACCAATCAATATCACCGACATATAATCTTTCGCATAGCCGACATTTGACGAAGTCGCTCCAAAGAAAACCAGCAATTCGTCCAAAAAGAAAAAGCCGATTAGCGTTAGAATCAAAGCACCGAGAAACCCGATTCTTAAAGCTGAGTTGACAGCGTGATCCATTTTTACATAATCCTTGCGACCGAAAGCTCGTGAAAAAACTGAAGCGCTTCCCATCCCGATCATCAAGGCAGTAGCCATGACTATCATCTGAATCGGAAATGCAAGCGCGAGTCCACCGATGGCGATTTCGCCTGCGCCTTTGGCAACAAATAACGCGTCCACGAAGTTATAAAGGGCATTAACTGCCATACCGACTGTAGCCGGAACGGACAATTGAATAAGCAGTTTTTTTACATTTGTTTTTTCCAAACGCTCTTGATTTGTCATAGTCATGCCCTCCAGTCTATAAAATTGTAATATGCATCTTAGAAAATAGCAAGTATATAGACTAACGTTTTCAAGTACGAACCTATTTTGTGATCAGCCATCGTTTAGAAACCCGGTTGGATCTCACAGTGCCGTAAACACCGATTATGATCATCACTCCGCCAATATAGTGATAATAATAGAGCTGTTCCGAAAGGATGGTTGCACCTGCGATGATGGCTACGATTGTCGACAAATTCGAATAGATGCTGGAAACATGAGCCGGAAGTTTGCTCAAAGCGTAATTTACAAGAAAGAACCCTCCAATCGAGGCGATTATCCCCAAATATAGAATGGGCCAGATGATTTCGAGGTGTTGAAGGTTTAAATAATAATCACTGATTCTGTGCTCAAAAAGCAACTCTATTATATATATCACATTGAAAACCAACGCTCCGGCAAACATCATAAAATACGTTACTTCATGAGGCTTAAGTGTTTTTGAAGCGTTTCTCGAGGTTATATTGAATAATGCTGCCGAAAGGACGGCAAAAAATAAAAGCAAAAATCCTATCCACTGGCTAGCGAATTCAATCTGGGATTTGGAAAACTGAATGAAAAGGATTCCCGAAACACTCAGGAGAATGAAAAACACTTGGATCTTTCTTGGCTTTTCTTTCAAAAACAAAGTGCTGAAGATACTGACGAAAATCGGAATCAGCGCAATCATCATTCCCGCTTCGCCACTGGATGTTTTTAACAGACCGTATGTCTCAAAAATGAAATATAACACCGGTTGAAATATTGCCACTAACAACAAAGGAATAAGATTAGCTTTCTTGAATCTGATCTTGACAACTTTGGTGATTCTCAACAGTTCGAATACCAGATAAGCAATCAAAAACCGGTAGGCGATCAGGCCGACCGGAGTTACATATGACAAAGCGATTTTGGAAAACATGAAAGAAAATCCGAAGACCACAGCAAAGGCGATTCCGGCAAGATGCGCTTTTTTTTGCATAGATAGAATTTCCAATCCCTTCCGCGAAAAATGCTACGATATTATTACTGTAAATTTATGTTTATTTGTGTCGTATGACTTCGAATCTCTCCATTTTATATGGTTCATTCGGTGAAATCCCCGCTTTTTTCAGGGCTATGGCAACTTGCTGAAAGACAGAATCGATTCCTTCTAGATTTGGCAACAATAATCCGCTCCTGCCTTTGTTTCTCACAATTACTCCGTAGCGGATAGGATCAAGTTCGTCCATTGAAGAAATCGGTTCCGCTTCTCTCAAGACATCAACACTGTAAACCAGACGCGGCAGTTCGTAAATTGCAACGGGCTCGAATCTTGGATCCCCGGTACCGGCACTGATGGCGTTTTGGATAATTTCATCTGCCACACATTCCGTTGTAGGAACAGTAGTTCCTATACATCCGCGAAGCCTTCCCTCCATTTTCAACGAGACAAACACACCTGCTTTCTGACCGGTGAGATCGCCAGATAAATCAAGAGAACGACGCAATAGACTTCCAGTAGTTACATAATGTTCAAGTGAGAGTCTCGCCAGTCTGACATAGTGGTCTTCATTGCTCTTCAATAGCTCGAGCTTATACTTCTCCTGAGCCAAATATGTCTCTTCAAAATGCCTTGAACTGTCTTCACCAAGAATTTCAAATGCCGCGACGGCATAACCGACTCCAAAAGGACCTTCATATGACAATAGTTCTGGTTTTACTGCCAACCCATCAAGGGCTCCAGCCATGATGATAAATGATCGCAACCCGCATTCGGCAGCGGCATCACAGAATGCCTCGTCAAATGTTAGAAAACGAAGAAAATCTCCTTTTGCGATGGCTTGAGTTACCTCATGATCAAAGATCGGTCCTTCCTCGGACAATCCATAAGGGCCGTCTTTTTTTAATTTGTGTGACAGATCGCCGCTTGCGATGATGACATACCGCTTCGACATCTGATTAATAGTTTCATTAATACATTTGCCAAACTGGTAATGAACAAGCGGAGACAAGCCTGAAAGTGAGATCCTTACAAGCCTATAGTCAGTGTAGTGCTTGTTGATGAAATATAATGGAACCATGGTTGCATGGTCAAGATTTTTATTTCTTTCGCCAAGATTTCCGGCACGGATCCCGACATGAGAACATATCTCTTCTAACTTATTTGCAAACTCAGAGTCATATTTCACTTCCATTTTGACAAGTGGAGCCCCAAAATCATGAAAACTTCCCTCGGCTTTTGTTCCTGGAGAAATATGCAAGTAATCAGAATACGTAATTGAATGCGGAGTAGTCAAAATGATCGTGTCGGGTTTCAGCAATGCAATCCGATGAGCAATTTCTTCATAGGAATCAGTTGTTTTTTGAATCTTTTTTTCTTCTCCCTTGCCAACTTCGGGAACGATAAGGGGTGGATGCGGAACGATGAATACACCAACTAATGGCATGATCTTTCATCACCTTTCATTACTAACTTAATTATATATGTTGTCTTGACTATACATTTCCCAAATGAATAGTTTTGATTCCCGCCTTGATTCCGATTTCTTTTGCCATGATCAAAGTGGATAGCGGGGTTGGCAAAGTGTCTTTCATCTTCCAGTGCGGAAAAAACCGACTGATGTGCCAAGGCACGTCAAAACCAAGATTTTTGATAATTGAATCAACCACCGCTTCGATTTGGCTGGGTTTATCATTTACTCCCGGCACAATCAAAGTCGTGATTTCCAAATGGACTAGAGCATCATGAAGGATTATAAGATTTTCCATGACCCCTTCAGCACTTCCTCCACAATATTTCTCATAAACACCGCTTTCTGGGCCCTTATAATCGACGTTGGCAGCGTCAAGATAGGGGATAATAACCTGGAGTGTCCGTTTTGACATATATCCGTTTGTAACCCAAATGTTTTTCAGGCCTTCCTCGTGTGCTAGTTTCATCGTCTGCAAAGCATACTCGAGAAATATTGTCGGTTCCGAATATGTATATGAAATCGAGGGGCATCCGTATTGCAGGGCGCGTCTGACGTGTTCTTCTGGCAAAACATCATATCCCAAGATATCCTTAGCAGGTTTCGGGCTTTGTGAAATTTCCCAGTTCTGGCACCACGAACAGCGCAGATTGCAGCCTACTGTGGCAAAAGAATACGTTTTTGTCCCCGGCAAAAAATGATACAGTGGTTTCTTTTCAATCGGGTCGATTGCAGCTGCGATTGTCTTTCCAAAATTCAACGCATAAAGCGTTCCTTGGCGGTTTTCCCTGACTCCGCAGATTCCTCTTTTTCCATTTGATATCTCGCATTGGTGTTTGCAAACGTCGCATTTGACAATGTCATGTTCCAGTAATTGATAAAGCATGGCTTCAATCACATTGATCAGCTCCATTTCATGATTTTGCCTGAAATAGGGAAAATATCAATTCCTGATGCAATTATATCATAAATCAGATGACAAAAAAATAGAAAATCCCATTCTGATATCAAATGGGATTTACGGCTTGGTTCGAATTGGATTAAGAACTTGGTCAAGAGCGATTTCTAGCTATATAGACATAATCTTAGCAAAGGAAAAAGTTAGCATGCAAAAGTTTATCCGATGAATTTCCAACCATGACACAGAATTCTCCCTTATCATAAACCATTTCACCTGATGGCATCATATATGAAAGATCAGCCAAAGTAATGGTGAAAGAGACTGTTTTGATTTCTTGATTTGAAATTGAAATCTTTTGAAAGGCTTTTAGTTCTTTTACCGGACGAACGACCTGCCCGACATAATCCCTAAGGTATAGTTGAATCACTTCTAATCCATCATATGGGCCTTCATTTAACACATCAACAGAGACAAATATGGATCCATTTTCCGGCATGATTTCAGATGATAATTTGAGGTTTGAGAAACTGAATGTGGAATATGACAGGCCGAAGCCGAACGAAAACCTTGGCGAATTGTCGATATCCAGATATTTCGAGACATATTCATTGTCATCCAATTCATTTAGATACGGACGGCCAGTATTGAAATGATTGTAATATAAGGGAACTTGTCCCATGGATTTTGGAAACGAAATCGGTAATTTTCCTGATGGATTTACTCTCCCTAATAAAATTTCCTTTAATGCCTTTGCGTGTCTAGAGCCCATAAACCAGCACTCAACAATTGCGTCGGCATTCAGTATTTTTTCGATGACTAGCGGTCTGCCGTTATGCAACAACACTACACAAGGTTTTCCTATGCGTTTTACCAGTTCGACCAGCGATGCCTGATTTCCAGGAAGAGTTATGTCACTCCGGGAATGCGCTTCGCCGCTTTGTTGATCAAATTCTCCAAGCGCAAGTAAAATGACATCAGCCTTTTCAATCTTAGCAAGGTCAGAAATCGTCAATTCATTTTGGTCTGAAGCAGCACTAGTAAAAATAACTTGATCTTCAAATACTTCGGAGATTGTTTCATGAAAATCGCGTAAGCCATGCCATGACCAAGGTCCGACTGTTTTTTTTGAGTTGGCATAGGGGCCGATAATAGCAATTTTTTGAGTATTTTTTAGTGGTAAAATCCCGTTGTTTTTCAGAAGTACGATTGATTCTCTTGCACATTCTTGACTTTTTTCAAGATTTTCCTCGGACAGAACAATTTTAGTCTCCAATTCTGGATCTGCACCTTTAAATGGATTTTCAAAAAGCCCCAGGTCTCGTTTCAGCTCCAAGATTCTAAGCACCGCTTCATCCAGCAGAGTCAAGTCAACTTCTTTTGAATCTATCAGTTCTTCAAGAAAAGATAGATATGTCGTGGATGCCATTTCAATATCCAGTCCAGCTATAATACCTTTTTTGGCAGCTTCGCGTCGGTTTGAGGCATATCCATGGGCGATTGTCTGTTGAAGCGAATCATAATCAGAGATTGTCACACCTGAAAATTGCCACTTATCTCGTAAAATATCCCTGAGCAAAAAACTGTTTGTTGTGCAAGGAATGCCATCCAAAGTATTGAAAGCAGACATCACGAGTCGAGCTCCCGCATCAAGAGCTTTCTTATACGCTGGCAAGTAAAATTGAAACAGTTGAATTCTTGATAAATCAACTGAATTGTAGTCGCGACCGGCTTCGCTTGCTCCATAACCGGCAAAATGCTTGACGCAAGATGCCAAATTCCCGGGTTTATCGATGCCGTCATTTTGATAGCCTTCAACCATATTCGCTGCGAAGACTCCACTCAAGTAGGGATCCTCGCCAAATCCTTCCACTATTCTTCCCCAACGCGGATCGCGAGAAATATCAGCCATCGGTGAAAACGTGACATGGATCCCCGAAGTCGAGGCTTCAACAGCGGAGATTCGGGCAGTCAGTTTTGCCAAATCCGGATTCCAGGAGGAAGCCAAAGCAATCGGAACTGGAAAAATCGTCTTATAGCCATGGATGATATCAGCCATAAAAATCAGAGGAATTTTGTGTCTACTGTTTGATAAATATTCTTTTTGGACTTTTATCATTTCTTCGGCAGAACCGATGCCAAGGACTGACCCACTAGAAAAGATTTTGTCTTTATCGAGGTGCAAATCCCTTACGTAACCCGTCACTTCTACCGAAAGATTACTTATAAAAAAGAAAGGTGCCAGTTGGGCAAGTTGACCGATTTTTTCTTTAATTGTTAGTGAGTTTAGTAAAGATTTCATTTGTTTGTACCTTTCACTGTGTCGTATTCGTAGATTCCTGCAAAATAAGGTGGTATCTTCGTTTTTACTTCCAAATCAATCTCAGACATGTTCGTAATTAACCATTTCCCGCTCGGGAAATCATGAAAATCAGCAACAGTCCAATTTGCAGAAAATGAACAGACAATCAACAAAGTCTTTTCACGACCTTCTTTAAGATAGCAAAACAATGTCGAATGATCCTCAAAAATCAATCGGAAATGTCCTGTACTAAAAAGAGGATTGGACTTGCGAAGCAGAAAATATTTTTGAAAGAAACTGAGTACTGAATTCTTGTCTCCACGTTCTTTTTTTGCATTTATGTCTTTATAATTCGGATTGACATTAATCCATGGTTTATGCGATGAAAAACCGGCGTAAATCGTATCATCCCATTGCATAGGTGTCCGTGAGTTATCTCTGCTTTTAGCATAGATTGCTTCCATGATTTTCTCCAGGGACCAGCCTTGTGAAGTTTTATCAACAATCATGTTTTTTGTCTCAATGTCGCGATAATCCGATAATTGAGGGAAGCGTATTCCAGTCATTCCGAGTTCTTCTCCTTGAAACACAAAAGGAGTTCCTTGCATTGAATACAAAGCTATCGCAAGCATAGTTGCGGATTCATAACGCATGGCTTCATTTCCATAGCGGGATAATGCCCTTGGTTGATCATGGTTGGTCCAAAACAAACTGTTCCATCCATCAGTCTCCAAGTAATTTTGGATATTGCTGAAGTGTTTTTTTAGATTGATCAAATCAAGTTTTTTCAAGGCCCATTTCCCCTGACCGGGAATTTCATCAAAAGCCAAATGACCAAACTGGAAAACCATGTCGAGCAGAGGCGTTTCACCCGAGGTTACTTGCCTGACCCTCTCAATTGACAGGCAAGGGGTTTCTCCGACTGTCAAGACATCCCTTCCGACAAAGCAGTTATCTCTCAATTCTCTAAGTCTTTCGTCCAGATTAGGACCATCACAAAGTTGGAGCTTGTCGATATCCTTTCCGATCAGATCAATAACGTCCAATCTGAACCCATCAATTCCAAGATCGAGCCAGTAGTTGATCATTTTAAAGATTTCTTGACGTAAAACCCGGTTATCCCAATTTAGATCGGGTTGTTTCTTTGAAAATAAATGGAAATAATATTCCTCTGTCACAGGGTCAAATTCCCAGGCTGATCCAGAGAAGACGGACTGGATTGCTGTTGGTACTTTGCGCCAAACATAATAGTCGCGAAAAGGATTATCCTTTGATTTTCTTGCTTCTTGAAACCAAATGTGCTCATCAGATGTATGGTTTACCACCAGATCCATTATCAGTTTCATGCCTAACTTATGGACTGATGTCAATAATCTTCTAAAATCCTCCATAGTGCCAAAAATAGGGTCGATGGCATAATAATCACTAATGTCATAACCGTTATCGTCCATGGGGGATCTGTACACCGGACTCAGCCAAATGACATCTACTCCTAAATCTTTAAGATATTCGAGTTTCAAAATAATGCCTGATAAATCGCCAATTCCATCGCCGGAATCATCGCTAAAACTCAAAGGATAGATTTGATAAACCAATGCGTTTTTCCACCAAATTGCTTTCAACGACTCATCACTGCTTTCCAATCAAATTTAAACGCTAGATATCAATTTCATTTTACCAATTAATGACTGATAATTCAAGAATCTCGATTCTTACTGACTGAACTAAATATGCATGGCCGGATAATCATTTAAGCTTCTTCTTATGTTTAGCGAAAAGAATCCATGAAATGAATATGCCAATAAAGCCGCCGGTCCATAAACTCATTGAAACATAAAAAAGATAGATGGAAAAACCAGCATCACGCACAATGACTAGCAACAAAAAAACAGGAAAGGATATTGTCATGGCAATAAGTGGTAACAAGAAAACAAAAGTAATTCTGATCTTGCCTAAAAAATGGCTTCCTAGGGGAATGGCGAATAGAGATATGGCTGTAAGTGTCAATAATATTGGATCGTCCATGATTGTTCCCTCGTCGGATGAATCCTCCGCACTCTTTCTTCGTATGAAAAAAATGAATATTTTATTAGACCGTATGGATTATACATCATATTTCGTTTTTGGTAAATGCAAATCCGTTAAACAGATTCAATTAACCCCCCGCTATATCCATTTACCTATACTTTCAAGATGATGGATCAAGCCATATAATCACACTAGTCCTAAGAATTATAAAATTTATATGAAAAAAAATGAATAAATAAATTATAAAATAATCGTTATAAAATATGTAACCCATTGACATCATTTTTAAATTTATGTAAAATTTACTCAAAGGAGTGATTAATTTGGGGAAAAACGAACTGATTTCTTTAGCTCAAGAACTGCAACTTACTGATGAACGTGAATTGCTTGCCAAAGTAGTAATTTCCTATTCGGGAACTGCAAAAGCGATGAATGTCGCATTTGGTCGCACACAAGGTGCGGGAAGCGATGGCTTTCTAGGGATCTACAAAGATCAACTCGTCTGTTTTGACACAAACGTTTTGGGTACAAAACCGACAAAAGAAAGATTCAGAATTTCATTTGAGTTCATCCGCAATCACGAAATAAAAAAGGGATTTCTTGGACTGAACAACCAATTCAATATCGCAACCGATGCGGACAGATTCAAACTGTACTTTATGAATAAGCGGTTGCCGATGATTGAAGCTATTGCAAAAGCGATTAAGTGAAGTAAATCAAAAAAAGAATAATTAGGAGGATCATCGATGCAAAAAATCAAAGAAGCTGTTTTGGATTTGCTTCACAATGACAAAAAAAGATTAGTGCTGTTCATTGTCAATGTATCTATTTATTTTATTGCCTTTTTAGGGCTTTTAATTCCATTTATGGTTGGGACTATTTTAAATAACAATCATGTATCAATGGCACAAGCCCCAGGTGGAACGATATTAACAATATTATTTGTCGTCTTGATGTTTTTATATGCTTTCTTTTTTATTATGAAGAAAGATGAAATCGCAAAGAAAGTGTTTCTTGGATCAACCGTTTTATTAACCCTCATCTATTTTTATGGTGTCCTGTTGCATCGTGTCGGCGTTCCAACAACTGCAACTGGTTTTGGTGCATGGATGATTCTTTTAATGCTTATTGCGATGTATTTCATGATTTTTGGCAGTAATTACGCTTTGAAATACATTGATAAGTTAGTTAAGACACCAGTTCAACCAGAGCCTGTGGCCCCCGTTGTTGAGGAACCTGTTGCTGTTCTAGAACCCGTTGATGTTCCAAAACTCGTTGTTGAGGAAACTGTTGTTGAAGAACCAGTCAAGGAAACTAAAGTTGTTGAGCCTGTTGTTGAAGAGCTTGATGTAAAGGTGACTATCGAAGAGCCTGAAGTTGTTGAAGCCCCTCAAACGACCGAACCTGAACCGTCTCAAGAACCAGAGACTGTCGAAGAACCAAAACCTGACAAAGAAAAAGAGTAGTTTTCAATTTCGAACAAGAAAGAGCCATACCAAAATATGGCTTTTTTTGATTCGAAAATACAATTTCTTTACAGATTAGCGTATAATGGAAGCTGACCAAATTCCTTTCGAAGAATATAGAAAAAGAATAATTTCCGTCGATTAGATAAATAAGAAATATATTATAGTGGCCACAGTAAACGGATTTGGAGGAAGAAAAAATGAATCATATAAAACAATTTAACCGCACATTGAACATATCCGACTCCAACCGACACCAGTCTTGGCGTGACTATCGGAATTTGGTGAGTGGATTCATCTCGGAGTATATTACGAAACATGATATTTCTACAAATAAACTGCTTGTAATCGGAGTCGGCAATTCCGATGATCTAGATTTGTCCATGCTGACGAAACTGTATAGACAAACCTCTCTCTCTGATATCGATATCGAATCCATGCGATCTGCAGTAGCCAGATATCAATTGGATAATCACAGTCTGATATTAAAAGAAATCGACTACACTGGCTTGGAAAACGATCCATACTGGAACGATTTCATCAATCAGATACTCCAATGCCAATATGCAAATGAAATCAAAACTTTTCTTGATCATCTAGTAAATAAAATACAATCAAATAGTTTTTTTGCAGATTTCAAGACCAAATATGATTCGATCATCGTTTCACCAATATATACGCAATTATTATTTCGTCAAATGAAGGAATATGTTTCGTTCTTGAGATCCCAGAAATACCCTGAACTCCTAGCACGATTTCTGGACAATCAGATTCTCGGAATGATTCCAAACATCATAGACTCCTTCAACAAAAATGTAATTTCCTTGTTAAATGAAGGCGGATACTTATTTGTCTTATCCGATATTTTTGAAGCAAAACCCAACTCTCCATTTTATAACAAAGCCAAAATTGCGATTGAATCCGAAAAAGGAATGGATGAAATCTATGAGGACTACCTGAGCGAATTCGGTGTTGGAATCGGCGATTACGGTTTGTTGAGTCTGGAGAAAAAACTATCTCTTCTTCAACAAGAGTGGTTCGTTTGGCCTTTCAATCATGAAAAGCATTATTTTGTTAAATTAGAAATTTTCAAACAATAATTTGGCCGAACAGAAAAAAAAGGTGTTTCTACACAGACAAGAGTGTATGAACATCTTTTTATTTTGTTTGAAAGAAGCGTCTTATTCTTCTTCATCGTTATCAGGAATTCTTAAAAAAACATTTTTAATGTTCTTGCTCTTGCCAAAAATCACAACCAGGTCTCCTTGCAAGATTTGATCATCGCCATTTATTTCAGTTTTCACGACATTGGCTCTTTTGATGGCCAACACTTGGATTCCGTGTTTCAATTTGATCTCGCTTTGCGCCAAAGTTAAACCATCGCAAAGCGGAGGCAGATAGGTAACATATACTTCTGCAATCACATTTTGATCATAATTGTCCAATACTTCGATAACATTTGTTTTTTTACCAAACAGAAGTTTCACAGCAATTCTTTCGGTCATTTTACGAATTATGTTGTCCACAAATTTTATCCGGCTTACAATAAACAAAAGCACAATAAATCCTGATAAAATAATAACAAATCGCCAGACATCCTGGGAAGCGGAATTTGATAACGTCATAAATACATTGACCAGCATTGATATCACTGCGACTGTTAAAAGGTATCCGAAAAACATGGTGAAACTGGCTAGTTTTCTCCTGATTCTGCTATTCATGATAAGTTCAGCTTCCTGAGTCGTGAATCCACTGTTTGTCAATAGTGAAATTACCTGAAATTTGGCTTTGGATTTGGATAGTCCGGTAAGCCGAAAAATCACGGAAAAGAATTCGATAAACAAATAGTAGACCAATGCAATAACAATACTAAGTAATATTAAAGTATCAATATTCATTCTGAATTCGTAATATCCGGGATATTACTTCCTCCTTCACTCAATGTCTACTCTAATTGTATCACACTCTATTATTGATGCAACGTCTCAAGCTTGATTTCTGAAATTTTCAATGTAGGCAAGCGCGAAATCAATATTAAAAGTGTCATATAAAAAATGAATAGATTTTATCATAGGTCATGTAAAAACGGAGATAGAAATCATATAGACACTTTTTTCTAGGTTATGATTTAATTCTCATAAATATCATGAGACATACCATCCATTTGTTAAATAAATAACAAGAAATGATTCAAGAAGAAATCAATAAAAATGCTATAATATATCATATCAACTTATGGAAGGAGTGATTCGATGGACAAAGTGGAACTAATGTCTCCAGTCGGAGACAAACAAGCATTTATTGGCGCAATCAACGCTGGATGCGATGCATTGTACTTGGCGGGAAAAAAGTTTGGCGCCCGCGCTGGCGCACCCAACTTTGAACAATCAGAGCTCAGTGAATTGATCCGATTCGCTCATCTCGGAGATGTTAAAGTGTATGTTACAGTAAACACTTTGATTTTCGATGATGAAATCAATTCGCTTCTTGAATATACTGATTATTTGGTCCAGAATCATGTCGACGCCTTGATTGTCCAGGATTTCGGGGTTATGTCAATGTTATGTAGCAGATATCCTAATACTCCCATACACGCATCGACTCAGACAAATACATATAGTTTAGAACAAGCCCTATTTTTAGAACGTCTTGGCATCAAGAGAATCATCCTTGCGCGTGAGACCAATCTGCAAACAGCGATAAGAATTAAACAAAACACCAAACTCGAAGTTGAAGTATTCGTGCATGGTGCGCTTTGCGTGTCGTATTCGGGAAATTGTTTGTTCAGTTCAATGTTCGGTGGCCGCAGTGCCAATCTCGGAGAGTGTGCCCAACCATGTCGGTTACCATATTCTCTGGTCCGAGAAAACGAAGACCTAAATGAACCGAGTTATTTACTTTCTTCTAAAGATCTGATGACTTTGGATAAAATTCCTGAATTAATCGAGTCAGGTATCCACGCTTTCAAAATAGAAGGCAGGATGCGAAAACCGGAATACGTGATTGAAACGACAAGGCAATATCGGATGGCGATCAATTTACATTACGCAAACAAAACGATTGATACCTTTCAGGCAATCGATAGATTGAAACGTGTTTTCAACCGTGATTACACCAACGGCTTTCTTTTCTTTGCTAAACCCCATACCACCAATCAGTCCTTAAGACCAAACCATATCGGTGTTGAGGCTGGAATTGTTGAGTCGTGCAGACAAGGAAAACTCACACTTCGACTCATGGATAATCTTCAAGTAGGGGATGGAGTTCGTTTTCTTTCAGGTTCTGATTATGGAATGGAAATATCACGGATCCAACGCAATAATGAATATGTGAAAATGGCCGAGATTGGTGATTTGATCACATTAGACGTTTCAGTCCCGATTGACATCGGCACAATGATGGTCAAGACTTTGGACAAGACAATCGATATGGAAGCTAAGCTCTTTCTTGATCCATCATATAAGCGAGTTCCATTTGAGGGTAAGTTTGTTGTCCAGTTAGATAAACCACTTATCCTAACCCTCTCGGCACTAGGACATACTGCATCTATCACCAGCGAGTTTATTGCAGTTTTAGCTATCAAACAGCCTACCCTAATCAGTCAAATGCGCGATCAACTGGATAAACTTGGCAACACACCATATTATTGGGACAAACTCGAAATCATCGCTGATGAAAATCTGTTTATTCCCGTAAAGATATTAAACGAGCTTCGACGTAATGCCTTCTCACTTTGGGAGGATGAAATGACAGCGCGCACCTTTCCTGCGATAAACAAGTATTTCTCGACTTTTCATGGAAAATTCAGGTCTGCTTCACCAGGAGTAGTCGCCAAGGTGGAAACCTTGGATCAATTCCACGTGGTAGTGAATTCAGGCATCAAAATCATCTATTTCAACGATTCATTGTCTATTGAACCAGCCATGTATCCCGGAATAGAAATGTATGCAGTCAAAAACAGGATTGCCCAAAAGATAACAACATCATCACCAGCCTTGCCTTCAGTGATAAGTGATCTAGGACAGATTCCCGAACCTGGTATTGCCTGGATTGGCGACCAGTTCATGAATGTGACAAATATATATTCAGCGGCTTTTTTGGCAGATCACGGTGCAAGTTATGTCACGCTTTCTCCGGAACTTCAACAATCTCGATTAGAGTCATTTTATACTACATACTTGAATATTTTTGGCCACAACCCAAATCTTGAGATTGTTGTTTATGGTCGTCTCGATTTGATGATCTCAAAATATTGTCCAATTGCTAAATCCACTGGCATCAATCGTACACAATGCAATCTTTGCCTGGAAAACCAATATTACCTGAAGGACCGCTCAGACGGATTGTTCCCCTTGCTAAATGACGGATTCTGCAATATCAGATTGCTGCATTCCAAGCCAGTATTTCTCCTTGACAATCTTGCTTTTCTTAAAATAGCAGGTATCACACGCTTCCGTTTCGATTTTACGACAGAAAACAGTGAAGAGACAAAAACAATCCTAAAATTGTGGTCTTTGGCAGAAAACAACAATCTTCCAAAACTGGAAAAAACACGATTCACAACAGGTCGTTTTGCTCGTTAAATTCTATATTGTGTTAATTGAATATACTCAAAGCAAGCTTATTCGAGCTTGCTCTTATAATATACTTTTTTGATGGTTTTGTATAATTGGAAAATTGACAAATGTAACTAGTTCAGAACCCGTTTGAATAGTGTCTATTCCATTTAATAATATCTAACCATAATTGATTCTGTTGTTTGAAAATCATATTGATAGGAGTATAATAAGTGTGTTATAAAAAAATCGCGATCGGGTGATAATCATGAGTATCGAAGTCAAAAACGTATACAAGTCGTTTCTAAAGAAAATCGTCTTGTCAGATTTAAACATAGTTGCTGAAAAAGAGCAAATTTTAGGTGTGATTGGACCTTCAGGAGCAGGAAAAACGACTTTGATTCGACTTATAACAGGTGCAATTAAGTCCGACAGCGGTGAAATCTTCATCGATACAGTTAAAGTCCCAAACATGAAACTTTTTTCACAAGTTGGATATATGCCGCAATTTGATGCTCTCTATCCCGATTTATCCGGTTGGGACAATCTTCTGTTTTTTGGCAGACTATATAGATGCAAGGGGAAAAAACTTTTCGAACGTTGCTCAAAACTATTTCATTTTTATGATCTTTATGAAGAGAAAGACAAATTGGTATATCATTATTCCGGAGGAATGAAGAAACGTCTTTCTTTGATCATTGCTTTGGTTCATGACCCCCAATATTTGATTCTTGATGAACCAACAGTTGGGATTGACCCAGTGTTAAGAAAAAAAATCTGGGATGATTTCCGTGATCAGGCCAAGCAAGGAAAAACGCTCATTATCTCTACTCATGTGATGGATGAGGCAGAAAAATGTGATAAATGCGCGTTACTATATAAAGGAGAACTTCTGGCATTCGATACTGTCGAAAAACTAAAATCATTAACAAAAAGCAACGAAATCGAAGAACTGTTTTTTCGTGCAACGGAGGAACAATTCATATGATTGCCATTATTATTCGTATCATAAAACAAATGCTAAATGATAAACGTTCCCTGATATTAGTGCTTTTTGCTCCCATTATGATAATGACGCTATCCTATTTTGTTTTTGGTGAGAGCGCATATGTGCCGAAAATAGCACTCATTGATGTTCCTTATCCTGTTGTGCAAATTCTCGAAGCACAAAATTTGGAAATTCTCCCTCAAACAGGAGAAATGGATGAAATGCTGGAAGCAGAAACCGTTGATGGCGTGATTTATTTTGAAAGTGGAGAAATCCATCTGAAAATGTATGAACTGAACAGCATGAAAGTATCCAAAATTTCCAAAGAGGTGCTACAAGCGATTAAGCAAATTGACCCTAATGCTCCCACTTTGCAAATAGAATACCTGTATGGAGACTCACAAAGTAATACTTTTGATAGTATAGGATATATCTTGCTTGGTGTAGCTTCATTTTTCTTTGTATTTCTGATTGCAGGAGTCTCTTTCGTAAGAGAAAGAACTTTGGGAACAATGGAACGATTCATGTTATCGCCTATTCGCAGATCTACCGTTGTTGCCGGCTTCTTGTTGGGATTTGGATTGTTGGCAGTCATTCAAAGCGTACTTGTTGTCATATTTGTAAAATATGTTTTGGGTTTGGTCATAGCGGGCTCGCTTTTGGGTGTTTTAGTTATAATGATTCTCCTGGCATATGTGGCAGTTGCATTTGGATCATTGGTTTCGACTTTCGCGAACAACGAGTTTCAAGTTGCACAATTTATTCCGATCATTATTGTTCCTCAAATCTTTTTGAGCGGAATGATACCGATCGAATTATTACCGCTTGGAATCGGCAATTTGGCATATTTGATGCCTGTCTACTATGCTTGTAATGCCTTGAATGATTTGATGGTCAAAGGCGCGCCGTTTGTAGAAGTTATTCCCGAAGTATTGATATTGTCAGGATTGATATTAATTTTGTTTATTGCCAATACGTTGTTATTAAAAAAATATCGTACAATATGATAATTAAAAACGGATGAAAGCATTCTTGCCTTCATTCCGTTTTTTTGTTGAATATTCTTTATATTACTTTTTTAGACCAAGATTTTATTGTGTCAGCATTACCTATTATTAGCTTTAGACCAAAATCGAACTGCTTCATCAAACCAGCCTTCGGCTTTTGAACCTATTCCAAGACCAATACCATGAGTTGATCCTACTGACAAATTAAGTTTGTAAGAAACTTTAGCTTTCTCCAATGAACTTGCAAGCATTTTGCTATTTAGAATATCTACTGAACTGTCTTCTTCACACGAAAAGATATAAGTAGACGGGTAATTTTTGGTTACATTCATTTCCGGCGAATATTGCACTTGCAGTTCAATTTTACCTTGTTTTTTCCCAAGAAAATACTCCTTTGTTTTTTGGTGGGCATATTGCCCCATTGTAACAACAGGATATGACAATACTAAGGTTTTGGGACAAGTCAGACCATAGTGTTTCCATCCAACTACTTCAGTTCCAAAGTTTGAGACCGCATGTCCGCCTGCAGAAAATCCAATAACGGCATAATCATTTTTTTCAACATTGAAAGAATCTGCATTCTCATGAATGTATTTGATGGATGCAGCTACATCATCAATCGGGTTTGGATAATGAGCGTCTTTTCCACATCGATAAAACAAAATAAAGGCAGAATAACCTGCTTGATTTAGTTTCCAAGCAATCGGGAAACCTTCATTCAAAGATGAGATTCTTTCATATGCTCCTCCAGGACAAATCAAAGCAAACTGCTTTTTTTGAGAGACGGGAAACCACACGATGCCAACATTTCTTTTGGAATGATCTTTGTTTATCTCTTCAACCGAATATACGTAATAATAGATTTTTGGCTTCGGTTCGGCGTGTTGCAACAAGCAGTTCAAACCTTCAATCACTGTATCAAGATTCCAGTTTTTCTTTTCTTTGCCAAGCTGTTCGAACGATTTCTGTTTTGCGGGCCATAGTTTTCTTTGTGAAACCGGTAATAACATTTTTGAAAAGTCTTTTAGGGACTTGGTTTGCATCACTTTACTAAATTTAACATTTTTCGTAACATTTTTCGCCATAGATATTCTCCTGCTATAACTTATTTGCATCTTTCTAATATAAGACCGATGATGAGCTTTCTCATAATAAAATAAGAAAAAGCATAATTCAAAGTGAAATATGCTTTTTTATCTGAAACATCAATTAGAATTTGACTTTAATCGCTTTTCTTTCTTCTTCATCTTCAACGACAAAGAAATCAGCTTTTTTAAAACTGAACATGTTCGCGATTATATTGGACGGAAACAGTTCAGTCTTGTTATTGAGCTTCAATGCAGTATCATTATAGAACTGGCGTCCGTATGAGATTTTGTCCTCTGTATCTTTCAATTGAACCATGAGTTCTTTGAAATTTTCATTGGCTTTTAGTTCTGGATACTGTTCCTGAACCATCAATAGTCTGCCGATTGCTCCGGCAACACCTTTTTCTGCTTCAGCTGCACCTGCAACACTTCCAGTTTTTGAAGCCTCCGCGTAGATGCTTCTTGCCCTAGCGAATTCTTTGAAAATGCCATCCTCGTGGGCTGCATAACCCTTGACAGTCTCCACAAGGTTCGGAATCATGTCGAAACGGCGTTTCAGTTGAACGTCGATTTGACTCCAACTGTTTCTAACATTATTCCGAAGAACAACCAGTTGATTGTACACACTGATGACAAACAAAACAAATCCGATAACGATTACTCCCAAAACAATAGCTATAATACTTCCGATACCCATTAAAAACATAATAAATCTCCTCTCAATTCTATTAATCTATTAACGGCTTCTGCCGCCACCGCCACCGCCACCAAATGAACTTCCACCACTGAAACCGCCGCCGCCGCCAAAACCGGATCGTTTTGTATTTGCCGCAACGATTGTCGAGGTTGAGTTCATCTTAGCAATGGAAAATGTTGTTCTAAAATGATTCAGCATACTTCCATAATAAAAACCATGTGAGTAATATCTGCTTCCTAAATATGTGGAATCGGAATTTTCCAATTCCTCTTTGGGAAGTTTAACTTTCAATTGATCGTTTACCGTGTCCGCAATATTAAATACAGTTGCGTATACTAGAAAATGTTCCCATACGATAATGCCTGGAATTGGGTAATCATCCATTTTGGAAAATTCCAGAAGAAATTTTTTGAATGCCATCCACTTTGTATATAATTCATTACCTGTCACACTTCTTTTTTTGATATTGAAGGCATAGGCAGAGTATATCAAGATAGACGCAAAACATAGTATAACAGCATATGTATTATTTATATTATAGGCAGTACTTGTCCAAAATGAAACCAGTAGCACAATAATCGGTAATAATAGCGCTAATATGACTTTATTCTTTTGTGTTTGAAATCCATATTCAAAATAGTTTTTTTTCTCGGCGCTCTTTTTAGCAAGTTTTATGAAAGTTCTTGCATAAGATTGAAAATTACGGGCATTGTTGACATCGGTCTTTCCATAAGATTCAATCTCTTTGGTCGTAACTATGCCTCCGTTGCCAATCAGGTCAAAAATCCAATTGATGAAATATTTTTCATGAGGCAAAAGCTCAGATTTATCCTTCATTGGCACTAGCTTCAGTTTGAAATCAGCCTTGGAGGAGCTCATGTTAGCTTCATATGTATCCATTACGATGTATTTTCTCCTGATCAAATCAAGGAGTGTAGCCGCAACTGTCTCGTCATTGATTTTTTTCATATAGACCAGATAGCTTACTTCTGCCGGAGTATCTTCACTTGGCAGTTCTCGGAAATAATCACCCTTGAATTCAGGAACATATTCTTTGTCATACTTTACATATACTATATAAGTAATTAAAAGCATTGTACAAATCATTGCGATAGTGACTCCCAATACAACTCTTGCAACCGTGATTCTTGCATTCGTGTCATCGGTGAGCCCTTGCTCGTACGCCATAATTATTGCTTTATTCATCGAAGCAGTAATGAATGTATTTTTAGAATCAATATTAGGAAACAATACGTTTTCAGTCAAAATCCTGAATTCAGGAAATTCACCTGTCTTAATGTTTGTCATGTCCATGACAACCTGTTTGTTCGAGGCAATTTCAATCGTCCCGTAAGACAAACCATGCCCCCATACATTTATTGCATCCTCTCCAAAGGCGTTTTCCGGAAAATTGACCTCGATATGTACTGCTTTGACTTTGGCTTCTGCATATTCAAATAAACGCCAGTTGAGTTCGGAAATGTCCGAATACTTCGTGATTGCGCCAAGAATCGTATAAGTATACTCGAATATGACATCGCCTTCGAGACCACCTGCATTCCTTGCATCGACAAAGATTGATTCGCAATAATTGACATTAGGATAGCATTCAATTGGACTTCCAAGTTCATCGTATTCGCCTGCAAATGAATATCCCACACGCACATTACTTGTTCGGTCGATTCCGTCTTTATAGAAGCGTACACTGACATTTTGTTCATCAAATGCGGCAATGTTTTGCAAACTTTTGGTAAGTGGATAATCATCTGCATATTTATTATAGACGATATCCCGGAACCTCACTCGCATTTCTTCATTGTATCGCATGTCCCAAACTTCAACAACCGTCATGTCGCCTGCATCATTGATCGTAACCACAGCATCATATGAATCAATGGTGATTGCACCCTTGGTAATGAAGCCAAAAGTGATAAGAAAAGCCACAACAATCAAAATAAATTTTAAAACAAGAGCTATTTTTTTCGCCATTTTGAGTCACTATATAAAAACATAGTCTCCTCCTCTTCATGTATTTATTATTATTTTCTACCGCGATATACAAGGATACTATATCACATTGTGTCAATTTACTAAATTGTTGAATAAAAAATACTTATGAATTTAAATATACTTATACGCTTCAAAATACAAGGTTAATTGACTTTCATCTCACATTTAGAAAAAGATGTTCATAAAGATAATGATTTTCATACAAAAAAGATTGCTTATTTATCCTCTTTAAGAGCACCCGCAAGCACTTCAGCTAGTTCAGTATATCCATCACTTTGTGCAGTGATGAATAAGTCGTCTCTTACAACCATTTCATCAATAAAGATAGTATCTTGATAACTTGATTTAAGAGAATCGGGATTACCAGGGTCAAGCGCGTTGCCAGTACATTTTCTGCCTTTTAGAAAGCCCATTGAAACAAGAATGTCAGCTCCACCGCATATCCCGGAGATAATTGCTTTATTTTCCACAAGGCGGGCAACAAAATGTGCCAATTCTTTGTTTCCTAGGAGCGGACCCGGATTTCCTCCAGGAATCAGAAAAAGGTCGATTGTGTCAGGATTAAGTTGACCCAGTGAAGCATCCGTCAAAAAACGTTGTCCTTCCATGCTGGAATATTCCCTGTTTTCCAAACCCACAGCCTGCAAAGTTATATTCTCAAAGTATAGCAAAGACAAAGCAATTTCAAATTCAGCGAATCGATCATAATAAAATACTACTACATTTTTTTTGTTTGTCATATTATTCCCTCTCTTCGATACAATATTTGGGTTACAATATTACACAATGAATCCTTAGAATTGATAATTAAATATAATTTATACTCTAGGTTTTCAAAATAGTTATTCAGAAAAAATGTCATCACGCATCACAGCTGCAATCCTGTAATCTGCACTCGGTCCAAGGTAGGGATATTTAATCCCTTTTTTGGAAATGATGTGCATAGCTTTCTCCGGGCAATGGTTGATACAGCGGTAACACAGAGTGCAATTCGCTTTGGCAACAATTAATCCGTCTTTTTCTTCCAGATTTGCTGTAGGGCAAAGCACAATACATTTATTACACATTGAGCACAGTTCATGGTTAATTCTGATGGCTTCTTTGTAAGCGGACTGTTCGATTTTTTCGTAGGGAACCCTTTGCACAAGTCCAAGCAATAAGGACATGAAATTGGAGCCTTTTCGTTTCGGTTTTCCGGAAAGGATCCGCGTCACGAATCTGGATGCCTTTATTTCCACTCGTTTTTCGATATTGCCGTAGTTTGGCTTCTTTTTGCTAGTGAGAATCCGCAAATCGGTAATATTGTTTGGCATCCGAAAATGTTCCTGCCACAGGACTTTAAAACCTTTATTTCCAAGTAACCGTCCGCCATAGGCTGCGCCATCGCCTGAATACATCAGTTGCGTGCAAAACACGAATGCTTCTTTGTCGTTATGCTCAAGCCTTTCAATGAAATCTCTGACGATCAGGGGAATGCTTGACCCATAGATTGGATAAGCCAAACCGACCAAGTCTGAAGATTGAATGATTTTTGCGGTATCAGTCAAATGCTTTTCGATGCTAAAAAGAGAACATTCCACATTTTTACGGAAAATATCGGTAATCTTCTTGGCTACAAATTGTGTATTTCCCGTACCGGAAAAGAAAAAAAGCGCGATTTTCTTCATGATTCGATTTCCTAACTTGTAATGTTCCTGAAAGAAATAACATTACTTTTACATTCAAATTTCACTTGAACTTAAGCAATGCGATCTGTTTTTGTGTAGTCGCATTGATTAAAATTGTATCAATATCATACTGATTGATTTTGGTTAGATGGAATAGAATAGTGAATGCATCAAGTGTTCCAAGAGTTGAAAACCCAAACGTTTTTCCGCGATAATGCATCGGTATAATCACCTTTGGCCGAATCCGGTCGCAAAGAAGTTTTGCATCTTCGGGTCCAATCGTGAAGTGTCCTCCAATAGGAATCATCACAGCACCAAGTCCATATAATTTTTCTTCCTGTTCTTTCGAAAGTGCACATCCGATATCCCCAAGATGGGCTATTCTAAGTCCTCCAGCAGAAAGAATCGTCAAATAGTTTTCTCCCCTTTTTGCACCGTATACGGCATCGTGAAATGAAGCGATACGCTCAACAGTGAAAGGATTGGGAGTTGAAGTATTCTCCAGCAAAACTGCCTTTCTGTAATTGTGATCATCATGTTCGTGGCTACAAAGCACCTGATTCGCTCTAACGTGAAGCGCCCCCAGTCCCGGTATCATGTCGGGATTATAAGGATCCAACACGACTGAATGCCCTTCATGGGAGATTTGGAAGCAGGAGTGTCCAAGCCATTTAATTTCCATATCGTTTCCTCCTTAATGGTTTATCCATAAACACCATTGAATCATTCTAAGCCTTCATCAAAAGTATTGATTATTTAGGAATGAATTATCAATTAATATCCAATAAATACATCATATTTTATGCGTTCTTTGCTGATTCCATGTTCTTGAAGCAAGGCAGTGATTCCCTTACAAAATCCAGGACTTCCCGACAGGTAATAATATGCCTCATTATGGTGTTTGGAGGCGGTTTGAATGATTGCTTTCTGCGTGGGAAGGATATCAGCGGCGTAAAGAAGTTCAAGCCCTGGGAGGTTATCCATTTCGGTTTTGAAAGGGTAGTTTCCGTCAAGTTCCGAATAAATCAAGGTGCTATTTTGCTTGCTTTGCAGCCTCTTTTTTGAAAAGAGCATACTCCTGATTGGAGTAATACCTATTCCTCCCGCAATAAATATGGCATCAAATCCTTCATTCAAAACAAACTCGCCAAGTGGTGCATCCAAGGAGATTTCATCTCCAAGTGGCATGTCAAGCAATTTCTGTTTGAAATCACTTGGAGTCTCGATGATTTTAGTAGCTATGCGGATAAATGGTTCTTCGTTTACGGATGCGAAGCTAAAAGCACGAAGTTTTCGTCCCTCGACTTCTTTTCCAATATGGCAAAAAACACCAAATTGACCTTCAGTAAAGATGAATCCTTCAGGTTTGGTGAAATCAAAACTATAGTAATCTTTTTCGAGATGCCTTCGGTTTACCAATTTTATATTATAATTGGATGCCTTATTCACTATATCACCTCGTTCTTATTTTATTGCATTGATATTATAAATGTTCATTCCCGATTCGAATTATACACACCATAAATGAAAGTTTTTTCCTCAGGAGTCGTGACAATTAATTAGATCTGTTATCATATTCTTTCAACACAATTAGCGCCTTCAAAGTAATCCATTTTGAAGGTGCGCCCTTATTTTCAATCTTTGTCGGAATTTTTCCGTTGAATGAATTTTTCATTATCCATTTTCCTTCTTTATCTCGTTTTGCTTTCAAAAGTTCAAGAGCTTCATTCAATCGTACATCATGTATCTTCAACTCGGAAAATATCTCTAGCAGTTCGAGCACATCAGTCTGATACATCAGCGGAAATCCGAAATTCAGCCAACCTGGTTTGGCAATTTGGTTGAGATTGTGGCTTTTCTTATAGATATGATGTTTTAAAAAATATTCAGCTAATTCGGATATTTTTGCATCTATTTCTTTTGTCCGCATCTTTGCAGGAATAACTGCCAAGGCTTTCAACGCCTTGGCTACACCCATATGGCACGAGTGTTTTCCCCAGCACATCACATATCTTTGATAGAACTCTCCTTTTGGAGATTTGTCATCGCCATCGTCTGATCGTTGATATTTGAGAATCCATCCGATTGCCTTCGATATTCTTTCGTCTTGAAGATATCCGAGTTTGATCAGACTGTAAACCATGTTTCCTGTCAAGCAAGGTATCACTCCGCTTGGCAGGCCAGTTTGGTTATTTGCGCTTTGGTACACGGAAAATCCTGATTCTTCAGGTTCCTGGGAATGATTCAGGATAAACTCACATGCTTTCTCGATTTTTGGATTTTCTGAAACCGCCCCAAGTTCTGCAAGCATCAGCAATCTCCATACGGTTCCGCGGTATTTATCGGTGTAAAAACGTTCCTGTTCTCCCCATGAACCGTCTTCATTCTGATTTTCAAGAATCGAGATGATTTCCGGGCTTTGCATTATCATTTGTTTTTCCGCTTTCACTTCGGAATCATCCAAGGATTTTCCAAGCAACTTTGTGAGTGTAAAATATCTTACAGATGGATTTGACTTCTCCAGCAGCCAGTCTTCAATAACATCTGACATGAGGTGCATCTCCTTTCAGAATCTAAAAACTCATCTAATTACTAATAAATTTGTATTATTCAACATAAATCTCATCCAATATAGATTGCTAGAAAAATAAAATATTGATGTTTTATACAATATCGTTCAAATCTGAGACCAAGGACTGCCACTCCGCAAAAGAGGCCTCCAGGCTGGAGCACGAAGCTCCAAGTTCGATTACCTTTGTCATTCTCTCATAGCAGTTGCCTGGTTTCATAATGAACTTATTAAGATATGATTCTGTTCTTTTCCGACTTGGAAAAAATGTCTTGTTCAGGGCAAACAACGCTTGTAAAAAATGATCAATCGCGTGTTCAAGCGTTTGATGATAAAACAATACTTCATTTCGATCAAGGGCCCGGGAAAAATCTTCTTCGTCGATTGCCATCGGTAAATGATACTCAATCATCTTCTTTTGAAAATCATCAGGGTATATTTTTAAGCGCTGCTTAAAAGCAGGCCAAACATTGTCCTTGTCATAAAGACTGTTCATATTTAGGATGGCTTGAATCCTCCCCGTGGGATAGAACCCTTGATCACTATCCAAATGTTTGCCAGAAATAACTTCATTAATATAGCTAACTGTTTCTTCAAGGGCGAAATACATCGCCCAAACCGGAACCCCGTCAACGATATATTCATCGGAAATTCCCCAATGGACACCAACATTTTGGTTTTGATGACAAACAACGAATAAATCGTGACATGCATTATTTAGTATTTCCCGATCATGAAAAGGGGGAATTTGGTCGCACAAAATAAAGAGATCGACGTCATTCTTCCCTGGAATAGGAATTACATGAATATCTCCCGTTTGACCGATGGCAATGACTCCTGGCAATTCTGAAATCTGCTTCACAAGCACTTGGATTTTTTCTAAAACTGTCATATTTATGAAATCCTCCTTTATTTTTTTATATGTAAATTAAAAACATTATTTGATTTCTCAAGCTACAAAGCGTTTGTTTCCTCGAATTGCCAGCTTTTGCATGTTCAATAGCATTATGTTTCAATTTGACTTTCTCCCCGTATACTTGTCTTAACTATATATTAATATTCTCATTTAAACATAATATATTTGTGCCGAATAATTCAGTGCCTTAGAATTTTATAAGATTATTTGTATTGAAATTCAATTTTTGACTCTGAAAAACGGATGTATCTATTCTTGCGATGTCTTAATTCGCTACCTGAAAAAAAGAATAGAGAAAATGCCTCCCAGAACATAACCCACCCACCAATAAACAAGCCTTCAAACAAGATTGAAAAAGGATACTCTAACATCAATATATTTTGAAAGAAATAAGAAGCAGACAAAAAAAGGATGCCAATTATTACATAAACCATAATCTTTCGGTTGTTTTTTCTAAGCTCCTTCATGATGAAATGTCTGATCATGAAGAAATTATGATAAATTGCCTCTCGAGAAGTATCTTCTTTTTTTTCGTCTTCGACTTCTTTGGGAAGTTGAAAACTTAGTTTGATCTGTTCATTCATCGGGATGTCATTGCCGATTTGCTCAATGAATTCCAATAGATCGGGCTCCAAATCTTTTCTTTTTAATGGCGCGGCATCCCAAGCGTTGAATAATTCATCATAACTATCTAACGAAATTAAAGCAAAATAACAATCTTCTTCCTCTATATATGAGTATATCTGATTAAGTTTTAACGTTTTTCTTGTATTTCTCATTGGAAAATCCTCGATTCACATTATATATTTTCTTTCAATAACAAGCTTTTTATGCAAAATTAAGACCGATTCGTAACTCATTAACCAAAATTCTACGAAATATATATTTTGCTACTCTATGATATGTTTTGTGTCTTGTTATCATTGATATGATACCATAATTCTCCTAAATAATTGCATGCATAGTGATAATCGAACCGATATTTTCAGTGTTTTTTTGAAAAGTGTTCAAATTCGCTCCCGTGTGATAATATATTAGTGAGGTGATATTATGTCTTTTGAAATTTACTCCTTAAATTCAAACAATCAAGAAGATTTCTTTTCTTTGTTCGAAGCGGATAATTTCGGTCATTCAAGAGGATGGGGAAATTGTTTCTGCAGATATTACCAGACAAATTGCTCTTTTGAGGACTGGATGAATCGAAGTGCGCTTGTCAATCACGAAGATGCCAGCAAGGCAATAAAAGAAGGGACAATGCATGGATTTTTAGCATATGAAAACAACAAGTGCGTTGGCTGGTTGAATGCCTCTTCAATCCTGAATTACCCACGGATTCTTGTTGAATTGCCGAAAAAATACCATGACTCAAAAATCGCTCTCACCATCTGTTTTGTGATCGAAGAAAGCCATCGCCAAAAAAAAGTTGCTTCAAGATTACTGGATCACGCTATTGAACATTTCTTTTCTAACGGTTATTCTGCGATGATCTCATTACCAAGAAATATGAAGCTTGTTGAGCAAAACTACCGCGGTTTCAAAGAGATGTATCAAAACAGAGGGTATACGGAAGTTGAAGAAGGCATACTTATATTAAAAAATCTTCTTGATCAGCAATGATTTTTAGATGACCGACTTGACTAAGCCTAGAATCAATGACAGATTTATGACGTGTTGATGTAGACTATTTCAGGTAGAATAGAAAAAATATCCAAACAAAACGCGACCAATTGTCGCGCTTTGTATTTTATCTACGGTATTTCAAATGACAATGGATTGTGAAAAGACAAAGTTCAGCGCCCTAATTAGCCCACGATGGCCACCCATCCCAAGCTAGATGATTTGTCAGTCTTTGTGACTCAGATCCATCACTTTTCATTTTATAGATTTCAAAATTGCCATCCCGTTCGCTTTGAAATACGATCCATTGACCATCAGATGTCCATGAAGGATCCTCGTTTCTTCCATCTTCTTCTGTCAATGCCACATCATTACTTCCATCCAGATCAACAATATGAATCGAAGCGTGATGATTAGAAAGATCATTCAATGAATAGATGATGCGATTGCCTTCAGGATGCCACTGCGGAAATACGAAATGACCGAAAACATCATCCACACCAACAATATCGATCTTGCTCTGATTGCTTCCATCGGGATCCATTAAATAGATTTGGTATCTGCCGTCTCGGTTTGACATGAATAAAATCTTATCCATTGTCGGAGAGAAACATGGTCTTTCGTCTCGGTATGGATTGTCAGTCAATCTGATTGGATTACTGCCATCAGCGTCGACTACCCAAATTTCCGTATATTCATTGAAATCAACAATATAAGTCAGTTGCAAACCATCAGGTGACCAGGCCGGATGAGTGACATTTGTTGCTGAATCTGTAACTTTCACAGCTTCTCCGCCAGAAACGAACATGACATATATATTTTCAACGCCATCGCGATCCGATACAAATGCAACCTTTTCTCCATCAGGTGATACTGCGGGACAAGTGTCATCCGCAAGATGATTTGAAAGATTGACAAGATTATCACCATCATCATTTATTTTGTAGATTTCATTATTTCCTGATCGCCCAGAATAAAAGATTATCTCATATGTTCTTATAGTGTTTTCAGTATCGGTTTCAGTCACAGTAATACTAATATCACCACATGAAAGGCAAATGCTTGTCAAAAAGAAAATCGATATTAGCCGGAATACAACTTTTATTTTTACCATATTCTATACCTTCTAAAATCATAATTTCAGCAACTTATGCGACTTAAAAATACAAGCACATTTATATATAGTGTTAATGTAGTGATTGAATTTTATAGATTGCAGGTTCCAAAGCATCCCAATTGGGAGTGCTGATGCTTGCTTTTCTTCGTAACTCAGCAAATTTTATCGTCAATTCCGTCATCTCGCGAATAGCATTCATGGCATGATTTCCTAAAAGAAGTTTCCCAATTCGCGTTCCGAGAAGGCGAATAAGTCGTCTGGCTTTTTTCCGTTTGTAAATATAATAGTCCAGATCATCTTGTGGCACTTGTTTTCCACTTGATTGTATGACACGGTAGCCTTCAACTACAGCATCAAGTATTTGGTCAATTTTATTTCTTGAAATTCGTTTAAGACTGCCTTCGTTTTCATAACTGGCATAACACAGCGGCAAAATGAACGCTAGATGACATAACAGCCAGGTTTCGATATCGTTATGAATCACAATTTTGTATTTTGTTCCAGAAAATAACATTTCGACTATGGCACCATTACTTTGAGTATTGTCCAAGGATCCTAGTGTCATCTTGTCTATGAAATGGACGGAAATGACTTTGTCCTGATTGCGGATTCCCGCACTTCCAGCAAAACCAAACAGGATAGTTTTCCCTTCGGTTGATAAAGCGTCGATTTTGGATTTCGTTCCTAAAGGATCGGCATTATTCCCGATAAAAACCAGGGTTTTGCTCCTGTTAGCGGCAAGAATTGGGATTATATCAGCCAATTGGCAGTATTGGACAACAACAAAAACAATGTCATAAACATCGTCAGGAAATAAAGAATCAATGACATTGATATGGTCCTTTGTGGTCTTAAGCTGGAGGGTATGCCGAATGATTAACCCGTCTTCATGAATTTTGTTATACCAAGATCCCCGGGCCAATAAAGTGATATCCTTTCCGCTTTTATATAAATAATGTGCAAGATATGACCCTACTACACCTGCGCCGTAAACCAGTACTCGCATAATTAACCTTCTTTCTAAAATTATCTTGTCAATTGCAAGTAAATCTATATATATTACCCAAGTATATTTTTAATGAAAACAATATAATCAGCTTCACATGAATTGAGATATTGAAAGTGCCATAAATAGCGTTTCAGCACTTCAATAAATAATATTTTTCTTTGTGCTTTTTGTTTGCAAAATCAAGATTCTTATATCTTCACACTAGCATAATAGCATTTTCTTTTGTGTAATCCAATAAAAAGCACAAATATTGATCCGTTAATTTAAAAAAAGAATAAATTCGTGTATTTTAACATTCTCCGTAATGTTGATGTTCGTTACATATAGAACCCGTTGATTCAAGTTCTCCAATAATCCACTTTCCAATAATATCATCTACATCACCTGAAACTCCAGTTATTATAGCAATGTTATTAGCATTAAATAGATCAATTGCTCCCGCTCCCATTCCACCAGAGATAATGACGTTAACTCCCAGCTTCGCCAGAAAACCCGGAAGAAATCCGGGACGATGTCCGGGATTTGCGACTTCTTTCTTTTCGAAAATTTGTTTTTCTTCCACGTCATAAATTGTAAACAATTCACAGTGTCCAAAATGTTGGCATGCAGTTCCTTTATTTGATGCAATTGCAATTTTCATTATTTAGTCCTCCAATTATAATTTTATTCTTGTTCAACAAAGTATATTTGCATTCATTGTTTTTTGGTTTGGTTTGAAATCTTTATATTGCTGTTCTTTCATTGACAATCTTGCGAAATAAAAATAAGTGTTTTTCCTGTTGTGATTTTTTGTAATTGCTTTCTCATAGTTTTTTTCATGATTCGAAAAGCATTATCGCCCGTGCAATGTCCTGTATAATATAAACTGCTTGTTTTCTTGAGATATTTTGCGATGCTTTGAATCACACCAATATCTTCCGTGATATTTGACGACCGACTGCTCATATGGAATCCGCCTATGACATGCGTTGGAACCAGTTCTAACTGTTTTTTAATGCATTCCATAATGTTTACAACACCTCGATGAGCACATCCAATGAACAATATAGTCATATTGCATTCTTTTAAGATCAAATTCTGTTCATGATCGAAATCATCAATTTCACGCTTCTTTCCATCAAATTTATACAAATTACTATTCATTGATGGATAATAACTCGCTCCTTGGACGGTTGAGAACAAAAGGGCATTCTCGTTGATGTGATAATTCCCGTCTGTAAGGACTACTTGTGGATTAGTTTTCAAATCTGGATCAAGTCCAATATCTATCCACATTTCTGAGTGCAGTGAAAGATGTTGTTCAAAGGCGTTTTTGTTAATGAAGATAGTTGCAGTATGATTAATTGCCAAGAAAGCTTTAAGTCCTCCTCCGTGGTCATAATGCCCGTGGGAAATGACAACATAATCAATCTTAGAAAGGTCAATTCCCATTAATTGTGCATTTTTAATGAATAGAGAACTTCCTCCGACATCAAAGAGAATACTTTGATTATTAAATTCAATATACAAAGACAGACCATGTTCTGAACAAAATCGTTTGTCACTCGATGTGTTTTCAACCAACGTTTTGATAATCATAGGGCCTTTCCTCCTAAGTGAGATTTATAAACTGACGGACTTTGTCATATACTTTCCGTACGGCATTTCCTGCTTGACAATCCGTATCAACAATTGACAGTCCTTGATTGATGCTTGAATTGACGGTTTCATCGTATGGTATTGTTCCGACCATTGGGATACTATTTTCAGCGCAATATGCCAAAATGATATTTACGTTTTTTGACATAGGTGTTGTTTTATTGATGCATACTATGGTTGGCACATGAAATTTTTTTGCAGTAATAGCAATTCGATTCATGTCGCTGATGCCCGATAAGGAAGGTTCCGTCACCAACAGTATCAAATCTGCTCCGCTCATCGAAGCGATAACGGGACAGCCAATTCCGGGTGACCCGTCAATAATTTCAAAATCGACGATATTATCCTGACGAAGCCTTTTTTTTACTTCGGTAACAAGTAGTCCAGAATTTCCTCCGCCTGCTTTTATCTTTGCTGTAGAAAATAATGCTTCTGATCGATACAGCAACAATTCTCCGGAAACATGTTGCTTTGGACTGATTATTCCTATTGGGCAAAAATATTCACATACCGCACATCCTTCGCAAGAAAAAGGATCAATTTGATAAGTTTTGCCATTTTTGTGGATAGCATCGAACTTGCATAATGTTTTACAAATACCGCATCCCAGACATTTCAACTCATCGATTTCGTATTTATTCATTCCATAAAAATCTTGTGCCTCAGCTATAGAATTCTGTTTCATAATCAAGTGCAAGTTAGGAGCGTCAACATCACAGTCAGCGTATGACTTGCAAGATGATAGTTTTATAAACGCCCCCGCAATAGTCGTTTTTCCGGTTCCGCCTTTACCACTAAGAATCAATAGTTGTTTCATGGCGAACCTCCTCAATGATGTTGTTGAGAATTTCTTCAAACATCTTCTGATATTTTATGTTTTCCCTAACTGCAATCAAAGCTTCAGAATTAATTTCCCCAAGCATTTCATCATAAGAGATTTTTCCCATTATAGGTATTTTATGTTTATGACAATATTCTTCCGAAGGGTCGTAAAATCCATTTGTTTTATTTAAAATGACTCCACAAAGTTTTTGAAGCGTTTTTACCAGTTCATGGACCATTTCGAGATTATGCGCTCCGAAAATAGTTGGTTCCGCTACTAAAACACAAAAATCAGCACTCTGAATGCTTTCGACAGTTGCACAAGAACTTCCTGGAGGACAGTCAATCAAAACAAAGTCCTGAATCAGCATAATTTTATTCATAATCTTTTTTATGATTGGGACCCCAGATTCTTGACCTAGTTCTAAAAATCCACTTATAACACGTATTTCTTGAGCAATCCCATCTTCAATGGTGCCAATAATCTTTGATACATCTGCAATTGCGTGTTTAGGGCAAACCAAAGCACACCCACCACAAGAGTGACATATGTTTGGAAAAATTACAACGTGGTTTTGAACGAAACCTAGTGCATTGAACCGGCAAAAGTCGACACATTTGCGACAGCCATCACATAATGATTTATCAATGTTGGGAATAAATACTTCAACATTCTCCGATTTCACTTGCAAAGGTTTGAAGAATAAATGTCCATTTGGTTCTTCAATATCGCAGTCAACATATACTGATTTTAGGCTGACTGATGCTAAATTAACGGCGCATAAAGTTTTCCCGGTTCCGCCTTTTCCACTCAAAAAAGCAATCTTCATGTTTGATGATGAAATCCAGGATGAACGTCATCCAAAGAGTTCAGTTGATCATTTAAAAACATATCGATATTTTCTTTTATATCTTTTCCTATGCTTTTCATTACCTTAATTTTAGCCTGCAAGAACAGATTCATTGCATTTTCTCCACATTGCGGGGTAAGCAAAACCTCCGCATGCAAATCAATGACCATCTGCGCTGCTTTAATTCCAGCTCCGCCTTGAAGGATGGCTGCTGTATTCTCAATAACCGAGGATTGATGATTTCCAGTATCATAAAACATAAAATACTGCGCTCTTCCAAACGCTTGACTGATAATTTGTTTTCCGTTTGCGATTTCTATAGGCAAAGCTATTTTCATAATATTCCTCATTTCTATGTGTCTAAAACACAATTAAGTAGATAGTCTTTTTTGATTATTTGTTGAATACGTGATTGGGCGCTAAGACCGCTCTTGGTGTTGATGACGTTGACAGCCTCTTCTGAAACAATTAGGATTATTACCATCACAAACAACAATATCGCCTCCGGTTATGACTATCCATTTGCGATTAACAACAGCGTCGGCAATTTTTTTTCTAGCTTCGCTATAAATACTCTGAACAGTTGTCCTTGCGATAGTCATTTGGATTGCACATTCTTCCTGCGTCATGCCTTCTAGGTCAATCAGCCGCAGTGCTTCATATTCATCTATTGTAATTGTGATCGTGCTTTCTGAGGAAAAAATCACATTTTTCGGCCCAAAAGCATCATTTTCCGGAACGCAACAAACTGTTCGCAATTTTCTAGGTCTTGGCATAAATATCCATCTCCTTCTTTTTTCAAAAGAGCGTAGGGCGTCCCCTACTCTTTTTGAAAGAATAATTATTGTTTCTTCAAAGTCTCGTCAATCTCGGTAAGACGTCTTTCAAGCATTGTTTTTTCTTCGACAAGCAAATCTTTGTTGACAGGGTATCCAGAAAGCGCTCTCCGGTTCCCACGTCCAAGTCCGAGTCTGACAGATGGGCGGTCTATCGGTTGAGCAATTATAGATTGACAGAATCCTCTCCCTCTACCGGTTATTGGGCCCAATCCTTCTGGGCCTGTTCCATTTCTTCTAGGCATATTTCCACCTCCTTAGATAGTTTTTGACATATGTCACTTACAACTATATTATATATGCATTTTTGACATATGTCAATAACTTAATACAAATATATAATTTCTCCCACGAGATCATTAATTGTTTGTTGCTCTTAAATGTTTTGGCTCAAATTTGGTATAATTACCCATTGACACATTCTGAATATGCTCGAGGAAAACAAAAAAGCCATTTGATTGTTATTTCTAACATCAAATGGCTCAAGTCATTATTTTACATTTTACTTACAAGATAGCAAGCAATCCACAATATTTAAGTGCCAATCAACTGCTTGTTTTTGATAAAAGAAGAGTAAAATACTCAAATATGTTTAAATGCTTTTTCTATATTCATTTTCACTTAATCAGGCAACATCTTCTGCTGTTCAATTTTTATATCAATTAATAACCGCTTTTTATTACATATTATATATTGAACTAATAATAGAAAAGAAGTCTTTATCACTAATAATTTTCTCGATAAAAGCAACATATTCCGCCTCAGTATTTAGCGTAATCGTACGCCATTCTGCTGGATCTTTATCGCGCTTGATATCCTTTAATATCTCATCAACAAAACTAACATTTACCGGATAGGGCATTATTCCATGTGAAACTCTTAATATCGGTAATTTAAATTTATTATCCTTAAAACTTCTGACATATACTTCATGACTAATTTTGCAGTTTCTAATTGAATTTGTAAATTTGGCTTCATTGTCAAACTGGACATAACCAAAAATTACGCGTTCTGAACTTCCCGCGACTAATTCATCAAATCTTTTCGCCAACAAATCTTTTGGCATAGGACTTTCTTTAAAATAGTATTTCATTGTTATTCCTCCCTGTTAACTGATTTTGTCATTTATTGATCACCATGAGGATCGTGAAACAAGATTGAAATCTCATGTTATTATTATACATACGTATTATATACAGTATTTATTCTTTTTTCAACAAAACAATTTATAAAAAACTAATCGAAATGAATTTTGATTTCTGTAATCGAACCTGCTTTGCGATACACCCCAATAAATGACGATTTATATAAACAAGAATCCAAATAAAATGAAGATATTCATTGAATTTCAACATATTATGGATATTTGACTGCTTAGCTTTTTATGAATTTGACAACACGCCCAAATCGATAATGTTATCTTGTTTATCGCGCGCTTAACATTAAGATATTTCACCATCTTAACAATCAATTTCACTTAGAATATAATAAAGCATACTTCAAGATTATAATTTCAAATTGCATATATGAAATTTTGTCAAGGGTGGTGATTCTAACATGAAAAATACAATTATCAACAAACTAAAACCTCAGACAGATCAAGATATTTCTTCTAAAAAACATGATGTTGGTTTTATACCACTATTTCGACATAAACCTACTGATATCGCCTCAGATTCGCTAATAATCGATACCCTTATGAATAATTCTCAAAACACAATTTACTTCAAAGACGTCAATTCTAAGTTTATTTTGTTTGATGATGCTCTCGCTAAAGCATTTGGAGTGAAAGATCATGCTCAATTAATAAGTAAAAGTGATGCTGATGTTTTCCCTGAAGTCTTGGCTAAACAAAAAAGACAAGACGAAATTGTAATCACGAAAACAGGAATTCCGATTATAGATAAAATGGAACAAACAAGGTATCAACGCTCAAGGGGAAATTTTGATCCTTTCGACTTCAAAATATCCGCTTTACGATTATGACGGTAAAATTATTGGTACTTGGGGTACATCTCGAGATGTTACCAAACTCGTAAGAGCTGAGGAAGAACTTGCCAAAGCAAATGCCAAACTTCACGCACTTTCATTGATTGATGATTTAACTGGCCTATACAATCAACGTCATTTCTATGAAACTTTGGAATTAACAATAAAATTGTTTGCTAGAATAAGGATAGGTGGATTTTTTGCTGACTTTTCCCTTATATTTTTAGACATAGATGATTTTAAAAAAGTTAATGATACTTATGGTCATGTGATCGGAGACGCTGCTCTTCGCTTTGTTGCCGGACATATGATGGGCCATACAAGATCAACAGATGTTTGTTTTCGATATGGCGGTGATGAATACGCTGTGATTTTGCCGAACACAAAGCTGTCTGAAGGGAAAAAATAGCTGAACAATTACGGTCTGTCATAGCAAACAATCCTTTAGTGATCGATAAATACACAATTAACTTCACCATAAGTTTGGGTATCGTCGTTTTTGACAATGAAACAATTGCCTCAAATTTGGTTGAAAAAGTTGACGCGAAATTATATCAGGCAAAACATGAAGGCAAGAACCTTGTAAGGTAATTATCCATAATTTTCTTGTGAAACAGGGAAAGCTTTTATTTAATAGATAAGATGTTAATAAATTCAAAATAATATGTACCCTATGTCAAGGACAAAATAAAAAAAGGTATTTGATTTGT